>JAZNTW010000037.1:0-13913 GCA_045591925.1 Oscillospiraceae bacterium
CAGTCAGATTTTTCGTCAGATTGTATAGAAATGACGCCGCTGGGCTGACGCCCAGCAAGGAATTTCTGTGCAAGATGGCGGAAAATATGCAAGTAGATGTGCCGCCAAGCCGTAAGGCGGACTTTGCGCGGTGTTGCCTTAAAATCACACCATATATAAGAACTCACACAATCATCAAAACTCTCTCAGACAATATTTTTCTGTAACCGAAAGGAGATTCCGAATGGAAAGACCACAAAACAACGCGCAGCTTCAAGCCATGCTGGAGATTGTCGGGAAAAAGCTCAATATGCCGCCCGATACGCTTCGTCAGCAGCTGGAATCCGGTCAGTTTGACCGCGCAATCGCCGGTATGAATCCGCAGGACGCCACCAAATTTCAACAGGCGCTCTCCAATCCATCCAAGCTCAATCAGATTCTCAGCAGCAAACAAGCAAAAGCACTCTACGAAAAATTGACCAAAGGCAACTAATCTGCAACCGGAAAGGAGACGGCGTATTTGGACGATCTCGCGAAAAAGCTGCAATCGCTGCTCTCCGATCCGGAGAGTATGCGTAATCTTTCAGAGCTTGCCGGAATGTTACAGGATCCGGCATCCTCGGATGCACCAAAACCCGAAAAAGAACCTCCACCTGCATCGGAAGAAGAACCGCCATTCGATTTTGTAAAGCTGCTTGCAGTCGGGCAGGCACTCTCCTCCGTCCGGCAAGACGAAACCGCCACCCTGATTCTCGCACTGAAACCGCATCTCTCCGCACAGCGTGCCAAGCGTGCCGATCAAGCGGTTCGGCTGCTGCGGTTTTATTCAGCAGCCAGCATCCTGCAAGAAAACGGGATGCTGAACGATTTGTTCGGCGCATCTTCACAATAGGGGGAAAAGCATGGCAAACAATACTCCAATGTGGTGGATGTGCGGCAATTCGTCTCATCCGCATCGAAAAACCGAGCCGCCATGTCCGTCACCCGATTCACCCCCTGCACAAGCCACGCCGCCCTCGCCGCAAGAAGCAGCATTCCAAGGCGCAATCTCAGCCATCAGCGAACGATTCCGGCATATGGATTCAGAGACACTTCTGCTGCTCGCCTTGCTCTGGCTGCTCCATCAGGAACACGCCGACCGCAAGCTGCTCCTCGCCCTTGCGTACATCATATGGTAGCCACGTATACAAAAGCACTTCCGATCAGAAACCGGAAGTACTTTCATTATACAATATTATTCGCTCCATGCAATCAGCTGATTCGGCTGCATATATCCGGACACCCATGTTCCGTTTATATTCACCTGCACGGAAACCATTGCCGTTCCAAGCGGAAGTGCATTTTTAGGAATACTCACGAGCGTACCTGCCGGCAATGATGCAGCTGCTGCGGATGTCGAATCCGCTTCCGAATACATCACTGCATCACCGGTTCCGCACACAGCTGCATAGCTCTCTCCGGACTGCGGTGCAAAGCCCTTGTTGTGATTACCCGCCTTGCTCCAAAGCGCATCACGCTGCTGATCCGCTTCAACCTCCTGATAATCGCTCCATGCACCGGCAGATATTCCCTGACTTTTCAGAGAAGCCTCAATCTGATCCAGTGCAGCAGCCGATTCATACAATGCTTCTGCGGCGCAGGTGCCTGTATAAATCTCCGTCCGTGCATCGTCTGCGCTCTCAAGGAGCTTGTCGTGGAAGATATGATATTCTACTTCCCAGTCAACGCCGACCTGATAATAATGCAGACGCGCCCAAACATTATCGCAGGTTTTCATATTATAATATCCGAGCACCTGATACGCATTACCGGTGCTTGCATAATAGATATAAGGATCGCCATCCTCATACTGCTTGATCTGGAATGATGTTCCGGTCTGCCACGGATTTTCGTCCGCGTCACCGGTACCGCCCAACATATTGCTGAAATTATAGTCATCTGCTTCCGAAATCACATAATACGCCTTTTCTCCGCGCAGTACGATCGCAGGCGAAGCACTGTCCACGAAAAACGCTTCATTTCCCTGTGCCTCTGCGCCAAGATACAGCGCAAGCAATTCATTATACGGAATTTCAGCCGCAGTCGGCGCAGAATCCATCGTCAGCTGCTGTGCTGTCGTCTGCGTTGTCTGCTCTGCTCCATTGGTGGTCGTTTGCGAGGTCGTTTTACCGCTCGACGTTGTTTGATTCGTTGTTTTCGCTTTGGTTGTGGTGGTTTTTTTCTTGCTGAAGCTCACCGACTGCACAGTCACACGCTTGGGTGCTGTCGCATTGGTCATCTTGGTCGTCGATGTTTCGGTACCGGTTCCACCGGTGGTTGCCGTTGTTGTGCGCTCGGTAAATTCCGGCACGGTCGTCTGCCGTGTTTCTTCGGGATCATCATCGTCGTTCCGGCTCACTTCCAAGAAATCGACAGTCGAATTCTGCTCCGTGATCAGCTGATTCTGCTGATACCGATCCATCATCAGCAGCACAGTCCAAGTCACCAGTATAGCACAAACGACCAGTACGCCTGCCATGACACCGAGCTGCTTCATTTGCTGCTGTTGTTTTTTACTCAATTTTTTTCCTGAACCGCCGGAGGATTTCCGCGGTGCAGATCCATTTCCGCCTGCCATGATCCAAAGCTCCTTTCCCAATCTATATAGATAATATTATCATACCAGAAAACATGAAAAAAAGAAAGCATTCGGCACATTTTCTGTTGTTTTAAACAAAAAACGCTATCTAAACAAATAAAAACCAAAACCCTATGCACATATAAAAGACCGTGCCCATCTGTCGGCACACGACACACAGGCACGGTCAGGAAAACTTTTACCCCTTATTTGCCGCGAATTGCGTCAATCGGACGCTTCGAAGCAATGCGATAAACAGGAATGAAGCTCGCAAGGGCAGCAATCAGCACACTCACAAAGAACAGCAATATGACCTGTCGCACGCCAAAATGCAGAATTGTAATCAGAGCGCCAAGCTCCATGCGCACAACGGTATTGATGACAATTACGCCCACGCAGCACAGGATTGTCGAGATGACGAAATTGATCATGGCAATCACAAAGCTCTCAGAGAAGAAGATGCGGAACACATCGGCGGAACGCGAACCGATTGCGCGGAGAATACCAATCTCCTGCCGCTTATAGTGAATACTCGTGGTAATGAAATTCGCGAGCAGAAGCGCCGCAAAGATGGCGAAGAATACGCCGATCCAGAAAAAGACTTTGGCAAGTGCCTTGAGTACGGTGTTGACCGTATCCAGCTCATAGGTAACGGGATGGTTCATCTCGTAGCGCATACTGACTTCCTTATCCTCCGGATTGCAGAAGCGTACAAGCTTCTCGATCGCCTCTCTGCCCTCCGGCATCGGGCCAACCGCGCTGTCGTATACACCCTCCATATCTTCAACCAGAAGATCTACGAGTTTCGATGAGCACACCATGGCGTCTGCATATTTTCCCTTCGGCTTTGTGCAGCCGACAATCTTAATGTCCTCGATCGAATCGTTCATATATTCGCCGCTGTCTCCGTAATAGTAATCCCAATAGAGGTCCCATTTCGTATTCACTTCATCCAGCAGCGCATTCAGGCTTTCTGTTGTCAATTCCTCTTTGCCGTTTTGCAGCTTTAACAAAGATTCCAGCGGTGCATAATAGTTCTCCTGCTGCGCCTCAATGTTCCAATTACGCAGCGAGAGAATCACTTCATTTTCGGCAAGCTCTGTTTTCACGCCATCTGTCCAAACCACTTCATCCGCAGGAATCCGGTCAATCGTTGTCAGATACCGCGCAAAGTGATGACCATACATCTTCGAAGTATGCTGCGTATCCATGGACACATTGACGAAACCACTGCTCGACTCAAAAATTTCCGGTTCTTCGGCAATCATTTCCTGCACCTTGCCGACGCCAACCATCGCCGCACCGGTCATGCTGTAGTTTGCGCCGATAGCGTATTCAGAGTAAAGCAAATAGTTCACCAGACCCAAAGCTGCATCCTCCGTTCCGGACGGTTCCAGCAGACGGTCGTAGCGGCTCAGATCAAAGCCCGTGTCGATCACGCAGGTAATCGTATACTCCGTATCCATAAGCCGAATGACCTTACCGATCATTTCCATCGGCGAGGTAATTTTTTTCAGCTTCGGCGTGGCTTTTGAATTCGCCTTTGGCGGCACGCGATAGCCCGCTTTCACAAACGTATCGCAAAGCGCGGTACTGACGGCAATTTCATCCTTCTTGCCATCCGGCAGCTTGCCGCCAACCAGCTTATAGCCCAACTGCTCCAGAGATTCTTCCGTAATCTCCGCAAAGCCGCAGAAATGCGTAAAATGCGTGGTGTACTCGCCCTTGCTGAATTCATAGTTCGTATCGAACTGTTCTTCAAAGCTGTAATCCGCGCCGCGGCTCAGGAACAATCCCGTCACCGGTATGCCCGTATCCTGACGAAGCTGCTCCATCTCCGCTTCCGAAATACGGTATCCGGCCGTTGACCACCATTCGTGGAGCGTGCCGGCGTTCTGTCTGACTGCCTGATTCACAGAAACATAATTCACCTCGCTGTCAATCAGCGAATCCGTACAGGCACGGATATGGTCATATGAGCCAAAGGTATCCACAAACGCAAACAGCGTAAATGCAACCACGGAAAGAAAAATCGTCATGACAAGCCGGAACCGCTTATGCTTCAGGCTACTGCATCCGATTTTGAATGCGCTCTTCATCGGGAGCTTTGATTGTATCAAGCTGAAATCCGAACCATCCTGAACCGGAATTTTACTCGTATCCGTATCACAGAATCTCTGCACCTGACTCGGCAAAACCATGGATGCGCCCGATTTCAGCTGGTCGAGATACGCATTGATCTGCTGCCGATCCTCCTCGGTCAAATGGTAGTCTGCCGGAATTTCAATGGACGATGACCGGAAAATCAATGTCTTTTCCGTCTGTGCAGTATCGTCATGCTGTGCTTCCACGTCGCGGATCACCTTGCCGTCCGCAAGCTCAATGATGCGGTCTGCATACTGCTCAGCATATTCGCGGTCATGCGATACGATGATGACGAGCTTATCCGCTGACAGTTTCTTGAGCGTATCGAGAACCTGTCTGCCGGTATTGGAATCCAGCGCGCCGGTCGGTTCGTCCGCCATAATGATTTCCGGATTCTTCACAAGCGCACGCGCAATCGCAACTCGCTGCTTCTGACCGCCGGAAAGCTCGTTGGGCTTGCGGTCACCGAAGCCCTCCAGATCAACGGTTTTGAGGATGTTGTTCAGTTCTTCATCCGTCGCGCTTTTACCCTGCAATTCCAGTGCAAGTGCAATATTTGCGCCTACGGTAAATTCCTCCAGAATGTTGTACTCCTGAAAAATAAAGCCAACATACGTATTCCGGTAGCTGTCGAAACGCTGCTGCGTGAAATCCTTCGAGGAAATTCCCTTGATAATGATTTCACCGTCATCGTATTGATCAAGACCACCCAGCAGATTCAGCATGGTCGATTTGCCGCTTCCGGATTTACCCAGCAAAAACACCATGCCCTTTTCCGGAAATCGCAGCGATATATGATCGACCGCCATGACCGGAACGCCTTTCTTTGGTTTATACGTTTTGCATAATTCCTTTGTTTCCAGCATCTTGACTCCACTCCTTATTGTTTACAATGATGTATGATTGTCGTGTAATCACATTATACCAAATCTTTTATGAAGATTCAAGTCCCAGACAGATTAAGATTTCTTGAAATTTCCACGGTATATTCATCTAGTTTTCATATTACGCGGTAAATTCGCGATGATTACTTGAATATTATAAAGATTTTATAAAGTTTCTTGCAATTTCAGTTCCGATATGATATGATAAATTTATGGATACTATATTAAAATTAAAACCGCGCAGCCTGCCGCGGCGAATATGTTCAATCGCAGGCGTTCCGCTGCTGAGTGCTGCACTCACCTTTCTGCTGTTTCTGCTGATGAATCTGTGCTACGGCATCTTCCCCTGCGGCACAAACAGCATAGTCTGGTGCGATATGGAACAGCAAGCCGTTCCGCTGCTGCTGCAATTCCGGCAGATGGTACAAAACGGAGAGTCCGTCTGGTTTTCCTCGCTGAATGCCGGTGGAATGTATTTTTATTCCGTTATCTGTTTTTTCCTCTGCAATCCGTTCTCGCTGCTCATTCTGGTAACGGATATTTCTGCAAATCAGCTTGTCACACTGCTCGTATTCCTGAAGCTGTCGCTTGCTGCCGGAACCGCATCGTTCTGGTTTCGCAGCCGCATCCGTAATTGCTCTGCCGCAGCCGCTATCCTGCTCGGCATGATGTACGGCTGCTCCGGATACGGTCTGTTCTATTATCAGAATTTAATGTGGCTGGATGTCATGCTGCTGATTCCGCTGCTGATGTTCTCCATGCGCAGAATGCTGAAGCGCGGCTCCCCCGTCCCCTATCTGCTCACGCTGTCTGCCATCATGATAACCTGCTTTTATATCAGCTATATGGTTATCATTTTCATTGTACTATATATGACAGTTTCCATCCGCACAACCATTCCGGCTTCCGAGCGCAATAAGGTTTCACTGCGCTTTCTGTTGGCAAGCCTGTTTGCAGGCGGAATCGCGTCTGTCGTCTGGCTGCCCTGCTTGCTGCAAATCATGCAGTCTGCACGCGGAAACAGCATTCTCTATACTTTGATGCACACGGCTCCGCTGCACCATACCGGCGACAAAATTTGTCTGCTTGGCTGTACCGCCATCGGGTTCAGTGCGCTGATTGGTCTGTGGCAGAAGCACTCGCCCCGTATCTCCTCCAGAAAACGTGACCGCCTTATTTTTCTGCTGCTGGCAGCCGCTGTCATCCTCGACCCGATCAATACAATGTGGCACGGCGGCAGCTACCAGGCGTTTCCGCTGCGCTGGGGCATGATTCCGATTCTGCTGATGCTGACGCTTGCCGGCAAACAGCTTTCTGTTCAATATGAAAAAGACAAAACCGCCGTCATCTCAAAGACTGCTGTCTGCATCACGATTGTTGTCAGCTTCACAGCGGTCATAGCCTGTGCGCTCATTCTGTATTTCACGCAAGGTCAGCATCTCTATTCCTATTTCTCAACGCTCTGGGTCAGCAAGCAAAATATGGCACTGCTCCTGATTTTGATGTCGCTGCTTGCTGCTGCCTATCTCGTTATCATATGGTTCCGGCAGAACAATCTTCTCTCCGCGCGCGTCTGCACCAGATTGCTTGCCGCATTGTTTTTATGCGAATTTGCATTTCATTTCGATAACTATATCGGCTGCGCAGCCAATGATGACCTACTCTATACGCAAACCATGCAGGCAGAAAATGCAGTCGAACCGGATGACCCCACCGCAAGAATCCGGATGACCAAAAAATATGCGCACGCCAATATGCTCGGCGCACTCGGATATCCGTCGCTCGCGCATTACACCTCACTCACCAGCGAAGATTTCCTGCAAGGGGTCAAGCGGTTTGGCTACAGCTCCTATTGGATGGAGGTTTCCTCCACCGGTGGGACCGTGCTTTCGGACGCATTCTGGAATGTGCAATATCTGCTTGGTGTACAGGCAGATTTTCCATCATGGACAACGCTGTGCCGGACAGTCGGTGCGCTCTCCATTGCACAAAGCACCATGCAAATTCCGGCTGCACATTACACCGACCAGACCCCGGAGGAAATTGCTGAACTGCCGCAAGGCAGCCGCATTGACGTTCAAAAAGCACTTGCAAAGCAAATCGGCGGCAGTGCGGACATCCTGACAGAATATGCGCCGACTTCTCTGAACAATGTGACGCTGACAACAAACAGTCAAGGCAACACCGTATGCGCACTGATTGATCCGGAACTCCCCGGAGAGATTTTCTATTCTTTGTTCATCCCTGAACATCAGGCGCTTTATTTTGACCTATACGCCCAAACCGGAACAGACCTTTCCAATGAACAAAACGGCGCAGCAGCCATCCTCTGCAACGGCAAGCCAATCTCAAACGATTATCCGCAAAATAACAGCAACGGCTTTCTGATGCTCGGTGAAGCCGAAAAGGAATATGTCACCATCAAGCTCACGGTCAAGCATAATTTCGTCTGTGAAAGCTACGGCGTATTCGGCATTGCAACAGAACCGCTGGCACAAGCATTTCAGCAAACAGAGGGAACTGCCCTGCAATACGAAAACGGCGTCTATTCGGCTGCATTTCACACCGACCATCCGCAAACAATGGTGCTTGCCGCAACCTATAACAAGGGATTTTCTGCCGAAATTAACGGTGAACCCACCGAGGTCTATCGCGTCAACGATTGTCAGCTTGCAGTCCGGATTCCTGCCGGAAACGGAACCGTTATTCTGCGATACCGTACACCCGGATTGCAAATCGCCCTCATCATCTGCGGTATTTCGATTGCCGCCGCGATTCTGCTGTATTGGCTGCGCCGAAAAATACCAAGCCGCGTTTGTGATGCCGCCGGCCGCGTCGCCGAAAGGATCGTCTATATCGGCTGTGCGCTGATTCTTCTGGTTATATATATAGTACCGATCGCCCTCTCGCTTTATAGCTTGCTATCGGCAATTCACAGCACGGAATTCGTATAGCATCCGATAACAAACGGGAAAAAACGGCGTATTTCCTCAAAAACTACCAGTTCAATATATTTCTTTTTACAGAATCTTTACTCATGTTTCACAAGAAATACACATTCCGCAATTATAATAGCTGTGTAAATTCAAGAGCGAGATTATGTTGATTTCAGCATAGTCGTTCTCCCTGAAATTCGAACGACAACACAATCGCCAAACAAAACAGTGAGGAAAATTGATATGGATACAAGGGGTATTAGTAAGCTCGATCTGAAGCGCAGAAACCGCAGACAGATTCTACTCTCAATCAGACAGGCAGGAATGCTCGCGCGTGTCGATATTGCGGCACAGCTTTCCCTGACGCGCGCCGCTGTTACAATCATCACAAACCAGATGATCGCGCAGAATATCTTAGAGGATATGAATGGTTCTCCTGTCGAAAATGCGGATGCGCCCAGACATAAGGGCAGAAAGAAAACCATGATCCGCATTAACCCCAATTTCAGATATGTACTCGGCGCTATTGTCAATGAACATGAACTCAGTGTCGGTCTTTCTGATCTTTCGGGCGCAGCCATCGACAACTGCTATCTGCCATTTGACAATGATGTGAAAACCGAGGAGCTCGTGACATTTATCGTCTCAAGCTGCCGCGAGCTGATGAAGAAGCATTCGCTCACCACACGGCAGGTACTCGGTCTGGGTGTCGGCATCGTTCCGGCACGCTTGGAGCTGCTCCGCGCAGAATTCAAGGATGGCAAGGTCTCATTTGCAAAGCTCTGTTATCTGCTCGAAATGGAACTGAGTCTGCCCGTGCTTGCCGAAAATGCAATCAGTCTCTACACGCTTGCCGGCGTTGATTACGCAGACCCGACCACAACCAATCAGGTTCTGATTTACGCCGGAGAGAAGTATCACTGCGCCGCGGTTCTCGGCAATGAGCTGATTGGCGGATTCACCCGCGATACCTCTGTCGTTGACCGCATGATTGCCGTTCCAAACGGTGCATCCTGCGAGGGCTATCCGGATGGCTCTGTTCATGCAGAATTGACCTGCACCGCAATTTTGAACAAGATTCAAGCGGAAACCGGTCAAACCATGACGATGGAGCAGGTTATCAAAGAATATGACGCAGGCGAATCGCAAGCCGCAAAGATTTATGAACAGGCATTGCACAATCTTGCAATCCTGATTTACAATCTCTGCACCGGAAGCAATGTCAACTGCGCAACCTTGCAGTGCTTCCATCTTTCCAAGAAGTCATGCGACACATTGGAAGCCGAAGTCCGCGCACTCAGCGGCGATCAAAACCCGATCCAGATTCGTTTCAGCCGCATTGACGGAAAAGAGGCTTATCGCGCGGGCTGCACACTCGCAATCGAAAAGCTGTTCTTTGAAACGGGCGGTATTTTGCCCGGCGAAACTATGTAATCCGATAACAATAAACATTCAGCCGCTGACCCAAACCGAGTCGGCGGCTGAATGCTTTCATCGCGTAAAAACGGGAGCAAATGTGTATTTCTCCTGTTTTATGATTCCATTTGTCTCCCAAGAAATTGCGCCGCCGCCGAAATCAGGGAACGCTGCAAATCGCTCGGAACTGATTTGGCGTCCGGCTCCGGTGCATCCAGAAACGTCACAGCGCCCGTCACATCCCCTGCCGTCAAAATCGGCATCGCGGCAAATGCGGTTCGCTGCAAATCCGCCGCCGGCCGCAGATGCGTACTGTCGCGCTCTGCCGCATAATAAGCACGACGGTTTTCCATCAACGCTTCCAATTCCTGCGAAACGCGCCGCTCCGAAAACTCCTTTTTCTGCGTACCGGAAACCGCAATGACATGATCGCGGTCAAATATGAGAACGCCGCAGCCCGCAAGCCGCTGCATAATCTCCGCAACCTGCGCCGCGTTTTCGCTCATCTCACCGAGTACGGAGTATTTTCGGAACACAACTTCCCCCTCCGGACTCGTGTAAATTTCCAGTGGATCGCCTTCCCTGATCCGCATAGTTCTGCGAATTTCTTTCGGGATCACAACTCTGCCAAGGTCGTCAATTCTTCTTACAATACCGGTTGCTTTCATATCAGAATACCTCCATAGCTTTTTCGCCATGGAGGTATTCTTTGCTGATTATGAGAATTTATGCAAATAAAAATATTGAATCTCAGAAGCGCATTTTAAGCTGTAGTCAGCCGTATCAGTTGCTCTCCGATTCCGGCTTACGATTCTTAGATTTTGGCAGGAAGCAGGCAAGTGAAATCGGGATGCACAAAACCGCCGTCCAGACAAACAGGCTCTTACGGTAATCGCAGGTATGTACAAAAACGCCGCGATATGTTCCGTCATCCGAGGTATTCGTAAACACCTCAGCATACTGTCCGATGCCGTATATACGCTTCGGGCAAGGCGCATCCGGGCCGGGATCCGGCTTTGCAGCATACTTATTTGCAAGACGGTCAACGTATCTCTCACCGAGATATGCAGTTTGCATTGAAGCCCAAACACTGTTGTCTTCCGGTGCTTGCCACAGTTTATCCGAGAAATTGAGATCCCTGCCGTTATAGAGATAGAGGTTCTCCGCCTGCTGAAGCTCGCCCTCCACCGGGAATTCAAATGTTCCATATTCCGTACCATTACCGTCCGTCAGCGTGACCTTTGCCGGTGTGTAGACGAAGTCTTCGACGGTATAAGCATCAAGCCGGACATAGGCATCCGGATGCTCCGAAAGTTCGTCGTAGAGCGCTTTCGCCTCATCCAGCTTACAGAATTCCCGCATCCGGACAACGCCCCATGCGTGCTTCATGTAATCTGTTCCGGCTTCCGTTTCCTCATAGACGATCTCAAAGCTATCTTTCGAGAGGGGAGACATGGTATCATTTTCCATGAAGATATACGACTGGTCAAACGACACGTCAACAAACATTTCGGAACAAAGCGAATTCACATTTCTTCCGATGTGCATATCATCCAAAACCGCGCGCATCGCCAATGCCCCCAGCTGCGTGTACTCAGGATCATCCATTGTCGGCTGCGGATGGAACATTGCATCACATTTATTGACATAGCCTATCATCGGGGGTACATTGTAACAGACAAATCTGCTAAAGAGGGTGCCCACCAAATTCACCAGAAAAGCGGCACTGAGCATCGACACGCACCAGATTGTAATTCTTTTTTTCATAATTTTTTATTCTCCATTTCATAGATGATTGTTATATTCAAGTTACTAGTAATTACTTGATACAATTATCATATCATATTTCAAGGAGCAATACAAACCGCAAGAAAATGCCGTCAGAATCAGAATTTAACAAATTACGGCAATCTCTCCATTTTTCTCCGGATTTCTTTGTTTTTCATAGGTGGTCATATTTTCGGCAGATTCAGCCTTTTGCAGATAAAACACACGTATTTGCTTAAAAAACATTTTATTTGCATATGGATGCTATTGCTGCCGGACATTTGTGCTGCTCTGCGTATGCAGAAAAAGGTTGCCTGCTATTTGAAATGACGACTTGGCAAAATGAGCAAAACAGCCCCACATCCGAACACAATCGGGTGTGAAGCTGTTTAATCTGTCATTCGATGCGTGAGCCATCAGATAATTTTCGTTGACCACTCCTCGATATTCCAGACAATATCTGCAACATCCATATAAAAATCCGGCTCGTGGCTCACAATCAGCACCGTGCCTTTATAATCCTGAAGCGCTTTTTTCAGTGCTTCCTTGGCGTCCTGATCCAGATGGTTGGTCGGCTCATCCAGTACGAGCAGGTTGATTTCGCGCAGCATGATTCTGCAAAGCCGCACCTTTGCATTCTCTCCACCGGACAGCACTTTCATCTGCGATGAAATCTGCTCTGTCGTCAAACCGCACTGTGCAAGCGCACCGCGCACCTCTGCATTGGTCATCGAGGGGAATTCATCCCAGATCACTTGCAGCGGTGTTTCGGAGCCTGATTCCGCTTCCTGTTCAAAATAGCCGGCGTCCACAAATTGATCGTGCGCAACCGTTCCGGAAACCGGTGGGATCAGCTTCAACAATGTTTTCAGCAGTGTTGATTTTCCGATGCCGTTCACGCCGCGGATTGCAATTTTCTGTCCCTGCTCCACCTTGATGGAAACCTGCTTTGTCAGCGGCGCATCGTATCCCAGTACGAGGTCATTGCATTCGATCACAACCCTGCCGGGCGTTCTGGACTTTCGGAACACAAATACAGGCTTCGGTTTTTCACGCGTCAGCGTGATTTTCTCCATCTTATCCAGCTTCTTCTGACGAGATTTCGCCATATTGGTTGTCGCAACACGCGCCTTATTCTTCGCGATAAATGTTTCCAGCTCCGCGATTTCCTTCTGCTGCTTTTCAAACGCAATCTCTGTCTGACGCTTTTTCAGCTCATACATCCGAACGAAATTGTCGTAGTCGCCGGTATAGCGCGTCATAACCGCATTTTCCACATGATACACAACATTGATGACGCTATTCAGGAACGGAATGTCGTGTGAAACTAAAATAAACGCATTTTCGTAATTCTGCAAAAAGTTCGTCAGCCATACGATATGGTTTTCATCAAGGAAATTGGTCGGCTCATCGAGAATCAGAATCATCGGATTTTCCAGCAGCACCTTTGCAAGCAGAACCTTGGCGCGCTGACCGCCGGACAGCTCCGAAACATCCCGATCAAGCCCGATCTCGTTCAAGCCAAGACCGTTTGCGTATTCGGAGATTTTTGCGTCAATCGTATAATAGCCGCTATAATCGAGAATGCTTTGAATCTCGCCAACCTCATCCATCAGAGCAGCAGTTTCTTCCTCGGAGCAGTCCGCCATTTTTTCATACATCGCAATCATTTCGGCTTCCAATTCCGATAGATGCAGAAACGCTTCCTGTAATACCTCGCGAATGGTTTTGCCCTTTTGCAATACAGTGAACTGATCGAGATAACCCGTTGTAATATGGCGGCACCACTCCACCTTGCCCTCATCCGGCATCAATTTTCCTGTAATAATGTTCAGGAATGTGGATTTGCCCTCGCCATTTGCACCAATCAGACCGATATGCTCACCCTTGAGCAATCGAAACGATGCGTCATTCAGAATTTGCCGCGCGCCAAAACCGTGCGTCACGTGTTCAACATTCAAAATACTCATTTTACACCACTCCATTTTTTAGGTTCTCTACATTATACCATGTTACCGCGCAAAATGCGTAAGCGTCAAATAACCCCTCGTCTACCATATCCCCCAAATGTGTTGTATAATAGAGTCTAAGCAAGTCCATAGATCAAATGAGAATGACTAAATCAGTCTATGGAGCAAGCTGGACTAAATTAGACACAGGAGGAACGGA
>JAZNTW010000038.1:0-6416 GCA_045591925.1 Oscillospiraceae bacterium
AGAGGAAATCTTTTTCCTGTCAGATAGGAAATTTTTTTCCGGTCTCCCCCTCTGTAAACGACTTCCAAACCATCAAAAAGTTGCACGTTTCCGTACAACTTCATCTATAAATATTTTTAAGCGGAGAGTAGTTTATTTCGCGGCTTTGCAATTAAGGGGGAATGGGAATCAGGAAAGGGGAGCGCGAGGGGAAAACCTTAAGGGGAAAGGGGGAATGCGAGTGAAGCGAGTTTCCCCCTTTCCTCTTGGGGTTCTCCCCTCGCACTGCGCGGAGTACGAATGTGAGAGGGACAACCCAAGAAAGAGGGGAGTCGTCGCTGCGCTCCGGTCTCCCCTCTCTCTTAGGTTTTCCCTCTCGCGCTCTCTCTTTCCTAACTCTCTCCCCTCTGCTGAGTTGAATTTACTTTTATTGCGCAGCGGAGAGTAGTTTATTTTGCGGCTTTGCAAATAAGGGGGAATGGGAATGCTCGGAGCACGAATGCGAAAGGGACAACCCAAGAACGAGAGGAATCGTCGCGCGCTTCGGTCTCCCCTCTGCTGACTTGAATTTTTTAGGGGAAAGGGGGATGCGAGTGCAGCACATCTGGGGGTCGAGGGGGCGCAGCCCCTTCGTCGCGCGAAGCGCGAAATCAAATATAAATACAAAAAAAACGGACACTGCACTTGCAATGCCCCTATTTGTATATATGTCACCACCAGCTCTGTGCGGTATTGCCTGAAATTAACAATCTAACTCTCCCCTGCGCACCCACTCCGGCTCGGTGACAGCACGGCGAAAATTCGCTGAGGCTTTGTGAAAACCACTTGCTTTTTCAGCCGGTTTCTGGTATAATATAAACTGAAAAGGTTTCGCTTGTCCGACATACAAGCAGTGCCACGGGAGAACCCATACAACCGCAATTTTCTCCATCTTTTCCCACTGCGCCCCACGGCAAGCTGCACCCCCTTTTCCTCGATTTTACTAGCAAAAAGGAGGACTCCGCTTTGGATTCTTCATATGATATCATTGCGGCGCTCAGCGACCTGCGCGGACTCTCCGGCAGAGAAGCGGACGTTGCAGCAGAGATTGCCGAACGCATCCGTCCCTTTGCATCTGATGTCCGCTGCGACGATGGCAATATCATCGCAAAAATCGGTCACGACGCCGACAAGCCTACGCTGATGCTCTGTGCGCATCTCGATCAGGTCGGCTTCCTCGTCACCGACATCACGCCGGAGGGCTTCCTCAAAATCGGCTCGGTCGGCGGCATCGACCATCGTTTGCTGCTCGGTCAGCCCGTGACGGTCTGCGGCAAGGAAACGCTTTCGGGCGTGATTCCGATCATGCCGCCCCATCTGATGAAGGGCGAACAGGCTGTGCCGGACGATTCTCAGCTCTATGTTGACCTCGGCTTTTCATCCGCAGAGGCGCTTGCAGGCAAGGTCGCGCGCGGTGACGCCGTCTATTTTGCCACAAAATGCCGTCCCCTGCTCGATTTTTGCATGACCGGCTCCGCACTCGATGACCGCTGCGGCGCGGCAAGTCTGATTCTCGCCGCAGAGCAAATCAGCAAGATGGAACATCTCCCCTGCAACGTTATTTTTGCATTTGTCGGACAGGAGGAGCGCGGCGGCCGTGGTGCAAAGCGCGCCGCATTCGCAGAACGTCCCGATTACGCCATCGCGGTGGACGTAACCTTTGGACGCGCACACGGCGACTCGGAGCAGGAGACCTATCGCCTCGGCGGCGGCCCTGCCATCGGCATCTCGTCGGTGCTGAATCCGGAGCTGTCCGACGCGTTGATTGTTACCGCAATAAACTCCAAAATCCCCTATCAGATCGAAGTCATGCCCGAAGCGACGGGTACGGACGCGGATTCCCTCGCGCTCGCGCCCAACGGCTGCCGCGCAGGAACCGTCTCGATTCCGCTGCGCTATATGCACACGCCGGTCGAGGTCATTGATACACGAGATGTTGAGCTGACCGCACAGCTGCTTGCGGCATTTGCAGGGAGGTGCGGACAAATATGAACCGTAAAATTTTCAAGGAACTCTGCGCGCTCTGCGGCACATCCGGCAGAGAACACGAAATCCGCGCATATATTCTCGACGCGCTGAAAGCCATGAACCTGCCGGAGGACGCTGTCACGGTCGATCGGCTCGGCAATATTCTCGTACAGAAAAAGGGCGCAGCTACTGCAAAACGTAAGGTGATGCTCTCTGCGCATATGGACGAAGTTGCGCTCATGATCACCGATATCCACGCAGACGGCACACTCGCCTTTGACGCGGTCGGCGGCGTTTCCGCATCGGCTGTCATCGGTCGGCAGGTGCAGGTCGGTGACAAGCGCATTGCCGGCGTGATTGGCTGCAAGCCGGTGCATCTGCTCTCAAAGGACGAAAAAAACAAGCCGGCATCGCTCCACAGTCTCTGCTGCGACATCGGCGCAGGCTCCAAGGACGCTGCTGAAGCGCAGGTTCGACGCGGCGACATCATTTATTTTTGCGGAGAACCGATGGAGCTGGGCGACGGCTCGCTGATGAGCAAGGCGATCGACGACCGCTTTGGCTGCGCGCTGCTGCTGGAACTGCTCCAATCGGATTTGCCGTATGATACCGATTTTGCGTTTGTGGTGCAGGAGGAGGTCGGACTGCGCGGCGCAGGCGTTGCGGCTGCACAGCTTGACCCCGATATCGCGATCGTATTCGAGGCGACCACCGCTGAATTCAACGGTACAGACGCCGCAGACCGCTGCTGTGACCTCGGAAAAGGCGCGGTCATCTCCTTCATGGACGGCAGAACCATCTACGACAAGGCGCTCTACGACCTGGCGGTTTCGCTCTGTGAAGCGCGGGACATCCCGTGGCAGACCAAGACCAAAATCGCCGGCGGCAACGACGCCGGTGCGATCCAGTCTGCCGGCCGCGGTGCGAGGGTGCTTGCGGTGAGCGTCCCCTGCCGCTATCTGCACAGTCCGCTTTCGGTCATTTGGGAATCGGATGCGGAAGCCTGTGAAACACTCGCATTTGCGTTGGTTTCCGCATTGCAGGAGGAATCGCTTTGATTACTGAACTCAAACGCCCATCCGAAATCGACCGGCGTTCGCTTGCCGTTTGTCACTACGGCAGAAAAATTCTCTGCAATCTGGTCGCATACGGCACAAAATACAGCTTTTGCAGGTTTTTCCGGATTCGTTCACAGGATAAAACCGGATGGCTGATGCTCCAGAACAGCACGCTGCTGATCAGTTCACAAGCGGATTTTTCTAACGATATTGCGGCAGCAGAGGAGCTTTCGATTTTCATTCGGATGCACCAGCCCTTCCGCATCGAGGGCGCACAATCGTTGCTTTTGGGGCTTTCGCTCAGCGACTATCAGCGCCTTGCGCGCTCGGTGTTCCGGCTCGAACCCGGCGGCATCTCACCGCTGTTTGACCCAGAGCAAGTCAACCGCGCCCCGAAGCTCGATGACGTCTATGAAATCCTCTCGGAGGGCTTTCCGAATCTCATCGCCTACGACATCTGGCTGACCGACACCTCGCATATGGTGCGGCGTGGTCTGCGGCAGTGCTTTACCTATTATAATGTCACGGCGGCGACTGCGATTTACGATTACGGCGATCAGGTTCTGATTGGGCAAGTCGCAACCAAAACCGCGGCGCGCGGCAAGGGCTATGCACGCGATTTTCTGCACTGGATCGCCAATGACCTCGAAGCACGCGGCAAAACCGGTATCCTCTACGCGCTCGATATCCGCAAGAGTTTTTATGAGGAAATTGGTTTCACCCTGCTCGAATCGGAATTTGTACTGGAACGTCTGCACGAGGCAGAGCCGGACGGCGGCAAGGGTATTCTATAACGATATTGCTGCATAGAAAACGTATATTTGTATAAAATAAGGAGAAATCATGCAATCTGTTTTTGATTTTGATACGCGGCTGCTCGAAGCGGCACAGGCTGCCGAGGAAGCTGCATCCGCACAATTCAACGAAATCGACCGCATCTCTCAGCACGGCAGTGCAAAGGTTCTGCGCGCATTTCAGCAGCACAGAGTCTCGGCTGCCTGCTTTGCCGGCGCGAACGGCTACGGCTACGACGACGTCGGCAGAGACACGCTCGACAAGGTCTGGGCGGCGGTCTTTCATACCGAGGACGCGCTCGTCCGGCACCATTTCGTTTCCGGCACCCACGCGCTCTCGACCGCATTATTCGGCGTTTTGCGCATGGGTGATACGATGGTTTCCGTCACGGGTGCGCCGTACGACACCTTGGAGGAGGTCATCGGCATCCGCGGCAAGGGCTGCGGCTCGCTCGCAGATTACGGCGTACACTATCGGCAGGTCGATTTGAAAGTCGACGGCACGCCCGATTATGACGCGATTCCGGAGGCTGTCCGCGGCGCAAAAGTCGTCTATTTACAGCGTTCGCGCGGCTATTCGCTCCGTCCTGCGCTGACGATTGCCGATATCCGTAAAATCGTCGAGCTGACACGCACAACGAACCCCGAAGCGGTTGTCATGGTCGATAATTGCTACGGTGAATTTGTCGAATACGACGAACCGACCGACGCAGGCGCTGACCTCATCATCGGTTCGCTCATCAAAAACCCCGGCGGCGGCATCGCGGAAACCGGCGGCTACATTGCCGGAAAAGCCGCGCTGGTCGAGCAATGCGCCTACCGTCTGACCTGCGTTGGCATGGGCAAGGAGGTCGGCTGCTCGCTGAACCAGTGCCGTTCGATGTATCTTGGCTTGTTCATGGCACCCGAAGTCGTTGCAAATGCGCGGAAAACCGGTGCGTTTGCAGCGTCGCTGTTCCGCAGACTCGGCTTTGATTGTCTGCCGGCAGAGGGTCAGACCGCAAGCGATATCATCACCGTGCTTCAGCTGCGCGCCCCGGAAGCGATGGAGGCATTCTGCGCCGGCATTCAGGCAGGCTCGCCGGTCGATTCCTACGTCACGCCGGAGGCTTGGGATATGCCCGGCTACGAGAGCAAGGTCATCATGGCTGCCGGCACGTTCACCGGCGGCGCGTCCATCGAGCTTTCCGCAGATGGCCCGATGCGCGATCCGTATGCGGTCTATTTGCAGGGCGGCATCACCTATGGCAGCGGCAAGCTCGGTATCCTGACCGCCGCACAGTCGATGCTCGACCGCGGTCTGATTTCATTCTGATTTTTTTCAACATCTCAAATCTTACGCAGAAAGGAAGTTTTGAATATGGCAGGGAAAGAAAAAAACGCCGATCTCTCCATCAACAATTATTTTGATGAGGGTCTTGCAAACGGTACAGAGCCGAATAATCCCTTTGAAATTCTGGAGCCGGAGCAGGTGAAGAAAAAGAAAACCGTCAAGCGCAATCATATCAAGCGCAAGCGCGTCCTCATCACACTCGCAATTCTGCTGATTCTCATACTGGCAGTGGTGATTTTCATTTTCATTCAGCACCGCCGCAACGACGGTCAGCGCTATGCCAGAAAGCTCGCGGACAACATCGGCAAGCAGATCAGCTCTGTGCAAAAGGCTTCCGGTACCACGCTCAACCAGCGCTCCTCCTATTCGACGCTCAATAATCTCTACGCCTCCTATCAGGCGATCACCGAGAGCGGCAAGAGCTGCCGGATTCAGGGCATCAAGCTGCCGGAATGGGCAATCTTCCTCAACACCGAAGCGAACGAGCTGACCAATGTGACCTACTATAACTATGAGCTGCTCGAAAAGAATGTGTTCGGCACGGAGCGCAAGGCATACCTCGACCCCTACCAAATCAAAACCGGCGCAACCTCCGAGGAAGTCGAAACGCTGCTGGGACTTGAGCCATACAGAATCCAGTATTTACAGGGAAAAACCGAGCTGCGCGAATATCGTTACTGCTATGAGGATGGCGATACGGACGAGGTCGTTTCGTATGTCATCACGGTCGTATGGGACGAAACCGGCGCATTAACGAGCATTTCCGATAACAGAAGAAACTATATCGGCACGCTTCTGGCAAGTCCGGAGGCATAATACCCGTTCCGCTAGGGAACCACTGAATCAATCACGCCTTGCGGCTTGGCACACAATCCGCTTGCATATTTTCCGCTATCTTGCATAGAAATTTCATGCGTGAATGCGAAAAGGACAACCCAAGAACGTGGGGAATCGTCGCCGCGCTCCGGTCTCCCCTCTCTCTTAGGTTTTCCCTCTCGCGCTCTCTCTTTCCTAACTCTAGTAGAATTTTCTTTTATTGCATTGCGGCGAGCAGTTTATTTCGCGGCTTTGCAATTAGGGGGGAAGGGGACTCGTCCCCAGACACCATTTTTGTAAATGCAGCCCCAAAATAAAAGTTTTGATCAAGTTTTTTTAAAACTTGCTAGGTCGAGGGGCAAAGCCCCCGGCGCACTCCGCAGAGTGCGAAACACTCTTAGCCTTGATAAGAGTTCGCGGGCTTGGGTG
>JAZNTW010000039.1:0-1654 GCA_045591925.1 Oscillospiraceae bacterium
TGCCTTTATTATAAAGTAGCATCGCTGCCGCGATGCGATTCAGAATGGGTGCCTCTATCGTAGGCACCCAAGCCCGCGAACTCTTATCAAGGCTAAGAGTGTTTCGCTCACTGCGGTGAGCGACCAAGGCTCCGCCACGGTTTGCGAAGCAATACCGTAGGACTCACGCAAACTTTTGAAAAAGTTTGATCAAAACTTTTATTTTGGGGCTGCATTCACAAAAAATGGGTTCTGGGGACGAGTCCCCATTTCTCCCTAATTGCAAATTCGCAAAATAAACTACTCTCCGCTGCGCAGTAAAAGTAAATTCAAGTCAGCAGAGGGGAGACCGGAGCGCAGCGACGACTCCCCTCTTTCTTGGGTTGTCCCTCTCGCATTCGTACTCCGCGCAGGGCGAGGGGAATTTCTGTGCAAGATGGCGGAAAATCTGACTGCGTATCTGCACCGCCAAGCCGTAAGGCGGGCTTTGCGCGGTGTTGCCTTGAAATACCTGCCGTTTAAAAATGGTTAAAGAGCGGTGTCGAGAAGTAACGCTCGGCGGTATCGGGGAGAATGGTGACGACCGTTTTGCCCTCACCGAGTTCTTCAGCGAGCTTGAGCGCGGCGGCGACATTCGTACCACTGGATATGCCGCACATGATGCCCTCCAAGGACGCTAGCTGCTGTGCGGTTTTGATTGCGTCCTCATCGGTGACAATGTGGATATGGTCGTAAATGCTGCGATTTAAGATGGACGGGATGATGCCGTCACCGATACCCATTTGCAGATGCGTGCCGATCGTGCCGCCGGCGAGAATCGCGGCGTGTTCCGGCTCGACCGCCCAGATTGCCATATCGGGATTCTGAGATTTGAGGGTTTCACCGATGCCAGTGATGGTGCCGCCGGTGCCGATGCCGGAGCAGAAGCCGTCAATCGGGCAGGCGGTCTGTTCGAGGATTTCGAGCGCGGTGTAGTATTTGTGTGCGGCAGTGTTGTTGGGATTTTCGAACTGCTGCGGAACAAACACGCGCGGATCGGCAGCCTGCATTTCGAGCGCAGTATCGAGACATTTCTGAATACACTTGCCGATATCGCCGTCATCGTGAATAAGAATCACCTTTGCGCCGTAGTGTTCAACGAGCTTGCGACGCTCCTCGCTGACGGAATCTGGCATAATAATAATCGTCTGATAACCGCGAACCGCACCGACCAGTGCAAGACCGATGCCCTGATTGCCGCTGGTCGGCTCAACGATGATGGTATCGGCATTGAGCTTGCCTTCCTTTTCGGCTTTCCGGATCATATTATAGGCAGTCCGCGTTTTGATCGAGCCGCCGACATTGAGACCCTCAAACTTGACGAGAATCTGTGCGCTGCCGGGCTTGACCATGCGATTGAGCTTAATCATGGGCGTGTGACCCATGGCGTCCAATATATTTTGATAAATCATGTTACGCTCCGTTCCTGAAATTTATACATACTTTTTCATTATAGCATATTCTCAATGAAATTGCAATAGTCGCGTGGAACTTAAACACGGCAACAGCATTTACTTTTTAGGAAAGAAAAGGATATCGAGGAGGACAGAAGGGTCAAGGGCAGCTTTAAACATGAGTTTTTTCTTGCTGATACGCCCGTACTGAGCCTGAGTAACGAGAGAAAGAGATGTTTTGC
>JAZNTW010000040.1:0-18300 GCA_045591925.1 Oscillospiraceae bacterium
TCGGGCGCTTGAAGATCGTCAGGCAATCATCATGGTTGTAAGAAATGCCGGCAGCATGATGTCCCCGCACTTCCGATGCATTCGCCAATGCCTGTACCATTTTTTGCAAAATCTTCCAAGGCACGCGCTTGCCGTAATCCAAGTAGCCAAACAATGCGCACATATTCAATCCTTCCTTTCCCACGGCGATTTGTCGTCTGTTACCTTCAAAATCATGCGGATCAGATACCCGATAATCTGAATCGCAAACCAGATGCCGCCGACTTTGGCGTTTCCGCTTGCTATATTTGATTTGTGCGGGTTGATAAAGTGCTTCATTATAAGTCCTCCTCCGTTTCTACTTCGTCGTTCACATACAGCTGCCGCTCTTTCAAATACTGGAGCAGCTCGGCTTCAGTGATTGTCAATACAAAATCACGCCATGATTTTTGCGCTATCTCATCCTCGGACATAAATAAAGCCACATCGCAGATTTTGTTGACTAACTGCAGCGTGACGTAGAGCGTATTCAGTTTGAGTGTTCCCCGGAACAGCCGGAACTCGATCGTGTGGTACGGACACAGATTGATCGCAGCGTATCTGCCGACGTTGCCTTTCTTCGCCTTGTCGAAAATCTGCTTTCCTGTTTTCTCGATGCCGTACCGCGCTGCCCACCGGTTCATGCTGTAAGGGCTGCGTCTTGAAAAGGTGAACAGTTCGTTCCAATGCAGCTCCGTGAAGAACAGGATGCGCTCTATCACTTTCTCCTGCTCCTCACGGGTTTCTCCAAATGCATCGCGGTTGACATGCACATGGAGTCCGCAGGTATTGGTCATGTGCGAACGGTAGCCGAGATGGACTGCCTCCTGCAAAACATCTGCCCAGTACATACATCCCATATGATAATCAAGCGTCATCGGGTGCGTGACAATCTCAAATCCATCGTCAAGGCTGCCGTCGCTCTTGCAGTAGATATGTTCGCAGCGAATGTTCGTCTGCTTCTTGATTCTGGCTGCGCTCTCATCGTCTTTTCCTGCGCCGTCAATCTCCAGTTCTACGCCGAAAAAGCGCGTACCATCGCCATAATAGATCGGATCCGGCTTATAGCCGTACTCCTCGATTTCCGTATCCAGACGGTCATAACAGTATGCACAGTACGGCAGATCGTTGTGCCACAGCACATCGTCATCATGTAGAATGCGCCCGCAGCCTTCGCAGCGGCGGTAGTGGTCATCAAAGCAGCAAGGACAAAGCGTCGTGCGTTCATCGCAGATCGAATCGGTTGCCCAGATCCGTTCACCGCAATGATCGCAGGTGACCGTGTGCTCGTCCGCACAGTCATCGCATAAGAGTTCATCGTCCAGCTCGATTCCTTCTGATTCTTCCAGGATACAGCCGCAATGGCTGCACAGTCTTTGTTCTTCCATCCGTTTTTACCTCCTAAAATGAAAATGCCCCGCCATAAGGACGGGGTCGATAAAGAAGTTTTATCGTATGTACCGAAAGGTTGCGTAGCAAAGTGCTACGCAGCCTTTCTCTTTTTCTCGTAAACCGACCTGTCAGCAGTAACAGTTGCAACAGCAACATTGAAGCGAAAATAAATATCAATTCGCTGTGTTCTGTGACCGCTTGACTTGTCAGGTGCGTGTACGACAATTTTTTCAATAAATTCGTGCATAATTTCGGGAGTGAGCTTTTTAATCTCAGAATACTTCCTGACAACCGCAATAAACTGTGCTGTGTCGGTAGCTTTTTGCTCCCTTTCTTCGACGAAAACGGAGAGTTCAGAAACAATTTGACGAAGCTCACGCTGTTCCTTTTCGTAGCCTTCAGACATCGTTTTGAAACGCTCATCAGAAATCTTACCGCACACGTTATCCTCGTAAAGCCTTGTAAACAGCTTGTCCAGTTCGGCAATTCGCTTTTCCGATTGGGCGAGCTTTTTCTTTGCCACTTTCAGTTCAGCAGATTGCTGTTCCTTTGAGTTCTGCATACACTGTCATTTTTGTGGCTATTTTATTGGGTGTTTTGCAGAAAATTTACAAATAAATTTTATCCCTCTAATATTAAAGGAAAAAAATCGGGCAGGTGCTAACCTTAATTTTTGATATTTCATCAGATTTTTATAAACGGAATTTCGATTCCCTTGTGCTTCTAACCTGACAGAACAATTCGTTCGGTCAGCTTTCATGGCGAACACCTCCTTAATTTAAAATCCGCACTCTGCAGCCATCCGCTTAGGCGGTATGTAAATAGTCTTCTCACTTTTATACGCCGAAAAATCGTGTAGGTGTACCACATTTTTCTTGAATTTTCATCAAATTTTCAGGCGTCTCCGAAAAATCCCCTCTACTATTAAAGGTAAAAAAACAGCATGGTGTCCCAAAAAATACTGCAATTTTCATCAAACTTTCATAAACACCTATTTCGTTACGCACCACATCTTCAGAAAAACAATAAAGCCGTTACACTCGCATAACTACAACAAGCCAGACCCAACAACATTCGCTGATGAGCCAAGACTTATTCAATTAGTTATGTTAGTGTAACGGCTTTATATATCCGTTATCATTCAGCCGGTAAAGTTCGCAGCCGTACCGCCTGAGCGTATTGCTCGGCACATATATTACAGGACTCTCTACAGAGAGCTAACGCAAAAACGTCTGTTCTGCACATCTACTATTCTACAACATTATCCGACATTTGTCAACCCTTAAACTTTCAAAAAATCGCATAACAACGCCGTTTGCAGACACTCAGATGGCGGTGGTGTATTAGGGATGAGTTTCACTTTTCCGCATAAATTCTGAGGATTTTTATTCCGTTGTATCATTTCTGACACAGGGTAGCGGGTGGAGATAAATCAATTTTCGAGCAAAAATTTCACAAAAAATTCACATCTGAATTTAGGTTTTAATATGAACTTTCTTGAAAAAGTTTCTGTTTTTAAAAGCTCGCCCGTTTGTTGCTTTGTATGCAGGTTATGTATCAATTCTTACCATTTCGGTAATTGCGATATTCCTATAAATAAGGTCATCTCTTACTGTAAAGCCGAGTTTTTCCCAGAAAGCATTGCCTGTTTCGTTTCGCTCAAAAACAACAAGTGCAACTTTGTTTATTCCGCACTCCTTCATAGCGTTCAGAGCAGCATTTACAAGTGCCTTTCGCCCTCCTTGATTTCGAAACCAAGCACATCACGATAAAAGCGTATCATTCTGCCCATATCGTTTACAAATAAACCAAAACCGTCTAATCTCATAATAAAATCCTCCTTTTGTTTAATTTATAAGACTTCAATATTCTCATTAGGATAACTGCACAATACACTGTCAAGATATTTCACTCCGCAGAAATATTTGCAGATGGATGTGTTTTTGACCGCACATTTATGCTCCTGTCCATCATCCTTACTCCAAGGGCACTCGCTGTTTCCGAAGTTTTTGTTGGAAAAATCAATATCCATATTTGCACCTTTAATCTCGGTTATCTTCTTTTTCATATTAAACCTCCTTGCAGTAAATCCTGCTGTCCTCGCCGTAAATATCGGTGCGGCTTTCCATATAAGTAAAGCCGTATTTCTCATAAAATCCAACGTGGTCGGTAGCAAGATAAACCTTGTTATAACCTTGCTCTTTTGCAGTATTGCAAGCGTGAGAAATAAGCTCTCCGCTGTATCTGTTTCCACGATATTTAGGTGCGGTGAAAACAAAACCTATCCACGGGAAAATGGTATCGTCCTTGATACAATCACGCTTTGTGAGCGTGCAGAATGAAACAAGCTTGTCGCCGTCCGTCATTATTAAAAGCTGTCCGTCAAGGACTTCATCAAAGCGGTTTTGTTCCAGTAAATCCGCAAGAAATTTCGCTGCTGACCAGTCGCAGCTGCGGATTTTTTCTGTCCATTTCTGCTTATTTTCAAGTTCTTTGAAATCGTAGATTTTCATAGCGATTTACTGCCTTTTATAAACTCTCTTATTTTCTCATACGCCTGTTCATAATCCCTGTGTGCATTTTCAATCACAACGCTTTTCACAGGCAGCTCGGACAGAATTTCAAGCTCTCTTTTCTGTCGTTCTTCAAGACAGCTGATATAACCATCAAAGCCTTGTGCATTTATATTTTTTCCATAACTGCCGTTTATGTGATAGTCAATAACAGCGTCAAGCCAACCCTCACGCTCTGTTGCGGTTTGCTTTACTTTTTCGGCAATATCGTCATTTTTCAGATATATCACGCAAGGCTCAAGAGGTGCGATTATTTCCGCAATCTCTTTGATATACGCAAGACTTTCCTCGTAATCCAAATTAAACCTCATCATTGTTTCGCACATAGGATTTTGCAGAAAAACGCAGTTGAACACATAAACAGTGTTTTCATCAGCCCGTTCTGCAAACTCCCGCCATTTATCCAGCATAAGCGGCTTTTCAGTTTCCCAAGGGAGAAAATCATATATCTTATGCTGTAACAGCTTATCGAAAAGTTCACCCGTGAAATCGGACAGAGAAACAATAAAGCCGTCTGCTTTCTGCTGTGAATGTTCTTTTATCAGTATTTGTTCATCGGAGGAAAACTCCGATAATTCAGCACTGTTGATATAAGCGTGGAACTCATAATCGGCAGGATGATTTCTGTTTCCCTCGTCAAAAAGGCTGACCGTTCTACCGCCTTTTTCAACAACTTCTGCAACAAATTTCGCCGCTGTGCTTTTTCCCGAACAGGGCAAGCCTTCTACTATGTAAAGTTTTGTCATTTATATCTCCTCAATATTTATCATTCTTTTCAGGCGTTTAGCGTCGTTATAATCAAAGCCGATTTTTTGATAAAAAGGTACTTTATCGGGAACAGCACACAGCTCTACGAATACATTTGTACCCTTTACACCATTTGCTTTAATAAATTGAAACAGTTCATCAATTAGTCTTGTTCCGATACCGCTGTGCTGATATTCAGGGCGAACAACAACATCTTTTATATAGTAATTAAGTCCCATATCGCCAAGCATTCTCGCCATACCGATTATTTTTTCTCCGTCGTAAACCGATACCCTGAAAATTGTATTTTTCATAGCGAGCTTTACTTGTTCAACCGTAGGCGGATTATCCCACACCGATTTCCAAAGCTCGATAAATTGCTCGGCTGTCAGCTCATTGTGTTTTATTACAATATTTTCAGTCATAATTACCTCTCCCAAATCCTCGAATCCATATTGAATACAAGCTTCCATTCACCGTCGAAATTCCGCCAAGTTGACGTAACGTGAAATTTTCCTGCCATATCGGCATTTTCGGGAGAGTCAGCGGTGGTTCTGACGATATAATGCACCAGCACAATATCGTTTGTTTCAAGCACGATTTCAAAATCCGTTATCTCAAAAGCAGAAATTTCGAAATCGGAAATAAACTCGGCATACTCCGCACCTGTGCAGCGATAACCACCGCAGACCATAACAGCGTCTGCCGATACAAGCTGTAAGAATGCAGTTTTATCACCGCTTTTTGCCGCTTGCCACATTTTTGTTTCGAGGTTTAATATGTTCATTCTATCATCTCCAGAGTTTTCATAAATACCGCTTTCTGCCATCACAATATACTTGTTTACCAAAGCGGCTTTGTTCTTCATAGAGAAAAATTCCTCTTCACTGCCCTGATATATTCCGCCACACTTTTCAATTACCTTTATAGAAGCAGTATTTTCTGCCATTGCATCAATTCTGATTTCAGAATACCCTTTGGAAAACAAATAATCAATCAGGCATTTGCAAGCCTCGGTCATATAGCCCTTATTCCAGAATTTCCTTGAAAGATTATATCCGATTACAGGCGTTCCGCTAATGCCATTCAGATAACCGACAACATCAATTCCACCGATAAGCTGTGCGGTATCCTTTAGTGTAATAGCAAAATTCAGTCGTTCAGGCTTTTCATATTCCTGAATCCATTGATTAAGTATAGCTTTGGTATCTTCAATACTTTCGTGCGTATTCCAAGTCAGATATTTTGTTACCTCATCATCGTTTGCCCATCCGTAAAACATCGCCTCTGCATCCTCTAATTTGAAAGGTCTTAAAATCAATCTTTCGGTTTTCAGTATAAGTTCCATTTTTCTACCTCCTGATTATATTCTTACTTCCGACTTAAAATATTTCTCCTGAAAATAAGTCTGCGCCTTGATTTCTTCTTTGGTGAATTTCATTCCTTGCGGTGCAACAACCCACTTTTCCTCGACATCATCATATCGGTGAATAACCGCAATAACTATTCCCGTATATTCGCCCACAGGCTCATTTACACCAAGCAGATAAGCGTCCTGTTCCTCGCCGTCAGGAGCGATAATGCCTTCAATATATCCGTAGTTAACAGGATAATAAATATCTTTATGTTCAGGGTGATAGCTACCCATAGGTCTGTCGATTTTTACTGTTACTGTTTTTCCAAGCATATTGAACTCCTATTTATTTTCCCTAGCTTTTTTCGGGAATAGTAGTAAAACTTTCTGCCTTGCCTGATTTAATCAGCATAAGCATTGCCACAAACTCACGGCTTAGCATATCTTGAATTTCCTCCATAGTGAAACTGCACATTCCCGTAGCAATCAATGTTCCCACACCGTAGGTATAAATCCAGATTTGCTTGAACAACAGCATTGCACTATCATAGCTCAAATCATAATCACGCTGAATAACCTCAACGCACAACGGTGCAATCTCACCCAAGTTATTATAAATATCATCAAATGTTTGTGCTTCGGGCTTTTCGCTTATAAACAGTAAGCGATACAGTTTAGGTTGTTCATAGGCAAACATTATCATCTGCAAGCCTACCTGCTTGAACACGGGCGTGAACTGCTCCGCTTTCTTTGCGTAAGCACTGAATCGGGCAACGGCGGCTGTTCGCACTTCCTGTAAAACCTCCTCCATATTCTGAAAAGCGGTGAATATCGGGCGGGAAGATGTGCCGAGTGCTGAGCCAAGCTCACGGGCAGTAAGCGCTTTTATTCCTTTTTCTGCGGCAAGGTCAAGAGCAACTTCAATGATTTCTTCTCTTGTAAATTTAGCTTTTGGCGGCATTTTTAATCTCCTTGTGCAACAGTTGTTGCGTAACATTTGTTTTGATTATAGCATATATCATGGGATTTGTCAATAGATAAAGGCAACACTGCGTTTTGCAATGTTGCCTTTATACGTTGTTTTCATTAGCCGTCGTTCAGTCAATAACCATTGTTTTTGGAAAACTTCTCTATGGCTACCCGACTTAAGGCGGGGCTTCAATACTCTTCTGCTAAAAGCATGGTGCAATAGGTTTCGCTGTCAATGACATATACTTTGGTGGTGACAGGTGCATTCGTCGGCAGCATATAGAGCATATGATGCTCAGGCTGCTCGGATGTGTGCCGAATCTGCTGCATCCCACCAAAGGGTTCCAGCCGGAACACCTGCAAATAGTCCCGTTCATCCGGCAGACGGTCGATGCATTGCCAGATGAACAGTTGCATGCATTCCGGAATGGTTGCTGCAACGCCGGCAGTGAGATAGCGCGAGTTGTTGAACATGAAAAAAAGCCTCCCTTCATGTGATTTGAATGCAAATGCGCTGTGCATTCATATTAATTATATATATTTATAGATTTAAAAAATCTTGAAATAAGGTCAAAAAATGTCATACTATATGATAATAGGAACTCATTTCGTCGATTTTGTCATACAAAACGATAACGAACGTAGTGAGTTACCTGTAATTATTATTATATTATAACATACAAAGACCGAAAAGGAGGAATTTCAATGAAATCCGAAGAAGAAAAGAAGACAAGGCGGGTTCCGACACGAATGACACAGGCTCAGTACGAAATCATCCGACAAAAAGCCCTTGACCGTAACATGAGTGTAAGTGCATTTGTGGTCGAAGCAGCGGTACATGATGATAAACGAATCACGCCGCTGCAAATTATGCATCTCCAGAACCTGATCAATCAAGCAGCTGATGCCTGTGAATCAGAAAACCCAACACTTGCCCTTGAACTTCGCAGAGAGGGGGATGCACAATGGAGAATATTGTGAAATTCATCCGGCACTCGGATGCTGGAATGCCTTATCTTTGGAATATGTGCTTCTACGGACGGGAACGGGAGATCTCGCGCGGCGGTTTTGGACTAAATCCATATGATCCTGAGACCGCTTACTCGCAAATGGAAGCCGTAAAGCGGTACTTTAACCAGACCAGTACGAATCCGCTGATCCATATCGTGGTTTCTTTTGATGGATGGACGGATAACGCTGAATTTGCCATGAAAAATGCACCTGCAATCGCGGCTTTTTTCAAGGATCATTATCAACTGATCTGGATGGTGCATCCTGCAGATCCGGATTCATCGCATTTTCATATGCACATCCTGCTGCATTCAGTCAATCTGCAGAACGGAAAGCTGTTTCATAGTGGCCCTTATGAGATGAATGCCTTTTGCTATCATGTGAAAAGCATCACGGGTATGGGATTCCGATTGGTATGTGAGCAGCGGGATAATTGGTCAATCCTGAGTCAGTGACCTTAGAAAGCGAAGCAGCCCCCGCGGGGGCTGCTTTAACTATGTCCTTATATTGTAAAAATGGAGTTAGGTATCAACCCCATTATTCTATATTCCTATGAAAGACAATTCTCAGATCTATAACGAAGAAATAGAAATAAAGCACATGATGGTGTGCACTTTTCTGCACATAGTTTTCTTGACAAGTGCATATAAACATGTTATAATATTAAAAAAATATGTAAATTTTAATGGGAGGAGAATTGTGAATTACACAGCGCATATCCGTCCTTCAGACGGCAGCGAACAGACAGTTGTTGAACACTGTCGGGAAACTGCCGGTCTGGCTGCAAAGTTCGGAGTAATGATTGGCCTATCTAAAACCGCTGAATTGGCCGCATTTTTACATGATATCGGAAAATTAACAGTAGATTTCAATTCTTATATACACGGTGAAGGCTCCTTTCGCCGCGGTGAACTTGATCACAGCTTTGCCGGTGCAAAATATATAGAATCTGCTGCAAAATTGACGGATGACAAAAAACTGAATAATACAGCCTCACTGATTGGTCGAGTCATATTATCACATCATGGTCTTCACGACTGGGTAGACGATAATGCAAAAGGCACTTATCATATACGGATCACAAAGGAAAAATACTATTCGGAAATCATGCAGAATCTTCAGGAAACATCGTTTCTTCCGGATATCCGTACAGCACTTGATGGTGCGACTGCAGAGGTCGTCCCACTCCGAAAAAAGCTGCGGGAGCTTTCCGAATATATCGCTGATAATGGACGAAAGAAAGAATCCTATGCCTTTTACCTCGGTATGCTGGAACGATTGCTGCAATCCATTCTGATTGACGCCGATCGGACGAATACCGCTGATTTTATGTCCGACACAAAAACAGAAGCAGAATTTGATACTGCAAAACTCTGGCAGGATATGCAGCAGCGGTTGCAGCAGAAGCTGGATTCCTTTGTCGGGAAAACCGATCCGATCTCCGTGCAGCGTCAGAGCATTTCTGACCGCTGTGCCGCATTTGCAAATCATGATGTGCATATTTGCAAGCTGATCGTACCGACCGGCGGCGGAAAGACGCTTTCCTCACTCCGGTTTGCGATTGAATATGCGAACCGGCACCCAGTTGAAAAAATCATTTATATCGCGCCGTTCATGTCCATTCTGGAACAGAACAGCGATGTGATCCGTGAGATTGCTGGAGAAGCGTCCTTTCTAGAGCATCATTCTGATATGTTGGCAGAAGTAACCGAAGATGATGAACTTCTGCATGAATATGAGCTCCGGACAGAAAAATGGGATACGCCTGTCATTGCGACGACAATGGTGCAGTTTCTGAACGCACTGTTCTCAGGCGAGACTGGTTCTGTACGCAGAATGCACCGGCTGTCCCGTGCGGTCATCATCATAGATGAGGTGCAGTCGATCCCGTTAAAGTGCGTGTACTTATTCAATCTGGCTATGAATTTTCTGTCTCAGATCTGCGGCAGCACGATCGTGCTCTGCTCGGCCACACAGCCGCCGTTTGATTTGCTGAGCAGGTTTCCGCTGCTGATAGATGAAAACGGCAGCATGACCGGTAATACCACAGAGGACTTTGATGTGTTCCGCCGAACCAAACTGATCTGGCAGAAAAAGACCGGCAGTTATTCCTATGATGAAGCAGCAGAGTTCTGTGCAGAGCAGTTTCTTCTGCACAGCAGTCTTCTGACAGTCGTGAACACAAAAAGTGCGGCTAAGGAATTATATCTGCGCTTAAAGGATATTCCGGATACGAAAGTGTTTCATCTCAGTACGAATATGTGTCCGCAGCACCGCCGGGAACGGATCAAAACAATAAAGCAGGCTTTGGCAGCAAAAGAACCTGTGATCTGTGTCACAACACAGCTGATTGAGGCGGGTGTAGATATTTCTTTCGGCTGTGTGGTGCGCTCTATGGCGGGTATGGACAATGCTGCACAGGCAGCAGGACGCTGTAACCGGAACGGCGAATATCCCCTGGAATGCCCGGTCTATATTCTGCGCCTATACGAGGAAAAACTCGGCAGCCTTGCAGAGATCAAGGAGGCGCAGAACATTTCTGAGCAGCTGCTTGATCAACCGGAAGATACGGATTTCCTGAGTGTTCCGCTGATGTCTGACTATTTTCAGCGGTTATACCGTAATGCACAGAACCGCAATTACCGCGATCTACTGCGCTATCCGTTGAAGGATACCGTTGATCGTGACCTCATCAATCTGCTTTCGCTGAATTATAACCGTGTCAATATGACACGCAACGGGAATCTGCAATTCTGCGGGCAGGCATTCAAAACGGCTGGGAATCTGTTTGAGGTGATAGAGTCTCGTACGACCGATGTAATCGTCCCATATAATGAAGATGCAGAGAAGCTGATTGCAGCACTCAGCAGCGAACTGGATCCCAAAGCGGTCATGAAGCTGCTACGGCAGGCACAGAAATATGCCGTCAGCATTTATGACGGTGCCAAACGGCAGCTGGATCAGGAAGATGCGATTCATACGTTGTACTGCGGCCATGAACAGAGCTGTCCTGTCCAGGTTCTGGACAAGCGTTTTTATCACGCCGATTACGGCATCACGCTGGAAGGCGGCGAACACGAAGTATTACTGCTGTAACGAAAGCTGAAAGGAGTGATCCGATATGGACAAACCAATTCACCGCAACACCGTTGAATTTCAGGTCAGCGGAAAATATGCGTTGTTTACCGATGTGCTTACACGCACAGGCGGTGAACGCTGCACATACATGATTCCGACTTACGAGGCGCTCAAAGGCATCCTGCACAGCATCTATTGGAAGCCGACTCTGATCTGGTACATCGACGCCGTGCGCATTATGAATCCAATCCGGACAGTGCGCAAGGGAATCCGGCCAATCAAGTACGGCGGTGGTAATGACCTCGCTTACTATACCTATCTTGAGGATGTCTGCTATCAGGTGCGGGCGCACTTTGAATGGAACCTGAACCGTCCGGAACTGGAATGTGACCGTAATGAGCATAAACACCACAACATTGCAAGGCGCATGATCGAGCGCGGCGGCAGACGTGATATTTTCCTTGGTACGCGGGAATGTCAGGGCTATGCAGAACCGTGCGTATTCGGAACGGGAGAAGGTGCATATGACAACGCCGGAGAGATTCCATACAGTTTGATGCTGCACGGTTTTACCTATGCCGATGAAGCCGAAAACGAGGACGACAAAGGGCTTCTGACCGTCCGGTTCTGGCAGCCTGTTATGAAAAACGGCGTCATTGATTTTCTGCCGCCGAAGGACTGTATAATCAAGCGGCATATCAAGGAGATGGAGATCAAGCCGTTCGGACAAGAACACGGCAATTTCTCTGGCGTGAATGAACCGGAGCTGGATCTGCTGGGAGGTGATGATCTTGAGCTGGACGCAGGAGCTTTATAAGGTTTATGAGCAGCAATGCGGTGTCGAACACAATGACGGAACGGTGCTACTTCCGGTTTCGCATTCCACCGCAAATGCACAGATCGAGATCACGCTGAAGCAGGACGGCAGCTTTGTTTCGGCTAAGGGATTGACCAAAGAAGAAGGGCTTAATACGATCATTCCGGTCACGGAAGATTCCGGCAGCCGGACCAGCGGTGTCTGCGCCATGCCGTTTGCAGATAAGCTCATTTATCTTTGCGGAGATTATGCACAGTATACCGGAAAAGACAACGCAAAGTATGTGCAGGCGTATTTGGAGCAGCTCGGCAGATGGCGTGGCAGTCCGTATACGCACCCGGCAGTCGATGCAGTTTATGCATATATTTCGCAGGGAACACTGATGAAAGATTTGATCAGCAGCCATGTGCTGACAGTTGACGAAGAAACCGGAAATCTCGCCGAAAAAGTCATGATTTCCGGAATTGCTCAGGGGGATGCATTCGTACGGTTCCGTGTATTCGGTGACACACCCGAAACATGGCTGGATAAGTCACTGTATGACTGCTTTATTGCATGGAACGGCAGCGAAAGCGAACAGACAGATCTTTGCTATGCGACCGGCGAAACCGGCTCGGTCACATATAAGCATCCGTCAAAAATCCGGAACACCGGAGATAAGGCAAAGCTGATCTCCGCGAACGACGAAAGTGGCTTTACCTACCGCGGACGATTTGCAAAAAAAGAGGAAGCAATCTCCGTCAGCTATGATTTCTCTCAGAAGATGCACAATGCACTTCGCTGGCTGATCCAGAGGCAGGGCATCAGTGTACAGGAATCCGGTAAACGCAGGGAATACATGCAATTTGACACATTGCAGCTGATTGTTTGGACAAGCAGCCTTGCAGAGCCGCCTGCCGTTCTGAATGCAGCCTGTGATCCGGAGGATGACGAATACTTCTGTGAGGAGATCAAACCGGATACCGAGCCGCTCTACAAGGATTATCTCCGCAAGCAGATTTTTGGCACAAAGGACTTTGCATATGACAGCAAGGTCATGCTCATGGGTGTGGATGCCGCAACCACAGGGCGGCTTTCCATTGCGATCTATGAAGAAATGGAACACTCCCGCCTGCTGGAGCAGCTGTGCAAATGGCATGAAGAAACCTCTGCTCTGCGGTATTATCCGAAACAGGATGTCAGGCGGCTGAACTCGTTTGCAGTACGCGATATCATAAACTGTGCTTATGGTCTGGAAAACAGCAAAGGATATCCTGAGGCAAAGCCGGAGATCATCAAGGACAATGTGCTGCGGCTTCTGCCGTGTATCATTCAGGGGCGAAAACTGCCAGCAGATATCGTTCAGAAGCTGATGCAAAAGGCGTCCAATCCGCTGTCGTATGATAAATGTTTCCGGCAAGTGCTGGAAACTGCATGCGGTATGATCCGAAAATATAATATTGACCGGAAGAAAGGGGTTATATCTATGGCTTATGATCCGAATGAAACCGACCGCAGCTACCTTTATGGCTGTCTGCTTGCAATCGCTGATGCGGCAGAAAATGCTGCCTATGATGAAGCGGACAGAGGTAAGCGCGTGACCAATGCAAAGCGCTACTGGAACATGTTTGCCAAGCGTCCGAATGCGACCTGGGCGGTTATTGAAAAGCAGATCCGTGTCTACATGGTCAAACTCGGAGCAAAAAGCATTCGATATGAGAAGATGCTGAACGAGGTCATGTCAAAGTTCAAGCTGAGCGACTTTTCAGATAACAGTCCGCTTTCTCCGGCATATCTGCTGGGCTATCATCATTTCAATGCTGAGATCTACAAGAAAAAAGAGGAGGAGTAAACTATGCTGAATCATAAAATCGACTTTTCGGTGATCATCACCGCGACAAACGCAAACCCGAACGGCGATCCGCTCAACGGAAACCGTCCCCGCGAAACATTCGACGGATGCGGCGAGATCTCCGATGTCTGCATCAAGCGCAAGATCCGCAACCGCCTGCAGGATCTGGGCGAAAAAATCTTTGTACAGTCTGACGATCGATGCGATGACGGCTGCGATTCCCTGCACGCCCGTGCAAACCAGAATGCCGCGCTTAAGGATATTATGAAAGGCAAGAAAACAGACCGCGAAGCGTTCACCAAGGCTGCGTGTGCAGAGTGGATGGATGTACGCAGCTTCGGACAGCTGTTTGCATTCAAAGGCGATGAGGTTTCGATCGGTGTTCGTGGACCGGTCAGCATTCAGCAGGCGATCAGCATTTCACCTGTGGATATTATCAGCATGCAGATCACCAAGAGCGTCAACGGCGAAAGCGGCAAGGAGAGCAAAGCCTCTGATACGATGGGCATGAAGCATCGTGTCGCATTCGGGCTGTATGTCATCCACGGCAGCATCAACTGTCAGCTTGCTGAGAAAACCGGCTTTTCTGAAGAAGATGCAGCCAAAATCAAAGAAGCACTCTGCACGCTGTTTGAGAACGATGCATCCTCCGCCAGACCGGAAGGAAGCATGGAAGTCTGCCGCGTTTACTGGTGGGAGCATGACTGCAAAACGCCGAAGGTCAGCTCGGCAAAAGTGCACCGTGCACTGCAGATCAAACTGAAGGACGGTGTTTCTGCGCCGCGTTCCTTTGATGATTACGACATTACGCTTGCTGAGATCAACGGCGTGAAACCGGAGATCATTGATCTGATGTGATGTTTCGCGAAGAGGATTACCTGATGCTCTCCGGCCTGCAGCATTTTGCATTCTGCCGCAGGCAGTGGGCTTTGATTCATATTGAACAGCAATGGGATGAAAACTACAGGACTGCTGACGGCAGGATTATGCATGACAGAGCGCATGACGGCACATTTCGTGAGAAACGCCGCGATGTCATCATCACACGTGCAATGAAGGTATCATCAGCGGAACTCGGCATCAGCGGAGAATGTGATATTGTGGAATTTCACAAATCACCGGACGGCATTCATCTTAGTGGACTGGACGGCACCTATCAGGTGATACCAGTTGAATATAAACGCGGTAAGCCGAAAGAGAATGACTGCGATGCGCTGCAGCTTTGCGCGCAGGCGATGTGTCTGGAGGAAATGCTTTGCTGTGAAATCCCGCAGGCATATCTGTATTATGGAGAAACACGCCGCAGACAGTCAATCACGTTGGATGCAGCGCTGCGTGAACGAACTGCTGTAATGATTGCAGAAATGCATGAGTTGTTCCGGAGGCAGTATACGCCGAAAGTGAAACGCACAAAAGCATGTAATGCATGTTCGCTGAAAGACATCTGTCTGCCGGTACTGGAAAAGAAACGCAGCGCCGCAGATTATCTTGCTGAAGCACTGAAAGGCGGCGATCTATGAAAAAGCTGCTCAATACACTTTATATCACAACGCCGGACAGATATCTTTCGCTGGACGGTGAAAATATTGTAATTTCAGCAGAGAGGCAGGAGATCGCGCGCGTTCCGCTGCATAATCTGGAACGTATCATGGCGTTCGGATGCAGCGGTGCAAGTCCGGCGCTCATGGGAAAATGTGTATCCGAATCACGCGAGCTGGTGTTTATGTCGCGCTCCGGAAAGTTTCTTGCGCGCGTAGAAGGCGAAGTTAACGGGAATGTACTGCTGCGCCGGACACAGTACCGCATCGCTGATCATCCGGAGCAAAGTCTGACGCTCGCACGGAATATGATTGCGGCAAAGCTGTATAACAGCCGCTGGACACTGGAACGAACGATTCGTGATCATGAAATGCGGATTGATACGACGCTGTTCACAGAGAAATCGCAGTATTTGCAAAATGCGATGCAATCAGCAATGTCTGCGCCGGATACTGACAGTCTGCGCGGGATAGAAGGCGAGGCGGCAAGCGTCTATTTTTCCGTATTTGATGATATGATTTTGCAGCAAAAAGATGATTTCCGTTTTACGGTCAGAAGCAGGCGGCCGCCGCTTGACCGTGTTAATGCGCTGCTTTCCTTTGCATATTCGCTTTGCACGGGTATGTGCACATCTGCGCTGGAAGCCGTCGGACTGGATCCGTATGTCGGATTTCTGCATACAGACCGGCCGGGCAGACGTTCGCTCGCATTGGATCTGGTTGAGGAATTCCGTGCGCTGATGTGTGACCGTTTTGTTCTGACACTGATCAACAAACGAACAGTTGCGCCGGAGCATTTTGAACAGCGCGAGGACGGTGCGGTTCTTCTGAATGATGCGGGACGAAAAGTGTTCCTCACAGCATGGCAGAAGCGCAAAGACGATGAACTGCGGCATCCGTTTCTCGAAGAGAAGGTTCAATGGGGAATGCTGCCTTATGCACAGGCACTTCTGCTTGCACGTTTTCTGCGCGGCGATCTGGATACATATCCGCCGTTTTTATGGAAGTGAAATCATGTTTATTGTGATAACCTATGATGTCAATACTGAAGATGCTGCGGGACGGAAACGGCTGCGCCGGATTGCAAAGCTCTGTGTCAATTACGGGGTCAGGGTACAGAATTCTGTCTTTGAATGTCAGGCAGATGCAGCGCAATGGCGTGAATTAAAGGCAAAGCTCCTGCATGAGATTGACGATGAGAAGGATTCTCTGCGTTTTTATTATCTGAATGAGAATCAGCGTGCAAAGGCAGAGCATCACGGTGCAAAAGAGGCAATCAAGGTCGACGAACCGCTGATTCTCTAGTGCGAACCGGAAGCAAACAGAAAACAGCTAGGGGATTCGCACTGCGTTTTGCAGGTAAATCCCCATTCGAACCGGTGTTTCCATCGGTATACAAAACGGATTTTTGTCAAAGATGTGAAAACAGCAGGAGAAATCCTGTTTCTGTTATCAGCATTTTTGCTGTCGCCCCCTTCGCTGGGGGCGTGGATTGAAATAGAATTGCAGTTAGGTGATAATTTATCTGGATTGGTCGCCCCCTTCGCTGGGGGCGTGGATTGAAATCATTTCGAACATCCAACACCGCGCGGAGATGCAACGTCGCCCCCTTCGCTGGGGGCGTGGATTGAAATAAAATGCGCATACCGTCAATCAAATATACAAGTATGTCGCCCCCTTCGCTGGGGGCGTGGATTGAAATATCATATCGAGTTGCGGCGCACGGTGCGCCGCAACGTCGCCCCCTTCGCTGGGGGCGTGGATTGAAATAGATGGTGGCTGTTACGGTGGAGATGTGACTGTAGTCGCCCCCTTCGCTGGGGGCGTGGATTGAAATAAAAATATCACTCCGACAGATATTTACGGGCTGATGTCGCCCCCTTCGCTGGGGGCGTGGATTGAAATGATAGACAAAGCAATGCAATCTTTCGCGCTTGCCGGTCGCCCCCTTCGCTGGGGGCGTGGATTGAAATGCAAAAGCCACATAAGCAAATGATATGCGTGTACAGTCGCCCCCTTCGCTGGGGGCGTGGATTGAAATTATTTTGCATCATATTATGGATATTGATGGTAATGTCGCCCCCTTCGCTGGGGGCGTGGATTGAAATAGTATGATGATGATGATTATTGCGTTCTTGTTGCTGTCGCCCCCTTCGCTGGGGGCGTGGATTGAAATATGGCCTTATCATTTTTGAAGGTCGTCAGGGATCCGTCGCCCCCTTCGCTGGGGGCGTGGATTGAAATAAGAAACCTTATCTTTTCTTAACTTACCTGATACGTCGCCCCCTTCGCTGGGGGCGTGGATTGAAATTTGTGTACGCTCTGCGGGGCTTTCTGTTTCTCGAGTCGCCCCCTTCGCTGGGGGCGTGGATTGAAATGCCAATAGGTGGCACGTAGTGCGAGTGTGGTAAAGTCGCCCCCTTCGCTGGGGGCGTGGATTGAAATAATGCATGCCCTCAGCGTTTTCAATGATCGGAGTAGTCGCCCCCTTCGCTGGGGGCGTGGATTGAAATAAAACGCTCCGGCACTGGTACAGGATATTACCCGTCGCCCCCTTCGCTGGGGGCGTGGATTGAAATCGAAAGGGGTATATAATCCCCTGCGGTGTGATTGTCGCCCCCTTCGCTGGGGGCGTGGATTGAAATGATTGTGTGTATATCCAATCTTGTCGCAATATCCACGTCGCCCCCTTCGCTGGGGGCGTGGATTGAAATGGAATCTGCTTATAATGATTATATTATTGATGCAGTCGCCCCCTTCGCTGGGGGCGTGGATTGAAATACGAATGGTATATAAATGACACAGGAGAACCACTGTCGCCGCCTTCGCTGGGGGCGTGGATTGAAATATTTGTTAGATATTGTGTTTTATTCACACGTTCGGTCGCCCCCTTCGCTGGGGGCGTGGATTGAAATCGCTTGCGATATAATCACAAGACCGTTTAGGGAAATGTCGCCCCCTTCGCTGGGGGC
>JAZNTW010000041.1:0-68306 GCA_045591925.1 Oscillospiraceae bacterium
GCATTATTCCTTCGTTATCGACTCAAGAAACGCAAGAAGCTGAGCCGCCTGAACGTCTGAAAGCAAGTTGACACGCTCGATAACAGCACTCCGGATATCATTATTCGGGGTGCTTTTCGTTTCTCTTCCCAAAAGAAAGTCGAGTGATACATCAAGATAGTCTGCGATTTTGCAAAGACCGATATGAGAAACACCTTTTTTGTCTGATATTTGAGATAAATAATTAACATTCAGTTCGCAATCCGATAGCATTTTCTTTATTGGAACTCCTTTTGATTTCGCTTGTTTTTTTATCTCAGCGGATAATTCTTGTTCGGTATTCCTTTTGGCATAAAAATGTCCCCTTTCGTTAGACTTGATTTCCGGTATATCTTTATTATACCACATTGTCTAACAAAAGGGGAGCATTTCAAAATATCCCGTCTTTTTTCATTCTTTAATTGAGTTTCGTGGCAAGTTTCGTGGCAAGTAATTGCACAAATAGTGTGCAATAAGCTGAATTTGCTGTGCATAGCTTGAGATTTACTTGCCATAAAACGATAGCAGGAGCATAAAAATAATGTATTTACGTACTTATACGTTGAAGCAGGTGAGGGGAATCGAACCCCCGACCTCAGCTTGGGAAGCTGATGTTTTACCATTAAACTACACCTGCGAATGAAAAATCCCTCATACTTTTGTATGAGGGATTTAGGATGCGGATAAGAGGACTTGAACCTCCATGATATTGCTATCACATGGACCTGAACCATGCGCGTCTGCCAATTCCGCCATATCCGCACATCCTTGTCGCTATCTCCCTGCGACTTTGTTATTATATCACATATCCGGAGATTTGTCAAGGGATTTTCGCAATTTTTTCAAAAAAATTTTTTGCAATTTTCGAAAAAGTATGTTATAATAGAGTCAGAGTTAAATTGAGGGAGTGGATTCTCAAATTATGACGATCTATCTGGATTCTGCCGCAACCACGCGACCGGGGCAAATTTGTCTTGACGCGATGGGTGAAATGATGCGCGAAGTGTACGGCAATCCGTCCTCGCTGCACCGATTCGGATTGGAGGCGCAGCTGCGGATGGAGCAGGCGCGCAAGCAGATCGCCGCAGTGCTCGGATGCGAGAGTGCTGCAATCACATTTACATCGGGCGCAACGGAGAGCAACCATCTCGCGATCCGCGGCGCAGCGTATTCATACGGCAAACGGAAACGCCGCGTCGTAACAACGACCGTGGAGCACGCATCTGTCAAGGGCGCGTTTGACCAGCTGGAGTCTGAGGGCTATGAGGTCATCCGGGTCGCACCGGACGCGCAGGGCGTTTTTCACGCAGAGGATATCGCGGCGGCGGTGGACGATACGACCTGTCTGGTCAGCATGATGCTTGTCAACAATGAGATCGGCGCAGTGCTTCCGGTGCAGCGAGCGTTTACGCAGATCAAGCGGGAATATCCTCAGGTCGTGACGCATTGCGATGCGGTACAGGGCTTCTTGAAGCTGACAGTGAATCCTACGAAGCTGAATGCGGATTTGCTGACGGTCAGCGGACATAAGGTTCATGCCTGCAAGGGTGTCGGTGCGCTGTATCATAAGAAGGGGATTCGCCTGACACCGCTGATGAAGGGCGGCGAACAGGAGGGCACCTTGCGGCCGGGTACGGAATCGGTGCCGCTGATTGTCGGATTTGGCGCAGCGGCAAGTGATTTGCGTGATACGATTGCAGAACGGTCTGCGTATGTCAGTGGCTTGCGCAGCGAGTGTATCCGACAGCTTTCGGCGCTGGACGGTATCGCGATCAATTCTCCGGAGGATGGAAGCCCGTATATTCTGAGTTTTTCGGTGAAGGGACTGCGTTCGGAGACAATGCTGCATTTTCTCTCCGACCGTGAGATTTACGTGTCAAGCGGTTCGGCTTGCTCCAAGGGCAAGCAAAGCGGCGTGCTGCAACAGTTCGGGGTCAAGCAGGACCTTGCCGACAGCACCTTGCGCGTCAGCTTCTGTGCGGACAATACGGCTGACGAGGTGACCGCGCTCTGCACCGCGCTCAAAGCGGCGCAGGAACAGCTTGTACACAAGCGTTAAACGATGGCAGAACCGGTTTCGGATTTATCCGGAAATATACTATTATAATAGAATGAGGTTTATGAGATGAGAGAGATTATTCTGGTAAAATACGGCGAAATGGCGCTCAAGGGGCTGAACAGAAGCTCCTTTGAGGATGTGCTTCTGCGAAATATTCGGTATCGGCTGAAGAAGCTCGGTAAATTTTCGTACTCCAAGGCGCAGTCTACGATTTACATTGTGCCGGAAGCGGAAAACGATGAAGCCAGCGGCGAGCTGCTGGCAGAAGCGATGCCCCGCCTGAAAAAGGTGTTCGGCATTGCGGCGCTTGCCCGTGCATTGGTCTGCGAAAAATCATTTGATGATATTTCCGATCGTGCAGTTCCGTACCTTGCGGAGGCACTGAATGCCGCAAAGACCTTCAAGGTTGAGGCAAAGCGTTCGGATAAGGCATTCCCGATGAAATCGCCGCAGATTTGTGCAGAGCTTGGCGGTATTTTGCTGGAAAATTATCCGCATCTGACCGTTGACGTCAATCATCCGGATGTGACCGTGACGGTAGAGATTCGCGATCTGAATGCTTATGTTCATGCGGCGCGTGAAAAGGGCGCAGGCGGCTTACCGGTCGGCACTGCCGGCAATGCGATGCTGCTGCTCTCCGGCGGTATTGACAGCCCGGTTGCGGCGTATATGATGGCAAAGCGCGGTCTGCGGATTACAGCTTGTCACTTTGCATCGCCGCCCTATACCTCGGAACGCGCATTGCTGAAAGTCGAGCAGTTATGTGAAAAACTGACGCCGTGGTGCGGCAGTATGGCGTTTTATTGCGTGCCGTTCACGGAGATTCAGGAGCAATTACAGCGGAATTGTCCGGAGGAATATTTCACGATCCTGATGCGCCGACTGATGATGGAAATCGCGTGCAAGCTGGCAGAACGCGAGGACTGCGGCGCGATTATCACGGGTGAGAGCCTCGGACAGGTTGCCAGCCAGACGCTTCCGGCGCTGCAATGCACGGATGCGGTTGCAACGATGCCGGTGCTGCGTCCGCTGGTGGGCATGGATAAAACCGAAATCGTTGATATTTCACGCAAAATTGATACATTTGATATTTCGATTCAGCCCTTTGAGGATTGCTGCACGGTCTTTACACCGCGGCATCCGAAGCTCCGTCCGCGTCTGGATGACGTTGCTGCGGCGCAGGCTCTGGTTGATTTTGCACCGATGGTGGAAGCGGCGATTGCCGGCGCGAATAAAAAAGTGTTTGCACAGCATATTTCGGAAAATCAAGCAATTTGAGCGTCGGTTCTATCGAAAATTGATGCGGATAGACACTTTAATGCGTAAAAGTGAAATTTGGTGTAAATGCCAAGGAACGCGTTCGATTTTGATGTTGAAATTAGTTTGTATCACAAATGTCACGGGCGTGACTTGACAATATGCCGCCTGATGTAGTACAATATCATATGAGAATAGGTAAATTGCGGACGTATCTTTGATTGTTCGGAAAATCTGTTCTCTGAACGATACATCAGTGTCAGGCGCATCACGTGTTTTGTAATCGGTGCTGCGGCTGCCCTGACCGGATGGAGCGAAACTCGCTTCATATCCTTGTCCGGTGAATCAGTGGTTTCCGGACTGTGCTCTGCCGGCTTGCCGGTGACACAGTGCATGAATCCAACGGCTAACCGGCAGGTGGGATTCCGGCGCAGAACAGCGGAACTTTCGGCTGTTTTGTTGAAACGGTTTCTGTCGGTTGGAGGCAATGCTGCTGTCGGGAAATCGGCATAACCGGTGAAATTTCATGAATGTGATCTCCGATTCGGAGAATGACTGCAAATGAGAGATGTACAGACTCTCAAAGCATTACCTGTGCAAAGGCGATGTAATGGACGGCATTGCTACTATGTCTGTCCGGAACAAAGTTACTGCAAATGATGGAGGCGTTCATAATGGATATTAAGCAAAATCCATATCAAGAACCTAGCTGCTCTGATGAACCGAAGGAAACTTCAGGTGCGCAGAATGCAGTACCCGAACATGATTCCCCGCTTCGGGCGGATGTCAGTCAGAACGGGACGAGAAGAACATACGGAGCACATCGGATGCTGAAGGGTGCCGCGGTACGTGCGGAGAATTCAGCGGAGGATCGTCTGAGAGATGTCCTTCTGGAAACGGAACGAGGGCAGAGTCGTAATCGGGACGACATTTCGGAAATTTTAGAAGAAGTCGAAGCAAAACGTCGCAGCAGAACCGATGAACAACCGAATGTCGAATATTCTTCCGGTCGTCCGGATGTATCCGCCGAGCAAACAACTCGACGGGATGCGGTCGTTACTGCAAGAGCAGAACAACCAAAGGCTGTAGTACGGCATACGAGAACACCAAGACCTGAGACGCAAACGGTGACTCAGGAGGCGGTTGACGCGCAGGCAGTGCCGCGGCAGCAGAAGGATGGACGAAAGAAAAAGCGTAAATCTTATACCTTTAAGGAAGTGCTTAAATTTTTTGTACCGTGGAAGGGCGATTCCCTGTTTGAGTCATTCCGAAAGATTGTCTTTTCGGTTGCTCTGGTGGTCGTCGGTGTTTGTACATTCCTGATCAGCAGCTACTATATCGACCTGTACAAGGCGAAGCAGATGTATAAGGATTTGCAGGCACGGATCGAGGCGTCAAGAGCGAATCGAGGTTTTTCAGTTGACAACGAACAGAAAGAGCTTGAATCCGGTGAAATTGATTGGCTCGAATTCAATCATTACGGCGAGACGCTTTATCCGCTGAACCCCGATGCTGTTGGCTATATCAACATCGAGGGAACGCTGGTCAGCTATCCCGTCGTTCAGAAACAAAGTTTAAGCGATCCGAATCTGAACCCCAATGACTACTATCTCTATCGCACCTTTATGCAGGAGCAGAGTAAATCCGGCTGTATCTTTATGGATTTCCGGAATCACTTTGATGAAGTAGTCGATCACCGTCGTGTTTACGACAATTCCGAAAATGTTTTCATTTACGGACACAACATGAATAATAAAACGATGTTTGGAAGTCTGCGCGATTATATCAACAATCCGTCATTCTACAGCCAGCATCCGATCGTCAATTATTCCTCGCTCTATCGGGACTATCAGTTCAAGATTTTTGCGGTCTTTATCGTAGACGGCGAAGATTACACCTCTGAATATGCTTTCGATTGCTGGAATACACTCGATTTCGAGGACGAGAAAGCGTTTTATGATTATGTGAACGAAGCAAAGAAACGCACAATGATCAACACAGATGTCGATGTGAAGTATGGAGATCAACTCTTGTCGCTGTACACGTGCAACGGACTGGTCGCCAATGCCAAGCTGATCCTGATGTGTCGAGAAGTTCGTGCCGGCGAAGACCCAAAAGAGGGAACAGAGAATGCCACGTTAAATGAAAATGTGCTGTACCCTAAGGCCTATTACAAAACAGGCCGCCCTGTTAATTACGATCCCAAGAAATTTGTACCGTATGGTCCAAATGCGTAATTCAGGTTTTGATTTCAACGAAATCAAGCTGAAAGGGAATGGGATGTCAAGGAGGTAAACGTACTTGTTTCCGCTTTGTGCGGACTGTTTTCTTTCGGTTATGCTGTCTCATGTTGTATCAGAGCGGTGCGCGAACAGCCACCCTCTCCCGCAGAAAACCTGCGGAGCACATCTCCGCAATGTGAGAAATATCAGCCAACCAGAGAGATGTACGCAGTAAAACTGCGACGCAGAACAACGCGTCGTTCCCACAATGGCGCGCGCTGAAAGGTCGGATTGGGATCGACTGGACGGCGAAGGGAGGACACAAACGTATAGACAAAATCCCCACTGCAATCTTGGGGAAATAAAGCCGGGCAAACCCGGTGAGATTGATATATTGGAGAATAATTATGCAAGCTCGAACGCGAAGAAACCGCGTGGCAATTCTGGTTGCAATGGCTTTGTGTTTCACCAGTACATGTGCAATGCAAAGCGACAGAGATGCCATGCTGCGCTCAAGAGCTGCCAATATTGCGTTTGCCGCTACAACAGAAGGCTGTGAGATTAAAACGGACGTACAAGCCGTTTCAGGATCCGCCGACTCGCGCAGCAGCCTTCAGTCAGGTGCAGACGCATATGAAGTTGCCGAATTGCGGAAGGCTGATCTTTATGAATATGATGACAGCCTTATGCTTGTTCGGTATGAGGCAGTTGATTCTGAGCCGGACGAAACGCCAACGACTACTACTGCAACGACAACGACTGTCATGACTGACAGCGAAACCAATAATATAACGACAGAAACCACTGTCGTAACCACCTACGAAGAACCGGTCATTACCTCGCGCGAAACCATTGCCGCAGAGCCGGACAGCGTTGTGTTCTATTCCTCCGGATACGGACATGGCGTTGGAATGAGCCAGAACGGCGCAAACTTCTACGCAAAGTATGACGGTTTGACGTATGATCAGATTTTAAATATTTACTATCCCGGAACGATGCTGGTCCAGACCGGTACATCGGAATGGGCAACGATGACAGTTGGCGGAAAGACTGATACGGTCGTATCCATTCTTTCGCAGATTGTCAATAACGAAATGGGCGATTCCTTCTCTGTTGAAGCAATCAAAGCACAGGCAGTTGCAGCTTATACCTATTATCTGTATAATGGATACGGTGCCGGTATGATTTGCAAAGCGGATCCGTCCCAGAAAATTGTAGATGCCGTCAGATCTGTTCTCGGTGTTGTTGTTTACTACGAGAACGCTCCGGCTCTGACCTCTTTCTACGCTTCCAGCGGCGGTACAACAGCTTCCTGTAAGGATATCTTCTATGCAGATCTTCCTTATTTGCAGAGCTTGACCGTCAGACATGATGAATCTTCCGACCCGCATTACAACAGTTCGATGGTCTTTCAGGCAAATGTACTGAAATCCAAACTCGAAAGAGCTTACCATGTTTCGCTCACAGGCACCCCATATGATTGGATTCAACTTGAGTACGGTGACGGCGGCTATGTAGCCTATGCAGTCATCGGCGGGCAAGTTCGCGTGAAGGGCAATGACCTCCGCAGCGTGCTTGGTTTGAAATCTCCGAAGTTTGAATTTGTATATCAGACTGAAGCAACATCGACTGAGGCTACGACGACCGTTGAGAGCAGTGTTGAAGCTGTTACCACAACGTCGCAGGAAGATTCCGGTGTCATGGAATCCACGCAGGATATGTAATCCGCGTTTATGAATGTGAAAAAATCCCGTACAGGAGACTGTGCGGGATTTTTTGTGCCTTATAAAAATCCGATGAATGCAAAAAACGCAAAACCCAAGTGACGGGCTTTGCGTTTTTGTGTATAACAATATTATGCTTCCATGGTCGGAATCCAGTGCAGAATCGGCATATTGTTTTCTGCAAAGGCTTCGAGCAGGGCATTGCGCTCCGCATTTGTCAGCGATGCAGAAATCAGGCAAGCATTGTCAATCGCGCTGACTGCGTCTTCGTCACGACCGAGCTTTGCGAGTGCATCCGATACAAACGCATGGAGTGCCGCAACGTCGTGCTGATTCTCAAAACGAATCATCATACCGCATTCCAGCGCCTCGATACCGGCGATGAAATCCTGTGTACCTGCGTCCACCCAAGACTGCGAGAACACCGTTTTGTGATGCTTGACTGCCTCGATGATATCGCCCATAACGGCACTGGCGGTCGGGAATTTTCCGGCGCCTCTGCCGCAGAAATATGCGCGGTCGATGGCGTCGCCGCAAACCTCAACGCAGTTGAATACGCCGTCCACGCGAGAAATCATGTTCTCATGCGGCACATACATCGGCATGACTGCCGGGAGAATTCTGCCGTCATCGAGCTTCTTGACAAACGCAATCAGCTTGACCGCACCATCCAGCGCGTCAGCGGCGGCAGCGTCCTCAAGGGAAATTTCGCGGATGCCCTTAGTGTAAACGCTTTCGGGGTACACGTGCTGACCGAATGCGAGCGAGGAGAGGATGCAGATTTTACGGCAAGCGTCATGACCGTCAACATCGGCGCTCGGTTCCCGTTCGGCATAGCCATGCTTCTGCGCTTTGTCGAGCGCGTCGGCAAACGTCATGCCGTCCGTCAGCATTTTATTGAGGATATAGTTTGTCGTACCGTTGAGGATGCCGTAGATTGCGGAAATATCGTTAGCGGCAAGACAGCGGTGCAGCGGACGGATAATCGGAATCGCGCCGCCAACGCTTGCTTCAAAGAAGCAGTTGCAGGCGTGTTCCTTGGCGATTGCGAGCAGCTCTGCGCCCTTTTGTGCAATCAGCTCCTTATTGGAGGTTGCAACGCTGATGCCCTTTTCGAGACACTGCTTCAGATAAGTGAAAGCCGGCTCCACACCGCCCATACATTCTGCCACGACGGTGATATCCGGGTCGGCAAGAATCGTGTCCATGGACTTGGTAAAATGCTCGGCATAGGGCGAATCCGGAAAATCGCGGAGATCGAGAATATATCCGAGCGCAAATTCCTCGCCGGCTTTTGCGAGAATCTTCTTTTGATTTTGGTAAAACAGCTCGACAACACCCGAGCCGACCGTGCCGAATCCTAAAACTGCAAACTTTTTCATGTTTTTTTCGCTCCCGAACGGGGAGCTTTTGACCTCTTTTCGTATATATTTTCGGTGGGGGAGTGGCAGCGTCTCAGCTTCCTGAGAGCAGCCGGACTCCGACAACGCCTTTGCGTTCGCTGAGCGTATTGCACAATGCAGAAATATTCGCGGAATCCTGTAGGCGGAACGTGATTGTGACCGCGGCGGCGCCGTCAATCGGAATGCTCTGATTCAAGGTCAGGACATTGGCGTTCGCGTCCGAAAGATGGTGCAGCACGCCGGAAAGGACGCCGGCTTCATCATGCAGAATGAGATACACAGTAAAAATCTGGTTTTGCATCTGCTCCTCATAGATGAAAACGGAATCGCGGTATTTATAAAATGCACTGCGCGAGATCCCGACTGTCCGGCAAGCCGCGGATGAGCTTTTCTCCTCGCGGTTTGCAAGCATTCGTTTGACGGTCAAGGTTTTGAGGATGACCTCGGGCAGAACGGAGGAATCAACGACCACCCAGTTTTTTTCGTATTCAGACATGGAATGCGGTACCTCCTGTTGTCATCCGTCTCAGACGGACAGTTGTTTTTGTTCCGTGACCATTATACCATAATTTTAAAAGATTGTCAAGTGTGATTGCCTGAAAGTGTGATAAATAATATTTTCGTCAGGAAATCGAATCATCAGGAAAAAAGCTGTTTAATCGTACAAAATTTCAGAATGCTCTTGACAAAACGGCAAAAAGCTGATACAATAGATATTGGCACGAGGTATAGTGACAATATTTGAGAGGAAACACTATATATTGTGTTTTATGCGATATCACAGAATCTGCAAAAAATGGAATACAGCGGACGAAATCGCTGTGTTCACAATCGCGGAAATGGGGTGTAGACTTGAAAATTGCAGGCATTCAGAAGCTCACATTGCTTGATTATCCCGGAAAAACAGCCTGCACAATTTTCACATGGGGCTGCAATCTTCGGTGTCCGTTCTGCCACAATGCAGAGCTGGTCACGGGATGCTTGGAGGAACCGGTCACAGCGGATGAGATATATGCCTTTCTGAGAAAGCGCGTCGGCTTGCTGGATGGCGTCTGTATCACCGGCGGCGAACCCTTGCTGCAACCCGATTTGATTTCATTTTTACAGCCAATTCACGAGATGGGCTATGCCATAAAGCTGGATACGAATGGTACACAGCCCGAAAAGCTCCGCGAAATCTGCGAAAGCGGACTCATCAGCATGGTCGCGATGGACATCAAAAACAGCCCTGAAAAATACGCTGCAACCGCCGGTACTGAGCGTTTGAACGTAGAAGCAGTGCATAAAAGTGTCCGTTACCTGATGCAGCAGGGGAGTCTCCCCTATGAGTTCCGCACGACTGTTGTGAAGCAGTATCACAACGCCGCAGATTTTGCCGCAATCGGTGCATGGATTCGCGGTGCGGACGCATATTTTTTGCAGAATTTCCAGAATACCGGAAAGCTGATCGACAATTCAGTTTCCGGCTGCACACCATCCGAGATGCGGACATTTTTAGAGATTGTTCGCAGGGATGTGCCGAATGCCGCATTGCGCGGGATTTGAGTCTCGAAAAAATCAATAGGAGGTTTCCGAATGTATCAGGTACAAAAACGCGACGGCAAGGTAGTTGATTTTGAGATCATCAAAATTGCCGAAGCAATCCACAAAGCATTTGATGCGCAGAATCACAATTATCATCCGTCTGTGATTGATTTTCTTGCACTGCGCGTGACCGCCGATTTTGAAAGCAAAATCAAGAATGACATGATCGCAGTTGAGGATATTCAGGACAGCGTCGAGCATGTGCTTGCAGAGGCAGGCTACAGCGACGTTGCCAAGGCATATATTCTCTACCGCAAGCAGCGCGAAAAGCTGCGCAATATGAAATCTACGATTCTGGATTATAAGGATACCGTTGACAGCTACGTGAAGGTCACCGACTGGCGCGTCAAGGAGAATTCGACCGTGACCTATTCTGTCGGCGGTCTGATTCTGAACAACTCCGGCGCGATTACCGCAAACTACTGGCTTTCTGAGATTTATGACGAAGAAATTGCCAATGCGCACCGTTCCGGCGATATGCACATCCACGACCTTTCGATGCTGACCGGCTACTGTGCCGGCTGGTCGCTCAAGCAGCTTATTCTTGAGGGACTCGGCGGCGTTGAGGGCAAGATCACCTCAGCACCGGCAAAGCATCTTGCAACGCTTTGCAACCAGATGGTCAACTTCCTCGGCATTATGCAGAATGAGTGGGCAGGCGCACAGGCGTTCTCCTCGTTTGACACCTATCTTGCACCGTTTATCAAGGCGGACAATCTCAGCTATGATCAGGTGAAAAAGTGTATCGAATCCTTTGTATTCGGTGTGAACACGCCGTCCCGCTGGGGCACACAGGCACCGTTCTCCAACATCACGCTGGACTGGACGGTTCCGAACGACTTGGCAGAGCTGAACTGCATTGTCGGCGGCAAGGAGATGCCGTTCAAGTATAAGGACTGCAAAAAGGAAATGGACATGGTCAATAAGGCGTTTATTGAAACCATGATCGAGGGAGACTCGCAGGGCAGAGGCTTCCAGTATCCCATTCCGACCTACTCCATCACCAAGGACTTTGACTGGTCTGAGACCGAGAATAACAAGCTGTTGTTTGAAATGACCGCAAAATACGGCACACCGTATTTCTCGAACTATATCAACAGCGATATGGAGCCGAGCGATATCCGCAGTATGTGCTGCCGTCTGCGTCTTGACCTGCGCGAGCTTCGCAAAAAGAGCGGCGGCTTCTTCGGCAGCGGTGAAAGCACCGGTTCTGTCGGCGTTGTCACGCTGAATATGCCGCGTATTGCCTATCTTGCAGAGGACGAGCAGGACTTCTACCGCCGCCTCGATAAGCTCATGGATATCGCCGCACGCAGCCTGAAAATCAAGCGCACTATCATCACCAAGCTGCTCAACGAGGGCTTGTATCCGTATACCAGACGCTATCTCGGCACACTCGACAATCACTTCTCGACCATCGGCTTGATCGGCATGAACGAGAGTGGTCTGAACGCAAAATGGCTCCGCAAGGATCTGACGCATACCGAAACACAGGAATTTACCAAGCAGGTGCTTGACCATATGCGCGAGCGTCTGATGGATTATCAGGAGCAGTACGGCGACCTCTACAATCTGGAAGCAACGCCGGCTGAGTCCACAACCTATCGTCTGGCAAAGCACGATATCGCAAAATATCCGGATATCATCACCGCGTCGGTCAATGGCGGCACACCGTATTATACGAACAGCTCGCATTTGCCGGTTGGTTACTCCGAGGATATCTTCTCCGCACTCGATATTCAGGACGACTTGCAGACGCGGTACACCTCCGGAACGGTGTTCCACGCATTCCTTGGTGAAAAACTGCCGGATTGGAAATCTGCGGCAAATCTTGTTCGCAAGATTGCCGAGAATTACAAGCTGCCGTATTACACGATGTCCCCGACCTATTCGGTATGCCGCAATCACGGTTATCTGGTCGGTGAGCAGTATCGGTGTCCGGAGTGCGGTGCAGAAACTGAGGTTTACAGCCGTATCACCGGATATTATCGTCCGGTCAAGAACTTCAATGACGGCAAGGCACAGGAGTTCAAGGATCGTAAGGAATATGTCATTGAACATAGCGTGCTGAAGCGCAAGGGCGCAGTGGACGTGCCGGAGTCGGTCGGCGCGGTCAAATCGGGCGAAACGGCGCAGGAGATCCTGCTGTTTGCAACGAAAACCTGCCCGAACTGCAAGATGGCAGAGCGTTTTCTGAATGAGGCAGGCATTGCGTTCAAAAAGGTATTTGCAGATGAAGAACCGGAGCTGGCAGCATCCTATGACATTCATCAGGCACCGACGCTTGTGGTTGTCAGCGGCGACGCCTACGAGCAGATTGTGAATGTCTCCAACATCCGAAAATTTACCGAAACAGCGGTGAAACAGGCATAATATGAAGAATGGATATGATATTGCGGTTGTCGGCTCCGGTCCTGCGGGGCTGACGGCTGCACTCTACGCACGCCGTGCCGGAAAAACTGTGATTGTGATTGAGAAAGAAAATTTCGGCGGTCAGATTACATTTTCTCCGAAGCTCGAAAACTATCCGACCGCAATGGAAATCAGCGGCTCGGAGTTTGCGGAAAAGTTGATGGCGCAAGCGGAAGCGCACGGCGCAGTGCTGGAGATGGACAATATTTCTGCGATTGAACGGACTGCGCAGGGCTTTTCCCTCTGTGGCGAATACGGCAGCTATGAAGCGAAATCCGTGATCCTTGCGACCGGCTCGAAGCATCGGACGCTTGGCATTGCGAAAGAAGCGGAGCTGACCGGCTACGGCGTATGCTACTGTGCAGTTTGCGACGGCGCATTTTTCCGTGGACAGGATGTTGCGATCATCGGCGGCGGCAATACGGCATTGCAGGACGCAGTCTTTCTTTCAGAGCTTTGCAAATCGGTCACGATCGTGCAGAATTTGCCGATGCTGACTGGTGATTTGGTGCTACAAGAAAAAATCAAAGCGCTTGATAATGTAACCGTGATTTGTAACGCCGTGGTAGATTCGCTGCTTGGCGACAAGAAGCTGACCGGCGTCCGGATTCTGTGCGATGCAGAGCAAACACCCAAGGAGCTTGCCGTCACGGGAATGTTTGTTGCAATCGGTCAGCAGCCGGAAAACGAAGCATTTGCGGCGTTTTCGAAGCTCGATGACTACGGTTATATCATTGCGGATGAAACCTGTAAGACCGATACAGACGGCATATTTGTCGCCGGAGACTGCCGCACAAAGGGCATCCGACAGGTCGTTACCGCAACGGCAGACGGTGCTTCGGCAGCACTTGCGGCGTGCAGATATCTTGACTGTCAATAAACCGAAAATAAAAGCGCCTTCGGCATAAAAACCGAGGGCGCTTGTGTCTCATTCCGGGCAATTATAAAATAATTCTTGCAATTTTGATGAAAATATGGTATACTGAAAAATGGGCAGCTGATTAGTCGCTGCCGATGGCAGTTGGATGGGAATGACGGTTGCGGCTGATTATGATTCTGATGAGAAGCAACAGCAGGGCAAGCCCTGTCAGGAGAAAACCGGTATGCTGCTGGGGTTTGGCAGTCCGGAAGTCGATGACGCGTTCCTGTAGATTTTCAGGGTCATAGTACATCGTCAGGCGGTCACCGATGGTCAGCTTTTGATTGGAGGTCGTGGCGAGGGTGTTACCGAGCTGTTCCGGAAGCTCTGATTGACCGTCCACCGGCTGCAATACGACAATCAGAGAATGGGAAAGCCCCTGAGAATCACGCAGCTCCGTGATTTGCACGGCAGCGGAAGCGTAGTTTTCTTTGGCGATATCAATTTCGTGCTGCGTATATGTGCCAATGAGAATCAGCAGGACGCCATATCCCAGCGCAAGAATCAAGACAATCGAAAAGATTGCTTTGATAATCGTTGCGATGAGATTGCTTTTTGCTTCATGTTTCAAGTCATAACCCCATTTCTCTGTTTTCTATATTATATCATAATTATTGCAAGGCTGCAAGGCGAACATTGCGGTTCTGAGACATGAACTGTCATGAATTGATAGTAAGAAATAGGTGAGCAATATGAAAAAACGAGTTTTGGCTGTAACCGCAGCTGCAATGCTGTTATGTGCCTGCGAAAAAACGGAATCCAGCAGTTCCACCGACGAATCCTCCTCAGAGATGACATATATCAAATCGTCGGTTCTGTATGATACCTTGATGGATATGTATAACACACCGGACAATTACCTCGGAAAGCAGTTTCACATGGTCGGAATGCTGTATACCTCCGAGGATGATGACGGAACAAAAATCTATTCGGTTTACGCCGAGCAGATGGGAAGCAGCGGTACCGGAATCGGACTGGAGCTGGATTGGACAGATTTCAGCGGAATTGAGAACTATGATAAAATCATGGTAGAGGGCGTTTTGGAACGGGATAAAGGCACATTCCACGGAGAGGATACCGAATATCTGGTTCTGCGCGTCAGCACCTTAGAAAAGCGCGACTAATCGCATTGGTAAGCACAATCTGCAATAGATTGTTTGAATTTGCAAAAAAGAAAAGAGGAATTTTTATGGCATTTCAGCCCTATCAGGAGTCTATGCTTGCACTTGGCAAAGCGCCGTCTGTGATTCGTGAAACATTCGAGTACGGCTTGCGCCGCGCTGCGGAAATCGGCAAGGAAAACGTATTTGATTTCAGTCTTGGCAATCCGAGCGTACCGGCACCGGAGTCTGTGCATGACTCGATGCGCCGTCTGATGGACGAGATGGATTCCGTGCAGCTTCATGGCTACACCTCCGCGATTGGCGCAGAGCCGACCCGTGCAGCGATCGCAGAGGATATCAACAAGCGTTTTCAGGCAGGCATCTCCGCACAGGATATCTATATCACCTGTGGTGCAGCTGCCTCGCTGACGGTCACGCTTCATGCGGTGCTCTGTCCGGGCGATGTTTGCATGACCTTTGCACCGTTTTTTCCGGAATATCGCGTATTTGTCGAGGCTGCCGGTGCAAAGCTGATTGCAGTACCGGCTGATCTGGTTGACTTCCAGATGAACCTGAAAGCATTTGCGGAGCTGATTACGCCGGAGACAAAGGCGATCATCATCAATACACCGAACAATCCGACCGGTGTTGTCTATACCGAGGATAATCTCAAGGAATTCTGTAAGATTCTGCGTGCAAAGGAGCAGGAGTACGGCCACCCGATTTACCTGCTTGCAGACGAGCCGTACCGCGAGCTGATTTACGATGACAAAACGGTCGTTCCGTATCTGCCGAATCTCTATGACAATACATTTGTCTGCTATTCGTTCAGTAAGTCGCTGTCTCTGCCGGGCGAGCGTATCGGCTATATTGTCGTTCCGCCGAAGATGGCAGACAATCGGAATGTCTACGCAGCGATTTGCGGTTCGGGCAGAGCGCTTGGCTTTGTCTGCGCACCGAGCATGGCACAGAGAGTTGTTGCAGAGAATCTTGGAAAAACCGGCGACCTTTCGATTTATCGGAAGAACCGCGACCTGCTGTATCAGGCATTGACCGATTACGGCTACCACTGCATTTATCCGGATGGCGCATTTTATCTGTGGGTACAGGCGCTGGAACCGGATGCAAACGCATTCTGTCAGAAAGCGCGCGACTATGAGCTGCTGCTCGTGCCATCCGATTCATTTGGCTGCGAGGGCTATATCCGGATTTCGTACTGCGTGACGACCGAGATGATCGAGCGCAGTCTGCCGGCATTCAAGAAGCTCGCTGAAAGCTACGGCAAATAAACAAGAAAAGAACCGTGAAATAAAGCAAATGCTTGAATTTCACGGTTCTGATTTTTTATATGATACCGAGCTGCTGCAAGAAGCGAACGCCGCAAACGATGAGCATTGCAAGGCAGCCGAGATTGCAGCAAGCGGTCACAAATCGCTTTCCCTTTGGAACGGGTGCGATCGGCGGATTCACTTTCAGCTTTTTGCGGTGGATAATCAGCATAATCATACCGGCAATCGCAATGGAATACGTGATTCCGGTAAAGATGAGCAGATATTTCAAATCCGTCAGTGCAGAGAAAAGCTGAGAAACATTCATTGACGTGAGGGTTTCGGTCAGGCTGTTGAGGTCAACATTGCGCAATGTAAGATAGGGCATTGCAGTTCCCCAAAAGTTGATCGCCATATGCAGACCGATTGTATACTGAATTTTTCCGGTGCGGACATAGATGAATGCGAACATCATACCGAGCATGGCTGCATAGAAAAACTGGGTAAAATTGCCATGGAACAATCCGAACATGATGCCGGAAATCAGAATCGCAGTGGTATCGCTGTATTTGCGGGTGCGGTCAATGAGAATTTTGCGGAACAGCATTTCCTCGACAAAGGGTGCGCAGACGACAGCGAGAAACAGGAACAGCAGGGAGCTTTCACCGAATACGCCGTCTGTGAGCACGGTGGATGCGGTTTGTGTACCGGAAAGTAAAGTGAGGATGACGTTCACGATCATTCCGATAAAGTTACCGAATATGCCGATGAATTCACAGATTAAAAACGCGATCAGGAGCTGGGGGAATGACATGGAATGCGGTTCGGGCTTGGTGGTTTCAAGCGGTTTTGAGATGAAAAGATACAGCGGAAATGCGATCAAGTACATTGGGATATAGTTTACAAGGTACGCAACGGTTTCCGAAAAATCCTCCGGCATGAATTGCAGGATAATCAAGCTGATAATGATATAAAACAAATAGAATAGCGCAAGATTGAGCTGCGAACGCGAATAGGCTTTGCGAGCCGGCTTGATGATGTCGGTCGGCATCGGCTCTTGGACTACGGTTTGTTCTTCGACTTGCATAGAAACTCCTTTTTGGGCAAGAAAGCAGCGGCAAGAATGTCGCTGCTTTCGTTGATGAACTTACTTTCTCGGATCAATCATAAAACCGCCGGTTTTCGGGTCAATACCGCGCGAACGAAGCTGCTTTTCAAATTCCTTGTTGATCTTGTCAACTTTCTTTCTGCGCTTGGCTTCAGCAGCGGAAATCGGGCCTTCCGGAACAGGTGCAGCAATCGCAGAAGCCGGCTTAGATGCAGGCTTTTTCTTCTTCTCAGTCGGCATTTTATACTCGGTGAAGTTAATTGCCTTGCCTTCTTCCTTCTTCGGCTTGGTCGGGTCAGCAATACCCATGGAAGCCATAATTTCATTAAGCTCCATGATCGGCGCATTGCCATTCGCAACCGAATTGGATGCCATCGCAGCAACCTTGACAGCAAGATTGTTATCTTTCTGCTCAGGCGGTACGCTGTAGACCGTTTCGGTCATCGGAATCGGATTGCCATTCTCGTCATAGGTCTGGAACAGCTGACGGCCATCCGCGCTGTAGCCAACGAACAGCGGCATATGCGTATTACGTGTAACGGGCGTTGCGGACGGAACAGCAAATGGATTATATTGCTGATTCTGTGCAGGCGCGCTCTGAACCGGCTGCACGGTAGTCGGAACAGTGAATTCCTGTGCGACAGGCGGTACAGGCATTCCAGGAACGGGCGGTGCAGGCGGTGCTTGCGGCACATCGAGTGTCGGCACAGCATTCTGCATCGGCTCGACAGACATGGTCGGAATAGACGGAATGCTTGTCGGGACAGTTGCAATATCAGGCAACGCGTCGATTTCATTGCTCTGCGGCTTATCTCCGGGCATCAGCAGCAGGTCTTCAAGCGTATCGGTATTTGCAGGAGCAGCCGCCGGAATGATACCGATGGTATCCTCGTTGATTGCCGGCAAATTACCGGGCTGCTTGATGGAGAACTGTGCAAGAATATCGTCCTGATTTACGCCGCTGACGCTTGAAGGAGTATTGAGCGTCGGCACGGACGGTACAGCAAACTGTGCCAGAACGTCGTCAACAGGCTGTGCAACAGGAGTCGGAGCCGGAACAGGCGGTGCCATGCTCGGCAGAGAGGACGGCACGGACGGTACAGCAAACTGTGCCAGAACATCGTCAACAGGCTGTGCAGCCGGAGTCGGAGCCGGAACAGGCGGTGCCATGCTCGGCAGAGAGGACGGAACGGACGGTACAGCAAACTGTGCCAGAACGTCGTCAGCAGGCTGTGCAACAGGAGTCGGAGCCGGAACAGGCGATGCCATGCTCGGCAGAGAGGACGGCACGGACGGTACAGCAAACTGTGCCAGAACGTCGTCAACAGGCTGTGCAACCGGAGTCGGAGCCGGAACAGGCGGTGCCATGCTCGGCAGAGAGGACGGCACGGACGGTACAGCAAACTGTGCCAGAACGTCGTCAACAGGCTGTGCAACCGGAGTCGGAGCCGGTACAGGCGGTGCCATGCTCGGCAGAGAGGACGGCACGGACGGTACAGCAAACTGTGCCAGAACATCATCGACAGATTCTGCAACCGGAGTCGGTGCAGGAATCGGAGCCGGAGCAGGCGGTGCCATGTTCGGCAGCGAGGTCGGAACAGTCGGGATTGCGAATTGCGAAATTGCATCATCGGATGCGTGAGCAGCCGGAGCCGGCGGCGGCGCAACAGGCACAGACGGCTTCACCGGGCTTGGCGGCGGCGGTGTTGCCTTTCTCATGGATGGTGGGATGTAGCCGCCATCATTGCCGGAGCTTGCAGACGGTGCAGGTGGTGGGGGAACAGCGACGCTCTGATGCTTTGAGGCAGCGCGCTCTCTTTTCATCTGACGCTGTTCTTCTTTGAGCTGTGCAGCGAGTTCCTTGTTGGATTCGCGAATCAGATGCTTTGCAATGACAGTTTTACATTTTTCGCAGGTTATCTGCACAACATCGGTCATTTGACCAGTATTGGTAAACATACCGATATTTTCCGGTTTTGTAAGATTGATTCCACAGCCGGTTTTTTTTCCGTTCTCTGTACCGTGGATGATTTTGGGGCTTCCCTTAGTTGTTGATAACAGATCGACGTGCATATTAAAAATACCTCCGCTAGGGATTGTTTTTATACAAATAACATTATACTACAATTCAAAAAAAAAATCAACAGTTTTTAGAAGATAAAAGAAACTTTGGTTAGTTTTTTGTGCATTACATAAAAGACGGCTACAGTTTTGGGCATTACTGACAGTTTTTTTTTGATTTCAAATTACTTGGTGTTTTGCGACAGAAAAATACTGTCTCCAAAGCTCATGTTTGGAGACAGCAGGTGAGATAGTGAACAAAATCGAGAGACTCAAATTGTGTGAAACCGCTTTCTGCAAGCGCACTCGGAAGCAGCAGTATCACCATGGAAAGCAGCAGTGCATTTTGCGGTGTTCTGCTGAATCGGCTGATGACGCAGATGATTCCGACGATAGCGAGCGCGGCAAGCTCACGCAGAATGAAATGACACACAATGACTGTGCGCAGCGTACAGGTAATCGGAATCCAGCGAAACATTTCAAGGCTTTGCGCTGGCGCGTCGAGCATGGGAAAGCCGACATCCTTGACCAAATGGAGAAAATAGACGCCATGCAGTCCGGTGACAGCGATTGCAGAGAGCAGCAGAATCCAGAACGCCTTTGCCGTCAGCATACCGGCTCTGCCTCTTTTCGTACTGCGAAGCAGCAATCTGGTATCGTGCTGATTGTCGTAGGCGTTGATGCCGGAGAATGCAAAAATCAGATAGAGCAGCAAAACCATACAGCATCGCCGTACCGCCGCAGATTCATGAAAGAGCATCAAATAGATGTCCTGTTGGATAAACCATGCCTCATTTCCGGTTTTTCTGCAATAGCGCGCGATGGAGAGCATTGAGTCAAGTAGCTTGCGATATTGCTGCAAATCCGACTGAGATTTGCTCAGTCCCTCCCGGATCCGGGCGACATCGCGTTCCGGTGCTTCATTGAGATACGCCTTGGCAAGTGCAATTTTACTGCTCTTGATGCTTTTTGCCGTACCGCTGACGATATAAGCGGCACGATTGATCTTATCCTCAGTGATTTCGCCGCTGTATTGCCGATAAAACCGCGTGGTGATATCGTTAACGGGAACATAGATTTTCGTCTCTTTCCAGAGCGAGAAGCCCAGCAGACCCGTAATCATCAGCAACAGCAAGCCTTTTTGCGCAATCAGGAGCTTCCAGCCCTCAGAGCCGAATAGGGAGCGAACGGGCAGATGCCGCGTCATAAATTTTGCAAATCGCACCTTGACCGCTTCCATCCGCTGACCGATTTTTTTTGGATATGCAGCACCGATCAGCCATAGACAAAGTCCTGCACCGATGGAGAACAGCAGCAAACAGAATAGCAGCATATTGAGCAGAAAATTTGACGGATGCGAAAACCAGTTGAGATTACAATATTGTGTAAAGAAAATGTCCGCGTCGAGCGCAGCAAAGATATTCAGGAATTTGAGGTGATTGACACCGGAGGTCGGAACGATGAGGTGATAGAGCAGATAAGACGCGCCGAGTCCGACGGCAGAAATCGCCCAGCCGGCTATCGGATGAAACCGCGCCAATACCACCCAGACCAGCAGCGAAATCACAGTCAGTGCGAGTGTTTTCATGCAGCCAACCGCGAGCAGATATTCCCCGACATTGAGCCGGAGCGAGCAAACCTGAAATTCCGGAATGGACTGAATCGCACGGAAGAAATCGGGGTTGCCGTAAAACTGACAGGTAAACAGGATATTGCCGCCATACAGCAAAAGCACCGATGCAGCACTGTTGAGAATAACAGCGAGGATGCGCCATGCGCAAAGATGCACCCTGCCGTGCTTTGTAGAGCGCGTGAGGTCACCGACTGCCGTATCCGCGTCCGCTAGCATTTCCAGCACGAGCAGCAGCGGCGCAATGAGCAGCAGATAATCGGTAATCGCATAATCCTTGACAGCGTTGACGCCTCTGTTTTCGCCGTTTCGCAGTTTGACACCACCGAGCTTGCTGTAAGCCTTGACAGTCAGCTCCAGATTGCGGTCAATGAACGCATTTTTCTTTGTGAGACTGCTCAGGATGGACTGTGCTTTCGATTGACTCTGCACATATTCGAGATAAGCCGGATAATCCTCATTGATATATTTTTCGATTTTTTTATGCTCATCGAGCTTGGTATTGATGCCCCACATCCGCATACTATTATAATATGCAATTTGTTCCTCACGATTTGTCCGGCAGAAGCCCGAAAACATCGCCAGATTGACAACCGCAATCATCAGCAGCAGAACCAGCCGTTTGGGGGGGATGAGCAATCGTTGCAGTTCAGCCATATTGTCGATCTCCTTTGAGATAGAGGTGACAGACATCTTCGAGCGTCAGGTTATCATAAATCGGTTTACAATTCTCAGGCAGCGGCTCGTCGGCAATCCGCAGAACAAATCCATCACGGCGCTGTGCAATTTCACCGTTGGGATATTTGTCCTGTAGGGCGCGGATTTCGTCGTATGTCCCGTAGAATTCACCGATTTTGCCCTCCGCGTCAGCGAGCATATTCTGCGGCGTATCAAAGGCGATGACCTGACCGCCACGAATCAGCAGCACATTTTTTGCAATACATGCAATATCGCTGACAACGTGCGTAGCAAGCAGTACGATACGGTCACGCGCAAGCTCTGCGATATCGTTTCGGATACGGATGCGTTCTTCGGGGTCAAGACCGGCAGTTGGCTCATCGAGAATCAGGATTTGCGGCTTGCCGAGCATACTGGACGCAAGCAAAACACGCTGCCGCATACCGCCGGAAAACGTCCCGATTTTTTTATGTGCCGCGTGCGTGAGATTGACGGCTTCGAGCATCTGTTCGGTTTCCTCGCGGATATCTTTTTTCTTCATGCCCTTGAGTGCGCCCATGTAATAGAGGAAGCGTTTTGCGGTAAAATCGTCATAAACGCCTTGGAGCTGCGGCGTGTAACCGACCAGCTCACGCCATTTTCGCCCCATTTTTTTGATATCGGTTCCATTCCAGAGAATCTCGCCCTTGGTGCGCGGCATATGGTCGGTCATGAGCTTCATGAGGGTTGATTTGCCTGCACCATTTGCGCCAAGCAGTCCCGTCACGCCGGGTTCGAGCGTAAAGCTGACGTCCGAGAGCGCCCGGAATTCGCCGTATTGCTTCGAGAGATTCCGTATTTCTAGTTGATTCGGCATATGCGGTCACCATGACAAATTGAGGATAAACAGCGGATCTGCGTTCATATCGCCGAACAGCTCCTCGCGCGAAACGCGGTAAACGGTAATATGATCGCTGAAATAGAAGTCCGTACCGTCATGGCGCAGATTTTCGATCGAACCGTCAATGCCAGGCTGCCAGTGATGCTCGATGGCATACTGAATATCGGCTTCTGTCAGATCCTCGGGCTTGATGAAAGTATCCTTGTCCTTCTGGTAACCGGATTCGACAAGGGAATGGCGTATCAATTCCTCTGGATATTTGATATTCTTCATTTCTTTGAGATTTGCGACATGAAGAACATTGCCGTCACGGTCAAGCTCTGCCATATAATTAAAAATATAATTTGCTTCATCTTCAGGCTTTACCTCTGTCCGTATGTCAATGAATTGCCACGATACATATACGTGCTCTTTGTCCGCAAGAATTGCCTGTAAATACATAGACGCTTTTTGTTTATCCAGCATATCTTCCGTATACCATGGATGCTGCGACTTTGCCAGCTCGTCCAGTGTGACGAGCTCCTTGTCCTCGCCTGTTTTGAGGTCATAGCGATGCAGAATTTTCCCTCCGACTATATAAAAGATATCGTCGCCTGAAATTGTATACGCACTCTGGCTCTTATTCTCCACAACCTGTTCAATCTCACCGTTGCTGCATTGAATCCGGAAAACACCCGCGCCTTTGATTTTATCGCGCCAGTCGTTATCCTTCTGGAAGTAGACGTAATCGCCGACGCCTTTCAGACAGGGATACGGAAAGTCAAATGGATGATAATCCTTTTGCAGCTCGCCGGAGGTGTTGAGAACGGTGAGCTTATCCTTTTCCGGTTCATAGCAATAGATGCTGTATTTGCTTCTACTGTCGTAAGAGGTAATCGCCATATTCTCATCAAAGTTTTCGAGGGTGCGATTATAGGCGCAGACCATCCAGAGCTGACCGCGATGCGCAATCAGATCAGTCGATGTGACTCGTGTATCATCCTCATTATCGAGAACAGCAAGCTGTGTCAGCTCGGTACCGTCCTGTGCAGCACGAAGCAGAACGGTCGGATATTTCTTCATATTTTTACCATTTTCGATTGCATCGCGGTTATCGACAGCAATCATATAGATATATCCGTCAAGATAGACCGGACCGGCTTTTGTGGTATATTGCTGCGTGGTAGCGGTGCAGAACGCATTGCCGTCGTGCAGACAGCTTGGCTTTGCGCAGACATGGACAGTCTCGCCGGAGGCTTCATCGAAATAGCGGAGTCCGAGCGTGTGATAGGGCGTTTTATCCGGATCACCCATTTCATTGCCAATGAAGAAAAATCCCTTGCCGTTGTCTGCATAGCCATGGAATTCCGGATTATCCTGCTGGTCGGTGAGATTGGGTGCGATGATGGAGGTGGAGAGGTCTTGTTCGGTATCAGAGCTTTCGATATCGAGATGCTCCGACTTGCTTTCCTCAGGTTTTTCTTGATTTTGGTTGGGCTTTTTGCTGCTCCAGGCGACCGCAGCGACAGTACCGCCGATGGTGAGCATGGCGGCAGCGAGAATCAGCAAATACATTCTGGCTTGTTTCCGTTCCTTTTTCATACGCAGCTCCTGTTCTTCATAAATGGTTTGTAAATCTGGAATACGAATCGGTTCATCTTCGTCTATAGCTTCTGTAGAAGAAGCCGTGACCTTGTTGCTCAGTTTTTCTTCGATCATTCGGCGCTGTGCAGGCGTCCAGCGAATGCTGCCGACAGCACGGCGGTAATCCTCCGGCTTCATCATAGCAGCACCCCCGATTCCGAAATCTCCATGCGCAGCTTTTCATGCCCACGCCGAAGCTGAGAGCCGATGGTATTTTCCTTTTGATCGAGCATATCGGCAATCTCACGGATGGTATAACCCTCGCAGTCATGGAGATAGACAACAGCGTTATAGGGTGGGGGCAGCGCCTTGATCATTGCAATAATATCGTTAAGGGAATCGGAATGCGCAGTCAGGTCAGATTCCTTTGCGTCCTCGATGCTGACGCGCATTTTACGCCAAATGGATTTGCGCAGATTCTTGCAGCGATTGATGACCGCGCGGAGAATATAGGCTTTCAGATGCTCGTCACTGTTGAAATCACGCGGCTTTTGGTGCAATGCAAAGAATACCTCCTGTGCGACATCCTCAGCGTCGGCGCGGTTGCCGAGACAGCAAAAGGCTGCTTGCAGAGCAGTATCGCCGTATTTTTGGAACGCATAGAGCGCGATATTTTCACTCAGCATCGCCGCGCACCTCCTCTGTTGTGGAATAAGCGATTTGCCAGTTCGGAGTCTCGTTGAGCAGCGCGTCTATTGTCGTATAGATGATATCATTTGTATATTGTTTGTTGCGAGCGTCCAATTCCTCCTCATGACCACCGATATTATGCGTCGCATAGATGGTATTGCCGTCAAATCCGGTCAATGCGAAATATTCACTAAAGTTTCTTTCGTAAGGATTGCCGTCTTTATCCTTCATTGTTTTAGAATCAGTCTCATTCTGGAATCCGGCGTCCACGCGCTTAACGAGATTTCCGTCCAAGTCGTAGATACCGATATTCTGCGCAATAGGTTTGCCGCCATTATAATTGCTGCTATTCGAGGTGATGATATACTGATCATTCATGAAAAGAATGTAGCAGTCTCTGCCGAGTGCAATTTCATCTTCGGGAACCTTATCGAAATCGGGTGTGATTTTTTTCTCCTCACGGGTTTCAAGGTCAATGAGATAATATTCATGCGCATATTTGTCTTGCGAGATTGTTACGCTGTTTTCACGGATGGCATATGTTTTATTCATGCAGACAAAGTGATTTCCATTGACAATAGTATCCTCCTCGCCGGAGCTGACTTCGCCTGTCAGGAGCGAGAGCCGGGCGAGTCCCTGACCGCCGGACCAGTCGTTTGTGGAACGATTAAAATAGAGATAATCACCGTAAGCGTAAAGATCATTCGGTGCGTCATTGACATGGTTGACCTCAGGATCGCCCATAGCGTCATAGACAAGGACAGATTTTCCGGTTGCAAGCTCATAGCCCCAGATTTGCCAGCCGCCGCTTGCGAATTGGGATTTATTATTCGTAATGGGGTTTACGATCTCCTCGCCAACCTGCTGGAGCTGTACGAGACACCAGACATATCCACGGTTGATTGTACAGGCTGCCGCGCCGAGACCGATGCCGAAATCAACAAGCTCAGTAATTTCCGTGCCGTCCGGCGAATAGCGCAGGAGCACCTGATGGCAATCGTTCGAGTAATTGGAGGCGCCGGCGATTCCAAGATATGCTTGACTCGGTCGCAGCGCCGGATCGAGATACTTTGTGGTAATGGTATAGAGTGCGCCGTCATAATATTGCATATAGGAGCTGGAGTAGGTTTTTGTAGTTGCCGTGCAGTATTCCTCGCCCTCGTGTTTACATTGTGGTTTTGCGCAGACGGGGACAGTTTGACCGGTCGCCTTGTCCGTATAGCAGAGCATCGAAACGCGATCTGCGCCGAAAAAGTCACCGCTGCTTTCAAGCTGAACATTTTTGCGGAAATACCAGCCGTTTCCGGTCGGTGTGAGGTCACACTCCATACTGCCGCTGGGGTTGACATGGCGTAGGGGAACATACGGCGTTTGTATTTCTTCCGCAGTGAGATTGAGTGTTGTACCATCCTTCCAGTTGATTTCGAGTATACGCGGATGTTTTTTTGCATATGCAACCGCGCTTGCAATCGCGCCGCCTGTCGCAAGAATTGCCGCCGCAATACCGATCCACATGACTTTTCTGATTTTTCTGGTTTTCATATCATATTCCTCCGCTTTTTTCATTGATTCATAGGATTGCCGGATTGCAGCCATCGGGTCATCCAAGCCGTCATCCCATTCATCGGGCGCGGCTTGGTGCTGCAAAGACTGTTGGAGTCTTGGCATTTTGAGCCTTGCTTCAATGTCCGCACGCTGCTGCGCAGTCCAACGAATGCTGCTGACAGTCTGCCGGTATTGTTGCTGATTCATAGGATACCTCCTTTTCATGATTTGGATTTCCGGATTGAACCCATTTATCTTATACACAATCCGGAAGCCCTGATTTGTGCATCCAAAATAAAAATTTATATTTTAACAATAAGTTGTATTACAGAATCTGCTGATGTTTGCGATGATTTCTGCATATTGACAATACAACTTTTCAGATAGGAGAGGATTTGACAGTAACTATGCGAAAATAATACTATACATCTAAGAACCGATTTGTTATAATAAAAACATACATGATCGCATCGTGCGCATACAGAAATTTGATAGATATTTGAAAAACTGGGAGGATTTGAAGATGGGAAAATGTAAATGGCGAAAGGGAATAGCGCTTCTGACCGGCTTCATGACGGTATGCTCCTGCGTATCCATGCTGCCAGCGCTGAATGTATCTGCGGCAAAGCTGCTGGGTGCTGAATTTGAAACCACAAATGACAGCTTTACTGGCAGAGGCGGCGCTGCGGTACAATGGACATCCGATCAGGCGGATAACGGCATATGCAGTCTGTTTGTCTCGGAACGCGCGGAGGTCTGGCATGGCGCAAGCCGTGATGTCTCGACGTTGATGAAGCCGGGGCAGACCTACAAGGTATCCTGCAGCGTGTATCAGGCAAGCGGCGAAGCGGTTGAGATGAAGCTCTCGATGCAGTGCCAGACCGCGAATGGTACAGAATATCCCGAAATCGCGCTAGCAACTGCGCAGAACGGCGAATGGACGGTGCTTTCAAATGACGCGTTCACAGTTCCTGCCGACGCAAGCGAAATGTCGATTTATGTTGAAACAACGGAGTCGCTGACCGATTTTTATGTAGACGCGGTTGAGGTGCACGGCGCGCCTGCGTCCATCAAAAAGGGTGACGCAAACGGTGACCTTACAACGGATATTGCGGATGCGGTTTATCTGGTAAAGGCGCTGACCACCGAGGGCGACCCTGCGGAAGCCGGCGCAGATATGAATGATGACAAGGTCATCAACGCGGTAGATCTTACGCTTCTGAAAAATTATATCCTGTTCCCGCCGGAGCCGGATCAGCCGCAGATCAACGGCGATTGGGACAACTATCAGGAAACCGCGACCGGCAATAATTTAAAGGCATTGCAGGGCAGTCTGCTTCGTCTCGGTAACACCTATCGTATCCGCGAAAAGATCGCCAAGGCGCAGAGCGGCGAAAAGGTCACGCTCGGCTATATCGGCGGTTCGATTACAGAGGGCGGCTCCTCCACCTCGCCGGATAAGAGCTTTGTCAATATTGCCAGCAATTACTTCAAGACCACGTTCGGCACGGGCAATAATGTTTCGTTTGTGAACGCAGGCAAGGCGGGTACGTCCTCGGTTGTCGGAAATATGCGCGTGGATAAGGATATCTTCTCCAAGAACTGCGATATTATCTTCATTGAATTTGCCGTCAACGACCAAGGCGGCGACCGTTTCCAGAAGTCCTATGAATCACTTGTCAAAAAGTGTCTGATGCAGGAGAACGCACCGGCTGTCGTGCTGATTACGCTCTGTCAGAAGTCTCTCAGCACAAATGAGGACTGGATGGCAAAGGTCGGAGAGAATTACGATCTTCCTGTTCTCAGCGCAAAAGGCGCGATTCAGGCCGGCAGCGTGAACTGGGATTCCCAATACGGCAGCGGCGATACGATCCACCCCGGCAACGGCGGTCACCAGATGATTGCGGATTGGATCGGCTATTATTATCGTCAGGCACTCCGCAGCGAGAATGCAAGCGACGGCTACGAAATCCCGACCAAGGAAGTATTCGGCGCAGAATATGCAAATAACAAGCTGGTTGATTTTTCGCAGCTCCAGAATTTTAACGCAGGTTCTTGGACAAAGGCAGGCGACGGCAGCTATAACTACAGCAAGAACGGCAATACCCCGATGACCTTTACGATTGATGGAAAGGGCATTCTGCTGCTGTTCAAGTCGAATTCCAGCGGCATGGGAGCAGTCAATGTCACCGCAAACGGCAAGACGAATAAGGTCAGCTCGAATCTCCAGTGGACATGGGGCGGTCAGGACGGCGACGTTGGATATTATCAGCCGACAAGCGGAAAACTCGATATTTCGATTTCGAGTGCCGATGGCGGTACATTCGTCCTGTACGGCATTGCAGTCATCCAATAATACAAGGACGTTTCGGAATTCATAATTTTGACATTGACAAATGAATCAAAATCTGCTAAAATGTACTCATGTGGCATTGCGCTGCATGAGTACATTTTTTTGAAAGGATTCTGAAAATGAAACATTCTTTTAAGAGATATTTTTCACTTTTACTTGCTGCAATGACAGTCGGTACGTCGGTTTCCGCAATGTCGGGTCTGACGGCATCTGCGGCGGAGCAGCCGTCTATCCTGATTTTGGGTGACAGCATTTCTACAGGCTATCGTCTGGAGGAGGGCGAGTCTGCGTATACGGAATATCTGAAGGATTATACCGGCTATAGCATGACAAATCTTGCAGTCACAAACGCGACGACTGATAATTTGCTGACCGTTCTTGATAAGACTGCCAATGCGGAGGCGATTCAATCAGCCGATATCATTTGTATCAGCATCGGCATAAACGATTTGCTTCACCCGATGCACAGCTATATCAAGTCCCTGCGCAAAGAAAACGAATCCACAATGGATGTTTTGGCGCGTCTTGCAGCAGAGGGTAAGGCGCTGGATTTTGTATCGAAATTGACGGAGCTTCTGCGTGAGCCGCGCAACAATGCGATTGCGAACTATCCTGTGATTGCAGAAAAGCTGCGTGCGCTCAATCCGGATGCACGGATCATCATGCAAACGATTTATAATCCATACGAGATTCCGAAGCGCCTTTTTGTAGAACGAAATTATACGGAAGATGATTATGATAATTATTCCATGTTTGCGGACTATATAAAGGGTAATTTTTCGCAGCTCAATAAGGAGATAAAAAAACTTGAGGGCTTTGAGATTGTGGATGTCGCGACTGCATTTGCCGGCGCAGGCTGGGTTTTCAACGGCGTGCTTGAGCAGGATGTCTGCCCGAACGCGCTGGGTCACTCGATGATTGCTGCGGTTATGATGGATACAATCGGCGGCAAGCAGATGACGTTCCCTGAGATTCTTCCGCTGATTGGTCAGATATATTATTCTGATTATCTTGTCATCAATTCCAAGTATCGCAGTTCTCTGATGAAATACACAGAGGGCGCGCTGAGCGGAAAGCTGGGCGATGCCAACAGCGACAACGAGGTTCTGATTGACGATGCACAGGCGGTCTTGAATATGTATGTGAATATCATGGCAAATCAGAAAGTCTACGGCGACGGCGTAACCTATTGCGGCTATCAATACACAGATATAGACAAGGATACAGTGATCTCTGTCAGTGACGCGCAGTGCATTCTGAATTACTATGTTTTCAATACGATTGCGCAGACTCCGACCTCATGGGAGCAGATTCTCGGAGGCGCATAAAAACTAAGCAGACAATCGTTCGCCCCGAAGCAATGCCAGCTTCGGGGCGATTTTTTATGATATGAAGACAACACCGCGCAAAGTCCACCTTACCGCTTGGCGGCACATCTACTCGCATATTTTGTATACAATCTGACTGTGTATCTGCACCACCAACTCTGTGCGGTATTACCTTAAATTGCCTGACCTGCAAATTGCGTCATGTAGAGGTCGTAATATTTGCCGCCTTGTTGGAGCAGCTCCTGATGCGTACCGATTTCCGCGATTCTGCCCTGATCCATGACGATAATCTGGTCAGCGTCCTGAATGGTCGAAAGGCGGTGTGCGATGATGAGACTGGTGCGGTCTTTCATCAATTCGTTCATGGCGTTCTGGATACTCAGCTCGGTTCTGGTGTCAACACTGGAGGTTGCTTCATCAAGAATCAGAATCCGCGGATAGGAAAGGAACGCGCGGCCGATCGCAATGAGCTGCTGTTCGCCTTGGGAGAGGCTGACGCTTGTTTGCGAGAGCATTGTATCGTAGCCATTGGGCAGCTTTGCGGCAATTTTATCACAATGACTGGATTTGGCAGCCGCAGCGAATTCTTCCTCTGTCGTTTCGGACATGGCATAGGTCAGATTGGCGCGGATGGAATCCGAAAAGAGCTTGGTATCTTGCAACACGATGCCTACGCTGTCACGTAGATCACAGAGTGCAATATCCTTGATATTTTTGCCATCGAGCAGGATTTCGCCGCTGTCCGGCTCATAGAACCGCATCAGCAGATTGATGATGGTGGTTTTACCGCTGCCGGTTGAGCCAACGAGCGCGATGCGCTTGCCGGATTCGATTTTCAATGAAAAATCAGAGATGACGCGCTTTTCCGGCACATAGGAGAAGCATATATTTTTGAATTCGATCACGCCATTCACTTCGGACAGCGAATCGCCCTCAAAATGCTCTGTTTCGGTATCAAGAATGGAAAAGACGCGTTCCGCACCGGCAATCGCGGTCTGAATCTGACCATAGAGCTGTGCAAGTTCATTGATTGGACGGGAAAACTGTTTCGAGTAAATGATAAACGCAGAAATGACGCCGACCGTAATATAGCCTTTTAGTGCAAAATACGCGCCGAATACCGATACAATCACAAACGAAACATTACTGAGCATATTCATGACAGGCCCCATGCAGTTGGAGATGATTTCCGCGACGATACCGGTTTTTGTAAGCTGATCGGCAGTTTCGGTGAAATCCTGAATCACCTGTTCCTGCCGGTTATAGGCTGTGATGGTCTTATAATTTGTGACCATTTCCTCAACCGTGCCATTGAGATTGCCGAGCAAGGTCTGCCGCTTGACGAAATAGCGGCGCATATGCTTGGAAATAAAACTCGTAAACAGGACGGTCAGGATGACCGTGGAGCAGGAGAGCAGACCCAACGGCACACTGAAATAGAGCATCATCGAAAGCGTACCGATCAGCGTGAGTACGCCGGAGAACAGCGAACTGAGCGAGGAAGAAATGATATGCGAGATGTTATCTGCATCATTGGTCATACGGCTGATAAGGTCGCCGTGCGAATGGGAATCGAGGTAGGAGATCGGCAGACGAACAATCCGGTCGAACAACTCCTTGCGCAGACGGCTGACAATCCGCTGACTCAGCGATGCGCTGAAATAGCCCTGCACGAGCGTTGTGACACCGTGAATCAGATAGAGCAGCAGCATAATGCCGAGCAGCCGAGGCAGGCTGTCAAATTCTGCGGAAACGATTTTGTCGATGGACTGACTCTGAAAGCTCGGTGCCAGAACAGACGCAATGACACTGACCAGCACCGTGACGGACATGATGATAACAAATGGCAGCTCTGTGCGGAAATAGCTGAGCAGACGAATCAGGGTGCTTTTTGCATTTTTCGGCTTTTCAACAGGCGCACCGAGATTGCGCGGACCGCGCCGGAAGCCCTGCTGAATGCTTGGAGATTGATATTTTCCAGCCATGCTCACGCCTCCTTCCGAACCTGCGAAGCATAGATATCCTGATAGATTTTGCAGGATTTTAATAGATTCGCATGGGTGTCGCAGGCAGCGATCGTACCGTTTTCGATGACGGCGATCCGGTCTGCGTTCTGAACCGATGAGATGCGCTGTGCAATGATGATTTTCGTGACATCGCGATATTGTTCATGCAGTGCGGCTTGCAGGGCAGCCTCGGTTCGGAAATCAAGCGCGCTGGTCGAGTCATCGAGAATCAGGATTTCGGATTCCCTGACGAGCGCACGGCTGATTGCAATTCGCTGCCGCTGTCCGCCGGAAAGACTCATACCTGCCTCTGCAACCGCTGTGTCATAGCCGTCCGGCTGCTGCTTGATAAAGGAATCTGCCTGTGCAACCGCGGCGGCGGCTTCAATTTGCGCATCGGTTGCCTCCGGATTGCCGATGCGGATATTTTCGCGGATGGTTGAGGTGAACAGCTCCGATTTTTGCAGAACAATCGCAATTTTACTGCGCAAATCCTGTAGCTTATATTCGCGTACATCCAGACCGTCAACCGTCACGCTGCCGGATGTCGCATCATAAAAACGGGGAATCATGTGGATGAGTGAGCTTTTGCCGCAGCCGGTTTCACCGATGATTGCAAAGGTCTCGCCGGGCTGAATCTGTAGGTTAATGTCTCGCAGCACAGGCGTATCACATCCGGGATAAGCGAAGCTGACATTCCGGAATTCGATGCTGCCCGAATGCTCCGGTGCGGCAGTTTGCTTTCCGTCCTGAATCGGCGGTTCTGCGTCAAGGATTTCGCGCAGACGTTTACCGGAGGTGATGCCTCTTGTCACGGTCTGGAAAATCATGGCAAGCATCATCATGCCATTGAGAATCTGGGAGAGATATGTAATTGCCGCCATGACGGTGCCGGGTGCAATGCTGCCGTCCTGAACGCGAAGTCCGCCGATGCGAATGATTGCGATGGTCGCGATATTCAGAATTATATTCATCACCGGGCGCATATAGGACATCAGAATCAACACGCGGAACTGCGTATTCACAAGGTCGTCATTGCTAGCTGCAAATCGCTTGGATTCGCGCTTTTCCTGCACAAACGCCTTTACAACACGCGCGCCGGCAACATTTTCCTGAATGACAGTGTTCATACGGTCAAGGCGATTCTGGAGCAGCCGGAACAGCGGATTGGTACGCCAGAGCACGAATGCGATCTCCAGCAGCAGAATCGGCATTGCAATTAGGATGACCGTACCGAAATCGGCTGCAAGCGACACGAGCGCCATGCTGCCGGCAACAAAGAACATCGCGCATCGGACACAGCCGCGAATCAGCTGTGCGACCATATTCTGAACCTGCGTGACATCGCTGGTTGTGCGCGTGATCAGAGAGCCGACCGAAAAATCATCCGTCTGTGAAAATGAAAAGTGCATGATTTGACGGAATGCGGATTTTCGGATATCATTGCCGAGGTTCTGACTGCACAGATTGGTGCAGACGCCGCTGAGGATGCCAAATAAGCCGCCGAGCATGACAATCAGAATCATACGGATGCCGGTTCCGGTGACGATGCTGATATCGGGCGTACCGCCGCGGTTCAGACCGAGAATGCCGTCATCCACGATCGTTGCCATGAGCTGCGGCTGGAGCAGATCGACATATACCTCCAGCACCATAAAGACAGAGGCAAGCAGCGCAAAATGCCAGTATTTTTTCAAATGTCGTAAAATCAAGCGCAAACTCCTTTCTCCATTGGGGAATCATCCTATACAACTATAATTATACATATTTTAATATAGAATTACAAGATGGAAAACAGCTTTTTTTAATTTTTTCGGGTGAAATCTTTTCCAATAATCTGAAAGATGCTTTAATATAACGAGAGAAAGCAAATTTTTTTTGCGCTGAATGATTTTATATAATTGACAAGAGCGAAAAATTATGTTAAACTGAGTCTAAAGGCGACGGGGGAACGCCGCAAAAATGAATGCCTTGAAAGGATGATTTGAGATGAAACAGACAAATAAAATCTATTCGATGATTCTCAGCACCGGAGTTCTCTTGGGTGTGCTGCCGGTACTGCCGGTTCACGCAGAAGAGCCTGCTGTGCCTGCGGAAACAATGACAGCGATTGTCACGCTGAGCGACACTGCTGCAACGGCAGAGGGTGCAAATGTTACGATTGACGGCACAAAGATCACGATTTCTGCGTCCGGCTCCTATCAGTTTACCGGCAAGCTGACCGATGGACAGATTATTGTGGATGTTGCGGATTTGGTTGCAGACCCCGGCACAGTCAAGCTCTTTTTCAATGGTGTCGATATTACGGGTAAGACCGCTCCGCCTGTCTATGTTGTCAACGCAGAGAATACCTCGATCAATCTGATGGACGGTACAGAGAATATTTTGAGCGATGCCGCGGCATATTCGACAGATACCGACGCTGTTATCTATGCAAAGGACGATATCACAATCAAAAGCGGCGGCACAGTCGGTGACGGCAAGCTGCAAATCAACGCAACCTATCAGCACGCTTTGCACTGCAATAACGATGTCAAGATTACCGGCGGCGATATCAAAGTCGAAACGACGACCTTTGACGGCATCCGCGGTAAAAAATCCGTTGAGATCAAGGGCGGCAAGCTTGATGTCGATGCTGGCGGCGACGGTGTGAAATCGACCAAGGGCGATGTCTTTGTATCGGGCGGCGATACGGAAATCAAGGCAGGCAACGACGCGGTACAGGGTGAAATAAGCGTGCAGATTTCCGGCGGCTCTCTCAAAGCAAACGGCGACCGCGGCATCACCAATGCAGCAGGCGGCGTTCTGATCAACGGCGGTACAGTGTTTGCGACTGCGACCAAGGATGAGCTGCAAGAAGGTCAGACGGAAGCAGACAGAAAGGATAATACGATCAAAGTAGCCGCAGAATCCACACAGCCGGTTCTGCTGCTGAATACCAAAGAGCAGATTGTCAAGGATCAGCGCGTCGAGCTGAAAGCCGCAGGTGCGGAAACGGCAGCGTTCTCCAAGAATCCGAATAAGAAGTTTGACTATGTGCTGATTTCCTCGTCCGAGCTGACAGCCGGAACAACGTATAGCCTCTATATCGGCGGCAATCCGGCAGAGCCGAAGGAGGTTACAGTCGCAGCGGGCGTTTCCACTGTGGATAATGTCGCCTATCAGGCGGCAGGCGAGCAGCCGGCATTTGACCCGATGGATATCAATGATGATACGCTGGTCGATGTATCCGATGCAGTGCTGCTGGCACGCTTTGTTGCAGAGGACCCAACTGCCGATATCACCGCAGAGGGCGTCAAACGCGCTGACGTCAACGGTGACGGCGCTCGCAATGGCGATGATATCGTTGTGATTTTGCGCCGTATTGCACACTTAGATTGATTGCGAATATGAGTTCAGAGACGCACGGATTTCGTGCGTCTCAATTTATTTTAAAAAAAATGTAGAAAATCACAAAATAGACTTGAAATTGTTTTTGAAAAATGGTATAATAATTCTAATTGATAATATCGCTGTAAAATTCGCAGTATTTTTTATCAATTTTTTGCTGAAAAGGAGGCAGAGACACATGGGCACACGTGTTTTTACACGAGAGGATGCAAAGGGGTTAATCCGTCCGAATACGGAAAAGCTGACGCTCCCGTTTGATTTTACGGAGATTGCAAGCGGAGCGCTTGCGGGCTTTTCCATGGTGAAAGCGTTGGTAATTCCGGAGGGAATCACCCGAATCGGAAGCTATGCTTTTTACACCAGAAGTTTCAAGAATACCTGTCAGATAGAAATTCTGACGATCCCTTCCTCACTGAAGCAGTTTGATCGTTGGTGTTTTTATGATTGTAATTCCTTGAAATCCATTACGCTTCCGTCTGATTTTGATGAAGCACTTGCAGTTGAACTGTTTTCTCATTGTCCGAATGCCACATTGTTTTTCGGAAAGACATTTTCGATTGGAAAGAGAGTTGTTCCGTTTGCCAAGAGCAAGACGGTGCAGCAGATTATGGATGAACGCTCCGGACTTCTGACACAGGGTGCCGCATCCATGATCCAGATTGATAATAACGGAACGCTTACGATTCCTGCTAATTATCATACGATTCTTCCAAATGCAATGAAGAATATCGCAACCAGAGGCATCAAAAAGGTTGTGATTCCGAATACGATTCAGAAGATTGCGCCGAATACATTTGCACCGCTCCAAACCTTGGTGGAAATCGAGGTTTCGACAGGCGTTGAGTATATTGACCCCTGTGCATTTGCAAACTGCCGTCTGCTGGAAAAAATCACGCTGCCGAATACGATTCGTGAAATCGGCGCCGGTGCGTTTATGAATCTTCCGAAGCTTGAAAAGATTCAGCTTCCGTCCGAATTGATTGCGGTTTCAGATGAAATGCTGAGTAATTGTACTTCTCTGCGCAAAGTGAAATTCGGAAAATCCATTACAAAAATCGGTTCGGGTGCATTCTCGGATTGTACTGCGCTGCGGAGCTTAAAGCTGCCGGAATCGGTGAAAACCATCGGCAACAGCGCATTCTGGAACTGCCGTTCGCTGCAAAGACTCTATGTGCCGGCAGGCTGCGAAAAGGTCAGCCAATCGACCTTTGGCAACTGTCCTGCATTGGAAACGCTCTTTATTCCGCGCATTATTCATGACCAGATCGAAACCAAGCGCGTATTCGGTGACCTGACGAATCCGACGATTACATGGATGGAGCCGGGAATGCCGCGTCCGGATTGGCATTATGACGACGATTTGCCGGATGTTGATCTTGAAGTGGAAAAGACCGAAGAACCGGTAGTCGAGCAGCCGGCACCAGCAGAACCTGAGCAGCTTCCGTCCGATGTCCGGATTCAAGCCGCATTCACTGCACCGGAGGAGCAGAAAGAAGCCATTGATGCAGAATCGGTTCGGAAAATCGAGCGTTCGATTGCTGTGATGCAGTCTCAGCTGCAAAGTCTGACCGCTGCAACGGGCGTTGTTGAGAATGAACCGCAGATTGACACCGAGATGCTCAATCAGCTTCAGCGGAATTTGTCGCAGATGCAGCAGAATTATGATGCTGTACAGTCTCTGCAGCACTCTGCTGATACGCTTGAAAATATGCAGAAGCAGATTGACCAGTTTACGGAAATCCAGAGCAAAATGCAGCAGATATCCGAGGTTCAGGAATCTGTTGAAGAAAAGGTGCGGAATCTTTCCGAGCTGGAGGATAAGGTCGAGCAGATTGGTGATGTGTCACAGATTGCTGCCGAGCTGTCCGAGGTAAAGGAATCCGTCAGCTCGATCTCCGAAATGAAAGAAGCTGTTGATTCGATTCAGGATATCAAGGAAAAGGTCGATGAGCTGTCCGATTTGAAAGCCTCTGTGGAAACGGTTGGCGATTTCAAGGAGATGGCTGGCACGATCTCGGAGATTCAGGAAAAGATTTCCGTTATTGACAGCGTTCAGGATAAGATTGACGCGATCAATGAAGCGAGCGCTTCGGTGGAAGCCGTTTCGGATGTACAGGAGAAGATCAGCGTAATTCCGGAATTGCAGGAAAAGGTTGAAACCTTGTCTGAGCAGGCAAATGTTGCAAGTGAGCTGCGCGATATCGCAGGCGCAATCTCTCAGGTACAGGAAAAGCTGAATGTTCTGCCTGAAATCCAGCAGAGAGTTGACTTGCTTTCCAACGGAACCGGCGTTCATGCAGATGGTACACCGCCGACCGAAACGCAGATGTCTCTGAACCGGAGCAATGCTGTCAGCTTGCCGATCACGCAAAATATTCCGACCGCAAATCCAGAATTACAACCGAATACAGTCGTACAATCAGAGCGCGTTCAGGAGAATGTTGCTTTGGATATTAAACAGAATCAGAATAAGGAGCAGACTCCGATGCAGATAACAGTTGGACATACGCAGGATCAATTTGGAAACGCAGCAATCTTTGAACCGGTTCATTACGGAGAATACGGCAATTCCGAAAAGGTATTTACACATGAAAACAGCAAGGCACTGCCCGGACCGGTTGAACGCAGCACCGCACTGAAAGCGTTTACGGTCATTGCACGCCGTGCATTCTGCGGCTCTGAGGGCGGCGAGCGTTTTGAAATTCCGGAGGGTGTCCGCAGAATTGAGTCTCAGGCATTCTGGGATTGTCCGCGTCTGACCGCGATTGAAATTCCGGCGTCCTTGAAGGAGATCGAACCGGATGCGTTTGCAGGATGTACGCGCCTGACCGATGTTCATTTGCCGGCAGATTTCCCGGATCGCAGAGCTGTTGATTTGTTCCTGTTCCGACCGGAAATCAGACTGCATTGGCCGAAGAAGAAGATTCTTGCCAGACCGCGTATTGTCACGGTTGCCGATTTGATGGAGCAGTTTGACGATATTCTGACCTTGCAGAAAGCGAAAAAGCTGACTGTTCGGGATCATTTCCTGCATATTCCGGAGGGATATACCGCGATTGCACCGTTCTGTATGAAAGAGGTTGATATTCGTGCAGAGGAATCGGAGCACGTTCTGACAACCGTAGTATTGCCGAAGAGTGTGAACCGCATTGCGGCATACGCATTTGCCGGACTCGAAGTTGCACGGCATATTGTGATTCCGGAGGGACTTCGGTATGTCGAAATGAATGCGTTTACCGGCTGCACCGGCACATTCCGTCTGATTTTACCGGATTCCGTTACATATATCGGACCATATGCCTTTGCAGCCCCCTGTCAGTATGAGCAGATTCGTCTGCCGAAGACGCTGCGTGCAATCAATGAGAACACATTCTCGAATTGTAATACGCTCGTCAGCCTGACGATTCCGAATGCGGTGCAGATCATTGGCGCGTGTGCGCTTTCCGGCTGTACCAACCTGAATTCGCTGACCATTTCGGAGCGTTTTGCAAATCAGCTCCCTGCAATCCTTGACGGCCCCGTTAAGATTACGGTCAACTGGGCAGAGGATCACACCAATCTCTATACGCAGAAGCCGTCGGATGCAATCATGAATGTGGTTTCGCCGCATTTCCAGCCGGTAAACGCACAGAGAATGTTTACGCTGGAATTGAGCCGTTCCTGCAGCGATTTCAACGAGCGCTTGAAAGAAATGCGGATGCACCCGGTCATTGCACCGCTTGCGCTTTCCGAAATGTCGAATCAAACAAAGTTCGAGATTCCGCTTGGCGTCATTCGTCTTTGCAGCTACGCATTCGGCTATAATCAGCGCTTGATGACGTTGACCGTACCGAAAGCGCTGACGGAATTCGATTACGCAGCGTTCTATGACTGCGAGAGACTGCGCGATATCTTCCTGCCGGAGGAATTCGACAGAGACGCAGCCGCAGTGCTGTTCATGCGCGACCCGTCGATTCTGATGTACTTTGGTAATGCCAGACCGGTTCGCATTCGTCAGCTTACCGCAGATTGTCCGTGGATTTTGACTTCCAGTGACGTTGTTGAGCTGGATACGGTCGATGATACGATCACAGTTCCGAACGGCTATCTGGTAATAGCTTCCTTTATGTATCACGGTGTGCTCGGAAAACACACGATGAGACGTTTTGTATTGGCGCCGTCTGTATGTTTGATCGGAACCAATTCGTTCGTACATTTGCGTCAGCTTGAGGAGGTTATCTGTACTGAGGGCTTGCAGGCGATTGAGCCGTCTGCCTTTGTTGAGTGTCCGAATCTGAAACGCATTGTTTTGCCGAATTCGCTGCGGTTCTTGGGCGTCCGTGCTTTTGTTGGATGTGAAAATTTGCAGGAAATTGTGATTCCGAGCAGATTTGCAGACCGTGCGGCTGAAATTGTTCGTGAATGTCCTAAGGTCAAGCTGACATTCTTTGATGCACCTGTCGCCGAGACTGTCAATGCGGTCGTAGATGTTATCGAAGAAGCACCGGTTGCTGCGCCTGTTGCAGAGCCTGTGGTTGAACCGGTTGCAGAACCGGCAGTTGAACCCGTTGCCGAGACTGCTGTTGAATCTGTAGCCGAGGCTATTGCTGAACCGATAGCAGAAACTACGGAAATCGTTGCTGATGAAGCATCTGAAACCATTGCAGAAGAACGCGCAATCGAGCCTGTGCTTGACGAGATGGCTGAAACAGTCGAAGCTGTTGCTGATGAAACGACCGAAACGGTTGACGAGTTGCCGGAAATCGAGCCTGTGCTTGACGAGATGGCTGAAACAGTCGAAGCTGTTGCCGATGAAGCAACCGAAACCGTTGATGAGCTGCCTGAAATCGAGCCTGTGCTTGATGATATGGCTGAAACAGTCGAAGCTGTTGCTGATGAAGTGACCGAAATCATTGACGAGCTGCCTGAAATCGAGCCTGTGCTTGATGAGATGACTGAAACAGTCGAAGCTGTTGAAGATGAAGCGACCAAAACGGTTGACGAGCTGCCGGAAATCGAGCCTGTGCTTGACGATATGGCTGAAACAGTCGAAGCTGTTGCTGATGAAGTGACCGAAACCGTTGACGAGCTGCCAGAAATCGAGCCTGTGCTTGATGATATGGCTGAAACAGTTGAAACCGTTACAGAAGAAGCAACCGAAACGGTTGACGAGCTGCCGGAAATCGAGCCTGAGCTTGACGAGATGGCTGAAACAGTCGAAGCTGTTGCCGAGGAAACGACCGAAACCATTGATGAACTGCCGGAAATCGAGCCTGTGCTTGACGAGATGGCGGAAACTGTCGAGACTGTTGAAGCTGAAGCGACCGAAACCGTTGACGAGCTGCCGGAAATCGAGCCTGTGCTTGATGAGATGGCTGAGACAGTTGAAGCCGTTGCAGAAGAAGCAACCGAAACCGTTGACGAGCTGCCTGAAATCGAGCCTGTGCTTGATGAGATGGCTGAGACAGTTGAAACCGTTGCAGAAGAAGCAACCGAAACGGTTGATGAGCTGCCGGAAATCGAGCCTGTGCTTGACGATATGGCTGAAACAGTCGAAGCTGTTGCTGATGAAGCGACCGAAACGGTTGACGAGTTGCCGGAAATCGAGCCTGTGCTTGATGATATGGCTGAAACAGTTGAAGCTGTTGCCGAGGAAACCACCGAAACGGTTGACGAGTTGCCTGAAATCAAGCCTGTGCTTGATGATATGGCTGAAACAGTTGAAGCTGTTGCCGAGGAAACCACCGAAACGGTTGACGAGTTGCCGGAAATCGAGCCTGTGCTTGATGATATGGCTGAAACAGTCGAAGCTGTTGCCGATGAAGCGACCGAAACGGTTGACGAGCTGCCGGAAATCGAGCCTGTGCTTGATGAGATGACAGAAACAGTCGAAGCTGTTGCTGATGAAGTGACCGAAACGGTTGACGAGCTGCCGGAAATCGAGCCTGAGCTTGATGATATGGCTGAGACAGTCGAAGCTGTTGCCGATGAAGCGACCGAAACCGTTGAAGAGCTGCCTGAAATCGAGCCTGTGCTTGATGAGATGGCTGAAACAGTCGAAGCTGTTGCTGATGAAGTGACCGAAACCGTTGACGAGCTGCCGGAAATCGAGCCTGTGCTTGATGATATGGCTGAAACAGTCGAAGCTGTTGCCGATGAAGCGACCGAAACGGTTGACGAGCTGCCGGAAATCGAGCCTGTGTTTGATGAAATGGCTGAAACAGTTGAAACCGTTGCAGAAGAAGCAACCGAAACGGTTGACGAACTGCCGGAAATCGAGCCTGTGCTTGATGAGATGGCAGAAACAGTTGAAGCGGTTGAAGAAATTCCGGCTGCCAAGCCTGTACTCGATGCGATCGAGGATATCGAATCTACCACAGGATTTGCGTCGATTGCCGATGCGCTGTTTACGGAATCTCATGCAGAATCCCTTGCCGGACAGAATTCGATGGAATCCGCCGGCGTGCCTGCGGTAGAAACTGAGCCGAAAAAGCAAAATGACCTGCCGACCCTTGAAGGCATGGCACCGCTTGGTGAGGACGCATTGCCTGTACTTTCGGCATTCGATGATGATTTCTCATCTGCACCGAAGATTTCCGCATGGCGCCGCCACAATTTTGATGCGGCTGCACTCTCTGCACTTGGCGTGCTTTCCGAACCGGATGATATCCCGTTTGCTTCAGCTCCTACGGAAACTGCTCCTGCGGCTCCGACGGCTGCAAAGTCCGAGATTGTCATTCCGAAGGATGGCAGATTCTCCGCAAAAGAGCGCAATAAGTGTTACCACGGCGAAGCCGTTCTGGAAATTCCGGTCGGCTATCTGGAAATCCGTGCGGGCGCTTGTGCTGGTATGGAAACCATGGAGTCCGCGATTTTGCCGAATACAATAGTCAAAATTGGCAGCGGCGCATTCTCTGATTCTACAGTTTTGAAGAATGTCTATATTCCGCTTTCCGTCAAGGAAATCGCTTCGGATGCGTTCGAGGGCTGCGATGCACTGGAAACAGTTACAATGCCGCGTGCGCTTGAATGGCTCGCAAGTGAATTGTTCGGTGGAAATATCGAAATCACTTGGCTTGAGGAGCAAAAAGAGGAGTCCAACGCGATTGATGTCGGTGACGGCAGATTTACCAGACAAGTCCGCCGCGCGATTTACCACGGCGAACCGATGCTGATCATTCCGGAGGGCTATACCGAGATTCGTCCCGGTGCTTGTGCCGGTCTGGAAACGATTGTTGAAGTACGGTTCCCGAATTCGCTGCAAAAGATTTGTTCGGGTGCGTTCTCCGAATGTACTTCGCTTCGCGTGCTGGATATCCCGTCCAGTGTCACGATTCTGGAGGAGGATGCCTTTGAAGATTGCGATGCACTCAGCATGGTTGCTGTTCCGTCGCATCTTGCAAAAGAGGCAAAGCTCTGCTTCCCGAATGTTGATCTGGCTATTCTTGATTGATAATTTATATGATCGCCGCGAGATTCTGAAATTTCGCGGCGATTCTTTTTCGAAACCGGATGCCTGATGCTCAAAACCGATAAAACACTTGCAAACCAGTCACCGAATCCGCGGATTTACCCCATGAATCGTGAGAAAAAGCCGATTTCTTTGAAAAAATGGATGTACCCTCTTGTATTTTGTTTTGATTTGTGATATAATATGATATGATTATTGAGAAAGGAGTTTCCAATATGATCGTGATTGAAAACCATATTGGCAGTATTCGTGTCTCCAAGACGTATCTCTATTCTTTGATTGAGCATACTGTCACAAATTGTTTCGGCGTTGCTGATATGAACGATTCTTCGCCCATTGAAACAATCAAGACGAAGCTGTTCCCAAGTGATATTCGCAGAGGAATCCATCTGCGCACCCAGCAGAATCAGCTGATTGTTGATCTGCATATCGTCACCGGAATCGGTGCAAATATGACTGCGATTACTGATAGTATCCGAAATAAGGTTTGTTATGCGATTGAACAAACAACCGGATTTCAGCCGGCTGCAATTAACATATATATTGATGGCATTCGCGCCTGAGAATTGGAGGAACTCATTTTGATTAGCGGTAAGCAACTGAAAGCAGCAATCATTCATGCTGCAATATTGATTACAAACCAGAGACGTTCGGTTGACGAGTTGAATGTTTATCCGGTACCGGATGGCGACACCGGAACCAATATGTCCATGACAATCAGTGCTGCAAAGCGTGAATTGGAGCTTTTGCCGGATGACGCGACAGTTTCCGAGGTCGCAAATGTTGCAGCCTCGTCCATGCTGCGCGGTGCGCGCGGAAATTCCGGCGTTATTACATCGCTGCTGTTCCGTGGTTTTTCCAAGGGCTTGAACGGTCTGACAACAGCTGAGAATTCCGATTTTGCGAATGCGTTGGAGCTTGGCGTTGCCGGTGCATATAAGGCGGTCATGAAGCCGACAGAGGGTACCATCCTGACCGTTTCGCGTATGGCTGCCAATAAGGCGCAGGAGCTTGCGAAAAAGGATTTGGATACGATCGCGTTCTGGCAGGGGATTCTCGATGAAGCCAATGCCGTGCTGAAGCAGACAACCGAGATGCTTCCTGCACTCAAAAAAGCAAATGTGGTGGACGCCGGTGGACAGGGCTTCTGCATCATCATCAGTGGTATGCTCGATTCGTTTAAGGGCGCAGAGATTCCGGCAGAGGAAAGCGCGGATGCACAGAACGGTTCTCCCGACCCGAAGGTTGACTTTAACGCCGCAGTTGCACAGTATGATGAAGAAATCAATTTCACATATTGCACCGAATATATCATCGAAAAGAAGGATGAAACCGTAGACGGCGCGAAGCTGCGTGCATATCTCGAAACGATCGGTGACTGCGTGGTTGTTGTCGAAGATGATGAGATCATCAAGGTCCATGTTCACACAGACGAACCGGGTAAGGCGCTGACCAAGGCGCTGGAATTCGGCTGCTTTATCAATGACCCGAAGCCGAAAATCGAAAATATGCGGATTCAGCATGAGGGCAAGGTCAAGGAAGCAAAGATTGTCAAGCAGCAGGAGGTTGTTCCTGTTGAGCCGACAAAGGATTTCGGCTTTGTTGCAGTTGCAGCAGGCGGCGGTCTGGAGCGCACATTCTTAGACCTTGGTGTTGATCAGGTTGTCAAGGGCGGTCAGACGATGAATCCCTCGACCGATGATATCTTAAAGGCAATCCACGCAACACCTGCGAAAACTGTTTTTGTTTTGCCGAATAATAAAAATATCATTATGGCGGCTGAACAGGCAATCAATCTTGCAAACCGCAATGTGATTGTGCTGCAAACCAGAACGATTCCGCAGGGCATTGCGGCGATGCTTGCATATGATGAAAGCGCAGATGTCAATGAAAACCGCGTTCAGATGACAAAAGCGTTCGAGCAGGTATCTTCCGGCTCTGTCACATTTGCTGCACGTGATTCCGAGCTTGACGGTCAGAAGATCAAGAAGAACGAAGTGCTTGCGCTCGATAACGGCAAGCTGGCATTTACCGAAAAGGAAGTCAACAAGGCTGCATATAAGCTGGTCAAGAGACTGGTCAAGAGCGACAGCAGCTATGTTACGGTCATTTACGGCTCTGATGTGACCGAGGATAAGGCGCAGATGCTCTATGACCAACTCAGCATGAAGTTTAAGGATAAGATTGAAATTACCTTGCTTCACGGCGGACAGCCTGTTTATTACTATCTGATTTCAGTGGAATAATGAAAGGGGGCGGTTTTCCGCCCTTTTTCTTATCAGTGAGGATTTGAACAATGGATACGGGAATGATTATACTTTTTGTAGTGGCCGGTTGCTTTATTGCACTTGGACTCAGTGCCTATGAACGTGATGTTGCTGCCAAACGAAATAAGCGTAACGAGGAGGCGCGGTATCGGGAGCAATATGTGAAACCGATTTCGCTGGTGGATGCGCAGTTTGGTACGATGGAGGCAGAATACGACATCGCACGGCAAATGCTGAAAGCCACCGATGCAAAGCTGCCGCAATTTGGTACAACGGCACCATCTCTGCTGACTGTCAATGGTTTCACGCCGGAGCGAGAGCGCGATATCTTTCGCACACTTGCATTGGTATATGAAAAAGAACAAGATATTCTGCAAAATCTTGCAGAAAAGGTTCGGCAGCTTATGATTCAACATGAGCTTGCAGAGGTTCTGGAATGCGATCTGATCCAGTCGCAAATCGTTCTGACGGAAATCGAGATTACCTACGATCTGGAATCTGTGGAGCATCCGATGACACTGATGCTGATTGCAGGCGTGACGATTGGTCTGGATACCTTTGCACTGGATGTGCTTTACTGGTCGGATTCCGGAAAATGGGAATATAATGCGCAATTAAGCGAGGGCGACGTTTAATGAAAAAACGGCAATATTATAAGGAAATGGAACAAATCATTGCGGCGATTTCGGATGGAAATGTGCCGAAATTGCTCTTACATAGCTGCTGCGGCCCTTGCAGCACAGCGGTTCTCGAACAGCTCACGCCGTATTTTGAGATTGTGTTGTTTTATTATAATCCGAACATTGCGCCGGCAGCGGAATACGACCTCCGGCTTGAAACGCAGAAGCAGCTGCTCCGGAAGCTGGCGCATCCGCACCCGATTACGCTGATTGCACCGCAGTATGACGACAAGCCGTTTTGGGACGCGGTCAGGGGCGTAGAGGATACGCCGGAAATGGGGGAGCGCTGTGAGCGCTGCATAGCACAGCGAATGCAGGAGGCACTGCTTGCTGCGAAACAATATGACTGCGATTTTGTCACCACAACGCTCACGGTGAGTCCGCATAAAAATGCAAAATTTATCAATGCCTGTCTGGAACAGCTTACAGCAGGGGAGTCCGTTCAATTTTTACCGTCGGATTTCAAAAAACGCGGCGGATATGCGCGGTCGGTTGCGCTTTCTTCGGAATTCGAACTGTATCGTCAGGATTACTGCGGCTGTCCGATGTCTATGCAGGAAGCCGAGGAACGACGACTGGCGCGAGAATCGAAAAATAACGTATAATCTACACATATATGAGTTCACAATCCAACTTGGATTCTGGTCAGAACGTATAAAATTGTTATTTTTTTCACAATCTACGCGTTTTGCACTTGACAATTACATTTTCATATAGTATACTATAAATAGGATTGATACTGTAGTATTTTGTAAAGTCAGCAGCTAATCTATCCGAATATGATTTCATGGAGGCTATTACAATGAGCAGAGTTTACAATTTCAGCGCAGGCCCGGCTGTTCTGCCGGAGGAAGTCCTGAAGGAATGTGCAGAGGAAATGATGGATTACCGCGGCACAGGAATGTCCGTGATGGAAATGAGCCACCGTTCCAAGGCATATGACCAGATTATCAAGGAAGCAGAGCAGGATCTCCGCGACCTGATGAATATTCCGGATAACTACAAGGTTATCTTCCTGCAGGGCGGTGCTTCTCTGATTTTCGCAGAGGTTCCGATGAACCTGATGAAGAACGGCAAGGCAGCTTACATCATCACCGGTCAGTGGGCAAAGAAGGCTGCGCAGGAAGCTGAGAAGTATGGTGAGGTTGTCCGTGTTGCATCCTCTGCCGACAAGACCTTCTCCTATATTCCGGATTGCTCGGATCTCGACATTCCGGAGGATGCTGACTATGTTTACATCTGCGAAAACAATACAATTTACGGCACAAAGTTCTGGGAGCTGCCGAACACCAAGGGCAAGGAGCTTATCTCTGATGTTTCGTCCTGCTTCCTGTCTGAGCCGATTGACGTTTCCAAGTACGGCGTTGTCTACGGCGGCGTTCAGAAGAACGTTGGTCCGTCCGGTGTACAGATCGTCATCGTTCGTGAGGATTTGATTGCAGACGGCCCTGCATTCAAGGCTTGCCCGACCATGTGCGACTGGAAGATTCAGGCTGAGAACGAATCCCTCTACAACACTCCGCCCTGCTACGGCATCTACGTCTGCGGCAAGGTCTTTAAGTGGATCAAAAAGTTAGGCGGTCTTGAGGCCATGAAGGCGCACAACGAGAAGAAGGCAAAAATTCTCTATGATTTCCTCGATGAGAGCAAGCTCTTCAAGGCAACTGTTGAGAAGAAGGATCGCTCCCTGATGAATGTACCGTTCATCACCGGCAACGATGAGCTTGACAAGAAGTTCGTTGCAGAGGCAAAGGCTGCTGGCTTTGAGAACCTCAAGGGTCACAGATCTGTTGGCGGTATGCGCGCTTCCATCTACAATGCAATGCCGATTGAGGGCGTTGAGAAGCTCGTCGCATTCATGAAGAAGTTCGAAGAAGAGAACGCGTGAACCTGATTCTGTGTTTTTTTGTGACAGGTGTTGTGCTGCTTGCTATCGGCATCTATCAGATGAAAACCTACTATAGTCAGCCCCATGAGCAGGAAGCAAAGATTGTCGGATTCAGCAAATATCATGGCAAGCATGGTGGACTTTCAGGTTTAGCGATTGATTCTGTCGCGACAGCAGCCGGTATGAAGCATCCGGTAGTGGAGATCACGCTGGATGACGGCACACTCCATTCTGTACCTTTGAATATCGCTGTAGTTGATAGTATGCTGAAGCAAAAGTTTCCTGAGCTTGACCTCGGCGGCAGCGTCACGGTGCTGTATTTCGGAAAAAAACCGAAGATGGCATTTTTGCAGAAGCATCCGATGGCGCAAACCATCATCAAGTCAAATTTTCCATTGCTATTTGGCATTGCGTCACTTGTTTTTTCAGTGATATTACTGGTTGTATATATTACTGCTCCCACGCAATAAATCGAATATGAAAGGATGATTTCCCATGTATCAGATTCAAACACTGAATAAGATTTCTCCTGTTGGTCTTGCTGAGCTTGGCGAGAACTATCAGGTTGCAGATACCGTTGAGAATCCGGATGCGATTCTTGTTCGCTCGGCTGTTATGCACGAGATGGAATTCGGCAGCAATCTGCTCGCAATCGCAAGAGCAGGCGCAGGCGTGAACAACATTCCGCTTGATCGCACTGCTGAAAACGGCATTGTTGTTTTCAACACACCGGGCGCAAATGCAAACGGCGTTAAGGAGCTTGCACTTGCAGGTATGCTGCTTGCTTCCCGTGATATCGTTGGCGGTATCAACTGGGTACAGTCTGTTAAGGACGATGAAAATGTAGCTAAGCTGGTCGAAAAGGGCAAGTCCAAGTTCGCAGGCACCGAGATTAAGGGCAAGAAGCTCGGCATTATCGGTCTGGGCGCAATCGGCGGTCCGCTTGGTAATGCTGCTGTTCACCTTGGCATGGAAGTATACGGCTGTGACCCGTATCTCTCTGTTGATGCTGCATGGAATCTCTCCCGTGCGATTCACCACGTAAAAACACGTGAGGAAATCTTCAAGAACTGTGATTTCATCAGTGTTCATACTCCGCTTGTCAAGAATCCTGATCCGAGCATTGCGACCGAGAAGATGATCAACGCTGAGACCATCGCTATGATGAAGGATGGCGTAATCATTCTGAACTTTGCACGTGATCTTCTGGTTGATGATGAGGCGATGGAAGCTGCACTGAAGTCCGGCAAGGTTCGCAAGTACATCACCGATTTCCCGAATGCAAAGACCGCGAACATGGAAGGCGTTATTGCCATTCCGCATCTCGGTGCATCCACCGAGGAAGCAGAGGATAACTGCGCTGTTATGGCTGCAAAAGAGCTGGTTGAGTACATCGAGAACGGCAACATCAAGAACAGCGTAAACTTCCCGAATGCTGAGATGAATGCGATTGGTCAGAAGATTTGCATTCTCCACAAGAACATTCCGGCAGTGATCGCACCGCTGACCCAGACAATCAGCGAGGCTGGCGGCAACATCGAGAATATGGTCAATGCAAGCCGCAAGGATTACGCATATACCATGATTGATGTCACCAACGCAGATGCAAATGCGATTGCTGAGAATATGAAGTCGATTGACGGCGTGATCCGCGTTCGTGTTATCGCATAATTGAACTGCTGAATTTTATTCAATTACGCAATAAGCCCGTGCAGAATCTTCTGATTTTGCACGGGTTGTTTTTGCATAAAAATTCAAATTTTGCAGATACTCCTGATGAATGAACATGAAAGGATGGATTCTGCAATGAAAAAACGTCCGATACGGCTCATGCTGCTTTCCGGCATTCTGCTGCTGTGCATGGCAGGGATGGTCGTTCAGCTTCTTTCAATTTTGCGGAAAAATCAGGTGATTGAGATTAGCGGTCGTCAGGGGCATTATCATCTGCATATTCCGCTGACGGATGGCACAATCTATGACAGGAACTTTGCACCGCTGAATCATCCCAACGACGTCATGATCGCGGTTGTCAATCCAACGCCGGAAACCATGGCGTCAATTTTTGCAAAGGTCACAGATCGAGAGACTGTCAATGCACAGATTCAGAAAAATATGCCATTTTATTGCTATTTGAATGAGGCAGCCGAAGAAAACCAAAATCTCGTGATGCTGCACGGCGCGCGAAAATCTGAGGGTGTACTTCCGGCGCAGCATTTGCTTGGATATCGTCAGAACGGCAGTGCGATGGCGGGCTTGGAGCTTGCGTTTTCTGATTGGCTAGCATATTGTGATTCATCAGCCGATGTGACGTTTTCCGTGAGTGGCAGCGGAGAGGTGCTTGCGGGCGGCGGACGAACACTTGTCATGAACGGTCAAAAGGGCGGCGGTGTCGTGACAACACTTGACCGGAACATCCAGCAAATCACCGAAAACGCCTTGCAGCAGGCTTCCCCCAATGCCGGTGCAGCGATCGTCATGGACATCAAAACTGGTGAAATCCTGTCCTGTGCGAGTACGCCGGTGTATGATCCGGATCATCTTGCGGATGCCATGCGCATGGACAATGCCCCGTTTGTGAATCGCGCATTGTCTGCATACAGCGTCGGCTCCGTATTCAAAATCGTGACCGCGGCTGCAGCGCTGGAGCATCAGATTCCGGTGAAATTCATGTACGAATGCGAGGGCGCGGTTTCGGTGTACGGTCAGCGCTTTCGCTGCCATCATCTCAGCGGTCACGGGGTCATGGATATGCAGCAGGCAATGATTCATTCCTGCAACCCGTATTTCATCACGCTCAGCAGTCGGATGACGCCTGAGATTATGCACGATACAGCCGCCGCACTCGGATTCGGCACGGGAACAGAGTTTGCACCCGGTTTTGAATCGGCAAACGGTTATCTGCAATCCATTTCGGATTTACAAATCGAAGCGGAAAAGGCGAATATGAGCTTTGGACAGGGCAAGCTGCTTGCAACGCCGCTTCAGGTTTGCGCGATGACAGTCTGTATTGCAAATGACGGGATATATTCAGAACCCAAGCTGATACGTGGTTTGACGATGGAGCAGGATACTTTGCTTAACGAATCCGAACCGGTTCAGCATCGCGCGGTGTCCTCCGAAACCGCAGCAAAGGTTCGCCGTATGATGGTATCTGTGATCGAAAAATCGAAGCAGACAAAGGGCAAGCCGGAGAATACCAGAGCAGCCGGAAAGACCTCGACTGCACAGACAGGCAACACCGATGCGAACGGAAAAGAGCTCTGTCATGCGTGGATGACGGGCTTTTTTCCGGTGAATCACCCGAAATATGCTGTAACGGTGTTTGTTGAGAACGGCGGTTCGGGCAATGAAGCCGCCGCGCCGATTTTTCGACGAATCATCGAGGATATCACCGCTGCACAACAAAAATCAGCTATAGCCGAACAAATTCGCCGCTGACGTAACCGGTCTTGCCCTGATAATTTGTGACATACCAGCCGTCTGTCTCGCCGTAGAGGATGAGTTCTGTTTGATCGGGAATCTGCGTGAGGATCGTTCCGGTCGTCGCAGGATAATTGCGGAGATTCAGACGGCTGCCCTGCGTTTGCACGGTGCCATGAAACGGCTCTGTTTCATTGATAAACGGGATGCCGAAATAATCGGTCAGCGAAAGCACCAGATTTTTCGCGATTTGCTTGAGATTCGAGCGAATCCACGCAGCGTCCTCCGGGTTATCATGATAGCCGATTTCCACCAGAACCGCGACTGCTTTTGTCCGCAGAACTTCTGCAAGACTGTTCGTGGGTCTTGCGACAACCTGATCTGCCAGCGGATAAATTTGCTGCATATTATTCGCGATGGTTGTCGCAAGCAGCTCACTGTCATAGCTTTTCGGGGCGTAGTAGGCGTCAATTCCGCGGAGAATACCGGAAAACTGCTCCGGTGCGGCATTGGAATGCAGGGCAAGATGCACATCGAATTTGCCGGCATTCGAATCTGCAATCGCGCCTGCAACAAATCGTTCCGGATCGTTCCTGACATAGGCAATGCCGCTTGCGCGCAGGTAGGGCTCCATTTCCGAAGCGAGCATATTCATGACCATTTCTTCATTGCCTGTGCCGTCAACATAGGGGTTCCATTCCTGCGTCGATGGGCTTAAAAATACGATCGGCATTGAAAGCACCTCTTTCTGATTTTTCTATATCATATGCAAATCCGAGATTTTTGTTACGGGACGAATTGCCTGCAATAATCCTAAGCAGCATCGCAGTGATGATATTATGATTTTGCATCTGATTGACCATACTATTTTTCATTCTCCCATTGAAATTTTTGTGAGAATATGCTATAATTATAGTAGACAAAATTTAACAGAAAGGGAGTCTGCAAATGAGAATTTTGCTTGTTGAGGATGAAGCTGCGCTTTCGGACGCACTCGTTCAGATTTTTCACAAAAATAAATATATCGTTGACGCTTGCTATGACGGAGAATCCGGACTCGATAGCGCGCTTTCCGGCATCTATGATATGATCATACTGGATGTGATGCTCCCAAAAATGAATGGTCTGGATGTCTTGCGTGAGATTCGCAGGTCGAAGCTGACAACGCCGGTTTTGCTGCTGACCGCCAAGGACAGCATCGCGGACAAGGTTGCCGGATTGGATGTCGGTGCGGATGATTACATGACAAAGCCGTTTTCCTCGGATGAATTGCTTGCGCGAATTCGTTCGCTCTATCGCAGAAACGCGAATGTCATTTTTGAAAATGTTCTGACATGGAGCGACCTGACGCTCAATCTCTCTACATACGAACTATTTTGCGGCAAAAATTCCTTTAAGCTCGGTCTGAAAGAATTTTCGATGATGGAGCTGTTTTTGAAAAACGGAAACCGCATTCTCTCCAAAGAAACGCTGATTGTGAAAATCTGGGGCTACGAGTCTGAAGCGGAAAACAACAATGTCGAGGTTTACGTCAGCTTTCTGCGCAAAAAACTTGCGCATATGAAGTCAAAGGTCGCAATCAAAACCGTGCGCGGTGTCGGATATTGTCTCGAAGAAAAGGAATAAGGACGCGTTTGCAGCATTCAGAAAGGAGGCGTGCAGCATGATTCAAAAACTAAAGCGCAGATATTTGATTACGAATATGGCGCTGTTGAGCGGAACATTTATCGTATGTCTTGCCGTATTATTCGGCTTTCTCTACCATGCAGAAATCAGCTCCTCTTACACGGTCATGCAGGAAATGATTCAGCATACGAATATGCCGGAATCCGATGCTATGCAGGAATCGGTAGAACCGACCGCATTTCAGATGACGCCTGAGAACATTCCACTTGCATTGCAAGCCCCTGATTGCGAGACGCCAAATCCGGATGCGCAGGAAAATACGCCTGACGAAGCAAACCCTGAATGGGATAAGCAGCATTTTTCCAAACGGGAGTTTTTAGAGGGCAATACCGGCGGTCAGCCCTCCGACCCGAACCAATACTGGCAGTGGCAGCCACCGGTGCAGGACAGCCAATCGGACAATAATCAATACTGGGACCCCAATGCACAACCGCAGCAATGGCCGGTCTATCCGTGGTACGTGCATCCGTGGCCGGTCTATCCTTGGATACCGGGAAACCCGGATTGGCAGTGGGACTCGAATCAGCAGCCACAGTTCACAACACCCGAACAGCCGGAATCAACACAGCCGGAGTCCACGCATACGGAACCCAAAAAAACGGAGCCGGATACCAAGCCTGAAACCGAGTTTGGTAAAAAGCCGGAACCTCCGCACAAATCGGATGTTGAACCGCAAAAGCCGGAGCATACAAAGCCGCATGAAGCAGAACAGCCTTCGGAACCCGATTCCGATACCGAGCCACCGGAAACCAAGCATACTGCCCCCGTTCAGACAGAAGCCGCAGAGCAAACGGTCAAACAGAGCTCTACGCAAACCACGACCGTTCCGCTGACAGCTGCGCCCATCTTGACCACAGAAATCCAAACTGCACCGGAGATCGTCCCGGTACAGGAGGGGCAATATATTCCGGACGCATACATTGCAGAGCTTGACCGTGACGGAAATATTGCTTCCTATAGCAGCAACAATCTCAATACATCCGACGGCGACCAATATGACACAGTTCATCACGCCGTAAATGAAGTCAAACGCCGCGGAGACAATGCCGGCGTGATTGAGGTCGGGGATACGTCCTATCGTTTTATGTATGAACCGGATGATGCAGGCAATCTGCGCCTTGTGCTTCTGAGCCGGACACTGGAGATTTCAACGCTGAACCGACTGCTGTTTATCTTTGTGCTGATTACGGTACTTGGCTTGCTGCTGATGTTCGGAATCAGTCATAAGCTCGCCAACTGGACAGTTCAGCCAACTGCGATAGCATGGGAAAAGCAAAAGCAATTTGTCGCAGACGCTTCCCATGAGCTAAAGACGCCGCTTGCGGTCATTTCTGCGAATACAGAGGTGATCCTTGCCAATCCGAAGGAATCGGTTGCCGACCAGAATAAGTGGCTCAGCTATATTCAGTCTGAAACAATGCGGATGTCAAAGCTCGTCTCGAATCTGCTTTCTGTCGCGCGTATGGACAGCACATCCGGCAAGACTGACCCGTTGCTGCCGCTTGCGCTGTCGGAAACCGTTTCGAATGTATGCCTGATTTTTGAGCCGATTATCTATGAAAACGGAAAGACGCTGAATACCGTCATCCAGCGAAATGTCAAGCTGAATGCGGAAGAAGATAATATCAAGCAGCTGCTTTCGATTCTTCTGGATAATGCGATTCTGCATTCACTGCCGAAAGCACAGATCACGGTTTCGCTTTCCAAGGATGTGCAGGGGAAAATTCGGCTGAGTGTTGCGAATACCGCCAAGGATATTCCGCAGGAACAGCTTGCGCATCTGTTTGACCGCTTCTATCGGCTGGATCGAGAGAGCAGTCCAAACGGCTCCGGACTTGGCTTGAGCATTGCAAGAAGCATTGTACGACAAATGGGCGGCACGCTGCAAGTCACCAGTGAAAACCAGCTTGTGACATTTGTTGCAGTATTTTCATCCTGATTGGAGAAAGAATTCTGTCGAATGATTTCGGCAGGATTCTTTTTGTTTGTGCATTTGCATATGCTTGCAGTGAGGTGAGCTTATGGAATATGCGCAGAACAGCCGCCGTATGCTGTCGAAAACCATCATTCTCAGTTTGTGTTCAGTGGGATTACAGGGTCTCGGATTGCTGCTGAATATTTATCTGACACATCAGCTCGGCGCGGCAAACATCGGTGAAATGACGCTGATTGGTTCATTTTATAGTCTCGCCGCAATTTTAAGCGGCGGCAGCGGCTTTCTTGCGGCAAGCCGATTTATGTCGGAAGAATTGGGTTGCGGCGGCAATCCGCATCGTGTATATCAGTATATCACAGGATTCAGCCTGACGCTCAGTACAGTCGCTGCGATTTTGCTCTGCGTGACTGCAGATTTCCCCGAACAACTACTGAAACAGGTTGATTTGCCAGCTGCAACGATTCGATTATTGAGCATATCGCTGCCGATTTCCGCATTGAGTGCTTGTCTAAAAGGACGCTGTTACGCGTATAATCGTGTTTATTACCCGGCGGTTTCTGAATGTATCGAATTTGTCATGAAAGCAGGTACGCTTGCGTTTTGCACTGTGTTCCTGATACCGTGCGGAACGCTGAGTATTATCACAGCATTCGCGTTTTCGATGCTTATTGGACAGGGGAGTGCGGCGATATTTCTTTCGTTTGCACGGATGCCGCACCGTGATAACAGCTCAATTTGCTCGATTTCATTTGCAAAATACATCCGGCTGCTGCTGCCGATTATGGGAAACGCATCGTTGGTTGCAATTCTTAGTACAACGAATGATGCGCTTGTGCCATTGACGCTGCTGCAATTTGGAAACAGTCCAACGGAGGCGCTTGCACAGTTTGGCGAATTTGAAGCAATCATCATACCAACATTATTTTTCCCGTCAGTGATACAATGTGTGATGTCTGGTTTGATTGTTCCGGAGCTGTCGAAAGCAAATGCGGCGCACGACCAGCATTTGGTGAGATTGATTACGCAGCGCGCGCTTGAATATACGATTGCATATTCTTTGTTTATTGTAATGTATTTGGTGCAATTCGGCAGAGAAATCGGGACGATTCTTGGTGGTGACTGGGATACGGGCGCGCTGCTTCGCGTGATGGCACCGGTCGTGCCGTTTATTTATCTGGAGATCATCATGGAGGGCATTCTGCGCGGGCTTGGCAAGCATAATTTTTCTTCTATCAATTATCTGGCAGAATATATTGTACGGATATCGGTTTTGTTGATTTGTGTTCCAATGTTCGGGTTTTATGGCATCGCGGCGTCGTATCTGGCGTGCAATCTGAGTGGTAATGCCATTCGGATGTATTTTGTACTCCGCATGACCGAGCTGAAACCTGTTTGGAAACGCATTTTGCTTCGGCCGGCAATCGTGTTATTCGGAGTCTGGCAAATCATGCTGCTCATGGTCAGAATCAGCAAGTATTTGAATATACCGGAACCGACTGTGATGATTCTATGCGGTCTGGTTTGTGGAATTTTGTATTTTGTAGTTCTGCGGTTGATCAACCAGCCGCAGTGCAGTCGATTGCAGATGCGGAAATGTCCGGAGTGAATCATCATGATGTATTGAAAATATAGTTTTTGCCCATCTGGCTTGACAAATTGAAATATTGATGATATCATAAGCGGCTAGGCGTCTAACCGCTTTGACTTTTGATGCTCTTCCTTATCGGGGGCGCTTGTGTAATTTCTTGCGTTTTTCACTTTTTTATTTTGAGGAGCTCATGTTCCTTTATGAGCTCTCCACTTTTATATTGCTCTAATTGCGCCAAATGTGAATTAGGTGCAATACATACAATCACCTGTCAAGATTTAATAAGCGTATAATGCACAAGGCAAACTCATGAAAATCTGATAATCTCTGCAAAGTTAATGCAAGCTCGACACAATCAGATATATCAATACGACGGAATCTAATTCTATTGCGCAATTCAATCAATTCAGATTCAATTCTTGATTCTTCGTTTACAATGTACGCCATTAGTAAATCAATTTCAGTTTGACGCATTTATAACTCCTTCCACATCGAGTGAGCTGCGGCGCACCGTGCGCCCAGCTCACTCGATACCAGCAGCTGGTATCTTTTTCAATAGCCAAAGCACAAACTTATATACAAGCATGGCGGCTTCGATAATGATCACGATCGCAAGTAATGACATCAAAAATTGATAGTGAGTAAAGGCAGCAAAAATGCCAAGACCATCAAGCAGATAAGTCATAGCCTGAGTTATGATGTCATGTACACTTGGCGGCAAATCCGGAATCTGGATTGGAGCAAGCAATACCTCAAGTAATTTTTGTATTACACTTAGCAAACCCTCGATTATCAATCTTTAATCGCCTCACTTTCCGGCACTAAAAATACCTCCAACTTAGTACGACACATGGACAAAAATGCCATCAAAGCCAAAAAATCAATTATAAAAGCAATGCCATCATACAGGATAGCCGGCAAACCAGCAACTTTCAAAGGGATATGCCAATCACCGAGCACCAGTTCCGAGCCAGCAAGAGGTATATGAGCAGCTGGTATATATATCTCCTCCTTAGCAGCAACCTCATCAAAACTCTCAAACATATCTACAAGCAACTGCTCTGCTTGATACAATCCACCAAGATGATCCTGTGCAAGTCCTTCCATGTCTGCCGTAAACTGATCCAAAAAATCATCGGAAGGAATAAATAGATTTTTTAAACCATCAAGAATTGATTGTGCAAGTCCAGATATACCGTCTTTAATCTGATCAAGCAATCCATTAGTCTCAGTCATATCGACATTAACATCAACATTAACATTTATGCCAGTAGTAGTTTCGGAAGTTGTAGTTGTAAAAGGCGGCTGTCCTGACATAGACGAGCCAATATAAGGACAAATAATAACAAAATACAGAACAGTATTACCAGACGTATTGTAATTATCAATAGATTGAAACTGCAATGTATCCAAAATACCGCCAGTATCAAAAGAATAGTAAACCGGACGGAAATTAAGGCTTGAACCATTATCAGGACTAAAGTACATTGTGCCATAATAATTAGCTAAATTTGCAGATGCCGAAGAATTAGCGCGCACAGCAGGGAAAGAACCACAAAAATTATCCGGATAAGATACAGCGTTATTGATCCCCGCTTGTATGCCATCTGACAAGCGACAGCTCAGAGCGAAGCCACCTCGTGCATAGTCACCGAAGCGTAAATAAAAATCATCAAATACGACTGTATCATAATGCAAAGAAAAGCCAGACGAAGCCAACCACCGGTAAACAACAAAGTCATAAGTCGCCATATCACTTGGTGTAGAAATAATGGATGATGTATCAACATTAAGCCCCACTACCGGAGATGTAAATGAATTATAATACTCAAATTGGATAGGAGTACCATCAACAGTAGCAGGAATCGTATCACCAAAAAATGCTTGAGCAGTTTGCGCAGTAACTTTAGAAATCTCAACATCAGCAGCTTTAACGTCGTAAGATACAACGGGCAATGTTATCAAGAATATAAACAAAAAAACAAACACCGACCGATAAGAGGATAGACATCTGGACAATTAAATCACCTCTATCAACTAAATTAGGCAAACAATCAGATATATCGGTATAACAAACACAAGACAAATTATTATTGACAGTACCAGAGACATTATCAAAATTGCGCATACTATAATACATCTGCATATCATCAATATGACTATAATTAATATTAATCAAAGTGCAATCAGTATAAATATAACTTAATCCATCTTGTACAATATTACTACCAATAATACAATAATAATCATACTCGCCACCTCGAAAAAATAGATAATGATCAAACTGATTAAAATCGGTAACAAGATCACGACCCAGCTGAAGCGGCGTACCGGATAGAGTACCAGGATAAACAGACAAATCCATTATTTGCCTCCAATCTTCAAGCGACCGCCAAAAGCGACCGAAAGAAACGTATTAACAATTACATTACCAATACCAAAAGCGAAAGCAAAAGGCAAAGCCCACTGCAAAACAACAGTATATAATGATACTGCGATCCTAAAAAGCTCAGTAAAATCAGGGATATTATCAACCATCACATATACCTCCTCTCAGCTCGATTACGCGTAATACGCTCGATCTTGTTAAATGTATCATATGCTTTGTATGCAGCTGGACTGTGAAAAAACAGACTCTTTTTGATAATCTCACCACTAAAGTGTCCGTCATCCTCAGAAGTATAATCACCGCTGCATGGATCGACAACAGTATTAAACTGTATATACTTAAGTATATTACGACATAATACAACATACTTATACTGTTCGCGTATTGGCTTCGCGACACGACCATATACTTGACTCGTGCAAAGCACAAGCCGTCTATCCTTGCGGTTCTGGCAAAGTGTGGACAGTTCCGAAATAGGTATATTACGACTCTCAATACAATTCCAGACAGACTGTACCTCATCAATGACAAAAATAATACCGAGTATACCATTAGTCAGCTCGGAAATTTGTGAGTAATCCGTAAACGGTATAATATCACGATCCAATCCATTAATTTGCAGATTGCTACATATTTGAGCTTTTGGATACTCAGCAGCAACAGCAAGTAACGTCTGCACCATACTCAAAGTTTTTCCGCTGCCTTGACTGCCACAGAAACACCAAATTCCGTCAGGATCAAAATAATTAGGATTATCACGCTTAAATTCAGCATTAAACTTGATACAACCTACCATATCAAAAGGATTTTGAGAGCCTGTAAAAAAATCACGTTCTTTCATAAGATCATCCTTTATCAAACAAAGATACGTAGCCAGCACAGCGCTCACCGTACTGCTTAGGACACTCAAGACAATGATCACCATCCAGCGGAATATTACAGTATTCAAGATCCTCGAATTCACGACAATTTGTAAAATTCCGACAAAACCGGCAAACAATACACTCGTGAAAATACGGCTTATCTTTTGATATTTTACTTCCAAACATTAAAAACACTCACTTTCATGTTCTTAAAACAAAAAGGGAGCTGCAGGCAGCTCCCTTTTGGAAAAGAAATATTACGCACCCGTTCTGCCCTTTTTGAGTGCTGCCATAATTTTCCTCGACGCATAGCGAGCTCCCCACCACATAAACGCGATACCAACCGTTATACCAATCACGGCGGCAATAACCGCAACAATCGTGGAGACACTAATCTGACCAGTCAACGCATCAATAATGCTCTGAAAATCAGCTACACCAATTGCACCACCTTCCATTACTCTCCCCCCCCTCTATCAAGAATCTCAACGGATGCAGCATACTTGCCGCCGCGTCCGAAGAAAGCGCGACACTCTGCACCAATCAAAGAACGCAAATCGTTGTCGTTCTGGACGAGACCATTAAAAACATCCTTGACTTCAGAAACACGGATTTTAATGATCTCAACGGGATTACCTGCAATCATACCCTCAGTCGCAGTATTCATGCAATGCATATTGATATTGTCGTAATCGTACCCCTCATAGGTACCGGATTTGCGGGCGAAGCCCAGAATTTTCAGTGCCATGTTTTACCTTCCTTTCGGTTTCAATCGGTTTCGATCATGTTTCGGTTTCGTTTGATGCCTGCCGAGGTAAGCCGGGCATTGACTCACCAGGGCGGCTAATAGTTCAAATCTGAACTACTTATCTACAGTATAATTCAATAGTGAACTAAAGTCAAGAAAAATATTTCACATATGATATAATTCGTATAGATGCACAAAAAGGAGTTAGTCGATTTATGAACTATTACAAAAGACTAAAAGACTTGCGAGAAGATAACGACCTAACACAAAAACAGATTGCAGAAATTATAGGGACATCGCAAAGCTACTATGCACAATACGAAAACGGACATAGACAAATACCACTAGACAGGTTTATCATCTTGGCGGATTTTTATGGCGTAACACTTGACTATCTTGCAGGGCGGACAGATAAGCCAGAAGCGGGAGCCGCTAGCGCTCTCCCGCCCAGCGCGGTAAGGCGTAACTAGTGCGGCAAATTGTGGAGCGCGCTGGGTCCCACCCCCCGCGCCAACGAGGGAAAAGTGGACCCTCAAAAGGCATCGAAACAATCAGCGACCACAGACGCAACTTGCGCAGAAGGCTTTGATCGCAAGACTGCGAGAATGTCGTCGCCGTTTTGTTGTGCTTGCAAAATACGTTTGTACTTGTCCGGCAGCGGCTCATTATGTCCGAAAGTATCTTGCAGGAACTGATCGAGACCAAGAACCAGAATAGCGGACTTGATCGGATTGTGATTACGGTCAACGTGCGCGAGCAAGCGATCTAGATTATATTCAACATCTTTCGTGGAGTGTACCCGGAGGACAACAGCAGTTTGCAGAAACTTCGTCCACCAGGGCGCAGCCAATGCCCGACTGCGGTTACTATCAGATGTAGCGCACTGGTACTCTAAGTAATTATTAATCACTCCGGAAAAGGTCTCACCCAGGTTACCGACGCTTCGGAGCTGCTCGACGAATCCCCCGGCACAACCCTTACGCATTTGTATCTCAAATCTTACCCAATGCTCGAGCTCGTCCCAGGCATTTTTCTCTGCACGTTTATCATAAATTCTGATAGCAAAGTCAGAAGAACGAGAACCATGCATAACAGTCAGAGCAGCACGATCTCTCTGAGTATGATTAGACCAATCATAAAAAATCTGTAGACGCTGCGAACGTGATGTAAACTGACCGAGCCGAGCACAGTCAGCAATAATGTCAATCGGAAGCAATCCTCGGAAATCATCATAAGCCACGTCCAGGCGCGTAATCGTACCTCCGTAAATGTCTATCAAATCAAATAGCTTAACCCAATCCTTATGACCAAAAGTTTCAAAATCTCTGCAACCCTGTCCTGACATTTCAATACAAGCACCAGGCGTATGCTTTGTATCCTCGGAATTCGGAGTGTAATGAATTGAAATTCCGTCATAAGCAGCCCGGCAAGCATAACGCAATCGAGAACCAGATTTTTGATCATCCCACGTCTTTGACTCCATGCCGAGCATCTTAACACAATCGGAAAAACTGCAATCTTGCAGCGAAACAGTCAACCAGTCGAACAGTAAACAATTATCCATACAACGCCCCCTGATGTGGTATCGCTTCGCGATGATTTTGAACGCCATTTAAAAAATGGCGGGAAAACGGAATCTCCGTCAACCTCGCTGCGCTCGCCCTTTTTAGCACTCTCCGAGCTGCTAAAAAGGGTACATCCGCTTGTGGCGGATGTAGTTTCAGTCGATAGGGATAGATATGTATGTAGGCTCTACCCCCCTAATTAGCCTTGGGGGGTTAACTCTCAGAGAGAATCAATGACTAGATAATGTGGATTAGGTGCAATTAAGAACCTGACACCATACAATATCCCCTGACGCTGATTGCCTTGACAAAATACGGATTCCGCGTTATAATAGCAGTATACTATGATTATAATGTGAGGGAATATGGATATATCCGTTGTTATCACGCAAATGGTAAAGCTATTTCTGATACTCTGCCTTGGCTACGCGCTTGCAAAATTCGAATTGCTCGATCAGCATACGAAGCAAAAGCTGACAAAAATTCTGCTTTATGTCACAACGCCACTGATGATGATTGACGCGTTCTATGAACGAATGAATATGCTGGATACACAGCAAGCAGCTTCATCGGTTTCGGTTGGAATGCTGTTTTTGTATTCATTTGTGTTTTATGGTCTGATGATTCTGCTGTCACTTGTTTTGACAGCGGTGATTCGACCGAACAAGGACGATAAACGTCTCTATTTATTTATGACCGTGTTCGGCAATGTCGGGTTCATGGGATTTCCTGTTGTGCAGTCGGTCTACGGTACCGAGGGCTTATTTTACGCCGCGATTCTCAACAGCGTATTCAATATTCTGGTTTATACAATCGGCGTAATTCTCATGAACGGTACGGCGCAGGAGTCCGGCAGTTCCATGAAAGACGTTGTCCGTCAGATTCCTTGGAAAAAACTGTTGCTGACACCGGCGGTCATTGGAACCGCGGTCGGTATTCTGATTTTTGTATGCCGCATTCCCCTGCCGGATGTGATTGCTGACACTTGCGGCACGCTTGGCGACCTTACGTCGCCGCTTGCGATGCTGATTGTTGGTGCAAATCTCAGCGGCGTGAAATTGAAAAATGTTTTGAACAATAAGCGCATGAATATTTACGTACTTCTGCGGCAGTTTGTCGTACCGCTTGTATTCTGGTTTATCATTCGCGGTTTTATCAAGCACGATGTCCTCGCACCAACCTTGCTGCTGATGTCATGTATGCCGGTTGCGAATACAACCGCATTATTTGCCACCGAATACAACGGCAACGAAACGCTTGCATCTCTCGGAATCTTCCTGACAACCTTGGTGTCGCTGATTATGTTCCCACTCATCATTTGGATTTGTGTATAATCGGAGACCCTCGCTATTTAACAAGATTGAGGCTCCGCCTCAAACTCCGCCAAAGGGACATTGTCCCTTTGGAATCCCGTTCCAAATCCTATAAGCACTCAACGGGGGCTTATAGGATTTGATATAGGAGTCCAGAGGAATACTATTCCTCTGGCAGGGGTGTGGGGGCAGCGCCACCACATAGATTTACTGAAACACCTGCAACTTCCAATTTATAGAGCAGAATAACAAACAAAATCCCACAGATTTCTGTGGGATTTACTTCTTTATGACTACCTAACTTTCTGCTCAGCGGTTTTTTATAATATAGATGATGGTCATGCGATACCAAGCAGCTCCAATGCTGCGTCAAATTTTTCGGAGTAGCGTGCCTCGATATTGCCTGCACCAATCAGCGGTTCTGCGACATGATTGCCCTCTGCATCCACAAAAATCGTGGTCGGCGTATACATCAGCTGACCGTAAAGCAGCTGCATATCGCCGTCACCGAATGCGATCGTGATGTCATAAAAGCCGCATTCATTCATGAATTTGTCGATTTCATTGCTGGTTGCCGAAATATCAGAATCCAGACACCATGTGATAATCCGCAGATTTTCAGGCAGCGTTTTCGAATATTCCGCAAGCTCCGGCATCTCTCTCACGCATGGCGCACAGGTCGTTGACCAGATGTTGATTGCCGTGACATCTGCTGCCGCCAAATCCTCCGGCATAAACGGTTCACCTGTCACGGTTTTTGCAGAAAAGCTATGGAGCGCAGGAAATCCTTCTGCAAGCTCGGTTTCCGCACTGCTTTCGCTCTTTTTGCTTTCCGACGCTGCAGCCGTGGCGGCTTGGGAGGACGCTTCCTGCTCTGTTCCGTGTGAATCATTCGGCTGAAACGAAAATCCACAAGCGCTTAATACTAAGCTGCAGCTGCATATCAGAACGGTTCCTATGTATTTCATCGCATATCCTCGTTTCATCAAATGAATCTCACGTATCAATGTGTCTTTCTGGCTTTATCATATCATGCGATTGTGATAAATATATGAAATTCACATAAAAAGGTGTCTCCCACGGATTTGAACTGGGGGCTTCTCGTCCCCAGACCCCATTGTTTATATGCATAGCGCAATTACGTATTCGTGGCTTTAGTACACGAGTACGGCGCCTACGGGGTCAAGGGGCAGAGCCCCTTGTCGCGCTTCGCAAAGCGCGAAATCAAATAATCTCCATTTTATCTCCCTAATTGTACCGTGAGGGATTATTTCTATCATGCCCATTGAAATTCACCGTAAAATATGCTATAATACTACAGAAATCAACTGTCAGAAAGGAAGTATTACTGTGCCGAATATTCTGCTGGTCGAGGACGATCAACAGCTTGCCCGTACACTCTGCCGCTTTCTCATCTCCGAAAACTTCTCCGTGACCCACGCGTCCGGTCAAAAGGAAGCACTCTCTTACTTTGAACAAAATCACTATGACTGTGTGCTGCTCGATATTTCCCTACAGGACGGCAACGGCTTCTCCATTTGCGTTGCCTGCAAACAAATCGCTGATACACCCGTCATCTTTCTCTCTGCCTCTACCAATGAAGCCTGTACCGTTGCCGGCTTTGAGGTCGGCGCTGACGACTATATCAATAAGCCGTTCCGTCCGCGTGAACTCGTCGCTCGCATCAAAAATGTTCTGCGGCGTTCTCAGCGCGGCTCGCAGCTCCTCACCTGTCAGGACTTGGTGCTGGATCAATCAAAAGGTACGGTCACCAAAAATGGCACAGAGCTCTTTCTCTCGGCACTCGAATACCGTCTGCTGCTCATTCTCATGACCAACAAGGAGCAGCTTCTCTCCCGTGACCGCCTGATTGATGAGCTTTGGTCGGCATCCAGCGAATTTGTTTCGGACAATACGCTCAATGTCTACATGAAACGTCTGCGCGAGAAAATCGAGGACAACCCCCAGAACCCCAAAATCATCAAGACCATCCGCGGTATGGGCTATAAGGTCGTGTCACAATGAACGATTATAATAAGCTGGAATCTGTCATCTATGCGGTGCTTCTCGTCCTTGCAAGCATTGGCTGCTGGTTTCTCCATCCTGCCGCCGCGGTCATCGTGCTTGTCGCAGGTCTGATTGCCGCCTCGCTGCGCACATTCTTCGACCATCTGCGTAAAAAACAAATCCTTCATCTTTGCGATGAAATCAGCCGGATTCTGCACGGCGCAGACCAAGTTATATTTGATGTCTACAAAGAGGGCGAGCTGAGCATCCTTGCCGAAGAAATCCGTAAAATGACCGTTCGGCTGCGTGAACAAAATCTCGCGCTCAAACAGGAACGCTGCTTTTTGCAGGAATCCTTGGAGGATGTCTCGCATCAGCTCCGGACGCCCCTGACCTCCATCATCCTCATTGCCGACCTCATGCGCAATCCCAATCTTACAAAAGCACAGCAGGCTGAAAATATGCAGGAATTGCTGTCGCTGCTCTCCAGAATGCAGTGGATGATTGAAACGCTGCTCGGCTTATCTAGACTCGACGCCGGCTCTGTATTCTTCCAGAAAAACGAATTCTCGTTCACAACGCTTATTGCGGACGCGCTCGAACCAATCTCCATTGCGCTCGAACTCAAAAATATTGCCGTTCATGTTCATATTGAGGATGATATTCAACTCTCCGGTGACCTCGCCTACTGCACCGAGGCGCTCTGCAATATCCTCAAAAACTGCATGGAGCATACGCCCGAAAACGGTTCTATCACCATCGAATCTCAGTCCACTGCCGTTTATAAGGGACTCCTGATTTCCGATACCGGCTGCGGCATCCCAGATGAAGATTTGCCGCATATCTTTGAACGCTTCTACCGCAGCTCGCCGTTTTCGCACGCCGGCTACGGCATTGGGCTTTCCTTTGCAAGAAAAATTATCACGGCGCAGGGCGGTACGATTCAGGTGCGGAATATCAAGCCCCATGGCGCACAGTTCGACATCCGCTTCTATGATTCCGTGATATAATTTGGTAGGTATATATGTATGTGGAATGAAAAAAATGAAACCGATATCGAAACCCTGATGAAGGAATACCGTGGATAATATGCAAGCAGACGTGCCGCCAAGCCGTAAGGTGGACTTTGTGCGGTGTTGCCCTTATAATGATTCAAAAAAAAACAGAAACCGCTGTAACCTTTTTTCGCATTTGCGGTCATAATAGGTAACAACGGCTTCGCGAAAGGCGGTGGCTGCAACGAACGATACAACCATCATTCAGCTCTATGAGGACCGAAACGAACAGGCGTTGCTCGAAACAACAGGCGCTTACGGCGCACTCGGCCGGTCGATCGCGCGCAATATTGTCGGAACGGAGGAGGACGCCGAGGAATGCCTCAATGACGCACTGTTCGGCGCATGGAACTCGATTCCCCCGACGCGCCCAAGGAATTTCTGCGCCTATTTTACAACACTCGTGCGCAATGCTGCCCTGAAAAAATATGCCGCATCACACGCCGAAAAACGCGGCTGCGGTCAGATGGCGTCCGCGCTGAATGAAATCTCCGAAATCCTTGCCTCACACGAAAATGTGGAGCATGAGATCGACAGACGGATGATGCTCGAAGCCGTGACGCGCTTCCTCGGCACACTGCCGGAAATGCAGCGAAATCTGTTTGTCCGGCGTTATTACCACGCATCCCCAATGGCGGAGCTTGCTGAACAATTCGATATGTCCGAAAACAATGTCAAGGTCACGCTCTCGCGTATCCGGAAAAAAATGTGCGAATATTTGCGGAAGGAGGGATTGCTGTGAACGAACTCGAATTTATGAAGCTGCTGAGTGAGCTTCCCGATGAATACATCGAAGCGGCTACCTATCCGACGCCGCAAAAACGCCGCCCCATTGCGGCATGGCTTCGCTACGGCGTCCCAGCAATCGCTGCCTGCTTTGCCGTGGTCATCCTGACTGCGCTCTATCCGCGCCTCAAAACACCGGAAATCCCGTCCATTGACGTTACGACTACGACCTCGATTACCGCGACTGCGTATACCACTACGGGAACCGATGATTCCGGCACAACCAAGGTATCGTCCGATTCGCAGACCGTTTCCAAACAGGAAACAACGGTTTCCAAGCAGCCCGACATGACCGATGACGCTGCGCAGACAACGTCAGGCGCGGAATCGCAGACCGATGATACGCAGTCTGGAAATGCCGTTGTCACGACCGATTCCGAAGTAACGCAAACGGAGCCGGGTTCCACCTCGAAAACATCCAAAACAAATGCGACCACCACAAGAGCAACAACGACCGAGCATCGCACGACGAACAGTTCTTCGCAACATACGACAACGATCGCTGATGGCACCACAAGCAAACCACCGCAATATTCTACAACAAACACTGATGGCACCACAAGCAAGCCACCGCAATATTCTACAACGACTGCCGTTTTTGGCACAACCACGATCCGAACGACCAAAACCACGACCCAAACGACAAAAACCACGACCCGAACGACAAAAACCACGACCCAAACGACAAAAACCACGATCCAAACGACAAAAACCACGATCCAAACGACAAAAACCACGATCCAAACGACCGGAACATCAACGGCAGCAGAGCCGTCCATACCATCCGGTACGCCGATAGTTGACGCGTCCACCTACACAACGTGGCAGATCTATAATCCCGACCCATCCTCGGAGGAGCTGGATCTCAGCTATGAGATACTGACCGAGTATCCGTGGGGCGACGAGTATGGCGCGCTGGAGTCGTTTGATTTCGAGAATTATGACTATCTTGTGATTCATTTACGAACCAATGCGACCGATGCCGCGCTCACAAATCTCACGATTGAGGCGGACTTCCTGTGGATGAACGGCATGATCTACCGGCAGCCCAACGACCCGACACAGCGACATTTTGCATTTGCCGTACCGATTCCAAAGGGGATGGATGTCAACGCAGAGCCTCTTGAGGATTTTGAAATCACGGACGACGCAAGCTATTATTGTCAGTACAGATTCGATTTCCCCAATGTGAATTACGGCTAAAGCCCAAGAAAACAAGCCCTCGAACCGGCAACGCTGCCAAGTTCGGGGGCTTATTGTGATATTTGGGATGCGGTTACGGAACAAGCGCGCCGGATCAGTCCTTGCAGAGTTTTTATAAGAATATTTGATTTCGCGCTTCGCGCGACGAAGGGGCTGCGGCATGCTATAATATCAAGTGCAACAAAAAAAGATTGACTTCATCTCTTCCAAGGTGTAAAATGAATGTACCACCAAAACATTAACACGGAGGAAGAAAGATGA
>JAZNTW010000042.1:0-27787 GCA_045591925.1 Oscillospiraceae bacterium
CTGGCAGTTTATGTGGCGGTGATGTGGTGAGCCGCCGAAATGAGTCAAATCCTCGTCGCTCCGCTCCTCACATTTGGCTCATTTCGTTTATTCTACTTTTACATCTATTTTTTTGAGGTTGAGTGTAACATATCATTGACAACTCTACACCATTTCTGCAAAAACTTCAATCCGGCACTTGACAAATCCCGCAATATCCATTATAATAGAGTAAGCCTTATCATGAGCAGTGGAGGAACGGGTCCTGTGAAGCTGCGGCAACCGCGCCCCCAATCGGGTGAATGGTGCCAAGTCCTGCGGCGGTTTCGCCGGAAGATGAGGAACGTCTGCAATGCAATCGAAGCGGCATACGTTCGTATGTCGCTTTTTTGTATCGCACATGATGCGGCAAATTCAAGGAGGTTCACTATGAAACGCTTTTTTACATCCGAGTCCGTGACCGAAGGACATCCCGATAAAATCTGTGACCAGATTTCAGATGCCGTTCTCGATGCGATTCTCGACAAAGACCCCATGGCGCGCGTCGCCTGCGAAACCTGTACGACCACCGGTATGGTCATGATTATGGGCGAAATTACCACCTCTGCCCAGATCGACATCCCTGCAATCACGCGCGATGTCATCGTCGATATCGGCTACGACCGCGCAAAATATGGCTTCGATGGCCACACCTGCGCCATCCTGACCTCGATTGATCAGCAGTCCGGCGATATCGCACAGGGCGTTGACGCGGCATTCGAGGACGCTGAGGAACAGGGCGCCGGCGACCAGGGCATGATGTTCGGCTATGCCTGCGATGAGACCGCGGAGCTGATGCCGATGCCGATTTCCCTTGCCCACAAGCTCGCACTGCGCCTCACCGCCATCCGCAAGGACGGTACCCTCAAATACCTCCGTCCGGACGGCAAAACACAAGTCACGGTGGAATACGAAAACGATACGCCCGTGCGCGTGGATACGGTCGTCATCTCGACCCAGCACGCCGCCTCGGTGGAGCTTGACCAGATTCGTGAGGATTTGGTGGAGCTTGTCATCAAGCCGACCATTCCGGCAGAGCTGATGGATGCGCAGACCAAAATTTTCATCAATCCGACCGGCAGATTCGTCATCGGCGGTCCGCAGGGTGACTCCGGTCTGACCGGCAGAAAAATCATTGTCGATACCTACGGCGGCTACTCCCGTCACGGCGGCGGTGCATTCTCCGGCAAAGACCCCTCCAAGGTCGATCGTTCGGCGGCGTATATGACCAGATATATCGCGAAAAATATTGTCGCGGCAGGTCTTGCAAAGCGTTGCGAGGTACAGCTTGCCTATGCGATCGGCGTTGCGAAGCCGGTTTCGGTGTTTGTTGAGACCTTCGGCACGGGTGTTGTGGACGAGGAAACGCTTGCAAATGCAGTTGCGGCGGTGTTCGATTTGCGCCCGTCCGGCATCATCGAAACGCTTGAGCTGCGCAAGCCGCAGTACCGCAAGCTCGCCGCATACGGCCATATGGGCAGAGAGGATCTCCTTTCCGCTTGGGAGCGCACCGATAAAATTGACGCGCTCAAAGCCGCAGTCGGCGTATGATTCCATAAAAAAGAACGCTTCCATCTGTGCAGTCTGCCAAATGGAAGCGTATTTTTTGTGATGATATTCCGAGTGAATAAGGGAAGTATAGATTTGAGTTTTTGGGAGCGTTTGGGGTGTGTTTTTAAGGATTATTTGATTTCGCGCTTCGCGAAGCGCGATGCAGGGGCTTCGCCCCCTCGCTCCCCCAAGGCAGGGAGCGTATATCACATAAATGGGGCGCCATTACGCCCATTATCACATAAACAATGGGGTCTGGGGACGAGTCCCCAGCAAGGGGGTTGGGGTGAGTTTGATGTGCAAACTCATAGTAAAACGTGCGCGCTAGCCCCATTCTCAATCCGTCGGAGACACAAAATAAACGGTGTTCGCATCAACAAACACCGTTTATTTTTATTATAAAGTTGCATCGCTACCGCGATGCGATTCAGAATGGGTGCCTCTATCGTAGGCACCCAAGCCCGCGAACTCTTATCAAGGCTAAGAGTGTTTCGCTCACTGCGGTGAGCGCCGGGGGCTTTGCCCCTCGACCCTGCAAACTTTTATTTTGGGGCTACATTTACAAAAATGATGTCTGGGGACGAGTCCCTATTTCAAATCCGTCGGGGACACTTCTAATCAATCCGTCGGAAACACCTCTACCGCCGCTTGATTTAGCGCGACTGCGATGCGAGAATGCGGATAATTTTCCGCATACGAATCAAGAATGCCGCGCACCATAAACTTTGCATTTTTGCCGCCCTCGACCATCGCACAAAACGCGATCTCCGGATCCTGCGCCGGCGCAAAGCCAATCACAAACGAATCCGTACCACGCGGCGACTGCGGCGTACCGGTCTTGATTGCAACATCAAAACCAAGATTATTGAGGTCATATTCCTTGAGCATCGGCGTTCTTGCCGCACCAATCATGCCGGCTTTCACATACGGATATACCGAATCTGCGTTGTTTTGCGCAACCTGTGCCACAACCTCCGGCGACTTCACCATCAGCTGCTCGGTCATCGTATTGTTCCAGTAGGAGTGTATCAGGTGCGGCTTGTAGCGGATGCCGTTGTTTGCAATCGTCGATGCAACAGTCGCCATTTGCAGCGGCGTGACCTGCACCTCCGACTGACCAATCGCCGCTTGCAGCAGACAGCCGACATACCAATCAATGCCAAGCTGTTCATAAGTCTCCGGCGAGGCGAGATAACCGCCGCTGTCGCCCGACTCCAGCCCAAGCGGACTGCCCAGACCAAACAATCGCTCATAATCCAAAAGCAAATCCAGACCCAGCCGCGTGCTCAGCTCATAGAAGAAAATATTGCACGAAACCGTCAGCGAATCCATCACATTGATATCGGTATGCCGATTGGTGCAATGAAACGCATGGTCGATATAAACGAATGTCTGGTCACAATGAAACTTCGAATTTGCGTTGATTGTGCCGGAATCCAAGCCGGCTGTCGCGGTGATCGTCTTAAAGGTCGAGCCGGGACGATACAGACCATCCGTGGCACGATTGATCAGCGGAAAGTTCTCCTGCTCCGCAACTTTGTTATAATCATCGAGCAATTCCGATAAATCATAGGTCGGAAGCGTTGCCGCGCCAAGCAGCGCATTGCCCATCGTATCCAGCACGACAATCGCACCGGCATTGACATCCCGACATTCTCCATCGGTTCGGCGCAGCGTCTCACAGTGATTGGCAAGCAGATTTTGCAGCTGCTCCTGCATTTTCGAGTTGACGGTCAACTGAATGGTCTTGCCGCCGACCGGTTCCTGTGAAATCACGACCGAGGAAACCTCGCCGTTTGTCACGGTAATGGTTTTTTTGCCGTTCACGCCGCGCAAATCCGCCTCGCAAGTGCCTTCCAGACCGGTTTTGCCGACCTGGTCGGAGAGCACATAGTCATCGTGACCGTTTTCCTTGAGCGCCTGAAATTCCTCCGCAGAGTAAATCGGGCCGACATAACCAATCTCGTGCGGCAGAATATTGCCTTTTTCGACAGTTCGAATCGCCTGCTCAATCACGTTCACGCCGTTCAGTGTGACGCGAAGCTCCTTGATGCGCGTGACGGTATCGAGGTCAATATCGTTACAAAGATAGAACACATTCGACATCGAAAAGCTGCGAAGCTGCATCTCATAGCGCACGCCGGCGAGATTGCGCTTCTCCTGTTCGGAATAGCTGTCCGCGATTTCGTAATCGGAAATCAACTTATCTATGCAGTTTTCGGCGGTTGCATACTGATTCAGGCGCAGCATTTTTTTCATCTGCGCAATGTCGTTCTCACGGTTTTTCTCAAAGAAATAGGGCTTTGATTTGGAAATCGGCAGCGTGTCGTTCCACTCATAGCCGGCATCCTTGAGCAGCTTCAGCACGCGGATGATGACCGCATTTCCCTCGGCATGATCGTCCGGAAAGTACGCCTTTTCGATAATGAGACTGTAGCCGATTTTGTTGGAGACAATCGGCTCTGAATTGCAGTCCACGATCTCACCGCGCACCGCCGGAATGACCTGCGTATACACCGATTCCACGATCTGCGGATGCGCTTCCTCCTCTGCCGCGACGATTTGCAGCTTGACCAGCCGATAAATCGCGAGCGAAGCCGACGCGCAGACCAGCAGCACCAGAAAGCTCGACCGCAGAAATTCGGAGATCTGACGAAGTATCTCTTTCATCTTTTGTTCATCCTCTGTTTCTCTCAAAACGGATTTTGCTTTATGTTATTCTGCCTCGCTGCCGAACATTTCCGCAAGGGAAATGCCGGAATAATCCGCGGCAAAATTTTCAGCAGAATCGAGCCGAATCTCAAACTGCTTTCCGGTTTCCATATTTTTGATCTGTCCAACGCCGCGTTCCAGCTCGTTCGAGCCGAGTACGACCAGATATTGCGTGCCGAGCTTATTTGCATATTTCATCTGCGATTTGAAGCTGCGGTCGAGCAGGTCAAATTCCGCACGCACGCCCATATCGCGCAGCGCACAGGCATATTGCAGCGCAACCGGCTTGGCGTCTGCGTCCATCGGTGCAAAATACACATCGCATTTTTTCTGTGCAAGAAACGCGCATCCCTGCTGTTCCATGGTCAGAATCAGGCGTTCGAGTCCCATGCCGAAGCCCAATGCCGGAACTGCCTGACCGCCTAATTGCTCAATCAGACCATCGTATCTGCCGCCGGCGCAGACCGTACCCTGTGCGCCGATGCACTGCGTGATGAATTCAAACACGGTTTTTGTATAGTAATCCAGTCCGCGGACGATCTTCGGATTGATGACATATTCCACGCCCATCGAGGTCAGCGCAGACTTTACCGCTTCAAAGTGCGCGCTGCAATCCTCGCAGAGATAATCGAGAATCACTGGTGCATCCTTGGCAATTTTCTGATCCTCCGGCGATTTGCAGTCGAGCAGACGCATCGGATTGCGGACAAGCCGCTCCTGACAGGTTTCGCAAAGCTCCTCGCGATGCGGCTCAAAATATGCCTTCAGCGCAGACTGATACGCCGCGCGGCAGATCGGGCAGCCGATGCTGTTGATGTTCAGCACGATGTCCTTGATGCCGAGGCGGTCGAGGACGGTTTTTCCAAGCAGAATGACCTCCGCATCCGCGTAGGGCGAAGCCGAACCTGCCATCTCCACGCCGAACTGGTGGAACTCACGGAGTCTGCCTGCCTGCGGACGCTCGTGACGGAAGCAGGAAAGCTGATAGAACGCCTTCTGCGGCAGGGCTTCTGCGAGCATTCCGTTCTGGAGCATCGCACGAATCGTGCCGGCAGTGCCCTCCGGTCGGAGTGTGAACTGCGTTTCTCTTGCGACAACGGAGTACATTTCCTTTTGCACAACGTCGGTTGTCTCGCCGACCGAGCGCTGGAACAACTCTGTGACCTCAAAGGTCGGGATGCGGATTTCGGTAAAGCCGAAGCTCTCCGCGACTTCTCTGGTCACCTTTTCGACTGTCAGCCATTTGTGGATGCGCTCCGGGGTGATATCTTCTGTGCCCTGCGGGCGTTTCAGGTAATTTGCCATATTGATGATTCCTCTCTAGGGTTATTGATTTCCTCGTATCTACTGGAAAATCGTGATTTTTCAAATTCCTTTTGCGTATGATGGATACGCGCTCTCAGACAGCGTTCACAGCCGCCGTGATTGCGGCAGGTCGGATCATACTGCTTGCTGCCGCGATAGGCTTTACGGTGTTCTTTTCCGGCTGAAATTGCTGTTTTCGAGTCCCATGTTATATCCTCATAAAAACACAGAATTGCCCCTTTCTGTCCGGAAGGGGCAATCAGTTCATGTTCATTGTCAGAGAACAGCGGAATGCGCAATCTCACGCCAATCGAGATCGCCGCGCTCCAATGCAAGAATCAGCGCCTCAGCCGTTGCAATATTGGTTGCAACCGGAACATTGTGAACATCGCACAGGCGCAGTAAATTCATATCATTCGGCTCATTCACTTTGGGGTTGATCGGGTCGCGGAAGAACAGCAGAACATCGACCTCATCACAGGAAATCCGCGCAGAAATCTCCTGTCCGCCTCCCTGCGCACCACTGAGGAAGCGTTTGATGGGCAGACCGGTTGCTTCTGCGACCTGCTTACCGGTCGTACCGGTTGCACAAAGCAGATGGCGGCTCAGAATCGCGGAATATGCGGTGCAGAACTGAATCATCAATTCTTTTTTCGCATCATGTGCAATCAAAGCGATTGTCATTATAAAATCATCCTTTCTGATAAATTGACAAGGTCATTGCAGCGCTGCGGATACACGCATCCTGCACCCCCGACCTGATAAAGGGGGGAAAGCGCTTGGGTCAGCCGAGCTTGACGGTCAACGGTGCGCTCTCACCGCGCAGGCGCTTGGAAATGGCATCGAATGCCGCGAGGCTCGGCGATGTCGAAGGGATCTGCTCGCCCTTGCCGGTCGCAATGACAAGCTGATAATCGTCCGGAATGACACCGATGAGCTGCACACCGATGGTATCAATGATTTCATCAAGATCGCGTACAAGCTGCGCACCGATGGCGCGCTTGCTGATCTTATTGATAATGAGTCTCTGACGGCGGTTGCCGCGCGCATAGAACTCATCGGACATCATCTGCGCGTCACGCACACAGATGGGGTCCGGGGTGGTGACGACGAGGATCAGGTTTGCCTGCTCCACGATGTCAAAGACATGGTTATTGATGCCGGCGCCGGTATCAATGATGATATAATCATAGTATTTACGGACAGCGGCGCAGATGTCGATGATCTGCTGAACGGTCACCTGCTGGAACGGGTTCTTCGGCGCGCAGAGGACAAACAGATTGCCTGCCATCGGAACGCGCGTTGCGGCGTCTACAGCGGAAACCTTTCCATCGAGCACGTCGCTCAGGTCATATTTGATCTGATCGGTCATGCCGAAAATGATATCAATACAGCGCAGACCGAAATCCAGCTCAATGATGAGCGTGCGGCTGCCCTGCTTTGCGAGCGTATAGCCAAGGCCGGCGCAGATCGAGGATTTTCCGGTGCCGCCTTTACCGGATGTAACAGCGATTGTTTTAGACATACGGTGACTCCTTTCCCATTTGCTGCGATTAGCCGATCGGCTGAGAGGACGCAGCTTTGCGCAAATTATACAAACGCTCATAATGAGACGTATATATGCTATTTATATTATAACCATAAATCGCAGATTTGTCAAATCCCTTTTGCAAAAAAACGAAAAAATTGTCAAGGTCGTTACATTCTGCCTGTCACTGTTGTGCATTTTGACGAAATTGTCAGAACCGGTTTGGCACCGAAACGCCATCGCAGTCAAAACGCCGTCATACGCACCGGTTTTTTCAACGGTTCGCGCAAGAAAATTCAAGTTACCGGCAGCGTTTGCGCCTGTGTGATCGTCTCGGAGGCAGTCGTTGTCAGCGATTCATCTGCAATGCGGATGGTCTTGAGCATATCGCGGAACGGCTGCTGATAATACATAAAATTCTCGAACCGGCTCTTGCAGGTCACGAGGTAAACGCGGTCGTCCTTGATGGCAACGGCGGTGATGCACTGCATCTGCTGAACCGTTTCGGGGCTGCTGAGGACGTAGGTAAATTCGTAAACCGCGCAGTCCACACCGGAGATATTGACGATTTCCTCTGTAACAAGGTTAAAATCCTCAACCGCCTGCTGATACTGTGCCTTGACGGTTTCGCCGTAGGACTTGACATCCTGCCCGTAAATGGCAAGCGGTTCGCCGGTGACGATGATGGAAGCGTCGTCCTGGACGTAATATTTATCGTAATAGGAGGAAGTTGTCTCGGTAAAACCGACGGGGATATCGAGCGTGATGCGGTCGGGCATTTCGGACGGCACAATGACAATGGTTGTCTCCTGCGGCGCGTCGGAGGACTCCTCCGCGGTATCACGATGTTGCCAACTATAGGCAGATATTGCAGCAATCACGACAATCAGAACAAACATCGCCGTAATGAGAATGAGCATTTTCTGCTTCATATGAAATGGTTCCTTTCGAATGATAGCAAGCGGCAGTCTGGCGATTGGAATGGCAGCCACAAGAAAAAAGATGAAAAACCGATGCGTCATCGAGGCGCATCGGCATTCGGCTGTGACCAGACCTATAAGCCGGGTTCTGTGACTCTGCGCAAAGCGCAGTGCAGCCATTTATCTAGGCGATTCGTCGCCGAACCGCTCAAGCCGCCTTTGCGAATGATCCGCCGAGCAGACGTTATGACCATGCGCACCAATCAGCGTTGCATCGGGTAGGGTTTACACAGCAGGACGCTCTCGCGCCCTCTGGTGCGCTCTTACCGCACCTTTCCACCGTTGCCGCAATGAAACATCACGGCTGTATCATTTCTGTTGCACTTGCCCTAGGGTCGCCCCCGGCTGCCGTTAGCAGTTACCCTGCTCTATGATGCCCGGACTTTCCTCGTAAGCATAAAAAAGCGCTTCCGCGGCTGCACAATCTGCTCACATTCTTATTTTAGCACATTTTACGCCGATTGTCAAGGAAAATCTGCGTGTTGGAGGGAGAAACGGGGCGTACATATTAAGGATATTTGATTTCGCGCTTTGCGAAGCGCGACGAAGGGGCTCTGCCCCCTCGACCCCCGTCGTCCACAGTGTGCAAAGTAATACTGAACGACCCTGCAACCTTTTTTGAAAAAAGCCTGACCAAAAACTTTAATTTTGGGCTACATTTACACCATTCCGTCTCATTATCACATAAGCATGGGGTCTGGGGATAATATCCCCAGCAGGGGTTTGGGTTGAGTTTGATGTGCAAACTCATAGTGAAACGTGCGCGCTATTCCCATTCTCAATCCGTCGGAGACACTCAAACAAACCACCTTGCAATTTTCGTCAGACTATGTTATAATAGAAGAAATTAAGAGGAAAGGAAGCCGCATATGGTTAAAATAGACCCGAACGATTTAGAGCAATATTTTCGGAAATCCGAGCTGATTCCGGCAATCTGCTACGAGGTCGATACAAAAACCGTGCTGATGCTTGCCTACATGAACAAGGCGAGCCTCAAGCGCACACTCGAAACCGGCTACACCTGGTTCTGGAGCCGTTCGAGACAGGAATACTGGAACAAGGGCGCAACATCGGGGCATCTACAAAAGGTCGTGTCCATCTTTGCCGACTGCGACGACGACACGCTCCTTGTCAACGTCAGACAAACCGGCGTCGCCTGCCACACCGGCGCATACAGCTGCTTTTTCAAGGAATTATATCAGGAGGAGGACGAAGCATGAACGTCTACAGAGAAATTTTTGAGGTCATCAAGGCGCGCAAGGCAGCCTACGAGGCAGGTCAAGCGCAAGAAAATTCATATACCGCCTACCTGTTCGACAAGGGCGTGGACAAAATCTGCAAAAAGGTCGGCGAGGAAGCGACCGAAGCAGTCATCGCCGCAAAAAACGGCGATAATGACGAGCTGAAGAACGAAATCAACGATTTGCTGTATCACATCATGGTGCTTGCCGCAAATCAGGGGCTTGATTGGGCAGAGGTCGAGGAGGTTCTCAACCAGCGCAACGAGAAAATCGGTAACCTCAAACAGTTCCATCAGGTCGATAAGAACACCTGATTCCCGTGCAAGATTATTGTATTTTCGTTCCCACATACCCGTCCGCGCAAGCTCCGCACCACAACCGGCAATCACAGCCGCGTGAACCGAAAAATCACGCGGCTGCGAATATTTAATGAGAGGTGAGACACAATGACCATCATCCCGGCACAGCCTGCGGATTTTGAAACCGTCCGGCACATCACGCATCAAACCATCCGCACGGTGTATCCGCATTATTATCCCCAAGGGGCGGTGGATTTTTTTCTTGCGCATCACAATGACGATGCGATTCGAACAGACATTGCAGAAAACCGCGTATTTTTGTGCATTTCGGATTCGGGTGAAGCAGTCGGAACGGTTACTGTGCATAGAAATGATATCGGACGATTGTTTGTGTTGTCGGAGCATCAGGGGCATGGATACGGCGGTGCATTGCTCGATTTTGCGGAGAATGTTGTCGCAAGGGATTACGATTCCGCAATATTATCCGTATCATTTTCCGCAAAAGCGATTTACCTCAAACGCGGTTATCGGTTTGTCTCATGGCAGACGATTCAGACGGAAAACGGCGATTTTCTGTGCTTTGACGAGATGTCGCGTGAGTTGAAGCCGAATCCTGCTCAGCAAAATTAAAGCAGTATACGACCATATGTCATTATCATAACTTGCATATCTTGCGATTTTGGTTTGATAATATTGCCTATAAATTTTCGTGTTTCATGTACCAACGTCACAACCAATTCGCAATCGGCAAACACCGCGCCAGATTTGCAAAATCATATTGCCGCATGATAATACGATTTCGCAAGATTACTCGCGACATTTTCAAGGACGAACTATATAATTGTAATATCTTGCCATCGGAAACATCGACGAATGATTATCATAATTCACCACACTTTGCAGATTGAACCGACCCCGAAGTAAAGGAGGCAACCCATGACGAAAAACGAAGCAAAATCGCGCATTCTCACGCTAACAGACGAGCTGCTGCAAATGGCGCACGCCTACTACGACCTTGACGCACCAACCGCCGAGGACTACGAGTACGACATGAAAATGCAGGAGCTGCGCGATTTAGAAGCTGAATTTCCGGAGTTTCTTGCGCCGGATTCCCCCACGCAGCGCGTACAGGGCAAGGCGTCCGGAAAATTTGAAAAGGTCACGCACACCGTCCAAATGGCAAGCCTACAGGACGTTTTTTCGTTCGAGGAGGTTGCTGCTTTTGTCGAGCGCGTGGCGAAAACCGTTGAAAATCCGACCTTCACGGTCGAGCCAAAAATAGACGGGCTTTCGGCATCCCTCGAATACGAAAACGGCGTATTTACGCGCGGTTCGACACGCGGTGATGGCTATATCGGTGAGAACGTGACCGCCAATCTGAAGACCATCCGCAGCATTCCGCTGAAGCTCGACGGCGCGCCGTCCACCCTCGAAGTCCGCGGCGAGGTCTATATGTCGCGCGCGTCGTTTGAGCGACTCTCGGCGCAGCAGGAAGCCGCCGGCGAGGCGCTTTTCCGCAATCCGCGCAACGCCGCCGCAGGGTCGCTGCGCCAGAAAGATTCCGCAGTCACGGCAGCGCGCCGCCTCGACATTTTCGTTTTCAACATCCAGCGCATCGACGGCGAAACGTTCACAGCGCATTCGCAGTCGCTCGACCGCCTCAAAGCGCTCGGCTTCCCCGTCATCCCTTACGAAATCTGTCCGGCTGATGCTGAGAAAATCCGCGCAGCTATTGAGAAAATCGGTGCAATGCGCGGCGATCTGCCCTACGACATTGACGGAGTTGTCATCAAAACCGACAGCCTCTCCGCGCGCGATCAGCTCGGTTCAACCGCAAAATACCCCAAATGGGCGGTCGCATACAAGTTCCCACCGGAAGAAAAAGTGACAAAATTGCGATCTATCGAAATTCAGGTCGGTCGAACAGGCGTTCTGACCCCGGTTGCTGTTTTTGACCCAATTTTGCTCGCAGGTACGAGCGTTTCACGTGCCGTTCTGCATAATCAGCAATATATTACAGAAAAAGACATCCGTGTTGGCGATATGATTCGGGTTCGCAAGGCCGGCGACATCATTCCGGAGGTACTCGCGTCCGAGTCGCACGAGCCTGACGCGCTCCCCTATCAAATCCCGAAGAGCTGTCCGGTCTGCGGCAGTGCAACGACAACCGATGGTGATGCGGCTGCGGTGCGTTGCTTCAATCCGGCTTGTCCGGCACAAATTTTTCGTGCAATCGTCCATTTTTCGTCAAAAAGCGGCATGAACATCGACGGTCTCGGACCAGCGATTGTGCAGCAGCTTTTGGATGAGCAGAAAATTGCATCCCCTGCCGATTTATACGCGCTGACCAAAGAACAGCTTTTGAGCCTCGATGGCTTCAAAGAAAAGTCCGCAGAAAATCTGCTCGCGGCGATTGAACACTCTAAATCACAGCCGCTTGACCGCGTCATCGCGGCGCTCGGTATCCGCAATATCGGACAAACTGCCGCTGGATTGCTCTGTGACCATTTTGGCTCATTGGATGCGATTCGTCAAGCGAAAACGGAGGATATTGCTGCGATTGATGGCTTCGGAGACATCATGGCAGAATCCGTTGCTGAGGCTTGTTCACAGCCCGATTTCAATGCGCTGCTTGATGCCCTGCTCGCACACGGTGTGAAGATGGAATACACAAAGAAAAACATCGAAAGTGCGCGATTTTCGGGTATGACTTTTGTGCTGACAGGTACGCTTCCGACCATGAAACGAGACGATGCAAAGGCGCTTATTGAGTCAAATGGCGGCAAGGTTTCGGGCTCTGTCTCGAAAAAAACGAGCGTGGTTGTCGCAGGCGAGGATGCCGGCAGCAAGCTAACCAAAGCGGAATCACTCGGCATCGAAATCATCGACGAAGCGGAACTGCTCCGTCGCTGCAACGCGGAGGAATCAACATGAACATACAAATTTTCGGCAAATCCAAGTGCTTCGATACCAAGAAAGCGGAGCGATTTTTCAAGGAACGAGGCGTAAAGTTTCAAAGCATCGACCTGCCCGACAAGGGCATGAGCAAGCGCGAACTGGAGAGCGTCATCCGCGCAGTCGGCGGTATTGAAAAGCTCGTAAATACGAAGGATCCGGACTACGCGCTCTGGGAGCATCTTTTGCCTGATGCGCAGCGTGATATGCTGCTTGAGACACCCGAAATGCTTCGCACGCCAATCGTCCGAAACGGTCGAAAAGCGACCGTCGGTGAGGCGACCCTCACATGGAAAGCGTGGATCGCTGAGGAATCCTGACTCAGCCAATGTAAATTGTGTAGACATCTTCGGTGCTATCGGTAGTTGTCTGTTCGATTGAAAAATCTACTGCAAGTGTACGCAGGGCAGTCACGATTTCCTCGAAACACCCTTGAATCTTCGTCAATGACGGCGTGTGTACCGTGATATATGTGGCAGATTTTGGCGTGTCAATGACCCCCGGTTTGTCGCTTGTTGCCCATAGAATCGCGCATATTGCCGCAATAAACAACAGTTTTTTCATCAGACTTGTCCTCTCTTTTTCATTTTATATGGTATCGTATGCCGCAAGCACGAATTTTATTCCCAAATATGATGTAAAAATTGGATCGCATTCAGGAACTGCAATTTAAATTTTCACTTTATTGCTCTCGTTTCATAGATTAAAGCTATGATTTAAGTGAAATTATGCCGCATTGTTTTCTTGCTGCGCATATGCAGCCAATAAAAACGGAGTCTGTACCTGCAGGCTCTGTTTTATTTCTTATATTAGGATTATTTTGCTAGCCGCATTTCGATTCGAAATTTGAGGCGACGGGTACGTAATTATGCTCATTTGTTGCAGTTTACTATTATACAATTCATTATCGGCAGGTATTCCAAATTGGTAGGAAATTACGCCGAGTGTTATATCATAAAACACGGAGTCTGAATCACCAGACTCCGTGTTGATTATTATATTAGGAATATTTTGCTAGCTGTATTTCAAGTATACATTTCGCTCGTTGTTATACACAATATCGGGTCAGACGTGTCCGCAGTGAGGGGCAAAACGGTAAGCAATCACCAAAATCAAATTCCATCGAAGATCGTTCCATCACTGAATTTCGTTGACGAAATCTGCAATCAACGAGCCGCATTCATCGGGCTTTTGCAGATAAATAAGATGCTCTCCGGGAACACAGATAACCTCGCAGTTTCCCATTTTTTCTGCGTATAGGTCGATGATATTCTACCGCATCGTTTCAAGCTCAGCAAGTATTTCTTGGGCTTCCGGATTGTCCGCGGTATAATTCGTGGGACGTTTGGGGATGTCCAGATCATTGAATTCAATTTGTCTGTTGATCCACTCGTTTGATTCGTTCAGGTCATCTGCGGTTTGCTTTCCCCAGCTTGCACAGATATAGAGTTTCGTGATATCATTTGTAATGATATTGCGGAATGCTTTTTGTACATTTTCTGCAAGCAGACTGTCTTCGGATACAGGTGCAATCGAATCGAGTGCCAGCAAGGTCAGCGCATCCCCAAGTACCTGCTCCTCCTCGGTAAAGCAATCGGGATACCGATGAAAATATTCGCGCAAAATATATCTGCGAAGCCAAGTTTCACCAAAAATGAAAATATCTTGTCATCCCCACCGACTTCAAAGGGCTGTGAGCCATCTACGAACACGATCCCCTCGATTTCCTCCGGATATTTGCTTGACCACCTGTTTGCATATGCGCCGCCGATTGAGTGTGCCATCAAAACATACGTTGCTTGAATCTCTGCTTTCTGTATTGTAAATTCGTTCAAAACGTGCTATAATATGGAAACCGGATTCAAAAATAATTTGGGAGTGACAGTATATGAAGCATATCACAAAAAGAATTCCGCTGATCTGCGGCATATTATTTCTGCTTACAACGGTCATTTCGGTTGCCGCGGCTTGGACATCGGGCGTTCATCTATATGATTTGAGCATTACCTTTTCGGCGTATGTCGGCTTGCAGCATTCTACATCTATATTGTACTTCTGCACAACTGTCATCATCGTTGCACTGATGATTCTTTATATGATAAAGGAAAAGCTCCCTCTCGCCAAAAAAATCATATATTCGCTGACTTTGTTCTGTATCTTCGGAACGGCATTCTTTCCATTCAACACATTCAGCCGGAACCCTACGCCATTGACCATCAATCTGCACAATTATTTTGCAATCGCACTGATGCTTTTCACCACGACAGCCTTTATCATCTCCGCGCTTACTTCCAAGCAAAATAAGCTGCTGCGTGGCTTTTCACTGTTTTCCATTGGCTATGCGATTGCCTTTATCGTATGCTTCTTCATGGCCGTCAGGGCGATGTTTCAGACAATCTTCATCTGGGAGAATCTCTTTATCGTCCTGTTGCTTTTGGAGTTTCATACAGAGCAATATCGCACCAAAAATACAACCGCGAATTGAATCGTAAATGAACAAAGCCGTATTCGGACAACATCCGAGTACGGCTTATTTCTATGCTGTTCCGTTTGATTCAAACAAACTTTTCAATTCTGAGGATCAGATTGCCCTTTTTTGTCTTGCCCTGCACGCCTTCATAGCGGAATTTTCCGCAGCCACGGACAGAGATTTTATCGCCCTCCTTGAGCATATGGCTATTATTCTCCAGCAGTGCACCATCCAGAAATACCTTGCCGCTTCGGAACAGCACATTGCAGTCGCCGCGCGAAATATGATACACCTTGGAAATTACCGCGTCGATGCGCTCGGAAGCAGCCTGCACCTGAATCGGCTCCACCTGCGTGCCAATGCCATCGGGCAGCGTATCGGTCGGCATACACCGCACGCTTGTATGGCGAATGCGGTCGATATTGCGGCAGATATAATCTGCCATCGGCTCGCGGCAGAATACGTATGCTGATTTCTCGCGCACCAGAATATCTCCGATTTCTCCGCGCTCAATGCCAAGGTGCATCAATGCGCCCAGAAAATCCCGATGCGTCAAGGAATCCGCAAATTTCAGCTGCAGCGGCTCAATGCACACGCAGACAATCGGAAACGCTTCCTCATAGCCGAGTTGCTCTAAGTCACCAAAGCGGATCATCACGCGTTCAGCATTCTCATAACCGCCGGACACCGTAACGCCGCAATGTGGCAGCTGACTGCGCATACCGCAAAATACTGCAAATTCTGCTTCGGTCAGAAAATCAGTAAACGTAAAGCGACCGGTACGGTCAGACTGTTCGGCAAGATCGAGCAGCCGTCTGCGAAAAAAATCTTCCATATGCTTCCTCCCCCATGACGCAGCGCGTCTGATATACAATCAAACAGAAAAGCCATAGTAATCCGACCGCAGAGTCAGAGCTACTATGGCTCATATCTTCAATATTGCGATTGCAGAATCCGTTATGATCTTCTGCTTCTGCTGCCGCTTCTGCGCTCGCTTCCATGCTTGAGATCGCAGATTTTCTCCTCGCTCGCCTGCTTAAAGTGCAGCAACTTATCCTCAAAGCTCATCTCGGACTGCGGAATCACCGGCTTCGGCTCGTATACGCGCGGACGGCCTGCGTCTCTGCGCTTCGGACGCGGCGGCTGCTTTGCAGGAGTCTCCTCGACCGCCTGTCGAATGGAAAAGCTGATCTTTCCCTGCGGATTCACGCCGATCATCCGAACACGAACCGTATCGGATTCATGCAGAAATTCATGGATATCACGTACAAATGTATTTGCAATTTCAGAGATATGCACCATACCGCTTACGCGCTCCGAATCTGCTGTCTGCACCTCGACAAACGCGCCATACTGTGTAATGCCGGTCACAGTTCCCTCGTAGACCTGTCCGATTTCAAGCTGCATAAAAACCCTTTCTACCGTCAATACGGTCAATTTCTGGAAGTATCATAATAACGGCGCTCATTCGGATAAGCATAATTGAGGTCCTCAATCGCAGCCTTCTCCATATAGCCCTCCAGATCGTCGGTATCGACGAATTTTTCCAATTCCAAATACTCATCTCGTGCCTTTTCAATCGCGGCTTCCAGCTCTGCCTGCTCCTGACGCTTCTGATTGAGCGTTGCCTGCGTCGATACAAACGAAATCACACAGGCGATCAGCAGAATCACCGCTACGAGCCGGAACACGATCCATTCAAACACAGCGCGTCTGCGCTTCTTTGCAAGCTCGCGCCGCGCACCAATATTTCGCTCCATATGCCCTTTCTCCGTTCTCTATTTTTCTGTTTCCGATACGGATACAGTTTTATTATACCGCAAAGCGACGAATCCGTCAAGTGTTTTCGGAAATTTTTCCCGTTTTTCGTGATTTGCGGTGCAGAAGCCGAAGCATTCCTTGGTAAATCCGATTGCGAAACCGTCTCAGTCTGATGAACATTCGCCTCGTCACAAGCCCGATAGTCAACAGATAAAGCGCAAGTCCGAGCGTCATCCCCAGAAATTGCGAAAACCGAAGCGCACCGCCGCAGAATGACCACGCATCAATCTGTAGGATAAAGCAAAATAAAAATGAAAACAATGTATCTTCAAGAAAAACAGCAATCGCGCCATGCGGCAGAAGCGTCCGCAGAAGCCGCAGGATATCAAACAATACACCGCAGCCAATACCGAGCAAGCCAGCCCGTGCAAAGCGCAAAAGCTCCTCCTGAACCGTAATATGCGTATCCATTCAGCGCAGAAGCCTCCCGAAAAAGCCTTGCGGCGCATTGCGGTCACGGTCGCTGTAGCGGAGCGCCTGCACCTCGCCGCAAATCGTTACCTCGCCGGTTTCGATGCTGATTTGCTCCATCTGCAAATCCCTGCCGAGAATCGCAAGCTCTCCGAGCCGTGTGTAGAGCAATATTGTCCGGTCGTCAAAGCTGTCTACAGCAGTCACACCCGACAGCGTCAGCCGTTCCCGATTTTCCAGCAGCGCATGATGCTGTTCCGGCGGCATCGGTTCATTCATCTGCAAATCCCCCCGTTCACTCTGTCATACTGTATGCAGTGCCGCACCGTTCCAGAACTGCACCGCATAAATTCCGTAAATCCGCACATACTCACAGCAAATCCATCCAAAAGGAGTTGCGGAATATGGCATATCAGAAGGTCGTCATAGCAGGCTTGGACACCTCCAAGCTCACGGTTCTCACGGAATCTCAGAAAATGGCATTGCTACGTGAAATGCAGGAAACGGGCAGTCAGGAGGCGCGCGAAGCCCTCATCCTCGGAAATCTGCGGCTTGTGCTGAGTGTGATTCAGCGGTTCACGGGGCGCGGTGAGGATGCGGACGACCTCTTTCAAATCGGCGTGATCGGACTGATGAAAGCCATCAACAATTTTGATTTATCAAAGGACGTCCGGTTCTCGACCTATTGTGTGCCGATGATTGCCGGAGAGCTGCGGCGGCATCTGCGCGATTATCATGCAGTCAGAGTCAGCCGTTCCCTGCGCGACCTTGCCTATAAGGCAATGCAGGCGCGTGAAAAGCTGACAACGGAGCTTGGACATGAGCCGACCATGCAGCAGATTGCGGATATGCTTGGTGCGGAGCGCGGCGATGTCGTGACGGCGATGGAGAGCATCAGCGATCCGGTTTCTCTCTATGAGCCGATTTATTCGGATTCCAGCGATCCACTTTGCCTGATTGACCAGATCGGCGATCCCGACAGCACGGCGTCTGCATGGATGTCGGAGCTTGCCCTGCGTGACGCGCTCGCCGCCCTCAGTGACAGAGAAAAAAACATCCTCCACCGGCGTTTCTGGCAAGGGAAAACGCAGGTAGAGGTCGCGCAGGAGATAGGGATTTCGCAGGCGCAGGTATCGCGGCTTGAGAAAGCCGCGATCGCGCGCATCAAGGAACAGCTCTGAGCTTAGCCGATAATCATACCCATCATCAAGCCGGTTGCCAGGGCTTCTTCGTTATCGCCGCTTTCGCCCGTCGGAATCAGCTCGCCGCCCTGCTTCTTGCAAGGAAGCAGCCGGATATTTTCCGCGTCGCCATAGACCGTGCAAAGCACCTTAATACCGTTTGTGAGGCCGTCAATGACTGCCATGTAACGCTTGCCGTTCTCGTCTGCCTTGGAGCCGAGAATCAGAAAACTGTCGAACAGATGCTCCTGACGGTCAACCTCCTGACCATCCACAAGCAGAACTGCCTTTGATTTATTGATTGCTTCAATGACATGACCGCCGTATTCTGCGGTATAGGTCTTGGTTTTCTTGTCGTATTCGGTTTCCAGCGGCTTGCCGACAATACAGGAACAGCCACTCGACTCTACCATCACGTAGACATAAAGACCATCCGTACCGGATATCGGCGCAGTCAGGGCACTGCCGAAACGGAGACCGGATTTCGTCTCCACAAGAATCTCATCATCAACAATCAGCTTTTCGCGATCTGTATGATTTTCAACTACGATCGTATGATCGTTCCATTTTCCACAATAATACTCAGCCATTAAAATTTACCTCTTTCTTTTTGATAGATTGGTTTTCGGATGCGGTTGTACGCTCCGATTGACGGCAAACCCTCGCAGGTCTGTCCGTCTGATTGCTTGCAGATGATGTGTTCTGCGGAATCATCCGTTCTGCCAATTCAAATGCGCGAGCAGACAGATGATTCAATCCAAAATTCTGTCAAGGCTTATGTCATTGTAACACCTCCCGTCAAATGCATTGAGATTTATGGTCTCCGGCAGAGCAAGCCCATGAAACGCGCATCAGCCTCACTGGAAGCTGACAAAATGCGTTTCGAGCTGCTCCAAAGCCGGCTTGCCATTAAAGGTTTCGGTCAGTTTTGCTTCCAATGCCGGATACAGCGCGGTTTTGATATCAAAAAGCAATGTCACCTTTTCACCAAAATCACTGCCGGCATCGACTGTCTCAAATTCAGGCAGCAGATAACTGACCTTTCCGTAATTGGTATAATCAATGGTATATCGGATGCGGTACGCTTCACAAAAATGAAGAATTTTCGCCGCTTTTACGCTCTCTGCCGCTGCGGAGGAGTACGCTCTTGTCAGCCCCGGCGCACCGAGCAGCACACCGCCGAAATATCGCGTTACCACGCAGCAGACATCCTCCAGCTCCGATTTTTGCAGAACATTCAGAACCGGAATTCCGCCTGTTCCCTGCGGCTCGCCGTCATCGCTGTAGCGCGTGACGCCGCCCTCGCGCAGCCGATACGCCCAGACATTATGCCGCGCCTTATGGTGCTTTGCTTTCACCGAATCAATCACCGCCTGGCATTCCTCCGGCGTTTGCACCGGAAAGAGCTGCGCGATAAATTCCGAGCGTTTTTCGATGATGCTGCCCTCACAGGGCGCTTCAATGGTTGTATATGCAATCATGTATTATCTCCGTAAAATGATGCTGTCGTATCATAAAATTTTGCGCGGCAGCTCAGCCTGCTGTAAAGCGCTTGACAAGCCATATGACCAGCACGACCACCGCAATAATCAACACAAGAATAAAGATCAACAGTGCAATCAGCGCACCGATGGAATAGCGCTGCGGCATACGACCGTGAATGCCCCAGCCAAAAGTTTCCGCGAGCTTTCGGTACAGCTTCGGAAACAGCAGCGCAATCGTCGTCTGAATCGGACCTGCTTCGCCGTATACAACATTGCCATGGACTCTGCTTCTGTTTCTCTCGCCCTTTTTAATGCCGTGCGTCGGGATGCTGCCGCTTGGCACGACACGCGGAATATCCTGCGAACGATAACGGGGATCGCCCGGTCGATAGGGGTAACGGGGATCGTTTGGACGAAGCGGATCACTCTGCATATTGCGATAACGAGGATCATCCGGTCCGTTGGGATAGAGCGGATCGCCCGGTATATTGCGATAACGCGAATACTCCGGTCTGTTAGAATACCGCGAAGCAGCCGAGCCGCCGGAATACTGCGGTGTTGAATTCACAGGCGCCGCCTGCTGGCTAGGTGAAGTGCCGCAATACTCGCACGCACCACTGCCGCTTAGCGTTGCGCCACAGGATTGACATTCTGCCATTTTAATTTCCTCCCTGATTATATATTTGCATTTTCTATTTATTTTATCATACCGATCATCTGCTTATAATCCGCATCTGCCGGACTGATAATACGTTGTGCAAGACCGTAAATCGCCGTGGAACGCGCCTCCAGCTCCGCACATTTTTTGCATTCGCCGCCAAGCTCCGAGAGCTTTGCAAGTGATGTCGCAAAGGGCAGCGATGCGCCTGCTTTCTTAACCGCGGACAAAATATCTCTGCCGCGCTCCGAGAGTGCAAGAATTCTGCCATATGGCGGCGGATTATCCGTATCGGCTGCCTTGATGTCAAGCAGCAGGCTCAGCAATATTCTCCGCAGACGCGCCATCGGATATCGCTTGCTCTTGATGGAAAGCAGCATGGATTCCAGCGAGGTTTCATTCCGCGCTGCAAGAATCTTGTTTTCAAGACCATGTCCGACATCGGGCAGTGCGGCAATTTCATCGAGGGTCGCCGTACGAAGACGATAGAGCAGCGCACGCTCCAGATTTTCAAATCTGGCTGCCATGCCGGCTGCGGCACTCGCACTGATTACATCCGCAGATTCATGCGGCACCAGTTCGTCATAGTCATCCATATGGCTTTCCATCAGCTGCCGAATCAGCGATGCACTCGCGATTCTACCCTGTATTTCCATTCCGTCATGCGGTTCCTCACGCTTCACGGTAAACGGCTGAATCTTCATCTGAAACGCAACCATTGCTTTGAGATATTCGATTGCAAGAATATTATTCGGATGGCTGAATACAGCCCCGATTTCATCTCCGTAATTCTGCCGAATCAAAATCTGAAGTGCCTTGGGATACGAATTGCCCAGCTTCATCAGGTCTTCCAGCTCCGGCCGCTTGGAACAGGCATAGCTTGCCTTGACCGCCGCCGAAAGCAACGCCAAATCGCCGCACTCACTGCCAAAGGACAGCTCATCGACACAGCCAAGCCCCTTGAGAATATACAGCGCACCCTTTGCATAGGTTTCCGCAGAGCTGAGACAATACGCAACAGGCAGCTCAATCACCAGATCCACGCCGCAGCGTACCGCAGTCTTTGCACGCTCAAATTTATTGATCACCGCAACGTCGCCGCGCTGCACATAATTGCCGCTCATGACCGCGACAATGTGCGTTGCACCGTTCTTTTTCGTTTGCTCGATATGATACAGATGCCCGTTGTGAAACGGGTTGTATTCGCAGATAATACCGCTGATTTTCATACTGACAGTGCCTCCCAATGTTCTGTTATCATGCGGAAATACCGATAATGTCATCCGCCAAATGAAATTATTGTGATAAATGCGCATTGTCTCCTGCGCATTCTGAAATTTTTAGTTTTCCCCTTGCAACTTCCGGAAATTTCGTGTATAATAAGAGGTGCAAAAGTTCGTCCGGATCACGGACGTCTGCAATACCTTTAAAAATCGAAAGGAAGAATGAATCATGTTAATTCTCGTCGTAAACGCCGGAAGCTCCTCGCTGAAGTATCAGCTCCTCAATATGGAGAACGAAAGCGTACTAGCCAAGGGTAACTGCGACCGCATCGGTATTGACGGTCATATTTCCCACAAGACTGCTGATGGCAGAGCCGTGGATATGGACTACACATTCCCGACACATACCGAAGCATTTGAAAAGCTCGTTGAGGTTCTCACCACCGGCGACGCTGCTGTGATCAAGTCCATGGATGAGATCTCCGCAGTCGGTCACCGTATCGTTCAGGGTGCAGAGGTCTTCGATAAGCCCTGCCTCGTCACACCGGAGATCATCGACAAGATCGACGAGCTTCGTGAGCTTGCACCGGTTCATAACCACGCACACGCACTCGCACTCCGCGCCTGCACCGCTGTCATTCCGAGCACCACGCCGCAGGTTGTTGTATTCGATACCGCGTTCCACCAGACCATGCCGCCTAAGGCATATATGTTCGCTCTGCCCTACGAGGATTATGAGCAGTATCATGTCCGTAAGTACGGCTTCCACGGCACTTCTCACCGCTTTGTTTCCACTGCACTCGCAGAGGCAATGGGCAAGGATATCAAGGATCTGAAGATCGTTTCCTGCCACCTCGGCAATGGTTCCTCCATCACCGCAATCAAGGGCGGTAAGTGCATCGACACCTCCATGGGCTTCACACCGCTTGACGGTATCCTCATGGGCACACGCTGCGGTGCGATCGACCCCTCCGCTGTTACCTATGTTGCTGAGAAGCATGGTTTCACACCGGACGAGATGAGCCAGTATATGAACAAAAAATCCGGATTCCTCGGTATCTCCGGCATTTCCTCCGATAACCGCGAAATCACGGCTGCTGCCCAAGAGGGCAATCCGCGTGCGCTCCTTGCACTTGATATGCTCTCCTATGAAATTCAGCGTTACATTGGCTCCTACACCGCTGCAATGAACGGCGTTGACGCAGTTCTGTTTACCGGCGGTATCGGTGAGAACTCTTGGGAAGTCCGCGAACGTGTCTGCGCAAACATGGAGTATTTCGGCATCAAAATCGACAGCGAGCTGAACAAATCGACTCGCGGCACACTCCAGAAGCTCTCCACACCGGATTCCAAAACCGAGGTCTGGGTTGTTCCGACCAATGAAGAGCTGCTGATCGCAAGAGATACCCTCAATGTGATCTCCAAGTAATCCGAAATCCATATAAGGCAATACCGCACAGAGTTGGTGGTGCAGATACGCAGTCAGATTTTTCGTCAGATTGTATAGAAATGACGCCGCTGGACTGACGCCCAGCAAGGAATTTCTGTGCAAAATAGCGGAAAATATGCAAGTACAAGTAGATGTGCCGCCAAGCCGTAAGGCGGACTTTGCGCGGTGTTGCCATAAAAATAATATATATATTATAGCACGCAGCAAGCCGAAAAGGCAAGGTTTTTCGGCTTGCTGTTTTGCACAAAAATCTATGTTGATATTTGTGTGCCAATCAAATGTGAACGAACAATCATCAATGAAAGGGGCGATTTTACGTGGGAAAACTATTTGATCATGTGAGAGAATTCTTCTTTCCACCAGAAGAATTATCGGACGATAACTTCAAATTACCGCTGGATGACAGCAGTAAGCTGATCCGTCCGATGGGAACAACAAAGTCGGTTCCGCACAGCTTCAAAACACGGGGCATCAAAAAACAACCCGCGATTGATCTGCATGAGGTGCTGCCGCTGGATGACGAATCCCTTGCGCTGCTCGCAATCGCAAATGCGGCACGTGCAAAGGCATACGCCAATTACTCCGGCTTTCAGGTCGGGGCGGCGCTGGTCGGAAAGTCCGGTCAGGTATATATCGGCGTCAACATTGAAAATGCGTCCTATCCGGCAGGCATCTGCGCCGAACGCGCTGCAATTTGTGCAGCAGTTTCCGCCGGTGAAACCGAGTTTACCGCAATCGCAATCGCAGGCGGTGACGAGGATGATATCGAAGGCAAAACGCCCTGCTGTCCCTGCGGCATCTGCCGACAGGTGCTCAGTGAATTCTGTTCGCCGGAATTTCCGGTGATACTTGCAGACGGCGTTTATCTGCTCGGTGGTCTGCTTCCGCACGCATTTTCTCTTTGAACGATACTATGATGAGAAACAGAAAGGCAAATCTCATGCACAGAACGCTTGCATTGCTGCTTGCGCTGCTGCTTGCGCTTTCGTTCTGCTGCGGCTGCGGCGATGACGAAAACGTCATAAAGGGCGCAGGCCATTCATTTTCCTATACGCTCGTCGGCAATCCGGATACGCTCGATCCGCAGCTTGCCGAAAACGATTCCGCTATGACGGTTCTGCCAAATCTGTTTGAGGGCTTGCTCGTACTCGACGCCGATGGCGCACTGCAAAACGGCGTTGCGGAATCCTATCAGATTTCCGAGGACCAAAAGCGTTATGTCTTTCAGCTCCGAAAGGATTCCTACTGGTATCAGGCGTTCGGTGATCAGCCGGACGAGGAAAAGGCATTCGGCAAAGCGGCTGCTGTACCGGTTACAGCACACGACTTTGCATTTGCATTCCGTCGGCTGTTTGATTTCAATTATGACGCGCCGAATGCAGTTGCATTTTCCTGCCTTGCCAATGCCCGAAAGATACTCGATCACAGTCTGTCGCCCTCACAGATCGGCGTAAAAGCACTCTCGGATTATGAGCTCGAATTCACGCTCGATTATCCGAACAGCGGCTTTCTTCTGCTGCTGACGTCCTGTGCGGCATACCCCTGCAATCAGGCGTATTTTGAGAGTACAAAGGGCAGATACGGGCTAGATGAGGAATCCATCATCGGAAACGGCAGCTTTTCCATGAATCGCTGGCTGTATGACGAATACGGAAAGTATAATACGATTCAGCTTACGAGAAATCTGCTGAATCATCAGGTGGAGCGCGTGCTTCCGACCGATTTAAACTTTTTCATCGAAAAAACGGACGCGGACGCAGCAAAAATCTTCACCAGCGGCACGACAGATTGCTATGTCAGCACGCAAAATTCGCTGATCAACAGTGCAAATTATCATGCAGAAAGCGCGTACAGCCTGACGCTCGGACTGATTGCAAATCCTGATACGCATTTTGCGCATGAAAATGTACTCGGCGCAATGGCAATGACGCTTGACCGAAGCATTTTTCCGGATTGCGAACCGGATATTCAGCCCGCATCCGGCATTCTGCCGCCGGCGGTACGGCTTTTGAACAAAAGCTGCCGTGAATTGATTGCGGACAGCGCCTATCAGGTCTACGATCCCCCGAAAGCGGATCAGCTCTATCATAAAGCGCTCCGCAAGCTGCGTATTCCGGAACTGGAGGAAGGCAAAATCCTCGTCTGTGCCGGCATGATGGATTATACGATTCTGCATGAGGTCATTCAGAACTGGGGCGCAGAGCTGGATTTGCATTTCAGCATCGAGGAAGTGCCGGAGCATGAATATCAGGCGCGAATCGCTTCCGGGGACTATGTGCTTGCGCTCTATGCGGTCACGGGCGCGTATCATGACGCAACCGCCGTATTGGAACGCTTCCTTTCGGACGATAATCTGCGATGCAGCGAGCGTGCTGCGGTGCGGCGGCTTCTGGAACGCGTTGCGTCTGCGCCGGAATTAAAAGACTGCGTGGAGTTGTATCGGCAGGCAGAATCGCTGCTGCTCTCCGACTACTGCTTTATTCCACTGTTCTACAAGCAGCGTTACCTGATTTGTAAGGACGGCGTTTCGGATGTCGTATTCAATCCGTTCAGCGGACAGGTCACGTTTTCACAGGCAAAATATTACAAGTCGTAATATCATAAGCATAAAAAATAAGAGGTAACAAATGCGTGCGATAACTTGGAACGTCAACGGGCTGAGAGCCTGTGAGAAAAAAGGATTTGCGGATTTTTTCGCTGCAATGGACGCTGATTTCTTCTGCATTCAGGAAACGAAAATGCAGGAAAATCAGCTCGATATGCTGACATGGAAGCCGGAGGGCTACTATTCATTCTGGAACAGCGCGATCAAAAAGGGATATTCCGGTACGGCTGTCTTTGCAAAGCAGGAGCCGATTTCCGTCACAAAAGAAATGCTGACGGGCGGTGTCTCCGATGAGGGCAGAGTGTTGACGCTCGAATATCCGGCGTTTTATCTGGTCAACGCCTATGTGCCGAATGTCCGGCGTGATTTGTCGCGGATTCCGCTTCGGATGGAGTGGGAGGACGCGTTGCGCGCGCATTTGCAGGCTCTCGACCAGAAAAGGCCCGTCCTCTACTGCGGTGATCTGAATGTCGCGCATCAGCCGATTGACCTGAAAAATGCCAAATCCAATGACGGAAACGCCGGCTACACGGCAGAGGAACGCGGAAAAATGACCGAGCTGCTCGGCGCAGGTTTTTCCGACGCATTCCGTGTCCTGTATCCCGACCGCACCGATGCCTATACATGGTGGTCTTATATGGGCAGAGCGCGAGAGAAGAATGTCGGATGGCGCATTGACTACTGGCTGATCTCGGAACGCCTGAACGATCGTCTGAACGATGTGGTGATTCATAAGGATACGCTCGGCAGCGACCACTGCCCGCTGGAATTACAGATTGAACTATAAAAACAGCCGCTCCGATGTATCAGATCGGGGCGGCTTGTGTATTATTTGAACAGCGAGTAAATGAAGAAGATATTCTTGCTCGGAATCGACGAATTCATATTCGGATCGCTCTCGAAGGTCTGATGCACGGGTGGAAATTTCAGCCCCCAGGAATTGAAGTTTTCGACGGCTTCATTGATAACGGCAGTGCTTTCCGCTTCACTGGTCATCTCATGCTTGAGCACTGTCTTTTCAGGAATCGTGAAGTCCTCGAAGCCCATCTCATGCAGCACCTCCTCAAGGGATTTGCTGTGTTCGATCGCGTGCTTGACCGAGCTGAACTGGAACCAGCCGTAATCCTCGAAATTGAAGAAATCGTTGTCAAATCTTCTGCCGTTGGAATGCGCGCGGGCGTTTTCGAGATAATCGACACCGTTTTTAGCGTTGTCACTGATATTGACAACGGCATAGTTCACGATCTCGTGCAGCTCCTCCATTTTCTCAGGTTCGCCATAATGGTTCCAGTAAGCGACGGCAAAATCATTGACGAGCTGTTCCTCGTCCACGACATCGAGATTCACGCCGTGGTTATAGTGGAGCAGCCCATGCGCCAGCTCATGCACCACATTGTAATACTGGAAATACAGACGGAAATGCTCCTCTGTTTTTTCCGTGCCCATCGCAGCCTGTACATTCTGCGTATTTTTCTCATCCCATTCCTGCCATCTTGCGGTACTGACCTTAAACATTTTCGGAGAAACGAGGATTCCGACGATGAAGATCAGTGCAATGATCGTTACGATCACATCGAATTTGGATTTGAACAATTTGTTTGCCATTTTTTTGCTCCTTTACATTTTGTATTTTTGCATTTTTATTATAGCACGTGAAAGGATGGATTGTCAAGTCAGGTGTAACAGAATGAACCATCAGGCAGCTTCTTATTTTTCGACAGCTGTGTGTAGAGTTGTCAATGATATGTTACACACAACCTCAAAAAAATAGATGTAAAAGTAGAATAAACGAAATGAGCCAAATGTGAGGAGCGGGGCGACGAGGATTTGGCTCATTTCGGCGGCTCACCACATCACCGCCAGATAATCTGCCAGAACTGCATTAGGACTGCGAT
>JAZNTW010000043.1:0-61698 GCA_045591925.1 Oscillospiraceae bacterium
GCAAAACATCTCTTTCTCTCGTTACTCAGGCTCAGTACGGGCGTATCAGCAAGAAAAAACTCATGTTTAAAGCTGCCCTTGACCCTTCTGTCCTCCTCGATATCCTTTTCTTTCCTAAAAAGTAAATGCTGTTGCCGTGGGCATCACCCTTGTGCCCCTTGACAAACATTTCTTATTGTGATATTATACTTTAAAGCGTAAAAGCGATATAAAAATATTTACTTTCATTTACATAGCAGAAGATTTCACTTCTGCGAAAAATCACAATATGAAAGGAATTAAAAACTATGAGTAACGCAACAACTATGTCAGGGGTAAAACCATTTAACAGCTTTATGGACTACACAAAGCTTGACCGCAATCGTCAGCGCACCGTTGTATTTTACGGACGAGTTTCCACAGAACACGAAGCTCAGCTCTCGGCTCTAGAAAATCAGATGCAGTGGTACAACGACCAGGCGAAATATCACCCCAACTGGAATGTTATCGACAAGTATATTGATGAAGGTATCACAGGAACTCAGGCGAAGAAACGTCCATCCTTCCTCAGAATGATAGAGGACGCAAAGAGTGGAAAGTTCGATTTGATTGTAACTCGTGAGGTTTGCCGTTTTGCTCGTAATACTGTTGATACGCTGAACTTTACCCGTGAACTCAAAAATATCGGCGTTGAGGTGTATTTCGTTGAGGACAACATCTGGACTATGGATGGTGACGGAGAACTCAGACTTTCTCTTATGGCGACACTTGCACAGGAAGAAAGCCGTAAGGTATCGGAACGTGTTAAGGCGGGACAGAAAATAAGTCGTGAAAACAAAATGCTGTATGGTAGTGGTAACATTCTCGGATACGACCGCAAGGCTGGTGAGAGTTATACCATCAATCCTGAGCAGGCTGAAACTGTCAGAATGATATTTGACCTCTATGAGCAAGGCTTGGGCGGTGCTAAAATTGCAAAGGTGCTGACTGAGCGTGGTAGAAAAAATTCGTCAGGGCTTGTCCGCTGGGATGTATCCTATATCACTCGTGTTATTGCAAACGCTACTTACAAAGGCTGTGTATGTTACAACAAGAGCCGAAGCAACAACTACTTAGAGCAGAAACGTATCACCAATCGTGACAGAGATAGTTATATCTATGAAAAGGGTGATTTTGAACCGATTATTACCGAAGAACAGTGGAATAAGTGCAATGAGCTTCTTGCGAAAAGAAGAATTGTCAGCAAGGATAAATTCGGCAATACCACATCAACGGGATATAACCCTTCTGCTGATTTATGGCAGAGAAAATTACGTTGTACCTGTGGCTCGAAATTCAGAAAGAATGTTTATCACAAACACGATGACGGAAGCAAGACCTTCTGCTACATCTGTTATAACAAGCTCAATCACGGCAATGCAGCTAATCGAAAAAAGGCAGGACTTGAAACAGAAGGGTATTGCGATAACAAGACTGTTCTTCAGTGGAAAATGGATATGATGGGCGAATTTATTTTCAATGAGCATTGGGCAAACAGAGCGAAGGATATGAAGGACGCACTTGAATATATCAAGAAATATTATACACAGAGTGCTCCCGAAGCTGTTCCGACTTTTGATTATGAAGCTGAAATCGCTAAGCTTGAACGAAAGCTCGACGCTCTGATTGATATGCGTACTGATGGAGAGATTACCAAAGAGGAATATAACAAGAAGCGTGCGGAATATGAAGCACAAATCAAAAACCTCAGAAGTCAGGCGACAGCCGTATCCCCTGCAACTCCTACAACTGATATACTTGACCTTGATAAGATTATCTCGGCGTTAAATGACATTTCCGACAGTAAAACAGAGCTCGGACGCGAGGTGTTGGAAGATATTGTTTCATCTGTTGTTCCGACAAGCGAAGGCGTGTATGAGTGGCATTTATCCACAGGAGCTGATTCCGAAACGCAGACAAACCTTGCAGTCAAAGGCAGAGCAAACTCCAAAGAAAGACCGTATGTGTATTTATACGGCGAGGAAGCGGACAAAACCGCTTCCAGCAAACACGATGTTTGCAGTACCGCCACAGAAGCACAGCAAGGATGCTGTGCAACAGAAGGCGGTACGTTACATAATATCTGCATTCTCAATTTTGACTGCCTACGCAGATTACTGCACAGGCTGCGCTCAGATAATGATAGGCTAACGCCTTTTCACACATTTAACATCGGTTTTGACGAGGCGAAAGCCTTCCGAAAAGCCACAGGCTCGTACCTGAGAGAAAATCAATGGAACGACCTGACGGTTGATGTTTATCTGGAATATTAAAATAAGACCTCCCTTCATCACCAGTACTTGAAAGTATGGGATGGTGTAGGGAGGTTTTTGTAGTATTATATACATTAAATCATTAATGGAAACCAGATGAGAAAATAGAGGATTTACATATGAAATGTCCAAACTGCGGTGCGGAATCATCAAATAAACATTGTGAATATTGTGCCTCTGAAATGCCACAAGAAAAATCCACTATAAATATTACAAACAACTATTACAGTGAAAACGCATCGAATGAAAACAAAGATAATTTCACTGTTTCAGAAATATGCCCAAGGTGTGGCGGTTCAAAAATCACTTTCAAAAGAGAAAAAACAACAACTACCACTCATTCAACTTCACGAAAAAACACAATTGGAAAAGGAAGAACTGGTCAATCTGTAAGTCAGTCTGCATACAGAACTGTTGGCATATGTCAGAATTGCGGATACACTTGGAATCCGAATAGTACAACTAAAGGAACTGGCAAGAAAACTTGGTTATGGGTTCTTGGCTGGATTTGTATCTTTCCATTGCCACTTACAATACTGTTGTTAAGAAAAAAAGATATGAAACCTGCAGTAAAGTATGGTATTATCGCTGTTGCATGGATTCTGTTCTTGATTATTGGTATGTCCGGTAATGGCAAAACGGATTCAACTCCCCAAAAGACTTCGCCGTATGATGAAACGTCACAAGTTGACAAAACCACAGATAGCTCCACTATTGATACCAACACTAACGAAACAACTGTTACACCAGAGTCCCTCGAAACACTTCTTAATAACTATATCACAGATATTGTAAGTAAATATAATGACCAAGCGACAGAGAAAATTGTCTTTGTTGAAGATTTTACACCATCTGACAAAGAAAGCGGTCATTACAGAACCGAGTTTAGATTAACAGCATATAAAGATGCTATTGGCAAGTCTTATTTGATAGGTGACAAGGTTGTTGACATTGTTGCTTCTCAAACTATTTTTGAAGAAATCAACTGCAGAGTATATACAAATGATACGAGTCTTGAGCAGGTAATTGCTTTGCTTCAAGGTTTTTCTCCTATTTTGGACGAAACATTGACTGATGATGACTTGAAAAGTGCAATTAGCGAGGTCTCTGCTAAAAAAACTGCAAACGGATATTATTTTGGTGAATTGGGTATAACCTTATTTGGTAGCGATGAAAAAGGTTATGAACTAATGCTTAAAACTGATTGATTGCGGAAAGAAAAACAATATAGCAGATAGCTTTGCACCACAAAGTGCTGTGTGATTTACACAGCACTTTTTATTTGCCATTTCACAGCCTACACCTGTAAAACTCAAAAATTTTCCTCTGCATTTTTCTCTGGCATACCCTACATCATTTTCGGAATTTCTATCGAAAAATCCGCTCTGTTTTACAGTTCAAGAGCTGACAAAAATTGCTGATTCAGGGTGGTTATCTCCGAGAAAGGTAAAATATCTACGTTGCATTTTTCTACGCCCCAAAGCTCAAAAAATCCCCCTTTTTTTTCCCGGAATCGTCCGAAAAAACTCGCCTGAGAAAGCAAAAAAACTTTTTCCAAGTGAAAAAGGTATCTACTTGCATATTTTCCACCATCTTGCACAGAAATTCCTTGCGCGAATGCGAAAGGGACAACCCAAGAACGAGGGAAATCGTCGCTGCTCCCCTCGCCCTGCGTATCTGCACCACCAGTTCTGTGCGGTATTGCCTTAAATATTCTTGTACATTTGACATCCGATAAAGATACGCAGTTTTGAACCATAAATATTTGCATCTTACCGCCTAAAAAACGCAGGTTACCGAAAAAGCCTTGCGCAATGTTACGCGTTCTGCTAAAATAAAGCTACAGACGAAAGGAGTGCTTCAATATGGCGATACTCGATGTAAAAAATCTGACGAAGAAATTCGGTGACCTGACAGCGGTTGACCACATTTCTTTTCAAGCGGAGCAGGGTGAGCTGCTTGGCTTTCTCGGTGTCAACGGCGCCGGAAAGTCCACCACAATCAATATGCTTTCCACTTTGCTTCATCCGGACAGCGGCACGGCAGAGGTCTGCGGCTATTCTCTGGGCAAGGACGATCAAAATATCCGCCGCAAAATCGGCATTGTCTATCAGCAGAACTGTCTTGACGGCATACTGACTGTTCGGGAAAACCTGATTTGCCGTGGTGTGATACACGGCGCGTCAAAATCCGAAGCGAAAAAAAGACTTACCGAATTATGTGAAATCCTCAACCTTGGGGAGATTCTGAAAAAGCGGTATCGGTCGCTTTCGGGTGGTCAGAAAAGAAGGTGCGAAATTGCTGCTGCACTGATGCACACGCCCGAACTGCTGTTTTTGGATGAACCGACCACGGGGCTTGACCCGGCAACCAGAAAGGATGTATGGCAGGCGGTCGAGGATTTGCGGAAAAACACGGGCATGACCGTCTTTCTCACCACACATTATATGGAGGAAGCCGCGACGGCAAACAGAATTATCATCCTAAATAAGGGGCAGATCAAAGCAGAGGGAACGCCCTTCGCGCTGAAAGAAGCCTACGCTGCCGACACCGTAAAAATCTACTGCTCGAATCGTTCTGCGGCAGCAATCAGCAAAGCATTGTCGGCGCAAGGCGTTGCTGTCATCCCAACAGAATATGGACTCGCATTTGCGGTGAAAAACACCACAGAGGCACTTTCGCCGCTCTATGCTGTCAGGGAGATGATAGACGGCTTTGAAGTGATACAAGGAACGATGGACAATGTGTTTCTGAATGTCTGCGGCAGAGAAAAGGAGCAATCAAAATGACAAATTTTACTGAGCTTGTAAAAAGAAATATCAAAGTATATATCCGTGATAAGGGCGCAGTTTTCTTCTCGCTGTTGTCGATGCTGATTGTGCTGGGGCTGATGCTGTTTTTTCTCGGTGACATGAATATCAATATTCTCACCGAAGCATTTTCCGCGCTTCCGGACAGAAATGCCGATATCGACAAAACAAATGCGGAACGATTTGTGATGCTCTGGACCTGCGGCGGAATCCTTTCGATCAATGCCGTAACCGTTACCCTCGCGGTATATTCGTCTATGATCAGCGACAGAACCAAGGGCATTTTGAGCGCAATCTACACCGCTCCCGTCAGCAAGCTGACCATTTCTGCTGCATATATCACCGCTGCATGGATTTGTTCGGTCATAATTTGCATTTTAACACTTGCAATTTCTGAAATTTATTGTATAATACAAGGTGGGGAGATGTTCTCTCTCGTATCCCATTGCAAGCTGCTCGGAATGATTGCGGCAAATTCCTTTACCTATGCTTCTTTAATGTATCTTGCGGCAGTGCTGGTGAAAACCGAGGGCGCATGGAGCGGCATCGGAACGGTTATCGGGACGCTTGTGGGATTCCTCGGCGGTATTTATCTGCCGATTGGCTCTCTTTCCGATGAAATCGGAACAGGACTGAAATGCTTTCCTGTAATTTACGGCGCAAAAATGTTCAGAAATGTGATGACAGAGGAGATCAGAGCGACTATATTTGCCGATGCGCCCGATGCAATGAAAAGCGAATATCTTTCGTTTATGGGCGTAAATCTTGAGGTGTTTGGCAGCGAAATCAGCGATGGGGGTTGTGTGGCAGTTCTGCTGATATGCGGCTTTGTATTTCTGATTGCAGGTGCAATGGCAACAAATATCAAATCAAAACAAGACAGATAACAGGAGGTGCGCAGTCGTGAAAATCATCATTGAGCCGATAGCCGATGGCGATGAGGAAGAAATCATCATCAGAAGCAACAGCATGGACAGCGATTTGCTGGAGCTGATTTACACGCTGAAAGCAGGCAGAAGCAAGCTCACGGCATATCAGGACGATGAAATTCTGAGACTGAAGCCGAGTGACATCTATTATTTCGAGTCGGTGGACAATCGTGTCTGTGCCTGCTGTGAAACCAGTGTTTATGAGGTGAAGCAAAAGCTCTATGAGCTGGAACGCATCTATAAAAACACGGATTTTATCCGCATTTCCAAGTCGATGATCGTGAATGTGTCAAAAATCGAAAAAATTGTGCCGATGTTCAACGGACGGCTTGAAGCTGTGCTGAATAACAAGGAGCGCGTCGTGATTTCCCGTCAGTACGTTCCGGATTTAAAGAAAAAGCTCGGTGTATAAGGAGGCTGTTATGCGATTTTTTAAACTCTTTCTGAATTTTTTTACAACGATCACAACAGTCATAACTGCGGTTGTAGCGGTTGTTACACCCTTGGGCGATTATAACGAGATATCACCGTTTACTCCGTTGCATATTCTCGGTGCCGGTGCGGTTACGGCTTTGCTGACGGCTGTGATTTACAGTATAGATTGGAAAAGCAGAACACATTTTTTTGTGATGACGGTCATCCATTATGTTCTGCTTTGCATCGTGATGAATATATTCGGAATCATGTTTCATTGGACCGGCGCAGAGCCGCTTGGTATTCTGTTGATGTGTCTGTATGTTGCTATTGTGTATGCAGTCGTGTATGTGATCACATTTGTACTTGCGTCCAAGGAAGCCGATATGATCAATCGGGCGCTGAATGAAAGAAAGAAAAAAGACTAAAATTACTGGATGCGCGGCTGTTCTGCAAAAGCAGAACAGCCATTTGCAGTGGGAATCGGAGTTGTCATCTGGGTGTTCTGTGTTTGGGACTGTTCGCCTGATTCCATTTTCTCATGTCAATCGGTTGATTCATCCATTTGCTCAGAATCTCTGTGCGCTCCCTGAACCGCCCTGTTTTTATTTTATCATGTGCGGACAAATAGATATAAAATTGAATTCCAAACAAAAAACCGAGCATTGCACAGGCAAGCTCGGTTGAAATATATAAGCAGCACTGATTTGTCATTCGAAACAGTCTTAGCCCCAAATGCCTAGCATCGCTGCTGTAAGGGGCATACCGAGCAAAAGACCGTGTAAATAAAAGCACCAGAGCAGCGTTGGGAATTTTCCGGTATAGATTGTGTGCGGCGCCTTCGGATCAATCGAAATCGTAAGCTCATATAGGTCTTTGGGATAGCTGAACTTGGCACAGGCATTATCCTTGTGAATATATGTTACGCCATTATACGAATACATCCAGACCACTGCGTAATATGTTATGAAACTAAAGCTCTTGCGGCTTTTTACTTTGATTACATCAATACATTTTGCTGTGACCGTCTCGGTGCAGGCATTTTGAATGCTGATTTTATAGAACAAGGGCATAAGAGCGTAAAACACGAGGGCAATCACCATCAAGATATTCACAAGCGTGTCATTGTAAACGCCCGGGTTTAAAAAACAGACCACAAGCCCGATCAGCAGAAATTCAATCAGCAGGAATCCGCAGTAGAATTTGCCGTTATGGTTTTTCAGCTTGATTTGTACGAGGAACAGTGTCGCAAATCCCAACAGAAAACAAATGAAATTTAGGACATGACCGTTTAATAATAGCAGCACAACACTAAAGCCCAGCAGCAGGATGCCAATGACTGTGAGGATGACAATGGACGCGGAGGGCATCACAAACGGGAAATTTGCATTTGCGCCGACTTCGCCGTATATTGCCGCAGTTTTAGCGCGCGGGTCATCTTCACGGTCAGTCAGATACTTCTCGTGTAATCCGTATATCACCGGTGGAATGATTGCCAGCGCCACACCCAGTGTCATCAGCACATACCGTATGTTTTCTTCCGGAAGAAACATAGCGCCAATAAACAGCACAAAGCCTAAAATCATCGAAACGATCGGTACTTTGGGGATTGCTCTGGGATGGTGCACTTTCTTAGCAGATTTAATAAATTCACTGAGGTTATGCTTCTCCATGTCAGACAAAGGCGATTCCAACACAAGCTGAAGCGCCTCCTGATATTTCGATTGCTCAATGAGTTGATAGACTTCATTTTTGATGTTGTTATCCAATGTGTCTACTCCTCTCAGTTGTTGTCATGTGTTGGTCACTGCTGTGGTTCATCATGGTCTTGTCAGTCATTCTTTTGATTTTTTTTGGTGCTTGGCTATCAGCACTGTAACGATCACCATACCCAAACCGATCACAGCCAGCAGATAACTGTTGTTTGCTGAAAAGCCGATGGTGTCTTTCAGCTCAGGGAAGCTCAATATCATACCGGCGATGATCAGCACAAAGCCCAAAATCTCTATCACAATCGGTACTTTTGAGCCATTGTACTTCTTCTGTTGCGAAATTACAGCAGAAAAAAAGAGCGAATAGAGTCTGCGCCGTTCCCCCTCGGTCAAATCTGCCTGCATGATGAGCTGTTCTGCTTCATCCATTTTGTTTTGCTGAATCAGCGCGATCATTTCCCCTCTGATTTTGTCATACATACGAATTACTCCTGTCTAATAAATTATGATGAATAATAATGGGAAGAATCACTTGAAATAGCGTTCATCGCTTTCTCTCCCGATTTTTATTATACATCAAATTTGCAATTTCGTCAAGAAATATGAAAAATATTGAAAAGACGCTCATGAGAGACTCATAAGCGTCTTTTCGATTCTACTTCTGCATAGGCAGCATCACAGAACTGCCGGAAGATTCGATACGATTACGGCGCAAGCTCTGTAAAGGTTACGAGCTTTGCAATATACCTCAAAATCAAGATCGTATCATCACCATTGATATTGCCATCATGGGTCACATCCGCGTTGATTTTGCCTTCCATGGAAATATTTGCGGTCTGGTCCTCTGCGGTAAAGCGTGCAACCAGCACGGCATCTGCGACGTCTACTTCATCCACACAATTTGCATTGCCCCAAAATACGAAAACAGGGTTTGTGGTGGTCTGACCGGAATCTGCGGTCGTAGAGGCAGCACCTTCGACAATTTCAAGGTTCAGATATTGACCGAATGCACAGCCCTCTCCCATAATATACATCATACGCCCTTTTCCGGGTGCAAGTGCGGTGATGGTTAGTGTATCAGAACCGCTTTCATAGGTATAAGAGATGTTTTTGGATACTTCCATAACAGTCACAGAAGTCATTTTCGCAAGTAACGGATGATAGAACCGCACGGTTCTTGTTTCACCGACTTTCATTGGGGAAGCATCATATTCAAGCTGCGTTCGGTAATCGGCTTCGACTAGATCGTCGGTTCCGATTGCGGTGGTCGTCGTAGTGATTGTAGTTCCCATGATCGGATTCACCGTAGTAATCGGCATCCCGTTTATAATAGGAACGATACCGATAGGCGTCATATCAATTTTCTGTTCTGCAATGTAGTCTTTCAAAACAGAGAACGCATTGATTTCAGCATCCCGATTGAACTCAATTACAATCGGCTGATAGCCCGGATACTCTTTGTCGCTGACGATTCTTGCGTCAAGCTCATTCTCCTCGACATACGCAGTCAGCATAGCGCGTATCTGCTCAATATCGGTAATTTCTACGATTGTCGTTGCCGTAGTGGTTCGGGTGGTTCCTGAGCCGGATGTCGTTGTTGTCACACATGGTTTCCCATTGAGCAATGCCGTCACACGAATGCGGTCTGTCGGAATATTCTGCGCAATTAAGAACTCCTTGAGCTGTGTGCTGTCGTTCATGTAGTTTACACCAATTTGATCGGTATAATTGAATTCCACAACGATTTTTCCGGCAAAATCGGGACTCGGTTCATATGTCTCTGCATAAAAACAGACCGCGTCCAATTCATGCTCTGCAAAATAAGCAGTCATGATCTCGATAATCTCTGTATCGGTGATTGCATCTGCAGCCGTGACGATTCCTGCACCGGATTCGATTGCGTTCACTGCAAAATTTCCGATATGATTCGGCGACTGCATCAGCAAAAGCGCCGCAGTGAAGCAAGCAAACAGCTTTTTCATGGTATTACCTCCTTATCATTTTATAGGCATATGGAATATTCAAAACACGATGCTTGCAAGCTCTGATATTCGCGTGATCACCTCTTTCTGAATTGCAAATATCTTTCTATATAGATTGGATACATCCTCTTAATTGTATTATATATAATATGCTCATATATGTCAATATATATAGGATATATTTGTGTGAAATTACAACTGGGGGGTAAAACCACAAGTGTTTGTCATAATTTACACATGGTAGTGACAGAGAGAAACCGGCTGGGCGGCGTTATTGCACACGAAATCCATATATCTGTAATTTGCTTTTTCTCGATTTACCATTCTTCAATAAATTTAAGGCACCCCTGATGTTATAGACGCTTACAATGCAATTTATGACAAAGAAAAAGGCTGTGCAGCTCCATTGCTACGCAGCCTCTTGATATTGTAGGGAACAGCTTTTATCGTCCACCGACAAACGCATTTCAATAGCGGGGTAGCTCAATCGCCCAGCTGCACCTGCTTAAAGAGCAGCAGTGATTTGATTGCCAGTAACACAAAAACAACCGTGACAGCATACGGCTCTCTTGCGATTCCGAGAATCAGTACGGCAAGCGTACTGAGCAGCAGCGAACAAGCCGTCATGATTTTCTGACCCTTTGCGTGATTGAACTGCATCAGAACGAGCCTGACGATGCCCGTTATCATGATGGCAGAAAACAGAATCAAATAAATGCGCTGATTGCATTCCGCAGTTTCCGAATACGCCAGCAAATTGACCGAATAAACAGCGCCATTGACCGTATTCGGATAAAGCGGCAGAAAAATCAGCATAACCGCACAAATATCAAGTATCCCAAAGAACAAGCTGCAAAGTCTCTGCACATTCGACCGATTTTCCTTTTCGGCAATGGAAATCAGTTTTTCACTGGAAAGCAGCTCATCAATGGACACCGAAAAAAATCTCGATAGTTCTTTCAGCGAGTCAATGCTCGGATAGCCTCTGCCAGACTCCCATTTTGAAATTGCCGTTCTCGATACAAACAACGATTCAGCTAGTTCTTCCTGCGTCAATCCTCTGCTTTTGCGCAGTTCCTGCAGTTTTTCTCCAAGTTCCATTTCGATTCCTCCGCTTTAACGCACAGCATCACGCATGACTTGTATATACAGAACAAACCTCCGCTCAGCAGCATTGCGCCGACAATATCCGTGAACCAATGCACGCCCGAAACCAATCTGCCAATCACCATAAATGCCGAAAATACAACCGTCAAAACCTTGATGCTTCTTTTGGTGACAACGCTTTTCAGTCTGCGGTCAAGCTGCTCCGTAAGCGTCGGCATGACACAGGCAATGAGAAGCGTTGTCGAGGATGGATAAGAGGCTTCCAGTCTGCCCACGATCAAGATCGGTCTGTAATTGATGGGAAGCATTTCAAAGATCAGATAACAGAAAATCACCATCACATAATAAGCGCCGAGAACCATGATGTCCTTGTCCACTTTCAGCAGACTCTTTCGCTGGATAAGCTGAACCAATCCGAGCACGCCAAATCCCATGCAGATCACTATCGGAACAAGTCCTGCCCAGTCCGTAATCGTATACAGCGACATATGCACGCCCGTCAGCGCGTGAAACCAACAGTTGAGCGCAGCAAAGCCGATATCTGTTCCGTTTTGCCCAAGTGGTTTTACATTCACAAGCTGAATCAACGCAGTCCAAAGCGCAAATGCAGCAAGCAGTCCGATGCCCCACAGCAGTGTGAAAATTCTGTTCTGTTTCATGTTTTTCGATTCCTTTCGTTTGATGCCATCTGATTTCTTTCAGTATAGTAAAAAACGAATAAAACCGCAAGAACCGCACCGTCACACCAATGACACGATTCGTAACATCAACGCAAATACATGATTTTCAATAAAATCACAAGTATAAAAAAGCGATTACAGAATATCAATATACTTCCCGTTCAGCGCCTTATTCATGCTCCGCACTGCGCAGAATTTTCCGCACATTGAGCAGCTGTCCTCATGCTCCGGCGCGCGGCTGTCACGGATTGCCTTTGCCGTTTCCGGATCAATGGCGCATTCCCACTGCTTTTCCCAGTCAAAGGTACGTCTTGCATCAGCCATCGCGTCATCAATGTCTCTTGCGTGCGGAATTTTCTTTGCAATATCCGCAGCGTGTGCCGCAATTCTCGAAGCGATAATGCCTTGCTTTACATCATCGACATTCGGAAGTGCAAGATGCTCGGCAGGGGTGACATAGCAAAGGAATGCCGCACCGGACGCCGCAGCAATCGCACCGCCGATCGCAGAGGTAATATGATCGTAGCCGGGTGCGATATCCGTTACGATTGGTCCGAGTACATAGAACGGTGCGCCCATGCAGATTGTCTGCTGTATTTTCATATTTGCTTCAATCTGGTCCATCGGCATATGACCCGGTCCCTCAACCATGACCTGCACATCTCTTGCCCATGCACGCTTTGTCAGCTCGCCAAGACGGACAAGCTCCTCGATCTGGCATACATCGCTGCCATCTGCAAGGCAGCCGGGACGGCAGGCGTCCCCAAGCGAAATCGTAACGTCATATTCACGGCAGATTTCCAGTATTTCATCGTAATATTCATAGAACGGATTCTCCTCGCCCGTCATACTCATCCATGCAAATACAAGTGAGCCGCCGCGTGAAACAATATTCATCTTGCGCTTATGCTGTTTGATTTGTTCGATGGTCTTGCGCGTGATGCCGCAGTGAAGCGTTACAAAATCCACGCCGTCCTGCGCATGAAGTCTGACGACATCAATAAAATCCTTAGCAGTGAGCGTTGCAAGGTCGCGCTGATAGTGAATCACACTGTCATAAACAGGAACCGTGCCGATCATAGCCGGACATTCCGCAGTCAGCTTTTGACGAAACGGCTGCGTGTTGCCGTGAGAGGACAAATCCATAATCGCCTCCGCGCCCATGTCAACAGCCGCCATCACCTTTTTCATTTCAATCTCATAGTCCTTGCAGTCTCTGGATACACCGAGATTGACATTGATTTTGGTGCGGAGCATCGAGCCGACGCCGTTCGGATCAATACAGGTATGCAGCTTATTTGCACAAATCGCAACCTGTCCTTTTGCAACCAGCGCACGGATTTCCTCCTCGGTTCTGTATTCTTTTTTTGCAACCGCTTTCATTTCGGGCGTAATTATGCCCTGTCTTGCGGCATCCATCTGTGTTGTATAATTTCTCATTATCATATCCCTTTCAGTCAAATTTCATTTATAAATTCTGAATGCAAATCAAACGCATGGTTCATCGGACCGCTGCCCTTGCCAAGATTCAGCATCGCGGACAATGCGCCCGATATATACGCCTTTGCACGCGCCACCGCCAGCGTCAGAGAAGCGCCCTTTGCAAGGTTTGCGGCAATGGCACTCGAAAGCGTACAGCCCGTACCGTGCGTATTGGGATTCTCAATTCGTCTGCCTGCAAACCATTGGAATGCGCCGTCCTGATACAGCAAATCATTTGCGTCATTGACGCTGTGACCGCCCTTGAGCAGCACCGCACAGCCGTATCTATCCCCAATCATACGCGCAGCCTGCTCCATATCGGAAGCGGAAGCAATCTTCATGCCCGACAAAATTTCCGCTTCTGAAATATTCGGTGTTGTCACTGCGGCAATGGGCAGGAGCATTTCGCAAAGCGCAGCTACCGCTTCGGTTTTCATCAACGCAGAACCGCTTGTCGCAACCATAACCGGATCAACAACAATATGTTCAGCCCGATAATACGAAAGCCGTTCGGCAATCACTTCAATGAGCGCAGAATTTGATACCATACCGATTTTTACGGCATCCGGTGCAATATCGGGAAACACAGCGTCAATCTGCTGTGCAAGAAATTCGGGCGTCACCTCTGAAATTGCCGTAACGCCGGTTGTATTCTGCGCAGTCAGTGCGGTGATGGCACTCATTCCGTAAACACCGTTTGCAAGCATTGTTTTCAGGTCGGCTTGAATGCCGGCACCGCCGCTGCTGTCGCTTCCGGCAATCGTGAGCGCAGTTTTGATGTGTTCACAATTCATGGAAAGCCTCCCGCAGTGCCTTTGCGGCAGCACATGGGTCATCTGCCTTCATAATTGCAGAAACAACGCAGATTCCGTCAATGCCGCTGTCTTTCAGAATATGGATATTCTCCTTGTTCAGACCACCGATTGCATTCACCCGAATCGGGACAGCCTTTACGATATCCTTCAGTGTGTCCACGCTCGTGAGAACGGTTTTCACCTTGGTCGTAGTCGGATAAATCGCGCCCACGCCAAGATAATCCGCACCCTGCTCGTAAGCCTCTCGTGCCTGCGGAACGGTTTTGGTGGTTGCGCCGACAATTTTATCATTGCCCATCAGCGCTCGCGCAATCGAAACCGGCATATCCGACTGCCCGACATGAACGCCCTCTGCATTGATCGCAAGTGCAACGTCCACTCTGTCATCAATGATGAGGGGGATATTGTAACGCTGCGTAATGTCATGAACACGCTCTGCCAGCGCAATATATTCCCTTGTAGTTTTCTCCTTTTCACGGAGCTGCAAAAGCGTAACGCCGCCCTTGCAGGCTTCCTCTACACGATACAAAAATTCGCCCTCCGAAAAGCCCGTGCTGTCGGTGATAAAATACATGGTCGTATCGAAATTCATACTGCCTCCTAGATATACAAGTAATCGTTCAGAACAGGCTGCAAGCCCTCTGCGGAAATATCCTCATACATTTTTTCGAGGCTTCTTCCATCGTCGATCTCAAACTGCTCATCGCCCTTTTCATCGGATTGCCTGCCCTCGTATTTATCCTCATGATCGCCAATGCCTGTTGAAACACCTGCCGAAACCTTTGTCGCGCAGATTTTCACGATGCCGTTTCGGAAGCTCTCGCTCTCTCTCGAAGAAACCGTAATCCCCACAAACGGAAGAAAAATCCGATACGCGCAAAGCACCTGACAAAGCTGCTTTTCATGCACATCAAGCGGATTGATTTTGTCGTTATTGATAATCGGGCGCAGTCTCGGACAGGACAGCGAAAGCTCTGCGTGCGGATATTTGCGCTGGATATAAAACGCGTGCAGTGCCGTTGCGAGTGCGTCCTTGCGGAAATTCGAAAGACCCAGCAGCGCTGAAAATGCAACCCCTCGCATACCGCCCATCAGCGCACGCTCTTGTGCATCAAAGCGATACGGAAATACTCTCTTGTGACCGAGAAGATGCAGCTGCTCATACCGGTCGCTGTCGTAGGTTTCCTGAAACACCGTTACATAATCCGCGCCGCATTGATGCAGATATTCATATTCATCGGTGTTTACAGGGTAGATTTCAAGTCCGACCATGCGGAAATATTTCCGCGCCAGCTTACAGGCTTCCCCGATATATTTCAGATTGCTTTGCGCGCGGCTCTCGCCGGTGAGAATCAGGATTTCCTCCATGCCCGAACGCGCGATCACCTCCATTTCGTGCGCAATCTGTTCCATATTCAGCTTCATGCGGCTGATGTTGTTATAGCAGTTAAAACCACAGTAAACACAGTAATTTTCGCAGTAATTCGCAATATAAAGAGGCGTAAAGAGATACACCGTATTGCCGAAATGCTTGCTTGTTTCCATTTTGGCTTTCGCTGCCATCTGCTCCAAAAACGGCTCGGCAGCCGGCGATAACAGCGCCTTGAAATCCTCGATGGTGCAGGTATCATGCTCCAGCGCCTTTTTCACATCCTTTGCCGTATATTGCGTATCATCATAGCCGTTCATTTCAGACAGTACCTTGTCCATAATATCGGAGCGAATCTGTTCCATGCCCGGCATATATTCCATATGGTTGGTGCGCACAGCCGGATTGTTTTCGAGACTGTGCTTTTTTTCGAGCGCCGCAGGCGATAAATGGTCTCCGTCAACAAAAAATCTATCGTCCATACTGCACCTCAATCACGCAGGAAGCCTGTCAGGGGGTCGGAAGCCGCCGCGCCTCTCGACAATACGCGTCCAAGCCCCGAAAGATAGGCTTGTCTGCCGGCTTCGATCGCCTTTTTGAATGCTGCCGCCATCATCGGCAAATCCCCTGCTGTCGCAAGCGCAGTATTTGCCATAATTGCCGCCGCGCCCATTTCCATCGCTTCACAAGCCTGTGACGGTCTGCCGATGCCTGCGTCAACAATAATCGGCAGGTCGATTTCATCAATCAAAATCTGGATGAAATCCTTGGTCGCAAGACCCTTATTTGAACCAATGGGCGAAGCAAGGGGCATGACAGCCGATGCGCCTGCGTTGACCAAATCTCTTGCGATATTCAGATCAGGATACATATACGGCAGCACGACAAAGCCCTCATTTGCAAGAATCTCCGTAGCTTTTATGGTTTCCTGATTGTCGGGAAGCAAATATTTGGAATCGCGCATAATCTCGATTTTCACAAAATCACCGCAGCCAAGCTCACGGGAAAGCCTTGCAATTCGCACAGCCTCCTGTGCATTTCTCGCGCCCGATGTGTTGGGGAGCAGCGTGACGCCTTTTGGAATATAATCCAGTATATTTTCCTGTTCTTTCGTATTTGCGCGCCGTACTGCAAGCGTGATAATCTCCGCACCTGCATCACGCACAGCCGCTTCAATCAGGCGCATCGAATACTTGCCCGAACCCAAAATAAAGCGCGAATGGAATTCTTTTCCGCCTAAAATCAGTTTATCCTCATTCATGGTAAAAATCCTTTCTAGACATCGTATTGTTCCGCAAGAATCCGCAGAACCGTTCCTGCCTGATGTGCCGCACAAAGCATGACGCGCGGCGCAAACAGCGTTCCGTCCGTCTCCACATTGCTTTCACCGTCGCCGCAGAGATACAGCCGCTTCGTGAGACGTTTTGTTCGGATGAGATTGCAGGAGTGAAGCCCCGACATCCCCGATGAAGCGATGAGATATTTCTCCGGAAGCTCCTCCGAAACTGCATCCACAAGCATCGCCTTATCCTCTGCCCGGTCAAAGCATTCACAGATCAAATCCGCTTGTTCCAATAATCTATGGCAATTTTCCGGTGTGATTCGCTCCGTCAAAATCCGGACATTGCAGTATGGGGCAATCTCCGAAAGCGTCTGCTTCATCGCCTCGGTCTTATACATTCCAAGCTGTGAAACGGAATATTGCTGTCGGTTCAAGTTGGACAGATCAACCCTGTCAAAATCAATCAATATCAGATTTCCGATTCCCGAACGCGCAAGTGAAATTGCGACATTTGAACCGAGTCCGCCGAGGCCGCAGACCGCAGCCCAAGCCTCTGAAAATGTCTTTTGCAGCGCTGTTCCGTGACGGCTTTCCAGTGCCGCATACCATTCCTGCTCTGTCATATCAGCCGCCTCCCACAAAGCTGACGATCTCAACCGAATCGCCATCATTCAGAACAGCAGTTTCATACTGCGACTTCGGAATGATATCTCCGTTTCGTTCAACCGCGATTCGCTTCCGGTCATAGGTTGTTTCCATCAGATATTCCGCAACCGTTTTCCCATCGGCATTGGTTTCTGCACCATTGATTCGAACCATGTTCACACCTCCCGAACAAAATAAAAAGGAGCGATCAAAAAGATTTCGATCGCTCCAAACGTGCATATTTTGACTGCACCGACGTGCAAGCATCCGTGCTTTACAGTCGTCCCTACGTTGGCATTATCCAAATCAGGTTATCGGTCGGAGGTTACACCTCCCTCTCAGCCTGTTACACAAGCTCCCGTCTGTGAAATTGTATTTATATTATAGCATATTATCTTTAAAAATGCAATGGGGGAAGTAAAAAAAGTTTTATTTCTCTGTGTGGGCGTCAAATTGGAGGCGGGCACTGCCCGATTATAGCATACTATCAGTGAATTTGCAAAGAAACATCCAAAATATGCAGAATATTTTTTCAAACCCAAGCGCGCAGCTATCTCCATAAACAAAAGAAACAGCCGCCTATCAAACAGACGACTATTTCTCTATTGTTGATCATCCTTGGTGCAATGGATGCACCATCCATCAAAGCTCCAGCGATTTTGAGAGAAAATGCTTTAGCTTTTCACTCTTGGGCGCTTCAAACACTTCCTCCGGCGTACCGCTTTCCTCGATCACACCATCTGCCATGAAAATAATCTTATCGGAAACGCTCTTTGCAAAGCTCATTTCATGCGTCACGATAATCATCGTACTATCAGTGGATTTCAGACTGCGGATCACCTTCAGAACCTCGCCGGTCAGCTCTGGATCGAGGGCGCTTGTCGGCTCATCGAAGCAGAGGATATCCGGATTGAGCATCAGTGCTCTTGCGATTGCAACACGCTGCTGCTGACCGCCCGAAAGCTCGCAGGGATATGCGTTTGCTCTGTCCGCAAGACCGACCTTTTTCAAAAGCTGCATTGCCTTTTCATCGAGCGTTTTTTTGAGATTTGCCGCATCGCTCGGTGTCTCCTTGCTTTTTTCAAGCAGCTCCGAGGCAAGCGTGAGATTTCTCAGCACGGTATACTGCGGAAACAAGTTGAACGACTGAAATACAAGCCCAAAGTGCAGCCGATTCTGCCGAATCTCATTTTCGCTCATTTTCGTTGTGCTGTCGGACGAGAAAATCGTTTTGCCATCAACGGAAACACTGCCGATATCGGGCTTTTCCAGGAAATTCAGGCATCTCAGCAGCGTGGTCTTACCGCTTCCCGATGAACCGATAATAGATAACACCTCGCCCTTTTCGAGGGTGAAATTGATGCCCTTGAGCACCTCTGTCTTATCAAAAGACTTATGTATGTTTTTCACTTCAAGTACAGCCATAGGTATTATCCTTTATAGTAATCTAGTTTTTTCTCAATATATCCGAACAGGAGCGTCAGGATGCCGCAGAATGCGAGATAGAACGCACCTACGTAGAAAATCGGCCAGATAATTGCCTTGAGTCCGACAATATCCTGCGCTGCCTTGACTAGCTCTGCAACGGCAATGACGCGCGCCAGCGAGGTATCCTTAACCAGCGTGATAATTTCATTGCCCATCGGCGGAATGATTCGCTTGACAACCTGCATCAGAATGACTTTGAAAAATATCTGCGATTTCGTCATGCCGAGAACCTGTCCGGCTTCATACTGCCCCTGCGGAATGCTTTCGATGCCGCCGCGGAAAATCTCGGAGAAGTAACAGGCATAGTTTATGACAAACGCTGCAATCACCGATGGCTCACGATCAAATCCCTGTACGCCGAAAATCAAGCCCGGTCCGTAAAACACAAGGATAATCTGGAGCATCAGCGGCGTTCCTCTGACAATCCACACAAAGGTTTTTGTCAGCCATTTCAGTGGTTTGATTTTGGACATCGACCCAAAGGTAATGACAAGTCCGAGTGGAAGCGAGAGCAATAATGTTACGCAAAAGATCAGCAGCGTTTTCTGGAAACCATCCAGAAGCTGCATGGTTACATCTAAAAACGACATAGCATTCCTTTCAGATCAGTATGCAAGGATTTCGGACAGCTCATATTTTGCAGCAAGGTCCTGAAGCCAACCCTCCTGAACCAGCTTGTCAACGGTATCATTTACCTTTTTGAGTGTTTCCTGATCTTCCAGTCTGAAGCCGATTGCGTACTGCTCCGGCGTCAGCTCAACATTTTCAACAATTACGAGATCGGAATAATCCGTGCCCTCTTTGATGGTGGAAATCGCCATTACATAGTCGATAACGCCGCCGTCAACCGTACCTGCCTTGACCTCCATGAGAACGTCTTTCTGCGCGTCGCAGCCGACAAACACCGGATTCGGAATCACATCGTCCTCCGTGATTGCAGTTTCACCGGCAGAACCGCTTTCGGCAGCAACCTTGATGCCATCCAGACCGCCCTCCGCAGTAATCTTGTCGAGGTTGTCCTTTTTCACGATGAGAACCTGCTTATTGTCAACATAGGGATTGCTGAACGCCATGTTCTCTTTTCTTTCCTCGGTAACGGTCAGACCGTTCCAGATGCAGTCGATTTTCTTGGATTTCAGCTCTGTTTCTTTCTGCTTCCAGTCAATGACCTGGAATGTAGCTTCAACGCCAAGCTCCTTGCAGACTCTCTGCGCAAATTCGGTATCAAAGCCGGTCAGATTGTTATTCTCATCGTAATAGTTCATCGGCTCATACAGGGTAATGCCGATGACCATATCGCCCTTATCCGCGATATAAGCCCAATCCTGCTTCTGAGAGCATCCGCAGGTGGACGCCGCAAGTACCAATGCTGATGCAATGCCTAAAAACTTTTTCATAATAACCTCCAAAATTTGCAGATACTTCTGCATGGTAATATAATACAATCATACCACAAACAACAGATTTCGTCAAGAGGGAACACGCGATATATCGAATATTTTGCATACTTCGCAAGATAGCAGACAAAGCAAACCGCAGAACCGGAGGCAAGCCGATTCTGCGGTATCATTACATATAAAAGTCATATTTTTTGCAAAAATGCGGTGTGTACGCAAAAACTCTGCCATGGAGCGCCGAGAGCAAATGTCCCTCCGGCGGCACATCAAATTGTAAACGGCAGGCTGATAGCAGCTGATGTGATTCTCCGTATTTTCGGTTGGCGTCCGCATTGCCATAGAGATGGTCACCAAGCACCGGTGTACCGAGCACCGCAGTCTGCAAGCGAATCTGATGCGTTCTGCCGGTATGCAGCGTCACAAGCACAAGTGCAATTTTCTCATGTTTTTGCAGAACCTCATATTCCGTCCGCATCATCCGGAAGCCTTCGCGCGGCTGTGCGGCATATTCTGCTTTTTTGCCCTCCAAACGCCGATGGTAAGCTGTTACCGTGTCATGGCGCTTCGGTGGAATCCCTGCGGTAATACATAAATACTGCTTGATCACTTGGTTTTCGCGAATCATTTCATTGACGCAGCGCAGCGCCGCAGCCGTTTTCGCACCGATGACAAAGCCCTCTGTATTGCGGTCGAGCCGATTGCATAGCGCCGGCGTAAAGCTCTGCTCCTGTTCCGGCACATACGCCCCCGTATCCGCAAGATACTGCAAAAAACGCGCTTGAAGCGTATCGCTGCTGCCCTGATTGTCCGCATGAACCGGTAAATTCACAGGCTTCCGCATCAGCAGAATATTGTCATCCTCATAGATGATATCCGGCTGTTCCAGATGGGTTCGGATGATCTGTTTCTTTTCCGTTTCAAAAAACTCGTCCGGCAAATAAACCTGCAAGATATCCCCTGCCGTCAGAAAGGTCTCTGCCGGAATGCGTTTTCCGTTGCATTTGACATCTTTCTTGCGAAAGGTTTTATACAGCAGCGATTTCGGCAGCTTGGGACAGGCTTTCAGCAAAAATTTATCCGCACGCTGATCGGCATCATTCTCCGCAATGATAAATGTACGCATGGATGTTAAATATCATTCCGAATCAGGTCTTCATAGGTTTCGCGCTTGACTACGACTCTTGCAGCGCCGTCCTTTACCATGACCATCTCCGCGCGCGGGTTCCGGTTATAATTGGATGCCATCGAATAATTATATGCGCCGGTCGCGAGGACTGCAAGAATATCGTCCTCCGCAGCATCCTGTAACGGCATATCCTCACCGATGAGGTCACCGCTTTCACAGCACTTTCCGGCAATCGTGACAGCCTCACTGCGCGGCTGGTCAGCCTTATTTGCAATCAGCGCTTCATAACGCGACTGATAGAGCGCGTAGCGCGGATTGTCGCACATACCGCCATCCGTCAGCACATAGGTACGAATCGACGGGATCACCTTTTTTGCCATGACGGTATAGAGCGTCAGACCTGCACCGCCAACAATCGAACGTCCCGGCTCAAACAGCACGAACGGTTCCGGATAAGCAAGCTCCGCACAGACATTTTTGAGTGCAGAAAGAATCGCGCGGATAATATCGCCAAACGGCTTCGGATCATCCGCCTCGGTATAGCGAATACCGGGGCCGCCGCCGAGATTCAGCTCCGGCAGCGTGATTTGCAGCTCATTTCTGATTTGGTTCATAAAGCCGATCATGACGCGAGCAGCCTCGGCAAACGGCTCGGTATCGAGAATCTGCGAGCCGATATGGCAGTGCAGACCAACAAGCTGCAGATTCGGAAACGCGCTTGCCGCCTTGACAGCGTCCATCGCCTCACCTGTTTCAAGTGCAAAGCCAAACTTGCTGTCAATCTGACCGGTCTTGACAAAATCATGCGTATGTGCATCAATACCCGGCTTAATCCGCAGCATGATATTGACTTTCTTTCCGGCTTCACCAGCAATCCGGTCGAGTCTTTTCAGTTCAGGCAGATTATCGCAGACAATTCTGCCAATGCCATGCGACACAGCCATTTCCAATTCAGCATTGGACTTGCTGTTGCCGTGCATCACGAGCTTCTCAGCCGGCATTCCTGCCTGCAATGCGGTATAAATCTCGCCGCCGGAGATAACATCCGCGCCAAGTCCCTCAGAATCGACAATCCGGTACAGTTCTTTACAGGAAAGTGCCTTGCTTGCATAGCAAATCAAGCCTTTGCCGTCATACTCCTCTGTCAGTACACGTGCGTAGCCGCGGCAATTTTCACGAATCATATTTTCATCCATGACATACAGCGGCGTGCCGTAGGTTGCGGCAAGCGCTACGGTATCCGCGCCGCCGATGCAAAGACGCCCCTCCGCTGATACGGTCAGATTCGGCGTGAGCATATTCTATCATCCTTTCTACATTCAAATTCAGTTCCGAAAACCGTCCGCGGCTCAACGCTGTGCGGATTCGCTGCCCCAATATTGATACAACTGACATTGCATCATACCATTATAGAGCTTGCGGCGTTTTCGTGCTTTTTTGCCAAAGCATTTTTCAAATTCAGCATCCGGCGTAATGACGCTGAACGAAGCGTCTGCCGGAATCACATTGCGCAGTACGCGATAGATCTCTCTTGCTTCCTCCACATCAAGCATACGCTCGCCATAGGGTGGATTGCAGACGATATTTTGTCCGCTGACTGCCTGAAAATCTCGTATATTCTGCTGTTTTACGGTAATTCGATCTGCAACGCCGGCTTTTTTTGCATTCAGCATGGTCAGCTCGATCGCAGATGGGTCGATATCGAAGCCATAGCCGTGAAATTCTGCATTATGGTTGATTTTCTCTGTTGCAGCCGTTCTTGCCTGACGAAATGCGGTCTGCGGTGTCTGCGACCATGTTTCGCACGCAAATTTCCGATGCAGACCGGGCGCGATTCGCATGGCGCGTCTTGCACCCTCAATCAAAAATGTACCGCTGCCGCAGAATGGGTCGCAAAGCTGCGTATCGCTCCGCACATGAGACAAATCCAGAATACCGGCTGCAAGCGTTTCACGAATCGGTGCAAGCACAGCCTGCTGCCGCCAGCCGCGTTTATAAAGCGGTACTCCGGTCGTATCGAGATAGAGCGTGCAGACATCGTTCCGAATCTGGAATTGCAGCGTATGCTTCGCGCCGGATTCCGGAAGCGTCTGCGTATGATATGCCCGCTGCAGCCGCGTAACAGCCGCCTTTTTGACGATTGCCTGACAAGCCGGAACGCTGTGCAGAGCAGAATTCAGCGAGCTTCCCTTGACAATAATCGCATCATCACGCCCGATAAATTCCTCAAGCGGTGCCTGCATGACACCCTCAAACAGCGGGTCAAACGCAGTTTTTCCGCGCTGTGCCTTGACCGAAAATGTCCCAAGCTCCACAAGCACACGCTCCGCAGCGGTCAGCTCGATATTTGCGGCGGCAAGTTCATCCCATCCGCCCGAAAACGAAACTCTGCCGTCTGCGGCAGTAATTTCCGGTACGCCAAGCCGTACCAGCTCAAATTTGACAACGGATTCAAGCCCGAAATGACACGGGCAGCATATACGAAACATAATCATCTATCCTTTATCAATATCTCCTGCACCAATGCAGGACACAGCGCGTCAGCTATTCACGCTCAGGCGCAGTCGTCACATCAAACCGCATCACATCAATCCCCGATTCCTCACCATGCAGCGTATCAACATAGACACCGCCGCAGCGCAGAATCGTGCTTCGGCTTGCTGTATTGTAAGCCGCACAGACAATCCGCACCGAGTCGAGTCCGAGCGTATCATGTGCAAATCTGAGCGCCTGACGAAGCTGCGCGGCTGCATAGCCCTTACGCCGTTCATCCGGACGCACCGAATACCCGATATGCGATGCAAATTCCGGATCATCATCGTCATATTGCAGCGCATGGCGCAGAACCACCGCCCCGACCATTTTCCCATCGGCACAGCGAATCGTTTTGAACCATGTGATCGTTCCGGACATCTCCGATGCAAACCGCAGCCAATCCGCAACAGTCTCATATTCCTCCAGATGATCAAGTCCCGGAATACGGTCTTTTTCATGGGTCACACGCTCCCGGTCTGTCGGAAACGCGGCACAGTATTCCGCAATCACAGCCGCATCGTCCGCAGAAACCGGGATCAGCCTCAGTTCATCCATCTTACACCTCAGTCTCAGCCATTGATGATGCCGGAAATGCCTTCCGTCAGAAATTTCTCCTTATAATATGCAAGCTCCGAGCGAATCATGTCGTCAATCGTCTGCATACCGAGCAGCTCAACCGGTGCTTTGTCATCCGTCAGGATCCGATCTCCGGCTTCGCACGGCTGCATCCCGGATGAAACGCGCTGCATCATCTCGTATAACTCCGGATTCTGCTCCGCGTCGGTATTCTGCTGAAGCATTTCGAGCATTTTCGGATTCTGCGATGCAAACAGCTCTCTGTTCGTGCAGTTCGGCACATCGACCGTATACACATTCTCAAATACAGAGGAAATCGTATCCTGCAAGCAGGCGTTGATGCCGTCCTCACGATTGGAGATCATGTTCATATTCACGACCATAACGCCGTTCTCGGTCAGTTTCGATTCCACCATGCGGAAAAATTCCTGCGTAGACATCTGAAACGGAATCGTGATATCCTGATAAGCGTCTACCATGATAACGTCATATTTGGTATCCGTGCCGCCAAGGAACGCTCTGCCGTCATAGGTCGTAACCGGAATCGACTCGTCAAGCGCAAAATATTCCCGCGCAAGACCTGTGATTTTCTCGTCAATCTCAACGCCAGCAATTTCCATAGAATCAAAATAGCGCCGGCACTGTGTCGCGTAAGTGCCGGTGCCCATTCCAAGAATCAGCATATTGTGCTGCGCCTGCGGTTCTTCCAGCATCATTGGCGCAGCAAGTGCGTAATCGTAATACATACCGGTCAGCGCGTCGTCCTTCACATAGACCGACTGCACGCCGAACAGCACATTGGTTGAGAGAATCACCTTTTCGTCATTCTCACGTACCTGCAAATAATTATAAACCGACTCATCCTCAAGCGTCAGCGTGTTATCCCAGAATGCAAATCCGAGTAGAAACGCCGCTGCCGATGCCGCCGTAAACAGCACCGCCGATACAATCACCTTGACCGTTCCGCGCCGTTCCGAGATAAAATACACAATGCCGAGCAGCAGCAGGATACCGGAAAAAATCACAAAGGTCGCCGCTGTTCCGACAGCCGGAATCGTCACGAATGTCGGGACAAAGGTTCCGATGATACTGCCGATTGTATTCGCCGCGCCGAGCTTGCCAACGGTTCTGCCGCTGTCATCGAGGCTGCCGACCGTAAATCGCACCAGCGAGGGCGTTACCGTGCCGAGCAAAAACAGCGGATAGACAAACACGATCATGCAGGAGAGAAACGCCGCCCAGATCAGGAAGTTGGTGCTGACTGTCACAATGAGCAGTCCCGAAACCAACAGAATCACGAGCTTTCCGAGAAACGGAATCGCCGCAATCCAGACAGCCGCAATCAGCATTCTGCCATAGAGCTTATCCGGATCCTGTGTTTTGTCGGCAGAGCGTCCGCCATAGAGGTTGCCAAGCGCCATCGCAATCATGATCGTACCAATGATAATCGTCCATACGATCTGCGAGGAGCTGAAATACGGTGCAAGCAGTCTGCTCGCACCGAGCTCTGCCGCCATGACGGACATTCCGGCAAAGAACTCGGTGAGATACAGATACCACTTATGCTTTAAGATTTTATAGGGTTTTGTTTCATTCTTATTCATCATCATCTTCAAGCGCATTGTAGCCAAGCGTCAATTCATAGTTATTGCACCACGGCAAATTCGTAGATTTCCAGTAGCCCATCGTGCCCTTCGGACAAGCCAGACCGGCAATCTTACCGGTACCCTGACAGAACGGGGAAGCAAGTACCGTATCACAGGCAGGGAACTGCTTGTTGAAATCTTCATCGTAATAGTGGTTGACAATCCATTCGCCAATGATATTCTTCCAGACTCTTGCAGACTGAATCGACCAGTGGTTCTTGATTTCCTTGTTTTCCTTATAGCCAACCCAGACGCCGCTGACGAATTCAGGGTTCATACCGACAAACATCAGGTCGAACCAGTCTGAGGTTGTACCGGTCTTACCGGCAATCGGAACCTGTACGCCGCCGGTATAGATCTGCGCAGCCGTACCGGTACCGCACTGAACAACATTCTGAAGCAGCTTGTTCATAACATAGGAGGTTTCCGCGTCAATCGCCTGATGATAGCCCTCCGAAGCGTCAAAGAACAGCGTGCCGTCTGCTTTGTAGATTTTGCTGATGATATGTGCGTCATTGAAGTAACCGCCATTGCCAAAGACCATATACGCATTGACCAGGTCCTTAACGGTAACGCCGTAGCCAAGCGCACCAACAGCAAGCGGTGCATAGTCAACGTCATAGCCCTTGTTGAGATCAAGGCCGAGCGTCTGTGTTGCGAAATCAAACACATTCTGTCTGCCGTAGGTCTTGACGAGCAGTGCCGGAATGGTGTTGTAGGAACGCTCCAGCGCATAGAAAATGTTAATGGTCTTACCGGAGAAGCTGATGATATTATTGACATCGGCATAGTTTGTCGGCCAAGGCTGCTCCTTACCGGTCTGTTCATTCTTTTTGGTCAGAGGTGGAATATCCTGCACGTGCGTACCCCATGTGATATAGTCATGGTAGAGCGCATAGCCGTAGCTTGTGACCGGCTTGATTGCAGAACCCGGCTGCTGCGGTTCCTGGGATGCAAAGCTCGTACCAAGCGAGCCGACCTTTTCACCGATACCGCCGCAGGTACAAAGCACTCTGCCCTCGTAGTCAATCGCAGTAAAGCCTGCCTGAAGCGTCAGGTTTTCGTCATCGGTATATTCGCCGTCGCCGTCAAGGTCACGGAAGAAGGTTGTCGCGGCGGTATTGGACATACCCATGAGCAGATTATCCATTGTCGAGAATTTATTTTCGAGATACGCCTGCATCTCCTGATCGACGGTCGTATAAATCTGATAGCCGTCACGGTTGATGAGCGTCATGGCACGCTGGAACGAAATGCCCTGCTGATCCATCAGAATCTGCGCAAATTCACGAAGCGCTTCATCGACAGCCCATGAGGTCGGCTTCTGTTCGCCGTTGTCATCGAGCATGATCGTACCGTCATCCAGAACCTTCTGCTCCTCCGGGTGCATCATCAGATATTCGTCGGTATCTCTGAACACAAGATGCTCATTCAGCGCCGCGGTATACTCATCAAAGTTGATTGCGCCGTTTTTATACATCTGCTTCAGAATATATTCCATACGAGCACGGTTGGTTGCTCTGCCCGTATTGACCTCTTCATCGGTATAATACCATGTCTGAGTAACCTCGTTGAAAGCCTTTTTATTATAGCTTGCAAAGGGGTTATTGACCTCCGGGCTCTGCGGAATCGCCGCAAGACAAGCGCCCTCAGCGATGCTCAGCTCCTCAACGCTCTTGCCGAAATAGGTTTGAGCCGCCATCTCGATGCCGTTATTCGGGCCACCGAAGCCGATATAATTGAGGTAGGATTCAAGGATATAATCCTTTGAATAGTTCTTTTCAAGCTGCATGGCGCGGTAAATCTCACGAATTTTACGCTGCGGGCTCTTATCATCATCGCCTGTCAGGTTCTTGACAAGCTGCTGTGTGATGGTCGAGCCGCCCTGGTCGGTAGCCCAGAATTCCAGGATCATATTCGCAAACGAAGCTGCGGTACGCTTGAAATCCACGCCCTCATGCTCATAGAAACGCTCGTCTTCACCGTAGACAAATGCGTCGCGCACGTGCTGCGGGACCTGTTCCAGTTCAACCGGAATACGCTTCTGCTCGCTCTGCACCGTATATACCGGTACATAGTTGCCGTCCTTATCGGTTTCATAGATATTGGTCGCACCGGAAATCTGCAAATCCTGAATACTGACCGTTGTGGTATTGTCCATATAGTTTGTGACATATATCGTTGCAGTAATCGCGCAGATGGTACCGGTCACGACAAAGAGCAGGAAGAACGACAGAAAGGTTGTCAGCAAGACCGTACCGATGCTGCCGATGATCCGCAGAATCAACGGCTTGCGGTATCGCTTCTTCGGCTCCGGTTGCTTGGCGGCTTTCTTTGCACTGCCTGTACGATTGGAAACTCTCATGATATTCTATATCCCCTTTCGGATTACGACAGCGTGCAGAAAAGCGGCTGTCGGCAGCGGTTTCGGTGCGCCTGTTATCGTTCATAATACACAAGCGCGAAATTGACATATAAATTGACAAATATATACGAATTCAAAATATATGAAATCAAAATATATTATAGCACAAAAATCATCTCTTGTTAAGTACTTTCCGAAAATTTCATGTTTTTTTAATTGTTCGCGTATAAAACTTGAAAATTTACAGCATAATGACGATATCACACGACAAAAAGCATGAAAGGAGCATACAACATGAATACCATGACCAGAATTCTGCTGCCCGGCGTGACGGCAGGGCTTGTGATTTTATTTTCCGGCAGTGCCGTCTATTTATATAATACCATCGAGCCGATTCCGGAGATTACGGACTCCGTCTATGCGGCATATCATGCGGAATCTGCGGCAATGCTGCCTGCGGCGAATCCGGATACCACCGCAGACCGTGAGCCGTCCTTGCCTGACATCCCGCAGGAAACTGCCTATCTTATCAAGTTGCAGGACGACCGGCTCTATGTGTTTGCAGAAGGCAGCCGCGAACCGGCGTTTGTCTACGAGCTACCTGCCGGATGGCTGCCGGACTACGACCGCACCTTGCTCGAATACGGCTTTCGCGTTTCCAACGAAGCAGAGCTGCGGGAACTGCTGGAGGACTATATCTCATGAATCGACTGCTGCATGAAGCCGCAAGACGGCTGAAACCATATCGCCGCAGTGCCGCTGTCATCGGCTGCGCAAGATTGCTCCTGACGTTAATCTGTCTGCTCGCCGCCATCTGGACGCAGCGTGAATTCCATCGCACCGGTATTTTGCTAAGCAACGCGCTGTATGAACCGCTGAACCGTTCCGATCTGTTTCTGATCGGCGCACTTCTGATCGCACTGGCAGCCTGTACGCCGCTGCGGATGCAGACCGCATGGCAAATCGGTCGTCTCGCCGGTACGCTCGACGAAAACGATCTGGGATTTCTTGCGCAGAGTGATTCCTTATGGCTATGGAGTCGGGCAATCGGTACGCGCCTGCTGATGCAGCTTTTGATCGTGCTGTCAGCTGCCCCTGCGCTGTTATGCGGAATGGTCGCGAAATGTATCTGGCTCACCATACCGCCGGAACAGGAGAGCCTCTTACAGCTCATGACCGTGCTGCATTTCGGTATTCTTTCGGCTGTTGCAATTTTGCTGCCGCTCAGATGCCTTGCCGCATCCACTGCGCTCCCCTACTGCTTCCTGAAAACACCACATGAATCTGCACTGCATATTCTGCAAACGGTGTTTCGGGATACGCGCGGTCAAACTGCCGGTATTCTTTGGAACCGAATTTTCGCAATTCCGTTTATGATGCTGCCGTTCACTGCCGTGCGGATGATTCCGGTTCTGCTTGCGTCGGAGCAATTACGCTGTAATATCGCAAGACGTCACCGCGAACCGCCTCTGCGCACACGATTTTCCGGCTATGAGCTCCACGCATATGACCCCACAACCTGAAAACGCGCGCAGATATTCGAAAAAATAGGAATATCTGCGCATCGCATTCATATTTTTATGATTATTTTGTATATTATGACAAATATTGGATTTTTTTGAAAAAATGCTTGACATTCCGGCGTCTCTGTGCTATAATAAACAAGCTGACCACGGGACGCATGAACGAAAGAAACCGTGCTGGTGTAGCTCAGTTGGTAGAGCAGCTGATTTGTAATCAGCAGGTCGGGGGTTCAAGTCCGTCCACCAGCTTTCAATTTCATATGGGAGAGTTCCCGAGTGGCCAAAGGGGGCAGACTGTAAATCTGTTGCGTTTCGCTTCGGTGGTTCAAATCCACCCTCTCCCACCATAAGACTTGTACATCTGTACAAGTCTTTTTTATTGCCAAAATCTGCGGGGTGTGGTATAATATAGGAGGTCGGACAGACCGAAAAATAAGAATTTGACGAGGATATGACTTTTATGAGGTTAGAAAATGCAGAATTGAAACATATAAAAAGAATTGTGGCTATATCAAAGGCTGCGTTTGATAGCGATATTAATGTTGGTGCTTCCGAAGCAAATAGACCTCCTGATTATGATTCAATTCCATGGCACATTCAGATGAAAAACGAAGGGCATTTACTACAGGCAGTCGTAGATGGCGAAATCGTTGGTGGTGCAGTTCTATTTGTGGACAAAAACAGTGAAACATTGTACATTGGCAGAATATTTATTAACCCAGCTCATCATCGAAAGGGATATGGTCTTTCTTTGATGAAAATTGTGGAAACTTACTATTCTGGTATTAAGAAAATCAAACTTGATACGCCACTTTGGAATGTAAGAACAAATGCTTTTTATACCAAGCTGGGTTATTGTGAAGTGAAACGGGACGAGGAATTTGCTTACTATCAAAAAGAATGCGATTGACAAGTTCCAATTTATCCAACTAAACATAACCGCCCGACATTCACACATCGGGCGGTTGTTTTATTCTACAGGGAGCATAATTCGGAGCCTCTGAGCCTCATTGGCGGAAAATCCGAATTTTTCATAAAAGGGAATCTTATCGGGCATTGCACAAAGCTCCACAAAAATTTGTGTTCCGCTTATACCATTGGATTTAATGAAGTCCAGCAGTTCATTTATAAGCTCTCTGCCTATCCCCTGCTTCTGATAATCAGGATGCACAATTACATCTTTAATATAATAGCACAGTCCCATATCGCCAATCATTCGAGCCATTGCAACAATTTTTTCACCGTCGAATACAGAAACGCGGAATACACTGTTCTCCATGGCAAGCCGCACCTGCTCTAAAGCGGGAGGTGTGCCCCACACGGATTCCCACAGATAAATAAATTCATCTGCTGTCAGTTTATTGTGTTTTATTATAAACTTATCCATACTGCATCCTCTTACAAATTTGCAAAAAGCTGCCAAAGGCAGCCTCTACGCAATAATAACGCATTAATGCAGAATTATTAATTCATAATTCTACATTTTTAATTCGCTTGGTACGCCTGAATGGAATCGAACCATCGCACATGGCGTCGGAGGCCACTGCTCTATCCACTGAGCTACAGGCGCATATTACCAGAACTTCGCCATATAATATTATATCAAAAACCCTTGAAATTTGCAAGAGTTTATGATATAATAATTGTAGAAAAAAATTTCTTTTACATTTTTATTCATGGAGGTGAACAAATGGATTATATTTATATTATAGTCGCACAAACAGGCACTAAACCTGCACGTTTTTTCAGATTTCTGACTAAAAAACCTTATAATCATGTTTCCCTCTCCGGCAGTGCGGATTTGTCCCAGATGTATAGTTTCTGCCGTACATACCGCCCTTTCATACTCCCTGCTACATTTAACAGGGAAATCGTTGGAAAAGGCACTCTCGGTCAGTTTGATTTTATTCCATGCGAAATTTACCGGATTAAAGTCACTCCAGTTCAAAAAGCCGAATACGACCGCCTTATACAACATTTTACGGATAACCGCAAGGTGTATTCCTATAATATTCTCGGTCTTGTCCCCCTGTATCTCAACAAAAATTGGGAACGTGACAAGAATTTTGTATGCTCTCAGTTCGTGGCATATATCATGGAAAGAATCGGAATTCCTCTTGAAAAACCATTTTCGCTCTATACACCCAACGATTTCCGCAACTTCCCCGGTGCCGTCCTCTACTACGCAGGGGAACTGAACTGCTTCCACGATGAAATCACTTCACAGCCGGAATTTCTGTTTCCCCGCACTTTCAGCACATAAATGATATAATTCCCCTTAATTCCGCAGGAGTAAATACATATATAATAAAGTAGGCTTTGTTGTTTTCGGGGAAAATTTCCTGTTCAAAAACGAATTTCTCCCCTATCAGCTCCAGTTCTGCCCCATTCTCCACTACATTAAGACGAGCAGATTCAACTTTTTCATCCGTCAGCTTATTATAGGAATTGGCATAAGAATAAAGAAACATCCATAAACCAACGGTCAATATAAGGTACATCAGTACCATAATGACCGTTCTTTTTTTACCTGTCAACTGTTTTTCATCTCCTCAATCAGTCTGCACAGCGAACGCCCTGTAAGCTGTCCTGCATACTGAGCCTGTTCCAGTGTATTTCCATGTGAACCTACTTCTATAAGTATACTCCCCGTTGTCAGATCCTGATTATAATGGCGATAGTCAAAGAGTATGGGTCTTGTAAATCCGGGATAATCCCTCTCTAACTGCTGCTGCAATTTGCTGGCAAAACGGAAATTTTTCATATAGTTCGGCATTCCCAGAGTGCCATCATCACAGCCGGATATTATCATTATCTGTGCAGCTTCCCTGCCGTCTATTTCAACATAGGGCTGAGAGGCAAAATCATCCCCTGCTATTGCGTCACGATGTATATCAAGAACAATTTTTATTTCAGGATATTCCTCAAGTATGGGGAGTATACTCTCACGGCTTCTGCCGTAGGAGCCGTTATATGAGGGATAATCGTGAATCTCAGTAACATGGATAACACCTATTCCCTTTGCTTCAAGCTCCGCCTGTATAGCATTTCCCACCATAACCATATTCTTTGTCTCATCAGTGGTGCGATAATTGAAATTACTGTCCATGTTATCCCTTACGTAAGGCTCAAAACTCTCCGTTGTATGTGTATGATATATAAGCACCTGCGGTTCATCAGTATCAGTCAGCGTAAAATCGGGAGCAGAACGGCTCTCCCTCAACAGTGTACTATTTGCAACCGTTGTTTTATTGTTCACTTGTCCGCCGCCGTCAAGATTAAAAAAGGAATCTCCGAAATATTCGCCATAGGTTGTACGGACAACGCTTATGCCCTTTGTCCAGCTTTCGGGATAGGGCTTTTCTCCGGGATTTTCAGACACCATTTCAAGAGGACTTTTCAGGCGTACTCCTTCGCTGCTTGTTTCGGCATATACGCCGTATCCCCGTGACAGAACCACCTCCGAAGAAAGCAAGTCCGCCTCGTTAATTCCACCGTCATGCCCCTTTAATTCCGTTTGTGAAAATGTCTCCGCAGTCTTTTCGGATAAGATTTCCTTGCTGCTTTTAAGTAAAGATACTCCCTCAGCGGCTCCTGCTGCTGTCAGAGGAAGCGTCAGCAGTATTGTCCAGCGAATAATTCTGCCTGCTCTTTTTCTTTTGTTACTTCTCATAATTCTCTCCATTCAGAATTGATAAGCAATAATTATGATTGACCTTTAGAAGAATTATATTCACAAGAAAGATTTTTTATCACTGCGGACAGGCATTTATATCATAAACCATGAATAACTATAGTTCGGGAGGGTGATAAAATGAACAAAAGATATATATTTTCTGCATTTGTAAAAATAATATTTACAGCTGTAATAATATTTTCTATAGGCTCGCTTCTTATTATATATGGAAAGACTTTCCTCAGCAAGGCAGAAGAACCAATTCCACTGCCTGTTATAATGTATCACAGCCTGTATGCTGAAACTCCTTCGGAATACGCCGTAACCCCTGAACAGCTGGAATCAGACCTGAAATGGCTGAAAGAAAAGGGCTGCACCTCTGTTACAGCAGAACAGGTTATCGCATATACCCGAAATCAGGGAAATCTGCCGAAAAATCCCGTAATGATTACCCTTGACGACGGATTTTACAATAATTTATCTGTGCTTGTTCCGCTTCTGGAAAAGTATGACATGACGGCTGTTGTGTCGGCAGTGGGAAGATATATAGACTGCGACGCTGTAAAAGACCCTCACAACCCGAAATATTCATATCTTACGTGGGAGGATATACAGCGGCTGATTGAATCGGGACGAATTGAAATTGGCAATCACACCTATAATATGCACTCTCTATATGACGGCAGAATCGGCTGTTCACGCAATGAGAACGAATCAGAAGAAGATTACCGCCGTGCCCTTTCGGAAGACATACAGTTTTTACAGCAGGAATTTCGTGAACATACAGGATTTTCCCCTGTGATATTTACATATCCTTTCGGCAGTGTAAGCCGTGAGAGTATACCTGTTGTGCGTGACAGCGGATTTCTGATGACTCTTACCTGCCGTGAACAGATGAATTATATCACTCGTGATTCACAATGTCTTTACGGAATCGGAAGATACAACCGCAGCGGAAATTATACTACGGAAGAATACATGAATATGATTTTCATGGAATAAAAAAGGCGTATGCAATGCACACGCCGGATAATATCAAAAAATTAATTATTTTAATGCAGACCGCCAAAGGCGGCCCCTACAAATTGGATTTCAAACCTACTCACTGCACACTATGATAATTTATATCCACTGTGGTAGGTTCAACGGGTACAGGAGTCACAGCTTCGGCCGTTCCTGAAATAACCGTCTTTGTGCAGAGCCACTCGCACCACTGCTGATAATATTTTGCAAGAGGATGAACTCCGTCCGAGGTGTAAGCATCTGTGAAATTGCCGTATTCATCATCATACAGCTCGTTGATGTCGATATAGAAAACCTTTTTATTGTCTGCAAGTCCTGCAAGAAGACTGTTCAAATGATTTATATTTTCATTGTTGATAACATTGTCCTCTACTGCGGCAGATACGTGCAGATTTGCCTGTATGTATATTATTGCATTAGTCTGGTGAGCTTTCAGCTTCTCAATAACAGCACGATACTTTGTCAGAGTAAACTGAAAATCATTTCCCACCTCGTTAATACCCAGCATAACATAAACCTTGCCATACTGCTTGGCTTCTATAAGCTGGTCAAAAGTCTGACCGTTGATGTTCTGGCTGTCAATATTGCTTGCCGTCATGCCGACTGAACAAAAGAAATCGGAATTTTTCAACGTGCCGTACTCCTCAATTCCAACGGTACGTGAATCACCTATAAAAAGTGCATCGTCAAAATATGTCAGACTACTTGTACCGAAAGTTAGAGCCGTTTCAGGAGTCTGCACAGGCTGCTGAGGTACTCCTGCTGCGTCAGTGGGCACAACTTCGGATTCCCCCTGATTTTCTCCTGCGGTATTATCTGCTGATACGCTTATGGACGGCGGAGGAATTTCCACCTTTTTCTTCTCATCTGCGCTTGTTTTCCAGATTTTGTGGATTATAAAAGGTGATGCCACAAAACAGGTGAACATGAGCAGGATTGTATATAAATTCTGTTTACCTTTATTCATTTCCGGATACGTCTCCTTTGTTTTTGCGGATTCTTCAAAATCAACTCCGCTGTTTGTTCTCACATTATTACACATCAGAAGCGGAAGTACATGAACTGATCTTCCATTCCCATATACATACAGTACACAGATGCCCAGAATACAACAAGCAGCAGCACAGCAGCTATGGGTGTATTTTTTATCTTTTTATATATCATTTCGGGAACTCTTGTTGAGAGTATCACGCCCGCAATAAAGAATTTTCCGTAAATATTCCAATATTTAACATAATCCTTCACATTGATTATGACATCTCCTTCAGCAGCTATTCCGAAAAGCTTGCTGAAATAAAGTCCTATCTGTCCGAAATCCTCAATGGCAAAAAGCAGCCATGTAAGGGGAATTGCAAGAAACATATACAAATGACCGACAATTCTGTACTTGTTCAGGAAATCGCCTATAACAAAGCGTTCCAACATAATCAGTCCGAACAGGACGAGTCCCCACACGATGAAATTCCAGCTTGCACCGTGCCAGATTCCCGTAAACAGCCATACAACGAGGAAATTCCGTACAACCTTTGATTTTTCCTTGCAGCGGCTGCCTCCGAGGGGGAAGTAGACATATTCCCTGAACCAACTGCCGAGGGTGATATGCCATCTGCGCCAGAACTCCGACATTGTGACGGACAAATAGGGATAATCGAAGTTTTTCGGGATTGTAAAGCCCATAATTTCGCCCAATCCCATTGCCATGTAGGAATATCCCATGAAATCAAAGTAAATCTGGAAAGAATATGCTATAATTCCCAACCATGCAAGAGATGTGGAAATACTTTCATAGCCAATCATTCCAAGGTCGCTCCACATTCCGCCCAGCTGATTCGCCAGCAGTACCTTGTAGCCAAGTCCGATGGTGAAGGTTTTCAGACCGTTTTCCACTTTAGATATGGTGTGAGTTCGGTGCTGAAGCTGTTCCGCCACTGTTGAGTATGTAACGATAGGACCTGCAATAAGCTGAGGATACATACTTATGTAAGCTCCGTAATTTATAAAACTTCTCTCACTGTGCACAGTCCTACGGTACACATCAATGATATACGACACATTCTGGAAAGTATAAAAACTTATGCCTATTGGAAGTGCAATTGATTTAACAGTAAGCTCCGAACCAAATAAACTGTTAATATTTCCAAGCAGGAATCCCGTATATTTAAAGAATATCAGCAAGGAAAAATTGTAGATTATACCAAGCGTAAGCCAGAATTTTGATGCTTTCCGGAAATGCTGTATAAACTCACCTATTATGAAGTTAAATAATATCGCCAGAAGGAAAAGTGCAGTATTCAACAGCAGCTTTTCCATACCTAAATCACGGAAGCCCATACTGTAGAAAAAGATACTTCCGAGGAATATCACTGCATTTTTATATTTTTTTGAAGTAATTCCGTATACCAGCAAAAATATCGGCAGGAACAGGAATATAAATTCCAGACTGCTGAAAACCATTTATTTATCACCCTTTTTTTCGGAAATAACAGCCTGAAATCAATGAAGAATCTCTCCCCGCCTGCGCATGGGAGAACTGCTTTAAAACAGCTGTATTCCGTTCTTTCGTCCGCTTTTATTTATTCATGCGGATTTTTCATTCTACACAATAAACGTACAAAAATGTACCTATATATATTCTACACGTAATGAACAAAAATTTCAAGGGATTTCAATAATTGTAACAATTTGTAATATTTTCATTTTGGTCAATTATTATTGACCAAAAATTGCTATAGTCTTTTGTAAAAAGTAAACAAAGTTTTTCGTCAGGTATTTACAAATTAGACGAAATAATGTATAATAAGTATATAAAACATAGTACTCCAAGCAACCATTTACTGAATTTTTCAAGGAATACAGCCGAATTCCGCCATTGTTCAAAAAATGCTGTTTTAAGCAATAATCGCTAAACGTTTATACGAAAGGAGAAGGTTATGATCAAGCATCTTACAGGAGATTTTGAAACAGTTGAATATGACAGCAAACGTTCCTTTTTGCTCTATGACAATACTGATAACGAAGCTTATCCCATGCACTGGCATGAAGCCGTTGAGTTGATCATGCCTCTCGAAAACCACTACATAGTAACTGTCGGCGATACCGATTTTGATATTCCTGTCCATGATGTACTTGTTGTACCTGCCGGCGAGCTGCATAAAATGCCCGCTATCCCCGGCAGACGCCTGATATTCCAGTGCGACAGCAGCGTTTTAAGCGGAGTTTCCGCCATAGAATCGGTAATCCGCAGTATTTCTACACCCTTACTCATCAATAAGGAACTTAACAAGGAGCTTCACAGTCTTGCTAAAAAGACTCTCCTTGATATACATTCCCTCAGCAATAAGAAAAATGAACTTGCAGATGTCAAGGTATACATATCACTGGTAACTCTGCTTACTTCAATCAGAGAATTCCAGTTGGAAGAAAACAAGCTGAATCTTGACCTTGATGACAGCAAGCTTGACGAATACAGCGAAAAATTTAACTCTGTAATGCAGTATATTGACGCTAACTATATGTATGATATTTCCCTTGACCGTCTGGCAGATGTGGCAGGATACAGCAAATATCACTTCTCACGCATTTTCAAACAGTACAACTCCATGTCCTATCTCCAGTATATCAACGCAAGACGTACCAAAGCGGCGGAACATCTTCTGCTTGACCCAAATCTCAGTATAACCGATGTGGCAATGCAGGCAGGTTTCAAGAGTCTCACCACCTTCAACCGCATATTCAAGGAAATCAAGCATTGCACTCCTTCTGATTTCAAAAAGCTGTTTTCGGCTCACCAGTAAAATCAACCATCGCTTCGGCGGTGGTTTTTCTTTGAAATTAATATTTCCTTAACATATTTAAAAATATCAAAAATATATGGTAATTTTCCTTTTTTTGTGTTATAATATATGTTGAATTGCTTTATGCTTTTCCCTGTCTATATTACTCAAAGGAGTGTGATTTGTATAATGAACTATAAAAAAACGGAAATAGGCAAAAATATAACCTTTACCTCCGTCGTTGATAATAAATTCAACACCTGCTCCCTGCGTATCACTATGATTACCCCCATGAGCAGTCTCACAGCTTCGGATTATTCCGTTGCTGTCAATGTCCTTTCTGACGTTAACGCCAATCTGCCTACTATTGCGGCTATGAACGAAAGACTTTCTGAGCTGTACGGCGCAGGTCTCAGTTCTTCTTCAGCTTCCCGCGGCGACCTTCATCTTCTCGCCCTCTCTGCTTCATGGCTGGCTGACCGTTTTGCCCTCGACGGCGAAAACATTACCGCCGAAATGCTTAAAATAGTCACTGACTGCCTTTTCAATCCCCTTGCTGATGAAAACGGCTTCAACGAGGAAATCTTCCGTCTTAGCAAAAAAGAAATTCTCGACATTATAGACTCCCAGTTAAATAATAAACGTGAGTATACTGTCACTAAAGCTCTGCAAATCGCATTTGAAGGCGAACCTGCTGCTGTTATCAGCAACGGCACCCGTGAATCCGCAGAAGCCGTTACTCCCCTTTCTGCCTATAACGCTTACAAAAAGCTTATGGAAACAGCTCAGTTCGATATTATTTTCATTTCCCCTGTGGAAATGCCCGAAGTCGCTGAAATTTTTAAAGAGAAATTTGCCGACGTTCCCAGAAAATCCAGCAATTATTCTTTCTATGCTCCAAGTCCTCTGAAATCCGCACCCGTTGTTGTTAAAGAGGAATTTGACGTATTGCAGGCTAAAATTGCATTCATTCTTAAATTCGATACAGACGATATTGACGCTGTTCATCTCATGTGCATAATTCTCGGCGCTACTCCTGTGTCAAAGCTTTTCATGAACGTGCGTGAAAAACTCAGTCTTTGCTACTACTGTGCCTGCCGTATGAGCGAATTTAAAAGTTCAGTTATCATTGACTGCGGCGTAGAGAAAAATAATATCGAAAAAGCAACTGACGAAATTATGAATCAGCTTAATGAAATCCGTAATGGCAATATCTCCGATGAGGAATTGCAGAACGCTCTCCTTGCTATTGAAAATTCCTATAATACCTTCGGTGACAGTCACGGTTCTTATATTTCATGGCTTTTCGACTGTATGTGCAGAGATGAATATATCTCCCCTGCTGAACAGATTGAACGCTTCTTCGCTGTCACCAAGGAACGCATAATCAAAGCTGCCGAAAATGTGAAGCTTGACTCAACCTACCACATGCTCAACAAGGAGACTGAACAATGAGTAAAAAAGAAATTATTACAAGTAAATGCACAGGTGACAGCTGTATTCATGTAAAGCACAAAAGCGGTCTTGATATTTATATCCGTGAAATGCCCGGTTTCAGCTCCGTCTATGCCCTTTTCGGCACAAAATACGGCTCTATAAATACCACCTTCAAGCTTGCCGCAGATAAAGATTATACCTCAGTTCCCAACGGTATCGCACATTTTCTTGAGCATAAACTCTTTGAAAATGAGGACTGCGGTGTATTTGAGCTTTTTGCCGCTACCGGCGCTCAGTGCAATGCCTATACTTCTTTTGATAAAACCTGCTATCTTTTCTCCTGTTCGGGCGATTATACGGAAAATCTCCGTATTCTCCTCGACTTCGTACAGAAGCCTTTCTTTACAAAAGAAAACGTTGACAAGGAACAGGGCATTATCGGGCAGGAAATCCGCATGACCAACGATAACCCCGAATGGCGTGTACTTTTCAATATGCTCCGCTGTATGTATCATGAGCATCCTGTAAAAATTGACATTGCAGGTACTGAGGAAAGTATCGCTCAGATTGATGCTGACCTTCTCTACAAATGCTATGATACTTTCTATAATCTCAACAATATGACTCTTTCTATCGCAGGAAATATCAGCGCAGACACTGTTCTTGCTATATGCGACGAAATGCTCCGTCCCTGTGAAGATAAGGGTCTTGAAACAGTTTTTCCCGATGAACCGGAACATATCGTACAGGCTGAATTCCGTGAAAAACAGGCTGTAGGCGCTTCAATTTTCAACCTCGGCTTCAAGTGTATTCCCGAAGCTGAAAAATTCCTTAAAAAAGAAATGTCAGCTTCCCTTGCTGTTTCTTACCTGACTGACGCTTCTTCAGATATGTACAATAAGCTGCTTTCTGAGGGTATCATCAATGGTTCTTTCGGCGGAGAGGTTTTCGCAGGCGAAGGCTTCTTCTCCGTGATTTTAAGCGGAGAATCCGAAAATCCCGATGCTGTCCGTGATGCTGTTACTGCTGAAATCAAGCGCATATCCGACGAGGGTATCAACGAAAAGACTTTCAACAGAATCAAAAAATCCGCATACGGCGACCTTGTACGCCAGCTTTGCAGTGTAACATCCTCTGCTACTGTTATGATTAATACAAATATGTCAGGCTGCAAACCCTTTGACGTTGTGGACATTGTTTCCGAGCTTACAGCGGAAGATGCCCTCAGCTTCATAAAAAATGAACTTCTCCCTGACAAAATGGTATTATCCGTAATTGAAAAAATATGAAAGGATGTTGAATTGCAGCTATGAATCAGCTTATAAATGACTATAATAAAATAGTTTTCCCCGAACTTGGCTGGGAATTTAATATTGACCCAACTGCTTTTTCAATCGGCGGAATAAATATCCAGTGGTACGGAATTTTTATTTCTCTCGGACTTGTCCTTGCGGTGCTGTACTGCTTCCCGAAAATGAAACGCTTCGGCATTGACTCAGACCGTGCCTTTGACGCTGTTCTCTGGGGACTTTTCGGCGGCATAATCGGCGCTCGTCTTTACTATGTCATACCGAATTTCCATGAGTTCCAGCAGGACACGTTCAAAGATACACTGCTGTCAATTATCAACGTGAGAAACGGCGGTCTTGGCATATACGGCGGTATAATCGGAGCTTTGCTGTTCGGTCTTATCGCCTGCAAAATCCGCAAGATAAAAATGCTCCCCATGCTTGACATTACTGTTATCGGCTTACTCATCGGTCAGGGTATCGGACGCTGGGGCAACTTCGTGAATCAGGAGGCTTTCGGCACTAACACCGACTTCTTCCTCGGCATGACCGGCGGCAGGATTCAGAATGTCATCATGAATGAAATGCAGATAGGCGGCGAAATGTACGAAAACGGTCTGGAAATGGTCTGGAGTGACCCCGTTCATCCCTGCTTCCTTTATGAATCTGTATGGTGTCTGCTGGGATTCGTTCTCCTCTCCTTCTGGTCAAAGAGAAGAAAATATGACGGTCAGCTTCTACTGATGTATATGTCATGGTACGGGCTGGAAAGGGCTATTGTAGAGGGACTCCGTACTGACAGCCTCATGCTGGGCAGCATCCGCATCTCTCAGGCAGTCTCTGTTATAATTCTTGTTGCTTCGATTATACTTCAGCTTGTTATCGGTTTCCGTGTAAAGCGTGACCCCGAATCTTATGTTCTCTACTCCGCCACAGAGGAATCAAGAATGATTCTGGAGCAGAAACGTCTGAAAAATTCAGGAATGAAGGAAATGAACGTTCTTGTTCCCGATGATGACGATGATGAAATAGGCATACTTGACAATGATGACGATGACGATGAGGGAACAGACGCAGCAGAAAATGATGAAAATGATATTGCCGAAAACGATGGCGATAATCAGGATAATGAAAATGATGATGACTCCGACGATGATTCGGAGTAATATTAAGGAGGATTAACTATGGCACAGATTATTGACGGAAAGGCTGTATCCGCAGCCGTTAAACAGGAGGTAGCTGATGAAGCTGCAAAGCTCAAAGACGAAAAAGGTCTTAAAGTAGGCCTTGCTGTTGTTATTGTGGGAAATGATTCCGCTTCAAGAGTATACGTAAACAACAAGAAAAAGGCTTGTGAAGCCGTTGGATTCCAGTCCTTTGAATATGCTCTCGACGAAAATACAACTCAGGAGCAGCTTCTTGACCTTGTAAACGTTCTCAACCGTGACGACAGAGTAAACGGTATACTTGTTCAGCTGCCCCTGCCCAAGCATATTGACGAAAAGGCAGTTATCAACGCAATTTCCCCTGCAAAGGACGTTGACGCATTCCACCCTGAAAATGTTGGAAAAATCATGATTGGCGAATACTCTTTCCTCCCCTGCACACCTGCCGGCGTTATGCGCCTTATTGAAAGTACAGGCGTGGACATCTCAGGCAAAAAGTGCGTAGTTGTAGGACGTTCAAACATCGTTGGCAAGCCTCAGGCTATGCTTCTCTTACAGAAAAACGGCACTGTTACTATATGCCATTCCAGAACTCAGAATCTCAAGGAAGAATGTAAAGCTGCTGATATTCTTGTGGTTGCTATCGGAAAGGCTAAGTTTATTACAGGAGATATGATTAAGGAAGGCGCAGTTGTTATTGATGTCGGCATGGACAGAGATGAAAACGGAAAGCTCTGCGGCGATGTTGATTACGAATCAGCAGAAAAGGTTGCAGGCTACATAACACCTGTTCCCGGCGGTGTAGGACCTATGACAATCGCTATGCTCATGAAAAATACACTTACTGCCGCAAAACAGCAGGCAGGTCTTATATAAACATGAACCCCTCTGCCATTGACAGAGGGGTTATTTATTCAAATTCTATATTCACTATTGCATTTATGGCTATTTCTGTAGAATCCATAAATTTCAATCTGCCGCTGCCTGTCTCCAGAAATCGCAGCTGCCCTTTATACTGCACATAAGCTCCACCGCTTTTTCTTTCATCAGGTACAAAATATGTCACTCGTATCGTCGGACGGTAAAGCTCTGAAATCCGCTGTATTGCGGAATCCAGCCGACTTATTTCATCCTCGGTCAGCTCATGTACACTGTCCGTCAGCCTTGCTGTTTCGTCAATCTCATCATCATATCCCGTCAGTGCTGCAAAAGGCGAAAACTGCGCCGCCCTCTCATAATTGCTCATACGCTGCCGCTTATCCGATACATGATGCGGAAGATTGATTATATCTTCATATTTCAAGCCTTATGTCCTCCTACTTGACCGTTTCTTTCAATGGTGGTTGCACTGTCCTCGAAATTTATCCCTTTCAGTATGGCATTTTTGCCATATTTTTTCTTTATGCCAAGCATAGCCTGCTGAATTGCCTTTTCACGCTGCTTTTCCTGCTCCTTTTTTTCCTGCTCCAGCTGAACTTCTTCCCAATCGGAGAACAAATCCAACTGAACAAAATCCTTCTTCGGCACATCACGCTCGTACATGACATTTCCTGCTATAACGTACATCCGCCGCACAAGAAGCCGTTTATCAACAATTTCCCTGTACAAATCAGCCATGGCAGACACTATTTTTTTCGTAGATGAACTGTATTCTCCGAGATTTTTCGTACCATGTGCCTGTTTCGGAAGCCGTCTGCCATAGTGGTCGGTTTCCATTTTCCCCTCGTAATCATCGGGAATTTCTGTGTGGTCGTATCCTACATCAAGAACAATTTTATCCGTCACAAGTCCCTTGTCTACAAGGTCCAGAACGAGCAGCTCCGTCATCTCACGGACTATGATATGCCCCTCGTCAAAGGTATAGGGGCGGGAAAGTACCTGCCCCTGACTTATACTGTGAGCTTTTGGTTTGTAGGACTTAATATCAGCTATGGTACAAGGCTCCCAGCCCCACGCATGGTCTATGAGCAGCTCAGCATTGACTCCGAAAAGTCGGTAAAGCCTGTCCTCGTTGTACACGGAACATTCAGCCACATCTCCCATGGTATACATTCCTGCACTTTCCAGCCTTCGGGAAATTCCCCTGCCCACTCTCCAGAAATCCGTAAGGGGACGATGTTCCCAGAGCTGTCGGCGGTAAGACATTTCATCAAGTTCAGCAATACGCACACCGTCCTTATCCGCAGGCATTTTCTTTGCAACTATATCCATTGCAATTTTTGCAAGATAGAGATTAGTTCCGATACCTGCCGTTGCAGTAATACCTGTTTCATGGAGCACATCACGTATCATACGCACTGTCAGTTCGTGGGCGGTGCATTTGTAGGTTTCAAGATAAGCTGTAACGTCTATAAAAACCTCGTCAATGGAATATACATGAATATCCTCAGGAGCAATATACCGCAGATAAACCTCGTAAATCCTTGTGCTGACCTCCATATACTTCGCCATTCTCGGCGGAGCTATAACAAAATCAGCTTCGAGAAAGGGATTTGCTTCAAGCTCCGAAAACACGCTTGATTTACCGCTGAAATGATGCTGACGGATTTTACTGCGCCGCCATGCATTGACTTCATTCATAGTCTGAACAACTTCAAATAGTCTTGGTCTGCCTGATACCCCCATGGATTTAAGGGACGGCGTAACCGCAAGACATATTGTTTTTTCGGTTTTTGCGGAATCCGCGACAACAAGATTAGTATTAAGGGGGTCAAGCCCTCTTTCGACACATTCTACAGAAGCATAGAAGCTTTTCAGGTCAATACAAATACATTTCATTTACAGTCTCATGCCGCCTTTCACAAATAAAACTCGAAGGCAACACCACACAAGCTCTGTGCGGTATTGCCTTAAAAAATCAGAATACTATACCAAGTCTGCTTGCAATTTCCTCGATAAGAACTTCACGCATGACAATCACATCAAATACATCAGTTATGCTATCTCCATTCATATCGCATTTTCCCGACATTCTGGAAATTCCCATTACTTCCTGTGAACAGCACACCAGATCGGCAATACTTACAACGCCGTCATTGTTAAGGTCGCCGTGTATACTTTCGGGAACTTTTGTCGTTGTTACAGGCTTGGCTGTAGTAGTTTTCATTGTTGTGGTTACAGGTTTTGATGTTGTGGTAGTTTTCTTCGTTGTTGTAGTTGTAGGTTTTGCTGTTGTGGTAGTTTTCTTTGTTGTTGTAGTAGTTTTCACTGTTGTGGTAGTAGTAGGCTTTGTTGTTGTAGTTGTTGTGGTTACTGTGGGATCTTCCTCTGAAAATATAGGAGCATAAGGCTCACAGAAGCTTACCTCTGCCAGTTCGGGATATTCAAGATGCACATAGGTATAGTCATTATTTTCAGTGTGCTTATCATAGAATGTGTCTTTTCCCGAAAGGAAATATCTGTACAATATCTCAAGACCATTCAGACCGTCGCTGTCATTCCATGTGGTATCAACAGCATACCATTTGCCGTCCTCCATGCGCACATAATTCCACATGTGGGCTGTAACCATTTCCTCGTCATAGTTTCCGAAAACACAGACACAGGGAATACCGATTTTATCACATATCAGCTTGAATCCCTTGGAATAGCCTTCACATACCGCACCCGGCTCAACAAGAGCACTGATAGCTGAACCCTGAAAAGGTCCTTCAAGGTCATAATCTGTAAACAGACATATCTGGTCGTGAATACTCCTCAGCTTTTGTTCGTTTGTCTCACCCTTTACAACAAATTCATCAACAGCTGTTTCAAGCTTTTCCTTATATTCAAGAATATTTTCAAATGATGTAAAAGCGTCAAAAGCTCCGGGAGAAATTTTAAGACTGGATATAGTAAGAGTATTTGTGCCCTTGAAATAGTTCGTAGATACCTTGTATTTGCCTATACCAATTGAAGTTTTTCTCTGCTCCAGCCAGAAAATCATCGGCTCATCAAAAGAAGCTGCTTCCATACCGCTGCCGCAGTTTTCAAAGATAAGGTCTCTGAACTCCTCATTGGAGTTGATGTCCTCAGTCATTTTATAAGTGAATACAAGGGGTTCAGGCAGATTAATTGTAAAAGAATCAAGAGAAGGCTCCACAAGCTTTAAAAATGCATCATATACTGCTTTATTGTTTGCGTCAAGATGTGCACCTATCATGTAATCCTCTAATTCACTGTCTGCAAGAATCTCAGGTATATAGTCGGGGTATAATTCAAGTGCAGTATAATCCCCGTATTCGTAGGACAAATCGGAAATATCAGCATAAAAATTATAGGCATCAGCTGAAAAAGATATACTTCCGGTAAAAACTGACAGCGATGCTGCCAATGCAACTGACGATTTAACTAATTTTTTCATGTAAACAACCTCCGTTTCATTTTTTCTTCTATTATATAGTTTGTGCCTTAAAAAAATCTTAAAAAACTCAGTTTTATACTGAATAATAACAAAATTTCACATTCATGTATATTTTTTATATGGATATTGCTTAATTTAATTATACGCTCAAAAAAACTGCTTGTCAAGACGATATATAAAGTATTCTTTCTCAAAAAGTAAACTTTTTGTAAACAAAATTCATAATTTGAAAATTAATACCAAAAATATACATTTTGTCCGCCCTTGACGCACATATTTTTTTGACAGACGGACAAATTCAGCTGAAAATGCTAAAAAAAAATCGGAAAACACAAAATTATTCGTAATCTTGTCACTTGAAATTATTTTCCAGCTATGGTATACTGTATATTAGGGTAACGTTGCAAATGTTACACCTGCGATATATAGTGAAAGGTGTGTTCCGAAATGAATTTATCAGAAATGAACAAGGAACAGCTTCTCAGTTTCAAAGGCGAGACTGAAAAGCTTTACAACGACTTTAAAGAAAAGGGGCTTTGTCTGAATATGTCAAGAGGCAATCCCTGCAAAGAACAGCTTGACCTCTCCGTTGATATGCTCCGCATATTCGACGATAACAACTTCCTCAGCGAAAACGGCACAGATGTAAGAAATTATGGTCTTCTTGACGGTATTCCCGAAGCAAAGAAGCTTTTCTCCGATATGATAGGCGTTGGAACAGACGAGGTTATTGTATTCGGAAACTCCAGCCTTAACGCTATGTATTGGTCAATCCAGACTGCTTTCAATAAGGGTATTCTCGGTTCAACACCTTGGAGCAAGCTCGACAAGGTAAAGTTCCTCTGTCCTGTTCCCGGTTACGACAGACACTTCAAGGTAACTGAATTTTTCGGCATTGAAATGATAAATATTCCCATGACTCCCACAGGTCCTGATATGGATATGGTTGAAGCTCTCGTTGCAGAGGACGATTCAATCAAGGGTATCTGGTGCGTTCCTCAGTACTCCAATCCCGACGGTATCTGCTACAGCGATGAAACTGTAAAGCGTTTTGCAAATCTCAAGCCCGCTGCTAAGGATTTCCGTATTTTCTGGGATAACGCTTACTGCATCCACCACCTTGTAGAAAATCCTGAATATATCCTTAATATCCTCGATGAAGCCAAAAAGGCAGGCAATGAAGATATTGTATACATCTTCGGTTCAACATCAAAGGTCACATTCCCCGGCGCAGGTGTTGCTGCTATGGGTGCAAGCAAGGCGAATATCGATGAGCTGAGAAGCTATCTTGGCTTATCTATCATCGGCTACGACAAAATGAACCAGCTCCGTCACGTAAAGTTCTTCGGAACTCTTGAAAATATGATTGAGCACATGAATAAGCACGCAGCTATTATCGCTCCAAAGTTCAGCCTTGTCTGCGATACACTTAAAAGAGAAATCACACCTCTCGGTATCGGTGAATGGACAGAGCCTAAGGGCGGTTACTTTGTTTCCTTCAACGCTCTCAACGGCTGTGCAAAAAGAGTTGTTCAGCTTTGTGCAGAAGCTGGCGTTACTCTCACAGGCGCAGGCGCTACATTCCCCTACGGAATCGACAAGGACGACAGAAATATTCGTATTGCTCCCACATATCCTTCTATGGAGGATCTGGAAAAGGCACTGGAGCTTTTTGTTATCAGCGTCAAGCTTGCAAGTGCTGAAAAGCTTCTCAGCGAAATGGAATAATAAATCAGGGCGGATGAAAATCCGCCCTTTTTATATTATCAGTTATTCTTCATATACGGTTTCGTAGATTATATTATAGTTTTCCACGAAATCAACTATCAGAGAATTTCCACAATCCATATCTGCCGAATAATACGTCCCTTCCGCAGGAATCTGCAGCTGCTGCCGTTCATATCCTGCTATAAACGGAAGTTCCAGTGATAAGCCGTAAAGCTCTGCCGTTGTCATATTTGTTTCTACTCCCGGAAGTACGCTGAATGAAAGTCTTGGCAGTATAGTCGGATTAAACGACTTAACCTTATTCATCACCAGCTCAATAACTTCACGCTGCCGCTCTGTACGCTCAAAATCAGCATTTCCGATATATCTGATACGTGCATAAGACAATGCCTGCTTACCGTTGAGATGAAGCTTCCCGCCGCCGTCAAGCAAATCATCAAGGACATCATCGCCCATAATTTCATTGACCTCAGCCTGTAAAATCGTGTTTATTTCTTTCGCCTCAGCATCGGATATTTCTATGTCAATTCCGCCTACGCTGTCAACTACACTGGCAAAGGAAACAAAATTCACTGCCACATAGTCCTCTACTGCAATTCCGAAATTGTGCTCAATTGTGTCCATGAGCAGTTCCGCACCGCCATAGGCATAAGCCGCATTCAGTTTATCCTCGCCGTATCCGGGGATTTCCACATAGCAGTCACGCATCAGCGAAATCAGACTGACTTCGTTTGTTTTGCGGTTAACAGATGCAAGCAGCATTGTATCAGACCTTGCCGTTTCATCTTCAGTTCTGCCGTCTGTACCGATGAGCAGTACATTTTTCACGTAACTCCTTGCAAGAGCATCACTGCGACGGTTTCTGTCACCTGTTTCCGCATAGTCCATTTTATTTATGAGACAAAGGGAAGTGCAGGAGTACATTCCGAAAATCAGCACCAGAATCATAAGCAGCGTCTTTATAAAACGTCCGATAAATCTGCCAAAAAAGCTCTTTTTTCTGCGCTTTTTCTTCTTTTTGCCGCTGGATTTTTTCGGCGGCGGAGGGTTATACGGCTGTTCATAATAAGGCTGTCCGCCGTACTGTCCCTGATTGTAATACTGAGGATTTTGCATGGGCTGACGCATATCGTACTGCGGATTATACTGCTGCTGTCCGCCATATTGCCCCTGATTATAATTCTGGGGATTCTGCATGGGCTGCCGCATATCATACTGGGGATTATACTGCTGCTGTCCGCCGTACTGCCCCTGATTGTAATTCTGTGGATTATTTCCGTTCTGCTCAACTCTCCGCAGCGTTCTCTGAGGAGGAGGATTTACATTCCGCACTTCAGGCGGTATGTATATGGTATCTGTATTCTGATTGTCTGTGTTATTTCTGTCGGACATATTTTTTCTCCTTAAATGTCAGGCGATACCGAAGTATCGCCGTAAATTTTTATTTTCTTCTCGTTCCTGCCGCAAAACAAGTGAAAAGTGTACATAAAACATTGTAAATTATCATCGCTGTTGCTGACATATAAATATAATTTGATTCAAACGCCTTTGACGCTATAAGCATCATTGACAGACCAAATCCCAGCAATATTGACGCTGTCTGGAATATCAGTGCTATTATTGCTGATGTGTGGATACTCTTTATTCCCAGTATCAGCTGTGCCATAGAACTGAATTTTCCTGCACACGCCATTGAAGCGCTCATACGGACTGTCTTTCTTGTTTCTGCATCAAAATCCTCGTGAAGCTTCTTAGGCAGCACTCTGACTGAATCAGCCGTAAGACCGTATATCTTCGCTATCTTTTCCGCTGTCACAAAATTGTCTACAGATTTGACAATCAGGCATACCTTTTTACGTGCAAGACGCTCCGTCCACTTTCTTATATTTCTGCCCGCTATAATATCCACTACAAACATAGCTGCAAGATTTCCCGAAATAGAGAGATATACAGGTTCATGCCCCTGTGTATACTCGCTCTCCCTTGACTTTGTGGGAAGTCCTTCGATGTTGTGGGATTCCATAAGCTCACGGCTGCCAAGAAGTATACGTCGGTTCTTTATCCAGCCGCAGAGTCCCATGCCGTCCTCGTAGGAGAAATTTTCTATGGGATAAAGCAGATTTTCCTTGCCCTGTATAAGGTCTGCAAAAAGCTGCTGCATAAGGCTTCCGCCGTAGTAGGAAAGGCTTGCAGCGTCGAGAAATGCCTCATCAAGCTTTGTATTGGAAAACACCTTTATTCCGCCAAGACGTACTGTTCCGGCAGGGAAAAGATCTTCCGCCTTTACAAGAAGTGAATTGGTATCATACAAATCGTCTACGCTCTGGTAGCCGAGAAGTATTCCGTCATTCTTTATAGTCTCCTTTGATACCTTTTCAAGGGGAATATTCGCCGCAAAAGGCAGCGCTATACATGAACAGGCACATATAAGCATGGAGAATATGGAAAATCCAAAAGCTACAGCCTCAAGAGATAAAAGCGTTCCCATTCTCACATAAGTGAGAAATACCGATGTGATAACTGATACAATCAGACATATTGGTGCAGCTTTACGACAATAGCTGTCGGTTATATCCGCTGAATATGTATAACGCAGGAAATCCGTAAGAAAATCTGTAGGACGCATTGCCGCGAGTATTGGGAAATCTCCCAGTGTACCGTGAGTAAGACGTTCTGCACGTTCCTCATCCTTGACGTAAACTACAGCATGGCGGTCGAAATCCCGTGATGCAAATTTGAAATTCCGTCTTGCTCTTTTAAGAATAAGCAGCTTTCCTACAGCATTTGTCAGCAGAGCAAGTATACCAACAGGCATATATATATGTATCATCTCAGCACGTGCCATGTCGGATTTCAAAAATGCCGCAAGCAGCGCCACAAAACAGGATACTGCCGTTATAGCTGTCATAGAATCGCTGTCTGCCTTGAATTTAACAAGGTTTTTAAATCCCTTTGCAATTACAGGTGCAGAATAAAACAGTGCCAGTCCTCCAAGAATGAAATGAGCAATAAGATATGTATAAATACTTGATATACTCAGAAATTCCGCAATAGGCAGATGAAAACGGCTGCATATAGTTATGTACAGGCTGAGAAATGCCGTCATTGCAAGAACTGCCACTCTTGTTTTGAGTATGCCTGTCAGTTCATATATATCCCTACCCACATCCTGAACATCGCCGTAATAATTGAAATCAACAATACGCTTCGTGCGCTTCATCTTCATCGCCTGACGGGTATATTCCTCTGTATCACTTGGAATACGCACATCTATGCTTTCCTCGGTAGCCGCCTTTATGCTGCTGAGGTCAATATTTGTTGTTTCTGCTCTCGGTGCAAGCTCAATGGGACGGGTTGCTTCAAGAGCCGCAGGTGACGGTACAATATCCGTAACATACTTCCTGTTTTCAGGAGCTTCCGCTTCGCTGACAATTTCTTCTCTTGTGCGCTTTTTCTTGCGGAATTCAGGAGGAGTGTACATATATTCGCCCACCGGCTTTTCCTTTGAGTATGTCTGCTTCGACTCCTCACGCCTGAACCAGCTGCGCTTTTTTTTCTTTTTCTCCGCCTCTCTTGCTCTGGTAGACTCCGACATGGGGCGGATTTTTGATGAACCTTCTGTATCAATATCCTCTGAAGGAGCGTCTACGGGATGAGTTGACTTGACCTCGGTTAATCCCGTATCTCCCACAACTGCCGCTGTTTTTCTGGATATTTCAGCAGGGCGTATTTCATTTGCAGGGTTAGCCTTGGATTCAATGCTGTCAAAAAGTTCCTTTTTCTCATGAGAAACAGCTCTGGGAATTTCAGCTGTCACCTTTACAGGTTCGGGAATGGTTGAATTGAGAATTTTCTTCGTATCATCCCTGTCAACGAGAGAAGTTGACGGATCATCGGGATTTGTCTTATATTCGTCCAGAATATCCTCAAGAGATAATTTCGTATCTGCCATTTATATTCCTCCCTCCTATGAGCCTTTTCTGCGCTGGCGCAGGACTTCGTACATGAATATACCTGCCGCAACAGAAGCGTTAAGGGAATTTATCCTGCCCAGCATGGGCAGACGTATCATAAAATCACATTTTTCTCTGATAAGACGGCTTATACCGAAGCCCTCAGAGCCTATTACAAGTCCGCAGCTGCCTGTCATATCGGTTTCACTGTAGTCTGTACCGTCCGCATCAGTGCCGTAAATCCACACGCCGTTTTCTTTCAGCTTGTCTATAGCGGCGGCAAGATTTGAAACTCTTGCTACAGGCACATAGCTTGCAGCTCCTGCGGATGTCTTGAATACAGTTGCATTCAGACCTGCGCTTCTGCGTTTGGGGATAATTACGCCGTCCGCACCTGACGTTTCGGCTGTACGGATAATTGCGCCGAGGTTGTGCGGATCTTCAATTTCATCACAAATAATTATGAAAGGCTTTGTGCCTTTTTCCTGTGAAACTGCGAGAATATCCTCAACGGAAACGTATTCGCCGCAAGCACCCACAGCAGCAACTCCCTGATGTGAAGCACCGCCTGACAGTTTTTTCAGTTTATCGTCCTTTACATCCTTTACAGGAATCCCCTTTTCCTTTGCAAGACGTCTGATAACACTGAGACTTCCGCCGTTTCCGTCCATATATATCATATCAAGAGCAGCCCCTGATTTAAGGGCTTCAATAACGGGATTTCTTCCGCATATTACATCGGAAAAGTTCTCGCTGTTATTTTGTTTTATATTTTTTTCCATTTTTATCTCCTTGAATGTCACACAATATGTCCCTACTATCCCTATTATAATATTATATCATTTTCCGTGACAAATTACAAGTGGTTAAATAATGATTTATAGGTTTTTTCTTATATATTTTTTGTGCATCACGTTTCAAAAAACAAGGCGGCAGAAATTTTGCCGCCTATTTATTCTTGCTTCTGTGCTCCATTTTGTCGATATACATATTTTCATCGGCAATTTTTATCATTTCTTCAATATCAATCCTGCCCTGTATTTTTTCTACACAGCAGCCGATACTTGCATTGAGCACGTATTCCTTGCCGGATTTCCGGTTGTAATCGTAGAGATAATCACAGAATCTGTCCTTGAAATCGTTGAAGTAGTACTTCGCTTCCTCCTCATCAACTACAGCTGCAACACAGAATTCATCACCACCGAATCTGGCGCATATCTCTCCCTGAACCGAACTGCTGACAAGAGCTCTGCCCACAGTAGTTATTGCGTTGTCGCCTTCGAGATGTCCGAAAGTGTCGTTTATGTATTTCAAGCGGTCAAGGTCAGCAGATATAATAACAATTCTGGAATCTTTACCGTCCATTTCATTCAGTATGGATTCCAGCTTGTCGTAGAATCCACGGCGGTTGAATAATCCTGTCATAAAATCACGCTGAGACAGCTTATGCAGCTCATGATTCGCATCCAGAAGCTGCTGATTTATCATTTTTATCTGGTGACGGCTGTGGAAATTGCCCAGAGCTGCTCCCATGGCGACAGTGAACGAGTGTATCTTCTGATACTCGTCAATACCCATATCCGGTTGGAATACACAATATCCCATTGCCATTTCCATGAAATGAACGCCGCAGACAATTATCGGATCGTTTCTTTTCAACATTAATTCAGGATGTGGTATAAGCTCACTGGTATCTATGGTGCATGGTGCAATATCATACCAGTAATACCGCTGATGCATAATATCAACCTTACTGGTATAGCTGTCTTTTCCCATGCGGTTTGAACCGAAATGAGGCGGCAGGAAAACATCCTGATTTATTGCAAGCACCATAGTATGGAATCCGAATTTATCAACCATTGTGGCGGGCAGTTCTGTAATATCAGCCATTTTTGACATAGAGGACTGCATCGAACACATCATAGTCTCACGCTCATTGGACTTTCTGTTTCTCACTATGAGCTTCTGCACTGCAGTATTCACATCGTATTCATCTATATTGCAGCAGCCGCAGGAACCGGAAAATACCATATTGAATCCGATTTTCACTGCACATTCCGGAATTCCTGTATCTTCCGCAGAGTAAAATTCCTCAATCTTTTCTATAATACGCATGCTCATTTCATCATAATTCTGATAGCAGGTTGTCAGCCTCGGTGAATGGAGCTTTGCCTGTTCGATATCGTCAAAACCTGTTACTATACATTGTTCGGGGACGTTATATCCACGATTCTGCAAAAAACGGCTTACTGTAATCGCCATTATATCATTTGCACATACTATAGCGTCGGGAATTTCACGTTTTTCCTTATCAAACCATCGCAAGAGTATATCATTTGTAGGTTCTTCCCAGAAACAGCCGTATCCCACGTTATTTTCATCATATAGAATATTGTTTGACTCAAGGGCACGACGGTAAGCAAATCGCCTTTGTTCCGCATAATCATTGCCCTTTTCACCTGTTATCAGGTATATATTCTTAGCGCCATGCACTTCTATGACATGACGGCAAATATTTTCAAATGCATCGGAATAGTTGAAGGCATAGCAGATACAGCCGTCTATTTCCCTGTCAATGGAAATTATCGGAATATTCCGCTTTTTGCCGTTCTCCACAATTTCCTCTATAATTCCTTCATTCTGTATAAACGAGGGGAATATTATAAGCGCAGACAATTTCTCATAAGGTATCAGCCGAAAAACAGAAGCTGCTCCTTCATTGTTCTTATTGAACTGCTCATACAAATCTGAATCGGAATTGAATATAATAAGCCTGTATCCTGCATCAACAGCATATCTGTTGAATTTGCTTATAAAGCCGTATCTGTCCTCATTGAAAAGAGTTGAAAGACACACGCCAATAAGCTTTGGATTCCCTGACAATATACTCACCTCCGTTTCAGACAGCGTAACAAAGCCCGTGTCTGCATATTCCAGTAAAAAATACTATTTATATTTTACCATAATATTCACAAAAAGTAAAGGGGTTACAGCAAAAAATCATATTTTTTTCATATTCTTTTGCACATTTGTGACTAAAACGTAAAAAAAATCAGATTTTTCAGTTTTAAATACAATTTTCCACTTTACACGGCGTAGTAAATGTGTTATAATTTTATATATGTACATTACCATATTATAAAAAAGAAAAATATCTGGAGATGACTAATATGAATATTAAAAAAATTACCGCTATGCTTGCAGCTCTCTGCTGCATCGCCTGCACAGTATCATGCGGAAAGGAAATCCCCAATTCCAATGAAGAGAACGGCGATGAAATCACTTTATCAGGCGGTGAATCCGATATAGACGACAAGGAAAACGGCGATGATGAAACTATAGAACTCGTTCCCCGTACTACAGCTGCTAAAACAACAGCCGAAAGAAGCACTCTTACTACTGTCTCAGGTCAGTATGTTTCCCTTGTTACACGTTCAAAAGAGGAAATCAGCAACCTTAACAGCAGTAAGAAAACTTCTGTTGCAAAGCCTCCCGTAAGCAGTAAAAAAACATCCTCTGCCGCAAAAAATACCAACAGTTCAGCAATATCTGCAAATGGAACCGGTACAGGCAGCGTAACTGTTACAGGCACAGGAAGCACATCAACTCAGGCTGTTACTCAGGCTCCTACAACTCCCGTCGGTGCAACTATCCCCCTCAGCTATACATCAGCTGAAATTCTGGAAGGCGGCTTCAAACCCTACGCCACTGTATCAGGCAGCTACAGCGAAATCTGGACAAGCTCAGATACAAACGTTGCAACGGTTGACCAGTATGGAAATATTACAGCTGTCAGCGCAGGAACTTGTACTATACGTGTTACGGATGCCAACGACAGCAATGTTTATGGTGAAATCGCTGTAACTGTCAAGAAACCTGAGGGCAAACAGGAAATCGACGGCATAACATACTATGACGGCGTTCTCATTGCAAATAAGTCGTATTCACTCCCCAGCTCCTATAACCCCGGCTCTCTCACCAACGATACCAACACAGCTTTCCAGTCCCTCGTTCAGGGTGCTGCAAACGACGGTATTTCTATATATCTCTCATCGGGATTCCGTTCTTATGAAACTCAGGAGCAGATTTATAACAACTATGTTTACAATTACGGACAGGCTACAGCTGATACATTCTCAGCCCGTCCCGGTTATTCCGAGCATCAGACAGGTATGGCAATTGATGTAAATATCATTGACGATTCCTTTGCAGGCACTCCCGAAGCTATATGGCTTGAGGAGCACTGTACAGAATACGGATTCATTATCCGCTACCCAAAGGGCAAGCAGGATATTACAGGCTATAAATACGAACCGTGGCATATCCGCTATGTCGGCAAGGATGTGGCTCAGGCTATTAAAAACCACGGTGCTGCTATCGGCGACCCCTATATAACTCTTGAAGAATATTTTGGCATTGATTCAAGATACCAGTAAGAAAACAACCGCACAGACCAATCTGTGCGGTTTTGTCTGTTGAAAAAGAGACATAAAAACGCCCGATTTCTCGGGCGTTTCTTTATATATCTTACTTACATGAATTAGTTAATGCTTCTCTTAACGTATGTTGTGTGGAGAAGCTCATGAGCCTTGTGGCTGCCGGGCTTTTCAAGGAACTCATCGTAGATAGCCTTGATAGCAGGGTTCTCGTGAGACTGTCTTACAGGCATCTCAGCATCAAGGTTGTAAAGAACCTTAGCTCTTTCAGCTCTGATGTCAACAAAGTTTCTGATACCCATTGCAACCTGAGGCTGACCGCCGCCGTTTACACAGCCGCCGGGACATCCCATGATTTCAATGAAGTGGTAATCAGCTTCGCCGTTCTGAACCTTCTCAAGAAGTTCCTTAGCGTTAGCAAGACCGCTTGCAACAGCAACCTTAACGTCCATACCGGCAACGTTGTATGTTGCTTCCTTGATTCCATCTGTACCACGTACCTCAGGGAAATCAATAGCGTTTTCGCCTGTGAGTGTGTACACAGCAGTTCTGAGAGCAGCTTCCATAACACCGCCTGTAGCGCCGAAGATAACAGCAGCACCTGTGGAGATTCCGAGAGGATCATCAAACTTCTCATCAGCAAGACCGAGGAAGTTGATACCTGCACGCTCAATCATTCTGCCCAGCTCACGTGTTGTGAGTGAGTAATCAACGTCAGGAACACCAGCAGCGTTCTGGTCATCTCTGCCGATTTCAAACTTCTTAGCTGTACAAGGCATGATAGAAACCATAACGATATTCTTAGGACCAATGCCTATCTTCTCAGCGTAGTAAGTCTTAGCAACTGCACCGAACATCTGCTGAGGAGACTTACAAGAAGAAAGATTCTCTGTCATCTCAGGGAAATAGTGCTCGCAGTACTTAACCCAACCGGGTGAGCATGATGTGATAAGGGGAAGCTTTCCGCCGTTCTTAACTCTGTCGAGGAACTCGTTAGCTTCTTCCATAATTGTAAGGTCAGCAGCGAAATCAGTATCGAATACCTTATCGAAGCCGAGTCTTCTGAGAGCAGCAACCATCTTGCCCTCTACGTTTGTACCGATGGGGAGACCGAAGCACTCGCCGAGACCTGCACGAACAGCAGGAGCTGTCTGAACGAGAACAACCTTCTCAGGATCAGCAATAGCTTCAAGAACGGGCTTGATGTAGTCCTTTTCAGCGATTGCGCCAACAGGACATACAGCAATACACTGACCGCAGGATACACAGCTTGTCTCGCCGAGACCCATATCAAATGCAGAACCGATATATGTCTTGAAACCACGCTCATTTGCGCCGATTACGCCGATTCCCTGTGTGTTAGCACATACAGCAACGCAGCGGCGGCAAAGGATACACTTATTGTTGTCACGGTACATGTGAGCAGCGCTGTTGTCAACTTCATAAGTGTTGTTTGCGCCGTCATACTTGGAAGCATCCTCGATACCGTAATCCTTACAGAGCTTCTGGAGCTCACAGTTGCCGCTTCTTACGCAGGAGAGGCACTTTCTGTCATGTGTGGAAAGGATGAGTTCGAGAGTCTTCTTACGTGACTCGATAACCTTGGGAGAAGCAGTGAGGATTTCCATATTGTCTGTGCAGGGGTATACACAGCCTGCAACAAGACGGAAGCCTCTGCCCTCGTTTACTTCAACAACGCAGATACGGCAAGCACCGATCTCGTTGATTTCCTTCATATAGCAAAGTGTAGGAATCTCAAAACCTGCAGCGTGAGCAGCCTCAAGGACTGTAGCACCCTTGGGTACGGAGACTTCAACACCATTAACTTTAACTGTGATATTTTCCATTATCTTGATCCTCCGCTTATTTCTTGATGATTGCCTTGAACTTACAGGAAGCGATACAAGCACCGCACTTCACGCACTTGTCCTTGTCGATAGCGTAAGCGGGCTTCTTCTTGCCGGGAGCAGTATAGTCTGTAACGTAGATAGCGTCAGCGGGACACTGCTTAGCGCACATACCGCAGCCGAAGCACTTGTCAGCCTCGATCTCGAAGCTGAGGAGGTCCTTACATACGCCGGCAGGACACTTCTTGTCAACAACGTGAGCGATATACTCATCTCTGAAGAACTTGAGTGTGGAGAGAACAGGGTTAGGAGCTGTCTGACCGAGACCGCAGAGAGAGTTTGTCTTGATGTGGTAGCAGAGTTCTTCGAGCTTGTCGATGTCCTCAAGAGTACCCTTGCCCTTTGTGATGTTGTCAAGAATCTCATACATTCTCTTAGTACCGATACGGCAGGGAGTACACTTACCGCAGGACTCATCAACAGTGAATTCGAGGAAGAACTTAGCAATGTCAACCATACAGTTGTCCTCGTCCATAACGATAAGACCGCCTGAACCCATCATTGAACCGATGCCGATGAGGTTATCGTAGTCAATCGGAATGTCGAAGTGCTCAGCAGGGATACATCCGCCGGAAGGACCGCCTGTCTGTGCAGCCTTGAACTTCTTGCCGTTGGGGATACCGCCGCCGATTTCTTCGATAACAGTACGGAGTGAAGTACCCATAGGAACTTCTACGAGACCTGTGTTGTTGATCTTACCGCCGAGAGCGAATACCTTAGTACCCTTTGACTTCTCTGTACCGATGCCCTTGAACCAGTCAGCACCGTTGAGGATGATCTGGGGAATGTTAGCGTAAGTCTCAACGTTGTTGAGGATTGTGGGCTTGTTGTAGAGACCCTTTTCAGCAGGGAAAGGAGGTCTGGGTCTGGGCTCACCACGGTTGCCTTCGATAGAAGTCATAAGAGCAGTTTCCTCACCGCAAACGAAAGCACCGGCACCAAGACGGAGGTCGATGTCGAAATCGAAGCCTGTGCCGAAGATGTCCTTACCGAGCATACCAGCTTCACGAGCCTGCTGAATAGCGCTGTTAAGACGCGCAACAGCGATGGGGTACTCAGCACGAACATAAACGTAACCCTGATTAGCTCCGATAGCGTAACCAGCGATTGTCATAGCTTCAAGGAGAACGTGGGGGTCGCCCTCAAGGATAGAACGATCCATGAATGCACCCGGGTCACCCTCGTCAGCGTTACAGCAAACGTACTTGATGTCAGCGTCGGGAACGATAGTTCTTGCAAGCTTCCACTTCATACCTGTGGGGAATCCGCCGCCGCCACGGCCACGGAGACCGGAGTCGAGGATAGTCTGGATAACGTCCTCAGGAGTCATTTCCTTGAGAACCTTGCCGAGAGCAGCATAACCGTCACGGCCAACATACTCGTCGATGCACTCAGGGTTGATAACACCGCAGTTTCTGAGAGCAACACGCATCTGCTTGTTGTAGAATGATGTTTCTTCAAGTGACTTGATGTTATCGCCGTCAATAGTTTCCTCATAGAGGAATTCCTTAACAGGGTTTCCGCCGATAAGGTGCTCGTCAACGATACGAGTAACCTCGTCAAGCTCTACACGTGAGTAGAAAGAGCCCTCAGGGTAAACGATGAGGATAGGTCCTCTTTCGCAAAGACCGAAACAACCTGTCTTAACGATCTGAACCTTATCTGTGAGTCCCTTTGCAGCGAATTCCTCTTCAAGCTTAGCGATAAGCTTAGGGGAACCGGAAGAAGTACAGCCTGTACCGCCGCACACGAGAACATGTCTTTCATATTTTGAAGAAGCGTTGCCATGAGTTCTGAGAGCAACTTCGCCCTCCATAGATTCTCTGACAGCCTTGAGTTCTTCAAGAGTCTTCATAAAGTTAACCTCCTAACAGTTATGTATATTATGCGTTATACTTTTCGATAATCTTGTCAACATCGTCAACAGTGAGACGGCCGTAAACGTCCTCGTTTACAGTGAGAACGGGAGCGAGACCGCAAGCACCGATGCAGCGGCAAGCCTCCAGAGAGAATTTACCGTCGGGAGTACATTCTCCGCCTGCAATACCGAGCTTTTCCTGAAGCTTGTCATAGATGTCGCCTGCGCCCTTAACGTAGCAAGCAGTACCGAGACAAACAGAAATTGTGTATTCGCCCTTGGGATAGAGAGAGAACTGAGCGTAGAAAGTTACAACGCCGTAGATTTTCTCCATGGGAATACCGGTGTTATCGGAAATAATCTTCTGAACCTCGATAGGAAGGTATCCGTAGATTTCCTGAGCCTTCTGAAGAATGGGCATGAGAGCGCCCTGTGTGTCCTTTTTCTCGGCAATAAATGCGAGAAGCTGAGCTTCCTGCTCCTTAGTACCCTTGAAGGGGACTGTAGCTTTAGCTGAATTCATGTAAGATGAACCTCCTTTTTACTTGTTCCGCAGACAGCAGAATCTGCGGCGGACATTATTATGTGAAATAAATAACAATGTTTTAGTTGAGACATTCCTATTCAGACACATATCTCCTGAATATTATAACATATTATAAGAAAAATTGCTATCTCTTTTTTGTACTAATTCGATACACCTTTATTGTGCACAACTTACAAAAAATAATGTTGAAATTAGTTAGTGTTATCTAACAGTAAAAATGCGGATGTTTTTTGTATAGCATGGAAAATAATGCACATAAATCAAGAAAAAACAAGGGAAATTTCAGAGAGATTATATGTTAACAAATAGTAAATTTGTAAATTCAGAATATTAATATAAACAATCCTAAATACGGTGGATTTTTCGGGGGGGTAAACAAATTTTATATT
>JAZNTW010000044.1:0-19863 GCA_045591925.1 Oscillospiraceae bacterium
GCATTATTCCTTCGTTATCGACTCAAGAAACGCAAGAAGCTGAGCCGCCTGAACGTCTGAAAGCAAGTTGACACGCTCGATAACAGCACTCCGGATATCATTATTCGGGGTGCTTTTCGTTTCTCTTCCCAAAAGAAAGTCAAGTAATACATCAAGATAGTCTGCGATTTTGCAAAGACCGATATGAGAAACACCTTTTTTGTCCGATATTTGAGACAAATAATAAACATTCAATTCGTAATCCGATAGCATTTTCTTTATTGGAACTCCTTTTGATTTCGCTTGTTTTTTTATCTCAGCGGATAATTCTTGTGCGTTTTTCACAACAAACACCTCATTTCTTTGTGTAACGCACCAAACATTCAAGAAATATCGTGATTCTTGTTGACAATAAAGAAATTCGTGATATAATAGCAGCATACCCACGGTAAAAAGGGTACAAAAAAACAGCCTCAGAAAATCTTCTTTTTTTCTGTGCGAATGGTGTATATGCAATTTGTGTAGCAACTAAAGTATACACCTTTTTCACGGGTTTGTCAATACCGTAGGTATATAGTTCCATAAATTTCTTTAGAAAAAAAAGGGGGGGATGGCATTTGGCGAAAATCTAAAGAAAACAAGAGAATCCAGAGGCGTTTCTGCCGGAGACCTTGCGGAGAGTGCAGGGGTTGCGCAGCCGCAAATTTCCAAATACGAAGCTTGAATGAATGTCCCGAACGCAATCACTGCCGTCCGCATTGCTGAACGGCTCGGAACAACGGTCGAAAAACTTGTGAATCTTTACTTGCGGAGTCGGTACAACCTCTTACACTTGCGGTTGCAATGGTTAAGGCGGTGTAATCATGGCTGAATATAATAGATTTAGACGGCACATATTGTCGTTGGTGGATAGCGGTGATGCAAAACTTTGGTTGGTGAGGGCATTGCCGCTATTTCTTTTTCTGGACGGTTCACATCCTTTCTGACCGTATTGTAACATAGTGCATTAAAAATTGCAATAGGTTTCACAAACCTTGCGACAATAGGGCATAACATTCTGTTATAATGGCAAAACGAACCGATTATAATGCACTGAAATTATGAATGCTATACATACGGCGCAACATAGTGCATTATATTTTATGTCTTATCGTAACATTTGACATACTTTCGTAATTATGTCAATGTTTTTTTTGTATCCAATTTAAAGAAAACTATTGACATAAGTGCATTAAAATGTTATAATGACGTTGAAAAGGAGTGATTGTATGAACGAATCTGTTAAAAAGACACTCAAAAACAAATACGAGCAAGTGCGACTTACTGTTAAAAAGGGTACGCTTGCGATGTATAAAGCCTTTGCGGAAACACAAGGCATGAGCATGACGGCGTATATAACGATGCTCATGGACAGGGAGATGCGCGAGGCCGGGTTTGCTCGTGAATGGGCGGCAAAGATCGAATCTGAACAGGCTGAATAGGATGCAGCAAAGCAAGCGGAGATTGACCGTATCAAATCCGAGCAGACGAATAAAGCCGAACCGCGCAAACCGATTCAGCCTTTGACGATGAAGAAAAGCAAGTGAGGTGCATATTATGAATCGACGTATCGTGCCTGTTATATTGGCAAGTATCCTCTTGACTGGCTGCGGAAACAATCAGCTTTCCGAAGTTGCCGAATCGGTTGAAACTACTGTGACCGTGACAACGACTACGGAAGAAACCACAACAGCAATGACAACGACTACCGTTGAGACAACGACTGAAAGCACAACAACTGAACAGACCACAACGACTATTCCTGAACCGACAGAGGATGATGAAGGCGGCGTGTTTGACGTTGATCGTGGATTTTTCGTGACAAAACTTACAATGCCGATTTCTACGCTAAAGGAGTTTGACGAAAATTATGATCCTGAACAAAATTTAGCAAAACTGAAAGAAGAAAGTGAAGATTGGCTTCTTTCGGCAGAGATTGACGGTGAAAATGTTGTCTACACGATGAAAACAAAAGAATACAACAAGTGGAGAAAAGAAACACTTAAAGATATTGAAGCGGAGATTGACAAAACTATTTCGGAAGAAAATACGATCATTGACATTACACACGATGATGATTACGGCAATTTGTATTTTTATGTGACGGATGAAGAATCGTACAGAAAAAGCTGGGACAGCTTCAGCGTTCTTGGAATTGCTGTTGGAATTAGAATGTCGAATAGTATGTTAGGATTCTTCGCTGATACTCTCACAGTTCATGTGATTGACAGCGATACGGGAGTAGAGTTTTATACAGACTGCTATGATGCTTGACGGATTGAAAGCGCCTGAGCAGTAACAACTGAATAAACGCTATCTGCGGCATGTGCAGATAGAACAGCCGAGGCGTGGCTAATTAGAGATTTAGGTCTTTAGTTAGTCACGCCTCTTTTTATGACGTTTGCAGGTAAAGAGGAAAAAAGACGGGATAAAAAATGAAATGCTCCCCTTTTGTTAGACAATGTGGTATAATAGAAATATACCGAATGCCAGTCTAACGAAAGGGGGCATTTTTATGCCAAAAGGACAGCCAAATAAACGATACACACCAGAGTTTAAGATCAAGGTAGTTGAAACAATGCATAAAGAGCATCTCAGCTATTGTGAAGCAGCAAGAGAGTTTGATGTTCCAAGAAGTGTGATGCGGAATTGGGAACGTATCTACCTTGAAGAAGGTCCGGAGGGACTTGCCGTAGAACGCCGAGGACGCAACTCAACAGGTCGCCCTGCCAAACTGAAGAAAGAAGTCAAGGAAGACCTGATTGCCGAGGTGCAGCGTCTTCGTGCGGAGAATGACTACTTAAAAAAATTGAATGCCTTGGTTGCCGAAAGGGTACGGCAAGAGAAAAAGCGAAAGTGATTTGGGAATTGAGGCATAAGCATAGGATAGGTCTGCTCATTGAGATTGCCGGTATCCCTCGCAGCACCTACTACTATTACAGTAAGCAGTTTGAAAACCCAAAGCCTGACAAATATGCTGAGATCAAGGAAGAAATTCGACGTATTTACGATGAAAACAAAGGGCGATACGGTTACCGAAGGATCACCAAGGAACTGCAAAAAACGCATACGGTCAATCATAAGACAGTACAGCGATTGATGCGTAGAATGGGCATTTTCTGCCGTGTTCGCATGAAGAAGTATAACTCCTTCAGAGGCGAAGTCGGTAAGATTGCACCGAATCTACTGCAACGTAATTTTAAGGCGGATAAGCCGAATCAGAAGTGGGTGACGGATGTTACCGAGTTTAAATTGTTCGGAATCAAACTCTATCTTTCGCCGATCATTGATCTTTTCAACGGTGAGATTGTTGCGTATAATCTCAGCAAACATCCGAATATGGATCAGGTCACCGATATTTCCTCGCCAGTATTGGTGACATGAATGTACATAGCTTCATCTGCTTCGCCTTTTGCACGAGTATAGATGTTTTTTGGCAAACCTTTGATCAACCAGCTATCACCAAAATAATCATTCAATCGTTCAGAAACTAGTAGTTTTACCTTATAGACAATTTTCTGAATCATGGAAATCGTTTCAGCATTGTACATTTTGGTTTCATTTTGCCAGAATTCTTCTAATCCTTCTGGAGTGAAATCACGCCTCATGTCGGCGATTGCTTTTTGATATGCTCTCCAGAATCGAGTGTCAGCGCCGCCGCCGAAATAACCGCGCAAATCTTTTCTTTGTTCCGCAGTTAGGTTGTTAATATAGTCCGTAAGTGGTTTCAGATAATATTGGATAAGGCCGAACATATCATCCAAAGCTTGCGTTTTGGGATTAATCATTCCTTTTTCAACCAACATATTAACAACGTCATCGATAACACGGATCACGGCTTGAATACCACGATTCATCGTGAGCATTCCGTTATCGCTATCGCCTTTATCCCATTCTTCCAGACAGGTTTCTCTAATATAGAGCAAACATTTTTCTATAAAAGGATAGAACAAATCACACGTTTCCTGATTATCTTTACAATCAAAAGTTCCTTCTTTTTGAAGTGCATTCTTTTTTCCGTAGCTATCAAAGAATCGACACTTTTTAAACGCTGCTTGCAATGCTTCTACTGTGATGCACCGGGTAGGTGTGGATTCATTCTCACCAATAACAATTCTCGAATTAAGCGGCAATGTAGCTTCTTCTCCTAACATTTGAGCAATTTTAGATCTTAACGCTTGGCGTTGCTCTCCTAAATCAGGAGACTCCCAAAGCATATCCGCATTCAATGTTACACGGAGCGATTTCGGGACAGCCTTTTGATTTTCGTTTATATCCATAAACAACTTAATTTGTTCGGTTCGATCAAGGTCTACAAAAGCAACAACCGGAATCGTATTTGTTGCAGCATACAAGGAATCCGAGTACCCATATAGGCGATGCTGTCCGTCAATAATATAAGCAGAGCGGTATCTTTTTGGAATATGTAATATGCCAATTTTCGAGATGGTGCTATCAACTTTTGCGGATGATTGATCAAAAGAAAGACCTTTACCATTTGTGTTGATGCTGATAATGATAGAGTTAGGGAAATAACCTCCGTCATTTATGAATGCGCGCACTTCTTGAAGACGTTTCTTTTTTATCAACCGTTGATATGTAGGCATCATGTTTTTGTTTGCCTCAGAACGATGCAACACATATCCAATTTATAACAGTTTTTCTGGTTCGATCGAAAATGAATAATAGGTGTATCCGCCCATGGAGCATGAATATGTCCTGCCAGTGCAGGATGAGACCCGAGCCGAGCTGGCAGATATTTCCGCTGCCAATGCTGCCGTACTGTGCGGAAAGCTGGTGCAGCTTGCAAGCGGCTGCATCTACAGCGACGACGGCAACATCATCGGGCTGCACGAGCGATAGCTGGATGCACTGGAGGATCTGCTGGAAGCGCAGAACGGCAAACCGGCGCTGGTGGCGTACTGGTACAAGCACGAACGCGACCGCATCTGTAAGCGAATCGACTGTAGGGAGATAAAGACCGACAAGGATATCGCCGACTGGAACGCAGGCAAAATCCCGGTGGCGCTGATACAGCCTTCCTCTGCAGGTCACGGTCTGAATCTTCAGGACGGTGGCAGCACCATCATCTGGTACACCATGCCGTGGTCGCTGGAGCTGTATCAGCAGACCAACGCCCGTCTCTGGCAACAGGGACAGAATGGCGAAACCGTGGTGATACATCATCTGGTGGCGGCAGGCACCATTGACGAGGATATTATGAAAACACTGGAAAGCAAGGATAAAACACAGGCGGCAATGATGAAAGCCGTGAAAGCGAGGTTCAAATGAGTGAAGACGGAGCCCGTCTGGCGGGATACAAATTACTGTCGGCTGGTTCATTGGGGGGCACAGGCTCTGTGTTGTTTGACTTCATGTCGGATATGAACGGCGAAAGGCTGATAAAAATGATGGGGGAGGAATTTGCATGAAAGAATACTGGAATCAGGCACAGCGGCTCCGCAGGCGCATCGACCGGAAGATTCACGAAATCCGTGTGCTGCGGCAGCGTGCCGAAGGTATGAACGGCAGTGGCATCAACGATATGCCGAGAACCGTGTCACCCGACCGCAGCAAGATGGAAGACACCGTATTCAGGATCATGGCGCTGGAGCAGGAGATTCAGGAAATCCAGCGTGAGTATGACGCACTGCTTGCCGAAATGGAAGCGCGTATCAAGGCTGTCGATGATGCCGATTATCGTGACCTTCTGAGCAAGCGTTATCTGGAGTTCAAGTCTTGGAACATGATCGCTGCCGAGATGTTTATCTGTAAGCGTCAAGCCTACTACATTCACAAGAAAGCGCTGGAAGCGATCGCCTGAAAGTTTGCAGTTTATTGCAGTTATATTCACTTGAAAACACCCTGAATCTGTGCTATACTGTATAATAGAAGATCATGTATAGAGCCGTTGGTTTACGCCAGCGGCTTTTGTTATGTCCGGAGGAGGTTGAGGCTATGCCGAGGAAGGCACGAAAACCATGCAAACAGCCCGGCTGTCCGAGGCTGACGGAAGGCTTGTACTGTGAGAAACACAAGCCCATGCACCCGGAGCGACCGTCTGCCGCCAAGCGTGGCTACGGCAGCAAGTGGCAGCGGGCAAGCAAGGCGTACCTGTGGAAGCACCCGCTGTGTGTGAAGTGTCTGGCGAAGGGACGATTTGTGACGGCGACCGTTGTTGACCACATTGTACCGCATCGCGGCGACCATTACCTGATGTGGAGCGACACCAACTGGCAGGCGCTGTGCAAGCCGTGTCACGACCAGAAAACTGGTACCGAGGACAGCAGACCGGAATATTCCTACTGAATAATCCGTTTCTCCTAACACATACTATTTTTAGGAGAAACATCACCTAAGCGCTTGACTTTTCTCCTAGAATCAGTTATAATTAGGACAAAGGAGCGTGAGCGTATGAGATCGTTTGATTACAACAATCAGTTCAGTCGTTCTTGGGACAATGAAATTCTGGGACTTGTTGCACAGATACACGAATACAAGGGACGGCAGGAGCTGTTCCTGAAGCAGAAGCCTGCAAGCCTTGACCGTCTGGTCGAGATTGCAAAGGTGCAAAGCACCGAGGCTTCCAATGAGATCGAGGGCATCCGTACAACAAACACCCGCCTGATGCAGCTCATCAAGGACAAGACTACGCCGCGCAACCGTGACGAAGAAGAAATCATGGGCTATCGTGATGTGCTGAATATCATTCACGAAAACTACGAATATATCCCGATCTCTGCAAATTATATTCTGCAGCTCCACCGTGACCTGTATCAGTATTCCCACTTGGGGCTCGGCGGTACATTCAAGAACACGCAGAATTATATCAGCGCGACCGACGCAGACGGACACGAGTTTGTTTTATTCACGCCCTTAGCTCCATATGAAACACCGTCTGCTGTGGAAGCGATCTGTGAAAGATACAATCGCATGATTGCGATGCAGGAGGTTGATGCGCTGCTGTTGATTCCCGTGTTTATCCACGACTTTCTGTGCATCCACCCGTTCAACGACGGCAACGGCAGAATGAGCCGCCTGCTGACAACACTGCTGCTGTACCGCAGCGGCTATGTCATCGGCAGATATATCTCCCTTGAGAGCAAGATCGCCAAGAACAAGAATCTTTACTACGATGCACTGGAACAGTGTCAGAAAGGCTGGTACGATAATGAGGAGGATGTTTCGCCGTTTATCAAGTACCTGCTGCAAACCATTCTGGCTGCCTACCGTGACTTCGAGGAACGTGTAACGCTGGTCGATGAGAAGCTGCCTGCCATTGAAATGGTTCGCCGTGCAGCCTACAACAAGATCGGCAAGTTTACCAAGAGTGAGATCATGGAGCTTTGCCCGACACTCAGCAAGGCATCTGTTGAGAGCTCGATCAAACAGCTTGTGGAAAAAGGACTGCTCCGGAAGCATGGAACAGGACGCAGCACCTTCTACACCAGAAGCGATGCCGAATAAAACATACGCACCTGTCTGAAAACGGCAGGTGCTTTTTGTATCCGCTGGGGGTGGGGCTGGGGGGTGCGGGTGTCCAGTGGACACCTCTGCCGAAGGCAGAAGCACCGACCGAGGCGACAGCCGAGACCTCCCCGGTGGGGGCTTTGAAATCTCTGCCGGAAATCAAACACAAGACCGGCGCCCCCTCTCGTGCGCAAAAATCGCATTTCAAAGCCCCTATTGACGGGTGCTGCTCTGAATAATTCAAAGGACTTGTTTTCCCACGAACTGTCGGGAAATTCAAGTCCTTTTTTGTTTCTGCCGTATTTACGGCATTTCTTTGATTTCGTTTGAAAAAGGTGGTGTAATCAATGGCGAAGGACGGCACACGCCGAGGCGGTGCAAGACCGGGCGCTGGTAGGAAACCGAAAGCGCTCGCGGATAAAATTGCAGAGGGAAAACGAGCCGAGGTGATGATGCAGCCTGCCGAACTGGAAGCCGCCGACACGCCACCCGTCCGTGATTTCATGACGGAGATGCAGCGCGACGGCTCGAAGCTCTGCGCCGATGAGGTCTACACCGAAACCTACAAGTGGCTGAAAAGCTACGGCTGCGACAAGCTGGTCAATCCGGAGCTCGTGCAGCAGTACGCGATGAGTGTTTCCCGATGGATACACTGCGAGGAAGTGGTGTCCAAGACCGGCTACATCGCAAAGCATCCGACGACCGGCAGCCCGATCGCTTCTCCGTATGTGGCGATCAGCCAGTCATACCTGAAACAGTCCAACGTCTGCTGGAATCAGATCTACCAGATCGTCCGTGCGAATTGCTCGACCGAGTTTCAGGGAAATCCGCAGGAGGACATGATGGAGCGTCTGCTCCGCAGCAGAAAGTGAGGAATGTATGCAAACAACAACCGATTTCCAGCTTGTCCCGACCGACAAGCTCATCCCGTATGTCAACAACGCCCGCACGCACTCGAAGGAACAGATCACGAAGCTGCGCTCCTCGCTGCGGGAATTCGGATTCATCAATCCGGTCATCATTGACCGCGACTTCAATGTCATTGCAGGTCACGGCAGAATTGAGGCGGCAAAGGCAGAGGGCATCACGGAGGTGCCTTGTGTCTATGTTGACCACCTGACCGAAGCACAGAAGAAGGCGTACATTCTCGCGGACAACCGTATGGCGCTCGACGCTGGCTGGGACGAGGAACTGCTCGCCGTAGAACTGTCGAAGCTGCAAGACCTCGGATACGACCTTGCCATGACCGGTTTTGACGAAAAGGAACTGGCAGACCTGTTCTCTGATAAGACCGACAGCGATGCGAAAGACGATGATTTCGACCTGACCGCTGCTTTGGAGAAGGCGTCTTTCGTGAAGCGAGGTGATGTGTGGACGGTCGGTAGGCATCGCCTGATGTGCGGTGACGCGACCAGCGCCGATGATGTCAATACGCTCATGGGCAGCGTGAAGGCAAATCTGATCCTGACCGATCCACCCTACGGTGTATCTTTCAAGAGCGCCAGCGGGCTGACCATTCAGAACGACAGCATGAAGAACGAGGAGTTTTACACATTCCTGCTGTCGGCATTTCAGTGTATGGCAGACCACCTTGAGAAAGGTGGTGCGGCTTATGTGTTCCATGCCGATACGGAGGGACTGAATTTCCGCCGCGCTTTCATCGACGCGGGCTTCCACCTTGCAGGCTGCTGCATCTGGGTGAAGGACAGCCTTGTGCTCGGACGTTCCGATTATCAGTGGCAGCACGAGCCGGTGCTGTACGGCTTCATGCAGAACGGCAAGCACAACTGGTACTCCGACCGCAAGCAGACGACCATCTGGAATTTCGATAAGCCGAAACGCAACGCTAACCACCCGACCAGCAAGCCGCTGGATCTGCTCGGTTACCCGATCGGCAATTCCACGCAGGAGAACGCCGTCGTCATTGACACCTTCGGCGGCAGCGGCTCAACGCTCATGGCTTGTGAGCAGATGAACCGCATCTGCTACATGATGGAGCTTGACGAAAAATACGCATCGGTGATCCTGCGCCGCTATGTGGAGGACACCGGCGATGCGGCAGGTGTATTTGTTACACGCGACGGGCAGCAGATTCCGTATGCTGACCTTGTCAAAGAGGTGGAACGCTCGGATTCCTGAGCCCTGCAGCAAATTGTGAACAGACTGATACTAAGTAAGACGTAATATGCACAAATAGAAAGGCTCGTATTTCCGTACATTTCGGCGGTTTACAGTCTTGCTATCTGTGCGATTAAGAGTTAATATGTGACTACAATCAAAGCCGCAGCGACGGCGAAAACAGGAGGTCACATTATGAAAATCAAGTTCAATATCGAGAAAAACCAGCGCAAAGGGCTGGCACAGGCAATTGCAGCATCGACCGGCGGTGATATCAAGTACCTCGGCGTTCCGAGCTGCGCATTTCAGATCGGTGCATTCCACCTCAGCAAGGACGCAGTGCTCACCTTCGACGACAGCGTGGATGACGAAACGCTCGACAAGCTGCTCGAAGATCTGGACGGCGCTGGCTACGACTGGGACGAGCCGACCGACGAACTGACGGTCACGATGCCGCGAGACTTCTTCACGGATCAGGCGCTTGCGAATCTGCGTCAGGTCATCGCCAACAAGGAAACGCTCCTGATGCACGCGCTGGAGACCGACAGCCTTGAGATCAACGAGGACGAGGAAACGGTCGGGTTCCCGTGGTTCACGCTCCACGAGCCTTCCGACGGCGACGCCTACATCAAGTTCATCTCAATGCTCTGCGCCTTCGTCAAGGAGCGCAAGCGCGTTAACGACAAGCCGGACACCAGCGACAACGAGAAGTACGCCTTCCGCTGCTTCCTCCTGCGCATCGGCATGATCGGCGCGGAGTACAAGGCGGCAAGAAAGGTGCTGCTCCGGAACCTGACCGGCAGCTCCGCATTCCGCCACGGTAAGCCGGAAGGAGGCGAAGATGATGCGGTTTCCGAATGATGCAGAACTGAAAGCCCTGCGGGAGCGCTATCCCGCAGGTACACGCATCCGCCTGATCCGCATGGCGGACGATCCAAATCCGGTACCGCCCGGAACGATCGGCGTGGTTGCGATCATCGACGATGCTGGCAACATCCACATGAAATGGCAGAACGGCAGAGCGCTGGCTCTGATCGAGGGCGTGGATGAGTTTGAGGTCATTTCCCCCGACACCGGGGGCTCCCCAAAATAATAGCCCCTTCTCCATCGTATCCCATATTACCATAGAATGTCAAGAATAGCAAGCCTGTAAAGTACACAATCATGGAGGCTGTATTTTCCGCGATATTCTGTAGTTTTAGCGGCTTGATATAATTCGCTAAAAGAGTTAATATGTGACTACCGAAAGGGGTGCGGGTCTCCGGTGGAGACCTCTGCGAAGCAGAAGCACCGACCGAACCGACAGGTGAGACAACGCCCTACGGTAAGCCAAAAATTAACTTTGCGGAGGATACGAAAATGACTGAGAGAACAGCACAGCAGATCACCAGAATGAAGGAGCAGACGATCGGCGTTGAGGTGGAGATGAACCACATCAAGCGCAGCGCGGCTGCAAAGATCGCCGCCGATTTCTTTGGCACCGGCAGATACGAAAACACAGCACGCCGGAACGGTTACGAAACCTACAGCGCTTGGGACGCACAGGGACGCGAGTGGAAGTTCCAGAAGGACGTCAGCATCGCGGGCATCGACAGCGAAAAGTGCGAACTGGTAACGCTGATCCTACACTACGACGACATCGAAACCCTGCAGGAGCTGATCCGCCACCTGAGAAAGGCAGGAGCGATCAGCCACGCAGGAGTCGGCGCAGGGGTTCACATTCACATCGGCGCCAACGGACACACACCGCAGACGCTCCGGAACCTCGCCAACCTGATGGCAAGCCACGAAAGCCTGATCGCCGAGGCAATCAGGATCGACCAGAACAGAATGAACCGCTACTGCAGAACGGTTGATCCCCGCTTTCTTGAAACCCTCAACAAGAAGAAGCCCACCACGATGGCGCAGCTTGCAGACATCTGGTACGGCGCACAGGGATGCGACTACGGCAGAAGCCACCATTACAATGAAAGCCGCTACCATATGCTCAACCTGCACGCCACCTTCACAAAAGGCACCATCGAGTTCCGCCTTTTCCAGTTCGACACGCCTGCAAACGGCAAGAGGAACGGGCTCCACGCAGGACAACTCAAGAGCTACATTCAGCTTTGCCTCGCACTGAGCCAGATGGCAAAGGATGTGCGCAGCGCAAGCCCCAAGCCCCAGCAGCACGAAACCCCCAAATTCGCAATGCGCACTTGGCTGATGCGACTGGGATTCATGGGCGACGAATTCGCAACAGCACGCGACTTCCTGACGCGCAACCTTTCCGGCGACTGCGCCTTCCGCTTCGGCAGACCTTAACCGGTCTGACAGCCACAGGCAAGTACGGCGACACAGCCGCACAGAGCCTGTGTTCCCAACCCACCGCGCCGCGTGTGGGGCGCACGGGTATTCTCCGCAAAGTTACCCCATCTGCAACAGAACGCCACACAGGGCGCAGGAAACGCCGACAGCGGCAAGGCATATTCTACACAACGACAATGCTGAAATTCCGCACATCTTCGGTAGTTTTAGCGGCTTGCTATTCACAGCCAAAAGAGTTAATATGTGACTGTCAAAAGACAAAAATGCACAAAGGAGCGATTGCAATGAAAAGATACTACCTCGCCTACGGATCAAACCTCGATATCCGCCAGATGCGCTGGCGCCGCCCGACCGCAAAGGTCATCGGCACTGGCACGATTCCCGGCTACGAACTGCTCTACAAGGGCAGCCAGACCGGAGCCTACCTCACCATCGAAAAGAAGGAGGGCGGGAGCGTACCGGTCGCCGTCTGGGAAGTGACTGATCGCGACGAGCGCAGCCTCGACCGCTACGAGGGCTTCCCGAACTTCTACTACAAAAAGGAACTGAAGCTACCGGTCACGCTGCTCAGCGGCAAGGTCAAAAAGCTGCCGACCTTCGTTTACATCATGCACGAGGAGCGAAAGCTGGGGATTCCTTCGCCAGCCTACATCCGCACCTGCAGATTTGGCTACACGGTTTTCGGCTTCGACTTCAAGTATCTGGACGATGCCTACGACCGGAGCGCAAAGGGGGTGTGAGCATGAAAACGGAAACCAGAACGGAGCGCACCTGCCCGAAATGCGGCAAGACCTACACCGAGCATCCCGCCTACTCCCGCGTGGACGGCAGCGCGATCTGCCCGGACTGCGGAACGAGAGAAGCCCTCGAATCCATCGGGGTTTCCCGCGATGAGCAGGAGCAGATCATCGGCATCATCCACGACCATACGATAAGCGAATAAACGCGCACAGGGCGGCTTTTGTGCACTGGCATATATTACACAATAGAGAAGGCACATTTTCCACGTATCTTCTGTAGTTTTAGCGGCTTGATATATCGCCGGAAAAGAGTTAATATGTGACTACCGAAAGGGGCGCGGGTCTCCAGTGGAGACCTCTGCGAAGCAGAAGCGCCGACCGAGGCGACAGCTGAGACCGCAAGCCCCACGGAATTCAAAACACGGAGGATACGATTATGTGGAAAAAAGGTTGCATCGGCATCCCGCAGGGCGGCGGCAAGTACAAGGCGGTTCACTACGAGGCGAAGGTCTACGACGTGGGCAGCCAGTACGGAATTGACGGCGGCAGGATCAGCAAACTGGTGCTGAAGATGGACGGTGAATGGATCGCCACCTACGACCGGGGCTGGGACATCAAGCCCACCTGCATTGAGGCAGAGATGGCGCTGGCGACCGGAGCCCGGCTGGCGATCCTGATGGAAGAGTACAAATAAACGGCAAGGGCGGCAACCGGAAGGAAGCCGCCTTTCCTGTTTCTATTGATTTTTGCTATCTTCCCACATAAATTCACGCTTGTTATTTACATTGAGAATTGCATGGGTTATGAGATTCAAGCCTTTGAGATGTTCTAACAGCTCATAAAACCTTTTTTCAAATGCTGTGTAATCGTCAAAACTCAAATTATCTAATTGGATATTCAGATTTGGAAGGATTATGCCGTGAGAATCAAGCCACTCAGGTTTTTCATCATACCAATCTGCGTACAAAGAACCTTTCCATTTTTCTTTATGCGCGGATATCAGCAGCTTTTTGTTCACATCTGGTTCCGGTTCGGCTTCCAAGCATGGTGTGAATCCGATAAGTCGCGGGGCAATTTCCGTATTTTGAAAATAAACTCTGCCGCATGACGGACACTGATATATTGTTAAGTCAAAAAGATCATAAATCTTATCATATATTTCATCCAGAGTGACTTGTGACTTTTTAAGTTTTTCGATGAGATTCCAGAATTCATTCCAATCTTGATCCGCGATAATTCTTCCCTTATATCGAATATTATCAGAACTGTCATGTAACCGATAACCGCATTTACATAAAAAATGCATGGAAACACCCCCAATATTCATTTCTATAATCATAAACGAAATGAAAGAAAAAGTCAAGTAAGAAGGTGAGGCATTTGCGAAAACTGAAGGAATATACACCGACCAGATTCATGGCGGACGATTCCCATTATGACAAAAACGCCGCCGACTACGCGGTGCAGTTTATCGAGTGCCTTGCCCACACGAAAGGCACGTGGGCGGGAAAGCCGTTCGAGCTGATCGACTGGCAGGAGCGCATCATCCGCGACCTGTTCGGCGTCCTGAAGCCTAATGGCTACCGGCAGTTCAATACCGCCTACATCGAAATTCCGAAAAAGAACGGCAAGTCCGAGCTTGCCGCTGCCGTTGCACTGCTGCTCACGTGCGGCGACGGCGAGGAACGCGCTGAGGTATACGGCTGCGCGGCTGACCGGCAGCAGGCGGCGATTGTGTTCGACGTAGCGGCGGATATGGTGCGGATGTGTCCAGCGCTGAACAAGCGCGTGAAAATCCTGACCTCCCAGAAGCGCATCGTGTTCACGCCGACCAATTCATTTTATCAGGCGCTTTCCGCCGAGGCATACAGCAAGCACGGCTTCAATATCCACGGTGTCGTGTTTGATGAACTTCATACGCAGCCCAACCGGAAGCTCTTTGACGTTATGACGAAGGGCTCCGGCGACGCACGAATGCAGCCGCTGTATTTCCTGATCACCACGGCAGGCACGGACACCAATTCCATCTGTTACGAGGTACACCAGAAGGCGCAGGATATTCTGGAGGGGCGCAAGATCGACAAGACCTTCTATCCGGTCATTTACGGCGCTCCGGACGATGCCGACTGGACATCTCCGGAGATCTGGAAAAAGTCAAACCCGTCGCTGGGTGAAACCATCGGCATGGACAAGGTGGAAGCTGCCTGCGAATCCGCCAAGCAGAACCCCGGCGAGGAGAACGCCTTCCGGCAGCTCCGCCTGAACCAATGGGTAAAGCAGACGGTGCGCTGGATGCCAATGCACAAGTGGGATGCCTGCAAGGTTGATTTTGACGAATCGCTGCTCGAAGGGCGTGTCTGTTACGGCGGGCTCGACCTTTCCTCTACGACAGACATTACGGCTTTCGTGCTGGTATTCCCGCCGACCGACGAGGACGAGCATTATTATATTCTCCCATACTTCTGGCTGCCGGAGGAAACGCTGGATCTGCGTGTCCGGCGCGACCATGTGCCATACGACCTCTGGCAGCGGCAGGGCTACCTGCTGACCACCGAGGGCAACGTAGTACATTACGGCTTTATCGAGAATTTCATTGAGGAACTTGGCAAGATTTACAACATCCGCGAGATCGCATTCGACCGCTGGGGCGCGGTGCAGATGTCGCAGAACCTTGAGGGACTGGGCTTCACGCTGGTGCAGTTCGGTCAGGGCTACAAGGATATGTCGCCGCCGACCAAGGAACTGATGAAGCTGACGCTGGAAAAGAAAATCGCCCACGGCGGACACCCTGTTCTCCGTTGGATGATGGACAATATTTTCATCAAGCGTGACCCTGCAGGCAATATCAAACCCGATAAAGAAAAATCCACAGAGAAAATTGACGGTGCGGTTGCCTTGATTATGGCGCTTGACCGTGCAGTTCGCTGTGGATTGGGTGATTCCGGGGCGAGTGTTTATGATGAGAGAGATATGCTGATATTGTAAATTCAGATTTCAAATCTACACGTTTTTTCTTTCTGTGTAGTTTTTTGATTATATGGAAATTCACTTAGTTTCTTTATTATTCTTCTTAAATCATATGTGCTTTCTATCGGAACATATAAAATTATATATCTCAGCTTGGAATCATCAATTATAGTGATTTTGCATTCGTTTGAATTTATTATCCTAAGAAAATAAATATCTAATCCATCATCCATATAAAAATCGATTTCTTGTTTAGGTTTCCAATGACATTGAGGTACAATATGGACGGGGTTAATCACAATATTGTCAACAACAATATCCTCATGGTCAAAGTGCATACTGTATTTCTTTTTCTTTTGCTTGTACAGAAGATTTACAATCATAACATACTTTTCTCCGCAATACAAATTTGTCGGTCTGTCCGACCTTTTCTAAATTATACCACATCCACCCCGAAAAAACAACTCTCTGAAAGGAGTTGTTGCCCCTGGGCATTTTCAGCGGACTATTCAAGTCCAGAGACAAGCCGAGGGACAGCTACGACAGCCCGTCGTACAGCCAATTCGCTGTGGATTGGGTGATTCTGGGGCGAGTGTTTATGATGAGAGGGAGATGTTGATTCTCTGAACAGACTTACAACTGGAATTTGTACGCCTTTAAATATAAATATTTAGTCTGTGTTCAATGCACATAAAAACTGTTAATCTATTATTTCCAATATCTTTTCTTTCAGATCTAGTATCTTTTCTTCAGATGTTATAGAATCTAGAAAATAGATTGGCGTAACGTTGTCATTTTCATATTCATAAATATATATTTGTTCCGTATCAATAATCATAACATTTTTTAAATATACGTCTTCGCCACAAACCTTTTTTTGTTCTTATTGTCTATAATAATATACTCATCATCACAATATTTTGCGACTTGCTTATTTATATCTGCTTGGCAAGCAACAGACAACTTTACTTCTACTGGCAAATATCTACCATTAATTTTGATTACGTTATCAATAAAAGAATCTGGTATTCCTGACTTTCTACATCTGCATTCTTTGTAAATTGTCTTTATATCTGATATTTCACGAAGCAAATGATTTACGTAAAAGTTTCGAAATTGTGTTTCCAACATAAAAGAACGTCTATATTCATTTGATAATGTATACCAATTATCGCTATTTATCTTTGATAAAGGAAGTGATGCTGCGATACTTTCTTCAAAGTATCTTGGAATTTCATTTTTAGATTTTATAATTTTTCGTAAAGCATCAAAATCACTTCCAAAAACAGGTGTGATGCTGCTTTGCCGTGAAATTCTTATAATTTCATTAAACTCTGAAATGTCAACAGGATTTTCAAGCAAATACACGTCGTCCATATCAGCGTATATTTTGGAGCTCCAATGCAACTTTACGTCAGAATCATCCTCAAAAAAGTCAGTAATATGTTCTGGTAATCCAGAAACTTTCGCTATAGCAAAAATCTTACCACCATATTGCTTATGTAATGTTAACCCCCTAGCAATCCATTGCATCATGGTATCGTATTCTTCAGATGTATAATCTTGCTTTTTATTATTTAACTCTGTTCTTAACGCTGTTAAATGACTCTTGGCATACTTGGCGTGCATAAAGAAAACAATGTCTCCGATTTTCGCCCAAGGAGGAGCCGTCCAGTTGATTTCTTCCTCATTTAAGATATCTTCTACGTTAAAACAGCCATGTTCATATATGAAATACTGTAATTCGTCTAATGACTTAGGAACAGAGGTATTACTTATAAATGATTGAATATTAATTCCTGATAATATTCCTTTGGTTCTGTATTGTATAGAAGTTCCTTTTGCTTCTATAGACTTATATTCTGTTGATGTTGGCACAGAAGTTACCCTTAATCCAAAGTAATCCCATCTGCCATATTGTTCAGGACTGTTCTTTTTAAACACAGGAGGCTGCTTGTATTTATCCATATATCTACCTCATTAAATTCCGATTTATAGAGCCGTCACGCTCTACGCTTTTATTCAATTATACCACACCCACCCCGAAAAAACAACTCTCTGAAAGGAGTTGATTCCCATGAGCATTTTCAAAAAACTATCCAAGTCAAGAAATGGTAATAAGCCAAACGGATGCAAATGCACCCGTTTTTCATTATACAAATTCATTTTTAAGTGTTTTTTCCATAGCTGTTGCAAGGCGTTGGAGAGTTTTCAAAGAGGGATTAGCATTGCCATTCTCCAGCTTGCTGATATCACCCTGTGCAATGCCTGATTTTTCTGAAAGTTCTTTTTGTGTAATGCCGGAAGATTTGCGAGAATAATTGCAAATTCAGGTTCAAGAGATTCATATTCTTCCTTGAAATCAGGATTCTCCATCTGCTGTGCGAGATAATCATTAAAGTTTGTCATGATTCACCAAGCTCCTTTCTGCTCAGATATTCTGCTTTGTATCGTTTGGCACGTTCCAATTCTTCCTTGGGTGTCTTTTGGGTTTTCTTTATAAAACCGTTTGTCAGAACTACTTTTCTGCCGACCACGAAGAAATATAATACTCGTGATATGTCAGAGCCAACTTTTGCACGAAGTTCAATACTTCCATCGTTTAACACCTTGGAATATGGCTCACGCAATTCATAGCCATTTTTTTGCAGCATGACGATAGTGCGGAGCATTTTTGCTCTCATCTTAATTACGAATATTCATCACAACAATACAGAATTTCAAAATCTTCTCCAAGTTCTTTGCAAAGCTGTTCATAGGCAAACTTTTTCTTTTTGTTAAACATAGCAGTATCTTCATCTGTCCACCAAGGCGAGTCGTCGGGGGCATTGTCCATATCCATCATTGTATTATGGTATGCCTGTAAGTACCAAAGATAATCCTTTAACTTTTGCGAAATAGGCAGATCTCGTTCGTTTACAACATATCCGAATTTAGCATTTGCTTCTTCATTTGCCGACCATAGACAGTTTCCGCCCCATTCAAACCAATATTTAAATTGATATTTTGCCATATTTATCATCCTCTGTTGCATCTGATTCGTGTGGGCTGTTTGCCCTATCTTTATCCTTTATTATATCACAAGCCCATTGAAAAAGCAACCGCGAAAGGAGTGATGCACATGGGCATTTTCAGCGGACTATTCAAGTCCAGAGACAAGCCGAAGAACAGCTACGACAGCCCGTCCTACACCTACTTCTTCGGACGAGCCCACAGCGGCAAGCGTGTCAACGACCGAACGGCTCGGGCAGGGCTACAAGGATATATCACCACCGACCAAAGAGCTGATGAAGCTGACGCTGGAGAAGATGATCGCCCACAACGGACACCCGGTACTGCGCTGGAACATGGACAACATTTTCATCAAGCGTGATCCCGCTGGCAACATTAAGCCGGATAGGGAAAAATCCACCGAAAAGATCGACGGAACGGTCGCCACAATTATGGCGCTGGATCGTGCGATCCGGTGTGGGAATGATACCGGCGAGAGCATTTATGATGAGCGAGACTTGCTTGTTTTGTGATTTATGAAAAATCTTCGGTAAGTGCTGAATCGCCTGTATATTCTTTCAGAGTGAAATGATGATGTTCGGCTTTCCCGAAAACAACCCAATCCTGATCAATTTTATCATCAGGCATTTCAGCGGGCTTTCCGTTTTCATCTGTAACTGCCCATAAAAGTCTTTCCGCTTCAAGCCATGTTGCGTATTTTTTAGCATCATTGATTTCATCAGGTGAACATTCATCTGCTATCCATGTAAAATTGTTATTCTCTGAAACAACTAATGTACTTCCCATTAACCAAGCATCATAATCGTCATCTGGCACAACAATTCCGATTGCATGAACATTTATGAAACGTAGCATGACACTTCCTTTGAGTTCATCATATTTCATAAACAGCTCAATAATTTTCTTTGTTCTGTGGTATTCTATTTTGTCTATACAGAAGTCGTGAAAGCACCAGTTGCATTCAAGAAAATTATATATTCCGTCTTGACTTTTTTCCACTTCGTACCATACAGCCATTAGATTTTGCCCCCCTTGTTTTTTCCATTATATCACACGCCAATAGAAAAAGCAACCGCGAAAGGAGTGATGCACACGGCAACAGCATTTACTTTTTAGGAAAGAAAAGGATATCGAGGAGGACAGAAGGGTCAAGGGCAGCTTTAAACATGAGTTTTTTCTTGCTGATACGCCCGTACTGAGCCTGAGTAACGAGAGAAAGAGATGTTTTGCG
>JAZNTW010000045.1:0-59943 GCA_045591925.1 Oscillospiraceae bacterium
GCAGTCAGATTTTTCGTCAGATTGTATAGAAATGACGCCGCTGGGCTGACGCCCAGCAAGGAATTTCTGTGCAAGATGGCGGAAAATATGCAAGTAGATGTGCCGCCAAGCCGTAAGGCGGACTTTGCGCGGTGTTGCCTACATATAAAACATATCCATTGTTTCGTGCATCACCCTCTATTATAACCGATAATTGAAATGCCGTCAAGCAAAAAGCCATCGGATTCAGACGAAATGTGTGCAGAATTTCGCTGGGCAGCCCACCGGTTAAATGTATCATCATCATACAAAATCACAGAACGCGTGCACTGCCGCATATTCTTTTCTTTATACTATTTATATAAAATGCGCATCAAAGTCATTTGAATTTCATTTTGCGGACGGTGTTTTTTTGGCTTCCTTGCGAAAAAAAGCAACATCAACCGTACAAATTCTCTTGAAAATGAAAAAGTTGTCTCGTTTTCGGCATTTCGTAGAAAACACGATCAGTTATGCTGTACACTTTCCACAGAATATAACACTTGACAACAACCTTAAATTATTATATAATATTAAATGTAATTATAATGGGGCGCTTTACGAATAAGCTATTGAAATATGGGGAGTATTTCAGTGGCAACGGCAAAAAAAGCAGCGTCCCAAATGGGAAAGGGAATCGGATTTATGAAATTGTATCTTGCATTTTTACGTATTGTAACGTAAGGCACACCACTCGAAATCTGCGCCAGCCGCAGAATCACCCTATCGGCGTTTGCATGACAAACACGCCTCAAAAAACAGATAGAGCCGGATCATCCGGTAGCTGCCAAACAGGTCCCATGAAAGGATGAGAGTGGATGAAGAAAAAAACAAGCCAGCTGCGCATATGGAGTGGAATTGCGTCGGTTGCATTGCTCGCTTCGTATCTGATGCCATTTGAAGAAATTCCGATGATGCTCGCGAATGCAGACGATGAAGCCGTAACCGCTTACTATGGCAAAGCCTACACGATTGAAAATATCCTGAGCGATTATTGTTATTTCGTTCGGGAAGACGCGTCGATCGACACACATACCGTCGGTGCGCTTGCCGTTGGAGGCAATGCAACGCTTTCCAACTTCGGCGATGCCGCGGCAACCCCATGCTATTTTAACAATTTACAGAAGTGCGACAACTTTAATCCGGGCGCTTATATTATCAAGGATACGCCAGAAGGTCAGGCGCTATATGAGCAATTCCTTGAAAATGCCCGTGTATACTATCATAATGCCAATCCAGCCGGCGTTCAATCCTATCTGCTGGAGGGTCTCTATTTTGACAAGCTCGCAGATGACTGTGATTTCATTAACTTTAATGAAGCATTTGAGGATATCTCGGAATGGTCAAGCGAAAAAGCAGCCGATACAAATAATTCGGAAGTTTTTGAACTGTCCGATCTCGATGAAGCCGGAAACCTGAACATTGATATTCGGACATCTGCTTACAATATGATTATTCCGGCAGAGGTATACAGCGAAATCAATTCTATCAACTTCTATGGCAATATCACTGAGCTTGCATCAAGCGGCTATACCGTCTCGATTCCCGGTGCAACGGAAGTCAATCTTGCATTCGGTACGAATGTAAACTACTTCGATGAAAACAATGAGCCGCTCAATGGTTCCAATGTATTCACAACTGCCCAACGCGACGAGACGATCAACCAGAGCCACGAGGTCAATGTAGACCTTGGCATGAACTTTGTCTGGAACCTGCCCGACGCAGAAACGGTACGTTGTATGTTCCAGGCTGGTCACGTTGTCGCGCCAAAAGCCGACTATTTCCAGACCGGCGGTCAATTAGAGGGCGGTGTTATCGCAAAATCGGTCGATAACAAGGGCTCCGAGGCGCACTTCTATCCGTACAGATCCATGACAAATCAGCAATCTGCATATCAGGTTGATCTGTTTAAGTACATTGATGAGCTAGACGGCGCACCGCTTGCAGATGCACTGCTCGGCGCATATCCCGTAAATGATTCCGGTGTCGGTACTTCTCCGGCATTCAAGATGAAAACGGGAGAAGCTAACCCGAATCTGCTCTCGATAAACGCCGGCAAATACGTCATCAAAGAAATTCGTCCGCCAATGGGCTATATGACAGGCGGCGAGGAATACTATGTTGAAATCGTCAGCAGCCCGGAAAAGGAAGCCACCATTGAACTCGAAAAAGAGTCATGGGGCGAACAGAAGACCGGCGCGGTTAAATATATTGATAAGGTTTCTATCACGGTCTACAGCGACGTTACGTTCTCGACTCCGGTTGAAACCATCACATATTCTCCGCTTGCAGTTGCTGAGAATACGTATACGGTCGATGGAAAGAATTACGCATTTGCAACGGATGCAAACAACAATGTCGTTACAGTATACGAGGTCATGGAGGACGGCACACTGACCGATGTGACCGAAGCCGAACTCGATAACTTCATTTTCAATCCCGTTGAAAACGCAGAACCGTATTACAATCTGGTCTATAACGGCAAAATCCAGATTCCGGAAAACGGCTACTATACGATTGATGGCGTTCGCTACGACATCACGATCGACGGTTCCGGAAACATCACCCAAATCATCAGACTTGGTGAAACCCTCACCAATGAGGAAATCGGTCAATTCCAGTTTGGTCAGTATGTTCAGGCTGGACCCGGTGGATTCGGTGGACCCGGCTTTGGCAGCTGGCAAAACACCGATACGCTCTACTATTACGACAAGCCTGTATCCGAAGCGGGCGCAACGGTTCTGGATGAAGCCAAAGCCAACGATGACGGCACATTTACCTTCGAAAGCCTTGGAAAATCCTACCATGTCACCTCCATACCGGGCGTTTGGATGAATCCGCCTACCATTGAAAAAATCGTGGAAGCGGATGCCGATGTAACTGCAAACTTTGATGTCGAAGTCACAACAACGTCTGCAAACTATATCGTTGTCCGCAGAGGCGTTGTCGCAAAAGCAAAGCTCAATCTCTCCGAAAAACTGAACACAAGGTTCGAATTTATCAACACTGAATCGCTCACGCTCCGAAAGGTCGATGCTGCAGCGCCCAACACCGAGTTAAAAGGCGCACACTTTGCACTCGTAGAGGAACAGTATCAGCTGACTACCGGCAGAGAGGGTGAACTGACCTACCAAAGCTCCAGCCCGGATGAAGCCGTAGATGGTGAGTACAGCGAGAGCTTTGCAGAAACCGATGGAACCATTGTCGGATTCTCGTGGGATAAAAACAATTCCTCCACGGCATTCTCCGCAAGAACCATTCACAGTATGTATAGCGCCGCCATGATGGGCGCACCGGCAACCGTCAGAGTCTACAGACTGACTGAAACGATTGCCCCGAAAGGCTATGATCTTCCGGAAAATGACATCCTGCTTGCCTGCCACAGAGCCAACAATTTTACCAATACCAGAACATATCTGACGCTTGAAGTTCCGCGCGGAACAAAATTAACCAAGGAACAGCTCCCGATCGACGATCGCGGCAACCTGAAGCCGAATAACGGCGGCTGGACGGTACTTGACTTTTCGACCGCCGCGGGCAGAACCATTACTGTTAAAGATACGCTCAGCAAACTGAAGCTGAGACTCGGAAAGCAGAATGAATCGACCCACGCACTTGTTGCAGATGCAACGATTGAGTTCTGGGCTGAGGACGGCACCGAGCCAATCAAGACCATTCAAACTGAGAATGATCTGACACTTCTGGTAGACGACGAAAACAATCCTCTCTCACCCACTCCGGGCGTATACTATATAGTAGAGACCGAAGTGCCGGAGGGTTATCTGCCGGATCAGAAGGATATCAAGCATTATTTCACTGTTCTCAGTGATATGACAGTCGTAAAGGGTATTACCCGTGAAGTCAGCACTGATGATAACCAAAAGCATACGATTGCACAGTTATTTGTCACCTTGATGGAACCGATTGCGGAGCAGGCTAATGTTACAGTAACCGTAGTCTACGAAGACGGTACCGAACAGGAATTTACAACAGCCATTGAAGCAAATACGCAGGGTGAAGTCAAACTTTACCATCAGGGTGAAAACAATGATACATCGCTTGAAAATGTTGTCGGTATCAGAGCAACATCCACAGCTTCTATTGACATCTTCCTGAATGTTCAGGATTTATCATGGAACAATGTTCCGTCCCGCAGCGGTATTATCCCTGCCGGCGGTACAGTAGGCTTCGGCAAGAGCGGTCTGCCGCCAGTTATCGAATCGGATGGTTCGCACGACACGGCATTGACACTCAGAAAAGAACTTAGCACCTACACATTACTCCTCGCAAATACGCCCGAAACCACTGTTGAACCGGGCAATCTCAAAATCACCAAAACCGTTGATGGTCTGAACATTACCGAGGAAGAACTCAACGGCGCATTGACATTCACTGTTCAGAATGTCAATACAGAAAAATATCTTGACGCTGAGGGCAATCTCAGTGACGAAAAAGTCGAAATCACGCTCCAGAAATTCACCAAACAGGAAGACGGTACATACGTACTGGAATTCCTCGGCGTGGAAGCCGGCGAATACAAAGTCGTTGAGACAAACACTGACATCGCAGGCTATACGCTGGATTTGACTGCTTCCACCACCAGCGGCACCGCAGAAGTCACCGATGGTGCGACAGCTGAAATCGAGTTACTCGACGTTTACAGCAAACAGCAAGGCGACCTCAAAATCACCAAAACTGTTGATGGTCTGAACATCACCGAGGAAGAATTCAACGGTAAGCTCACTTTCACAGTCCAGAATACGACCACGGAAAAGTATCTTGACGCTGACGGTAACCTCAGCGACAAGGCTGTTGCAATCACACTCAAAGAATTCACCAAGCAGGAAGACGGCACTTATGTCCTCAACTTCTCTGATGTAGAGCTTGGCGAGTACGAAGTGATCGAAACCAACACCGACATTGCCGGTTACACACTGAAATCCACCTCTATTACCGATGGCACAGCAGAAGTCACCGATGGTGCTGAGGCTGTAATTGATCTGAAAGACCTTTATACCAAACAGCAAGGCGATCTCAAAATCACCAAGACTGTTGATGGTCTGAACATCACCGAGGAAGAATTCAACGGTAAGCTCACTTTCACAGTCCAGAATACGACCACGAAAAAGTATCTTGATGCTGACGGTAACCTCAGCGACAAGGCTGTTGCAATCACGCTCAAAGAATTCACCAAGCAGGAAGACGGCACTTATGTCCTCAACTTCTCTGATGTAGAACTTGGCGAGTACGAAGTGATCGAAACCAACACCGACATTGCCGGTTACACACTGAAATCCACCTCTATTACCGATGGCACAGCAAAAGTCGCCGATGGCGCTGAAGCTGTAATTGATCTGAAAAACGAGTACAGCCAAATTCCTACTCTCACCATCAGCAAGACTGACCTTGGTGCGAAGCCGATTCCGGATACCAACAAGGCTGAGTTCAAGCTGACTGCGCTGGATGAAAATGCAACACTCGTTGGCGTAACTGTCGAGGGCAAGACGCTCACCGACAAGGACACCGCTGTTACATTCAAGGGCAACAAGGCTGAGATCACCGGTCTGAAAGACGGTAAGTATGCACTCGAAGAAACCGTTGCACCGGATGGCTTTGTAACCATTACCACATTCGAATTCGAGATCAAGGACGGCAAGGTTGTCACCGAATCTGTCAAGACCGATACAACCGGCAATGTCATTGTTCACGATGACAACACCATCGAGGTTCAGGATGCACCGACCACCCTCACTATCAGCAAGACTGACCTTGGTGCGAAGCCGATTCCGGATACCAACAAGGCTGAGTTCAAGCTGACTGCGCTGGATGAAAATGCGACACTCATTGGCGTAACTGTCGAGGGCAAGACGCTCACTGACAAGGACACCGCTGTTACTTTCAAGGGCAACAAGGCTGAAATCACCGGTCTGAAAGACGGTAAGTATGCACTCGAAGAAACCGTTGCACCGGATGGCTTTGTAACCATCACCACATTCGAATTCGAGATCAAGGACGGCAAGGTTGTCACCGAATCTGTCAAGACCGATACAACCGGCAACGTCATTGTTCACGATGACAACACCATCGAGGTTCAGGATGCTCCGGAACCTGAGGAAACAACAACTACTCCGGCAACAACTACCACTACTACAACTACAACCACCACAACGACTACTACAACCACCACAACCACCACAACGACTACGACAACTACCACAACCACTACTACGACCACCACAACCACTACTACGACCACCACAACCACTACTACGACCACCACAACCACTACTACGACCACCACAACCACTACTACGACCACCACAACCACTACGACAACTACCACAACCACTACAACGACGACTACAACCACGACTACGACCACCACAACGACTACTACAACTACCACAACGACTACTACAACTACCACAACGACTACTACAACTACCACAACGACTACTACAACTACCACAACGACTACTACGACCACCACAACTACTACAACGACGACTACAACCACCACAACGACGACTACAACCACAACCACTACGACGACTACAACCACTACGACGACTACAACTACCACAACAACGACTACAACCACTACGACGACTACAACCACTACGACGACTACAACTACCACAACGACGACTACAACTACCACAACGACGACTACAACTACCACAACGACTACTACAACCACTACGACGACTACAACCACAACTACCACAACGACTACCACAACCACTACAACGACTACCACAACCACGACTACGACCACCACAACCACCACAACCACGACTACAACCACTACGACAACGACCGCCGAAACAACGACGGAAACCGAGGATACGACGACAGAGACCACTACAACCACAACGACCACGGAAACAACAACTACTACAACCACGAGTGATGTAATGGGAGAAACCGATCACAGAACAACGACTACTACCTCGGAAACCTCCACGACCGTCACAACCGATCAGACAGGTGATTCTGAAACACGTACAAGAACCACAACAGAAACAACAGCTACTACAAACTCCACGGCAAGTGAAACCACCGAAACCACAGCGCCGGCTTCGACCACAACCGTGACGACGTCGAAGAAAACGCCTGCTACCAATTCAAGCGTTGGCTCTGCGCCGAAGACCGGTGATACCGCGCCGACTGCTCTGGTTATCGTTGGTGTGCTCATGGGTGCAGCTGCATTCGTACTTCGCAAGCGCCGTGATGATGACCAATAATCGTTCCAAACGCAAAAGAACCGCTGCTTTCGGGCAGCGGTTCTCTTTTTACCATATATAAAAAAGTCGATACATAAAAGCAGCGTATCAAAACTCGATACGCTGCTTTTTGACATTAAGCCGGCGGGATGTGATTCAATACATAATTCAAGAGCGCCTGTCCTCCGGCTGTGTTGAGATGGATACCATCCTCCTCCGCAAATTCCGGATTGAGCTTACCCTCGTTATTTTTCAGTGCAGTATTGACATCCACATAATACACATCGCGCTTATTGCTGATCTCTAACAGGCGCGAATTATAATCGTCAATCACACTATTTTTGATCGGCGTTTCACCATTCACCTCAGCGAATGCTGTGACCGGTGGAATCGAAAGCACGATAATCTGTGCTTCCGGTGCTGTTGCAATCGCAGAATTCAGAAGCTGATCAAACTGGTCTGCAGTCTGGTCGGCAGGCTGTGTGCCAAGGCTTTCCGTACCAAACATCAAATAAATCGGACAGCTTGCGGAATTGATCGCACTCATAATTCGAATGGTCGTGCCCTCCAGCATAACATATTCGCGGATATAATTGGTCAGCAGCAGCTTTTCACTCGCATAAACGCTGAACGGCTGCAAAAGTCCATTCTGACCGAGCTGGTAAATGTTGATTTCACCAAGAAACGCACATTTATTCAGATACTCTGCCGGCTGCGGCACAGATTCCGGAACCGGATTGATTTTTGTGGTATATTGAATCGGCTCCGTTTCGGTCGGCTCGGCATTTTCTTCCCCCACAGCCTCGGTGTTTTCGGGCAGCTCCTCCGGTTCTTCCTCCGGCGGCAGCGATTCAACCTGCGAATCCTCCGCTACAGAGGATTCCTCCGGTTCTGCAAGAAAAACGTCCTTTTCAGGGTGGAAATTACGGTTATATAAATATGCGCCAAAACAAAAGATCAAGCTCAGAATCCAAATCAGAACCAGTTGGCTGAACCGAAATCGCATGACCGGACCGCGCCGCTGTTTTTTCTGCTTTGCTTTCTTTCGACGAGCCTGCGTCATAGGCTTTCTGCGGTTTCTATTCGTTGCGCTTGGCATCGTTGGTTCTCCTCCCAAATTTCATCATACTATTCTATATTATATCGGATTTCAGGCGATTTTGCAAGAGGTTTTCATGATTTTATAAGAAATCTTCAAAATTCACCGATTGAAACCGAAAGAAAGAAGCAGAGCGACAGAAATAATGATAAAAGCACTTGAATCCACTGTCACAAGCCGCGATTCCGTAGCCCACGACTCATATCGAATCAGACTCGAAGCGCTTGACCACTTCCGCATACTGCCCACAGCTGAGTCTTCCCTCCGGACATTGCCCGCTGACATAGCAGCTTGGGCCAAAGAAGCCGAATACTTCGGGAGACTGTGCGCGGAGCTGCCACAGCAAATCGACCGCACAGGCGCGAATTTCCCACTGTGCGCGGTTGCAGGTACGCAGCTTCATGAAGTGCAGCAGCTCTCTGCCGTTCATATCGCAGAGAACATCAAGCTGATTGCCGGCAAGCGCAAAATATTGCACGGCTTCTGCCGGCAGTCCATTCTGCATCATGCGGCACAACGCCTCGGCATTCGCCGTAAATGCTTCCTGATAAACAGCGCACGCGACTTCATCGGCACGAATGGATTCCGGCAAGACATAATGCTGCCGGAGCGCTGCCTGTGTCACCTGCGGCACAAGAACAGACTGAATCCGATGCCGCACAAGATGCGTAATTGCAGCAAGGGAAAGATCGCGGATCTTAAACTGTGCATGGAGCATTTCCAACTCTCTTGGTCGCATACCACGAATGATATCGGAAAGCGCAGGTGTTTCGCAGAGTATGCAGCCATTCAAAGCGGCAGCGTCATTCAACACCTGTACCGCAGCCGGTGTAACATTGCGAAGCTGTGCCTCTGCCCGACAAACCTCCGGTACAGCGTGCAGTGCGTTTTCCGGAATTGTCACACGAAAATCGGACTGCGGCAGACGTTTCGCAAGAATCTCCGGCACATTTGGAAAATACTGACGAATCTGTTCTTTCAACGATTCGCCGAGTGTTTTCAGCTCCGGAAATGCAGCGCCGCGGCCGTCCGTCATAACCTGCACCATATACATCAGCTCACGAGCGTTCATGGTGCAATAGAAATTGCTTCGGAAACAATATGGCAGAAGATACCGCGCATCCTCTTTGGGAATATCCCGTTCCAGGAGCTTTGCATAGGCTTCAAAAAGAGACTGCATATGCGCCTGATATTCGGGAAGCAAATGCTCCGGCATCGGCGGAATATAAAATCCGGCACTTGTAAAATCAACATATCTGCGAGATTTTACGGTATACGATCCCAAGCGGAATTCAATCACGAATTCCTCTGTACAGACAGAGACATTATCAAATGCAACCGTAAAAAACTGATGCTCCAGCGTAGATGTATGACCGGAGCCGACAACCTTTTCAATCAGCGACGCATTGTTATCCTTCTCACAGGATTTTGCATAGATTTCGAGCGCAGTCCCCTGCGTTGTTGAGATGCGCGCGGCAGACGCAACGACCGTATCGCCGGCAGTAGATGAAGCAATGATTTTTGCAGAAGCCTGATTCATAATGATCCCCTTCCGAATTCACTGCGGCGCAGAAAATCAGCCGCGAGCTTGATGATACAAACGCCAGACCATTCTATGAGTTACAGGCGGCTTGCCAAACGCGAGCCGCCTGTAACGGACGTATCAAATTTAATATTACTCTACCGGAACAACCCAGCCGAACGGGTCTTCCAGCTTGCCCCACTGGATACCGGTCATTGTATCGTAGATTTTCTGGGAGATCGGTCCGATCTTATTGTTATTGATCGTCATGATCTTGTCGCCCCACTTCAGGTGACCAACCGGCGAAATGACAGCAGCCGTACCGGTTCCGAACACCTCTTGCAGCTTGCCGGCATCATAGGCGTCAGCAACTTCCTGAATGCTGATTCTGCGCTCGGAAACCTTCATGCCCCAGCTCTTGGTCAATTCAAGAACGGACTTTCTGGTAATACCCGGCAGAATAGAGCCTTGCAGCTCCGGCGTCACGATTTCGCCGTCAATGACGAACATGATGTTCATTGCGCCGACTTCCTCGATGTACTTCTGCTCAACGCCGTCGAGCCAGAGAACCTGAGAATATCCCTCGCTATGCGCCTCATCCTGACCTTTCAGAGATGCAGCGTAGTTGCCGCCGGTCTTGGTATAACCCATACCGCCGCGAACCGCACGAACATACTTGGATTCCACATAAATCTTAACCGGATCCAGACCGGACGCATAGTAAGCGCCAGACGGCGACAGAATGATGATAAACCGATACATATCACCGGGCTTTACGCCAAGGAACGGATCAACAGCAATGATAAACGGACGAATATAGAGCGATGCGCCATCAGCCGACGGAACCCAGTCCTTCTCGACCTTCAGCAGCGCCATCAAGCCCTCCATTGCGTCTGCAACCGGCAGCTCCGGAATCACCAGACGGCTGTTCGAGCTGTTGAGACGCTTAAAGTTCTCCTCCGGACGGAAAAGCTGAATCTCGCCATCTGCGCGGCGATATGCTTTCAGTCCCTCAAAGACCTCCTGACCATAGTGCAGGCAGAGTGCAGCCGGGCTCAGCTCCAAATTACCATAAGGAACGATTCTGGCGTCATGCCAGCCCTTACCGGTTTCATAGTCCATAATGAACATATAGTCGGTGAAGATGTGACCGAAGCCGAGCTTTGTCTCATCAGTGGGCTTCGCCTTGAGGCTTGCCGCTTTCTCGAAACGAATATCCATTTACTTTTCCTCTTTTCTAGCAGATTAGTCCGTTCCTGCAAGGGAACTTCGTTGATATGTCATGCCGAACAAACGCTCAGCTGGCATTTCCTTTCAGATAGCGTGGTACATATTTTGTGCGGTAAAGATCGATTGCATATCGCACAGAGATCAGCGCACTGAAAATAATAATCATCATAAAAATAGTTCGCAAAAGCTTTTTCATAATCAGCGCTCCCTTCTGCCATGATCGGCGATCATCGTATCTCGCGAACGAGCCAGAATCATCAGCACAATTTCAGTTTGTAAACATATTTCTATTATAGCACATTTTTTCCCAGATATCAAGTGCCGAAAGAAAAATACTTTCTGAAATCTGGATGAAATTTTTTTGAAATTGTATTGCCCTTACCGTATCCGATTGCAGAAATAAAGAAACCGCAGTTCAAGCTGAACCGCGGTTTTCATGATTATACGGATTTTGTGAAATACGAAATCCAATCGGCAAAGAATCCGTCTGCGCAGGTTTTTTCGGAAACAAAACCACCTCGGCTGCGGACAGCTTCGATCACAGCAGGCTGCGAGTCTGCCGGACAGCCGCAGCGATCCGCAGAAAGCAGCATGGCAATATCATTATCAAAATCGCCCGTTGCACCGATGATGGTACCCTCCGGAAGCATGGGGCGAATCTTTTCCAGCGCCGTTCCTTTGTTTGTATGATGCGGCAGCACCTCCAAAAACCAGCGATGCGACCGCGTGAAATTGACTGTCGAGAATCGTTCCTGCTTCACGTATTCAAGCATTTCTGTGATTCGTTCGGGCGCGCCGGCAAACAGCGCCTTGAAGCACTGCGACGGGTCTACCTCATCGAGCGTTTTCATCACAAACGGAATATTTGTGATTTCGAGGTGTTCCCGTTCGTACTTGCCGTCCTGAAACACATAAACGCCGGAGGTGTTTAGCACTTCTGCGCCGACATCCGGAAACGCCGCTGCAAGTTCCTCAAGCAGAACGCAGATTCCCTGCGGCAAGCAGGCTGTTCCGTGGGCTGTCGGCTGATTCATCACGGAATCCCAGACCAAAGCGCCATTATACATCACAGAGGCAAAATCCGGCTGAAACAAATCCAGATAGCACTGCGTTGCTTGCAGACCTCTGCCTGTTGCGATGCTGAATAAGCCGCCCTGTTTGCGAAATTGTTCAATCGCGGCGGCATCCACAGGCGATACGGTTTTATCGGGCATCAGCAGCGTGCCGTCGAGGTCAGTCAGCAGCGCGAGACCTGCCAGTGAGTTAGCGGTTTGCATCATTGATATTTGCTCCTTGCGGTGCGGCATCACCGCACCAGAATTTATTCAGTTGATCCAGATCCGACTGCTCTACGGGATATTTGCCGAGAAGATCAATACAGAACTTGCAGCCCGAGTAGGTAAGGAAGAGCCTGTGCTTCGGGCAGCGCGGATAGCCGCGGCGGATCGGGCTGTCGTCATCCGGTATGACATGATGATCGAATGAGATGATATTGGCCATTTCGCACTTCTTTTAGAATTGCAGCACATTGCTTACGGTTTGCCAAAGAATATGAGCGACATATGAAACAGAAATACCCCGATCAGGGAGAAGATCACCTCAAATGGGATGAAGCGCTCTTCCTGTGTGGGCATTTCTGACGATTTTTCCGGTTTCACGTAAAATCAGAACCGTCCGCGCAGAGGATCGCAAGCCGTTCCGCGTGCATCATGCCTGTGCGAACCGCAGGCGCATGAGCCGGCAGCCACGCAAGAAATGCGTCTATCAGCAGGCTAGGATTCACATTGACCGAAGTGCCGGCAGGCGTCCGCAGCTTGAGCCACAGCCCGTCCGCAAGCGTCTGCGTCATCAGAATCTGTGATTGTGCCTTGACATCAATTTCAGCGCTGCCGCGCTTCGTTTTCTTTTCCACCAAAATCTCCGGCTGCGCAATAAATAAATCCCACGCATTGCGGAGCGCATCGGCAGAAACCGTTTCGTCTGCGCAATCCAGTGCGATGGCATACTCTGCAAATGTAATATCGGTATGCTTCCGAACCGGCTGCGCAACCGCTTTGATCTGTAAATCAGGCGGCAGTACACGATTCAGGCGCGTCATGGCTTCCCCCATAGACATTTCGCCGTCAATCCGAAAGTCCATACATTCGCATCCACTCTCATATCCGAGCGAAAGCGCAAGCGGAAACATCAGATACGCGTGCGGATTAAAGCCCTCTGTAAACCAAATCGGCACATCGGCGCGCCGGAATGCACGCTGCATACACCGCATCAGGTCAAGGTGGGAGATATATTTTGCACGACGCCGCTTTTCAAATGTTGCTCTGACCGGAATCATTGCAGGATACTCCTTTCTGGGACGGTATGCGATACAAACCGCCGCAAATTGATTCAATATTAGATGAACGCCGATTGCACCGCTTCATGCCGTCAGCATTCAGAAAACGCGTTTAAAACCCCTTTACACGATATTTAGGGTCACGGGTGAAATCAACAAAGCGCATACCGTCCGCGCCCATTTCATAGGTCAGCGTCCCGACAAATCCGGCAAGGCAGCCGCAGAAAATCGGCTCCGGTATTTCCATCTCCGCACGTGTGCCATCCTTTGCCTCAAATGTCATATAGTATATATTTTGCCGCGAGGCAGAATGACTGTATTCATCATCAAGATACTGCGGCGCATTGACCGTCACCATCCGCTTGTCCATAATACGCACAACCATCTGTGTGCGCATGGGCATTCCGGGATTTGGCATATTCGTCGGAAGCTGCTGCCTATTCTGTTTTGGTCTGGTGCCAAACGCAAGTGCAACACCAAAAGCAACAGCAGCAAGCGCGATTAAACAATAAGATAATGAAACCATATTGACCTCCGTATTGCTGTCAAAATTCCTTATGTATGATCAAAAGCATGGATGACCGGTCACCTTTGTCGCGCCGCAGCCGGCACAGCTCTGACGACAATGCTGCGTTGTTGCCGCCTGCTTTGCCTTTTCATTTTCGCGAATCAAAAACGCCTTATCTACGTAGTAATCAAGATGATCCCACGGGAAAATCTCATCATATTCGCGCGGACGGTTTGCATAAAATTCAACCTGCAATCCGGCATCGGCAAAGGCATCCAGCCAGCGATCATAGTGGAAGTGCTCCGACCACGCATCAAAAATGCAGCCGCGCTTCCATGCGCCGTATACCACATCGCAAAGCCGTCTGTCGCCTCTTGCAAGCACCGCTTCGAGAATACTGGTATCCGGGAAATGCCAGTTTGCACGAATCCGCTTATGTCCTGCAACAGCTTCTTCGAGTATTTTCTGTTTATGCGCGATCATTTCGCGCGTATCCTGCGGATGGAACTCAAACGGCGTAAAGGGCTTCGGTACAAATGTCGCAACCGAGCAGGAAATCTGTACCGGTCTTCCCTTCGGACGACGTTCACCCTCGTAGAACAAATCCACAACACGCTGTGCAAGTTCAATAATGCCCCTGATATCCTCGTCCGTTTCGGTCGGCAGACCCATCATAAAATAGAGCTTCACAGAGGTCTGTCCGGCGTCAAATGCAATCTTACAGGTGCGCATCAGCTCTTCCTCGGTGACATTTTTATTGATCACATCACGCAAGCGCTGCGTACCGGCTTCCGGTGCAAAGGTCAGACCGCTGCTGCGAACTCTGCGCAGACGGTTCATAAGCCCTGTACTGAAATTATCAACACGCAGGGACGGCAGACTCAAATTGATATGCGCATCCTCGGTAAAGGTCAGCAGACCATCCATCATCTCCTCAATCTGAGAATGATCGGATGTCGAAAGCGAGCACAGAGACAGCTCCTCATAACCGGTATTGTTGATGAGCTTTCGAGACTGTTCGCAGATCGTCTCCGGCGTTTTTTCGCGGAACGGACGATAAAGGAAGCCAGCCTGACAGAATCGGCAGCCGCGCAGACAGCCACGCAGCACCTCCGTCACAGCACGGTCATGTACAATCTCAGAGAATGGAACAACAAATTCCTCCGGAGCAGGACAAGCGTCAAAATCCTCGATGATACGTTTTTTAACGGTTGCAGGTGCGCCGCATTTCGGTGTCACGGCTTGAATCGTACCATCCTCATGATAGCTGACATCATAGAGCGACGGCACGTAAACGCCCTGAATCTGGGCAGCCGCTTTCAGGAACTCCGAACGCGTTGCGCCGGCATCTCTCATTTTTACATATAAATCCATGACCTCAAGATTCAGTTCCTCACCCTCTCCAAGGAAGAACAAATCACAGAAGTCCGCAAGCGGCTCCGGATTACACGCGCATGAACCGCCGGCACAGACGATCGGTGCGATTTCTTCGCCGCGGTCGCGCTGATAAATCGGTACGCCTGCGAGGTCCAGCATATTGAGGATATTGGTATAGCAAAGCTCATATTGCAGCGTAAAGCCAATGAAATCGAAATCCTTGATCGGCTCAAGGCTTTCCAGTGCATAGAGCGGCAGATGATTTTCCCGCATTAGCGCCTCAAAATCGGTATCCGGCGCAAACACACGCTCACACCAGTATTCCGGTCGCTTGTTGATGCACGAATACAGCACCTTCATGCCGAGATGGCTCATGCCGACATCGTAGCGATCGGGGAAGCAGAATGCAAACCGCGCTTTGACATCGGCTTTCTTTTTCATGATGCTGCCCGGTTCGCCGCCGATATATCGTGCCGGCTTCTGCACCTTGAGCAGCAGCGGTTCAATTTTATTAAAGAGATTCATATGGATCCCTGCTTTCCCTGTTTTATTTCATCGCTTTTCTTACAAACGCACCCATCGGCACAGCTTCCTCACAGCGGAACGAACAGTCCATAACGGCATGATTTGCACTTTCGATGGCTTCACCCTCGCCGTTTTGCAGGTCGGTGACGGTCAGCGTCAACGGCTTCTGCTGCGGCATGAGAATCTCCACCGTATCGCCGGCAAAGAACCGGTTGCGCTGGCTGACATACAGCCTGCCGTTTTCCTGCTTCTGCACGATGCCGATTACTTCATAATCGCGGATATAGCCGTTTTCCTCCTGCCAGATGAGGTCTTTACGCTGTCCGAACGCAAAACCGACCGTATAGGGACGATGGCTGACATTGTTCAGCTCCTGCATCACCCAATCCGGCACGGGGCGCGGCGGCGTATCAAAAAGACAGTCGAGCGCCATACGATAAGCATTCGTCACACCTGCGACATAATAGGCGGCTTTTGCTCTGCCCTCGATTTTAATGGAATCAACGCCTGCCTCTGCAAGCTCTTTCAGATAGGGCATCAGGCAGAGGTCCTTTGCATTGAGAATATAGCTGCCATCGGAATCCTCATCCACAGGGAAATACTCTCCCGGACGTTTTTCCTCCATCAGCGCATATTTCCAGCGGCAGGACTGCGCACAAGCGCCGCGATTTGCATCTCTGCCGGTCAGATATTCCGAGAGCAGACAGCGTCCGGACACACTCATGCACATTGCACCATGTACAAACACCTCGATTTCGAGATCAGCAGGTGTTTTTTCACGTATCTCAGCGATTTCCGCAATCGAAAGCTCTCTTGCAAGAACAACGCGCTTTACGCCGAGTGCATAGAGCGCGTTTGCTGTCTGATAATTGACCACGCCCGTTTGCGTAGAAGCATGAATCGTCAGCTTCGGCGCAAGGGCGCGGATTTGAGTAATAACACCGAGATCTGCGGCGATGACTGCATCAACGCCGCACGCCTCGATATGTTTGATGAATTCAGGAAACGCGTCCATTTCCGCATTGCGCGGCAGGACGTTCGCTGTCAAAAAGACGCGGACGCCCTGTGCGTGTGCCGTTTGCACGGCAAGCTGCAACGCATCAAAATCAAAATTTTTCGCTGCGGCACGCATTCCATATTCCTTTGCGCCAACATAAACGGCGTCTGCGCCGAACTGCAATGCGGCTGCAAAGCATTCGGCGTCGCCGGCGGGCGCCAGCAGTTCCGGCTTATGTCTCACCATTTGCCGCCGCCTTTGCCGCTGCATACTGTGCCTGAACGGTCTCCAGATTTGCAAGATGCTGATCGTAGGTTTCTGCGAAGAAGGTTTCGCCGGTATCAATATTCGAGTTGAAGAAGAAATCGTTACACGGCATCAATGGGTAGAGCACGGCTTCAATCGCTTCTCGACCGGGGTTATTGATCGCACCCGGCGGCAGACCGGTACCCTTATAGGTGTTGTACGCAGTCGTCATGATTTCATCCGGAATCGGAAGATTTTCCGCAATCAGATCCGCATACTTTCTGGTCGGGTCGGATTCGAGCTTCGGATAGATCGCAGGGCTTCTCAGACGGTTATGGAAGACCGCAGAAACGCGCTTCATATAATCGACTCTGGACGCTTCTCCCTGAACCATGGAAGCCAATGTGATGACCTGATCCAGCGTCATACCGAGTTCTTCCATCTTCTGATAGTCACCGTCTGTCAGCTTGGAATCAAAGTTTGAATAGATTTTCTGTGCAACGATGCTCGGATCCTCATCGACATAGAATTCGTAGGTATCCGGGAAGCAATAACCCTCGCGCTGCTGCCACTTCTGCGCATTCTTTTCCGGCAGCATATTCTCGAAACGGCAGTCATAGCCACCGCCGTTAAAGTAGAACAGGAAGTCCTCGGCATTGCAAATCTGGTTCTCCTGCAAAATACGTGCAGCGTCAACCAGCGTGATACCCTCACGGAATACAACGCGCTGCGACTCACGCTCGTCTGCAATATTCGTACAAAGCTCATCAATCATTGCTTCGTAGGACATAGACGGTCTGAGAACGTGCTCTCCGGCGATATAGCTGCCGTCCATTCCGTTCATACGGGAAACCAGACGGAACACATCCGGCAGAGAGATAATTTTCGCTTCCATCAGCTGCTGCGCGATATCCTGCGTGGTAGAGCCTTCCTCAATCACGACAATACGCTTGTCAACATCCTTATCAATGCCGTACATCTCCTTTGCAACGGCAAGGATCGCAGCGGCAAGCACCGAGGATGACGCAAGAATCAATGTCAGCAAAACAAGCGTACAGGAGAGCTTACGGCTCTTTTTACGCCGGCGGTATTTCCGCTTTCTCCGGATTCTTCTGCCCCATTCGTCAAACTGCTTTTCTTCTTCCGCAAGATCGGCAAGTTCTTCCTCAATGGAACGCTTTTTTGTCTTTGCCTTTTTCTTATTCTGATTCTTTTTCTTCTGCTTTACGGATTTTCGAAGCCCATCGGTAAGCTGTCCTGCTTTATTTTTCAGCTTATCGGTAACGCCGGAAACCTTTTCCTTGAGCGCATCTGTTTTCTCGGCAGGTGCAGACTCCTCCGAAATCGGGGCATCCTGCTCCGTCAAATCCGACTCCGCGCCGAGTTCCGCATCAATCGCAGCAAACAGAGCAGTATCGCTCCCGATATCAGCCGATTCGGCAAGCTGCTCCGCATCATCCTCCGAAAGCTCGGTGATTTCAACCGTCAGCGCTTCTTCGTTCTCAGCGTCCTGACGGGGCATATGTTCATCAGCCATAAAAGTCCTCCGTTTTTTGTTCCGTTACACAGCAATCGAGTTTACGGTCAAACACATCATGTGGTAGCTGCGTCTGCCGACAGTCTGCATAACAAATGCCAAGCGTTCTGACTTGGTACCGTTCAAAGTAGCGATCATAGTAACCGCCGCCCGCACCAAGCCGATATCCCTCCGCATCATATGCAAGCATCGGGACAATCATCAGTGTATCTGCATCCGGCAACAGGATACGCTCCTGTGAAACAGGGGGGATCGGGATCCGATACGCGCCTTCCTGCAGCTCCGAACGTGCATCCAAACGATAAAACGTCATGGTACAGCTTTGCGTCTCGCAAACAGGCAGTCCCAGAATTTTCCCATCCTGCAAAACCGCAGAGAGCAAGGCATCTGTACTGACCTCGTGCGGCATCGAAGCATAACAGAAAATCTGCCGCGCCTGTTGATAGGCTGGATGCCGTAATATCGTTTCCGTTATAATTTGTTCAGCAGAATGCCGGCAATCCGCTGACATTTCCGCACGCAGCTGAAGCATTGCTCTGCGCAGAGCTTTTTTCTCCTCTGCGATTTTCTGATTCATCCGGCGTACACCATTCCCTCTGCAATGCTGCGGGCAGCGTCATCGCCGCAAAGCACCGAAACCAGCTTCAATGAAAAGTCCATTGCAGCACCGGGGCCTCTGCCGGTAATGATTTTGCCATCCTGACAAACAGGCTCTGCAACAGCATTACAGCCAATCAGCTGCGCTTCAAATCCGGGGTAACAGGTTGCAGTTTTCCCGTTCAGCAAACCGCCGGCACCGAGGATTGAGGGGGCTGCGCAGATTGCAGCAATCCATTTATCATGCGAAACGCAGTAACGCAGCGCATCCTGCACCACACTGCTTTCCCCAAGATGAATCGTACCGGGCATACCGCCGGGCAGTATCATCATCTCTACAGAATCATCCGCAGCGAATGCGGTGTCTGCAATGTCTGCGGTAACAGGAATCCCATGCGAGCCTTTGACCACGGTTCCGCCGATTCCGACCGTGCAGACCGATTTTCCGGCTCTGCGCAGACAATCAACGGGCGTCAGCGCTTCGATTTCCTCAAAGCCCTCTGCCAAAAAAACATATATCATATCTGATGCCTCCGATTTTTGTTCAATCGACTGATACGCATACTATATCATGTTATTATATCATGTATTCGGCTGAAAGTCAAGTTTTGTTCGATAACCATAAGATATTATTAAGAAAAAGCGCACCCGCTACAGCGCATCCCTCTCTGCTTATAAAATTCCCCTAACCGCATTTCAATCCGCAAACCGGTATCTTTTCTACGTTCTGACTAAAAATGTGAAATACAGCATAGATTGTTCGGTCAGATAAGCGGAAATACACTGTGCATTATAAACATTTTTTTAACTCATCATTCGATTTGACTGGGCAATATACCGGAATCTATGCGTCAAATTTGTATAATTCAGCTATTGCATTTTCTGCATGAATCGGGTATAATAAAATGGTATTGTTTGCAGATTACAGCGCAAAATGAAAGCTGCAATCTTCGCCTGCTGCCGGCACACCGCCGTCACGACAGCAGATACGGCGGCTGCCCTATGCCTGCCGCGCAAACCGACTACTACACGACGGAGAAATGGAGTTTAAGAGATATGTCCAAACTTTCGGAAAAGGTAACGCAGGATTTCCTGAACCGCCTTCAGATGCAATTTAATGTTTCGCCGGACGAGGCGAGCGATAAACAGATTTATCTGGCGCTTTCCACGGTCATCACCGAGCTGATGAAAACAAAGCGTCAGAAATTTATGAACCATGCCAATTCAACCGGTCAGAAGCAGGTCTTCTACCTCTCTATGGAATTCCTGATGGGTAGATCGCTCAAGACCTCCCTTTATAACCTCGAACTCGCAGACGATATTGAAAAATTCCTCAAGAAATTTGGTATCAACCTCGACAGAGTATATGACTACGAGCCGGATGCAGGACTCGGAAACGGTGGTCTTGGCAGACTGGCTGCCTGCTATCTGGACGGTCTTGCAACAACAGGCTATCCGGCAACCGGTCACTCGATCTGCTATGAGTACGGCATTTTCAAGCAGCAGCTTGAAGAGGGCTGGCAAACCGAATTGCCTGATAACTGGCTGCCCGGCGGCGAGGTCTGGCTTGATCCGAAGCCGGAGCAGGCGATCGAAATCCACTTTGAGGGCGATCTCGAAGAATACTGGGATCAGCAGTATCACCATGTATCCCATATCAACTACAGCACCGTAACCGCAATCCCTTACGATATGTATGTTTCCGGTTACGACAGCAATGCGGTTTCCGTACTGAGATTATGGTCTGCAAAGGCACCGAGCTTTGATATGGCAATGTTCAATCAGGGCGATTATTCCAAGGCGCTTGCACAGAATTCCATCGCAAATGCAATCTCCAAGGTACTCTATCCGAACGACAACCACCTTGAGGGCAAATCGCTCCGTCTGCGCCAGCAATACTTCCTCTGCGCAGCGGCAATCGGTGATATTGTCAACAACCATATGAGCGTTTACGGTACGCTCGATAATCTCGCAGACAAGGTCGCGATCCACATCAACGATACGCACCCGACGCTTGCAATTCCGGAGCTGATGCGCATTCTGCTCGATGACTGCGGCTACAGCTGGGAGAAAGCTTGGGATATCACAAAGCGCGTCTTTGCCTATACGAATCACACCGTTATGGCAGAGGCACTCGAAAAGTGGGACATCAACCTTGTCCGCAGAGTCATTCCGCGCGTGTTCTCGATTATCGTGGAAATCAATAACCGTTACTGCGCAGAGGTCTTTGCAAGAACCAATGACAGCGCACTGACAACTAAGATGTCCATTATTCAGGATAATCTGATTCATATGGCAACGCTCTGCGTTGTGGCTTCGCACAGTGTCAACGGCGTTTCTAAGCTGCACTCTGAAATTATCAAGGATTCCGTTTTCAACAACGAATACCGCTACACGCCGAAAAAGTTTACCAATGTCACAAACGGTATTGCATACCGCCGCTGGCTGTATCAGTCGAACCCCGGTCTGACAAAGCTCCTGAAATCGTCCATCGGCGGCGGCTTCCTCAAAAATGCTGCCGAGCTTGAAAAATTCCGTGCATTCCAGGATGACGCGGCAGTGCTTGAGCAGCTCATGGCAGTCAAGCGCGAAAACAAGGTTGAATTTGCAAAATATGTCAAAGCGAAAAACGGTATCATACTGAATCCGGACAGCGTATTTGACGTTCAGGTTAAGCGCCTGCACGAATACAAGCGTCAGCATCTCAATGCACTGAATATTCTTGCAGATTATCAGATGCTGCTTGATAATCCGGATATGGCTTTCGCACCCAAGACCTATATCTTCGCTGCAAAAGCTGCGCCGGGCTACTATCTTGCAAAGCAGATTATCAAAATGATCTGGAGTCTTTCCGAGGAAATTCGCAGAAATCCGAAAATCAGCGAAAAGCTCACGGTCGTATTCCTCGAAAACTACTGCGTCACGCTTTCCGAGCTGCTGATGCCGGCTTCCGATTACTCCGAGCAGATTTCACTTGCCGGTACAGAAGCATCCGGAACAGGCAACATGAAGCTGATGCTCAATGGTGCTGTCACAATCGGTACGCTGGACGGCGCAAACATCGAGATCAAGGATGCTGCCGGCGATGAAAATATCATTATCTTCGGTATGAAAACCGATGAGGTCAATCACCGTAAGCCGCATTATCATCCGCAGGAGATCTATGCTCACCACGGTCTGATCCGTGCCTGTGTAGACCGTATCAACAACGGCATCAACGGCGATAAATTCCCCGATATCGCACAATCGCTGCGCACGCAGGATCCGTATATGGTGCTTGCTGATTTTGACAGTTATCGTGCAGCACAGGCGTATGCAGCGCAGTGCTATGCAGATAAGCAGCGTTTGGCAAAGATGAGTCTGCATAACATTGCCGGTGCAGGCGTATTCTCCGCAGACCGCGCTGTCACCGAATATGCAAAGAATATCTGGAATTTGTAAGCTGCATCCGAACAGCATGACTTTGCTATGCTGTAGCCATAATAAAAAGGCGATCGGAGGATCGCCTTTATTTTTGGGATTCAGAGGTTTCTGCTATGAGAAAAATCTACGACAGTTGGGATCGTAATTATAAGTCTGTTTTCGGCGCGCTGCGGCAGAATGAGCTGTGTACTATCACGATTTGTCTGCCGGAATCCACAAAGCTGGATACAAACCCGATGCTCGTGCTGTATCGTCCGGGCATGAAGGAGCGCTTTATTCCGCTGAGCAACATCACGCAGAGCGACGGCTATGTATACTATTCCGCGGTCTGCTCTGCCAAATTCCCCGGTGTGCATTACTATTATTTTTCGTATATTTCGGGCGGTCAGTGGTTCTATATCAAAAAAACCGCCGCACACGAGGGCGTTGTCGGTGAGGGCGATTTGTTTCAGCTGACGGTATATGACGAAGCCTTCAAAACGCCGGAATTTCTCAAGGGTGGCGTGATGTATCAAATCTTTCCGGATCGCTTTTGCCGAAGCGGTGTGCCGCATGAAAATGTTCCAACCGACCGTGTTCTGCGTGAGGACTGGGGCGGCACGCCCTATTATCGTCCCGATCAGAATGGTCATGTTTGGAATAACGATTATTTCGGCGGCGATTTAGAGGGTATCATACAGAAGCTCGATTATCTTGAATCACTCGGCGTAACCTGTATCTATCTGAACCCGATTTTTGAATCTCACGAAAACCACCGCTATAACACCGCAAATTACCGCAGGGTCGATCCGCTGCTCGGTACAAATCAGGATTTTGCACGGCTTTGCAACGAAGCTGAGCGTCACGGCATACAGGTCATCCTTGACGGTGTATTTTCCCATACCGGCGCAGACAGTGTATACTTCAACAAATTCAACCGCTATGATACGGTTGGCGCATACAACTCACAGGATAGCCCGTATTATAAGTGGTACAGCTTCCATCAGTATCCGAATGTCTATGAAGCATGGTGGGGCATTGATACGCTCCCGAATGTCAATGAAAATGAGCCGGGATATACGGAATATATCTGTGGAAAGAACGGCGTGCTGAATTACTGGATGCGGCTTGGTGCGGCAGGCTTTCGTCTTGACGTTGCCGATGAGCTGCCGGACGCATTCCTCGACCATCTGCATGACTGCGTGAAATCGGCAGCCGGTGATCATGTCATTATCGGAGAGGTCTGGGAGGACGCTTCCACCAAGGAGGCATATGGTGTACGCCGGCGTTATCTGCTCGGCAATCAGCTCGATTCCGTCATGAACTATCCGTTCCGCAGTGCGATTATGCAGTATCTCGGCGGATGCAGCCCGTATGATTTCCGCAACAGCATCATGACCATTCTCGAAAATTATCCGAAATGCGCCGTAGATGTATTGATGAATTTTGTTTCCACGCATGATATTGAGCGTGCAATCACGATTCTCGGCGGCGAACCGGCAAACGGCAGAGATAAGGATTGGCAGGCGGAACGCAGACTCAATCCGCAGCAATACGAAATCGGCAAGAAAAAGCTCAAGGCAGCAATGGTACTGCAATTCTTCCTGCCGGGCGTGCCGAGCATTTATTACGGCGATGAAGCAGGACTCGATGGCTACTGCGACCCATTTAACCGCCGCTGCTTCCCATGGGGACATGAGGATCAGGAGCTGATTGCATTTACGCAGGAGCTTTCCAGAATTCGCCACAGCTCAAAGGTATTTGTTGACGGTGCGTTGAAATTCCTGACGCTTGCAGATGATTATATCGTATTTGCGCGATATCGGGCGCATCGCCGCAAGGGTATGGTCATTGCGCTGAATCGTTCTGACCATGAGATTGTATTCCCCGTTGACAAAACGCCGTTCAATCATCAATATACGGTGTTCAGAGTTGTCCACGGCGAAATCCGCGGCAATGATGTCGTCCTGCCGCCGTATGGATTTGTTGCCGTCAAGGTAGAACAAACGCAGAATCAATGAAAATAAGAGCGTGGGATTTACCCACAGAATGAGGATAACCGTATGCTGATATCATGCACCGGTATACACAAATTTTATCAGGACAATCACGTGCTGCGTTCGGTCAATCTGACTGTCGAAAATCAGGACCGAATCGGACTTGTAGGCGATAACGGCTGCGGAAAGAGTACCTTTTTGCGCATCCTGACCGAGCAGGAATTGCCCGACGCCTTTGAACGGGATGAGCCTGCGATCGCCAAAGCACCCAATCTCCGGATCGGATATCTCGCACAAGATGCCGGTTTGGACGGCAGCAAGACGGTTCTGGAGGAAATGAATGACGCGTTTTCGCATCTGCATCAGGCAAAGGCTGTGATGCAGACCTTGGAAGCGAAAATGGAATCCGGACTTTCTGCGGAGGAGCTGGATGAATACGCAAGACTATCCGCATTTTTTGAGATCAATGACGGTTATACGACGGATGTTCGCATCCGTACCGTGCTGTACGGCATGGGCTTTGATGAGAATACCCTGCCGCGGCAAATTTCCGGATTTTCCGGCGGCGAAAAAACGCGTCTTGCGCTCTGTAAGCTGCTGCTGGAAGCACCGGACCTGCTGATTCTGGACGAGCCGACCAACCATCTCGATTTCCAGACTGTCGGCTGGCTGGAGGATTATCTCAAAACATGGCGCGGCGCACTGCTGATTGTCAGCCACGACCGTTTCTTCCTTGATCGTCTTTGCACGAGCATCTGCGAGCTGGAACACGGTGAAATGACACGCTATAAGGGAAATTATACCGCATTCACAAGACTGCGTGCCGAATCCCGCGAACGTCAGCAAAAGGAATATGACGCACAGCAGCGCGAAATTGCCAAGCTGGAAGATTATATCGCTAAAAACAAAGTCCGTGCTTCGACTGCAAAATCTGCGAAATCACGTGAAAAACAGCTTGATAAAATCGAACGCATCGACAAGCCCTATGCCGCAGCAAAAGCTGCAAAGATTTCGTTTACCTACAGCATCACACCGCCGATTGACGTACTGGAGGTCAAAAACATTGACCTGACCGTTGGCAGCGGCACATCGCAGAAAACACTCATGGAAAATATTTCTTTTTCGGTGCGCCGCGGCGATAAAATCGGCATCATCGGAGAAAACGGTGCCGGAAAATCCACGCTGCTCAAGGTACTGCGAAATATTATGCCGCACAAGGGCTTGGTTCGCTGGGCTGCCGGTACGCGGCTCGGCTGCTTTGAACAGGAGAGTGAGAGCCTGAACCCGTATGCAACCGTATTCGACGAGCTGCATGACCGTTATCCGATTCTCAGCGATTTCGAGGTGCGCAATCTGCTCGGACAAGTACGCTTGACCGGTGAAAATGTGTTCAAGGAAACAGGCGTGATCTCCGGCGGTGAACGTGCAAAGCTATGTTTTGCGATTCTCATGCAGGAGCACGGCAATATCCTCCTGCTTGACGAGCCGACCAACCATCTGGATTTGACCACAAAGGAAATCCTCGAACAAGCACTTAGTGAATTTGACGGCACGATTCTGTTTGTCAGCCACGACCGCTATTTACTGGATCGACTTGCCGATCAGCTATTTGTACTCGAAAACGGCAGTCTGACGCCATTCAAAGGAAAGTTCTCGTCCTATCAGGAGCAGATTCGCCGCCGCACCGAGGAGGAACAGGCAGCCGCCATCGAGGAAAAACAGCGCAAAGCCGCCGAAGCACAAAAAGCCGGTTATCGCTCCAAGGAGCAGCGCAGTCAGGAAGCAAAACGCCGCGCGGAAATCAAGCGTCTGGAACAGGAAATGGACGCACTGCAAGCCGAGCAGGATGCGCTTCAGGAATCGCTGACAGATGAAACGGTCACCGGAAATTATGAACAGATGCAGCAAGTTTGCAATCGTCTTGAAGAAATCCGTCTGCAACAGGATACGCTTCTGGAACAGCTCATTCTGTTAGAGGACGCCTAACCCGTAAACCCAAAGGAGTACAGTATGAAACACAGATTACTTACAGCAGTATGCGCATTGCTGTTGATGGGATGTTCGCTGACAGGCTGCGGTGCGTCCAATTCTACAGACGATATCGCAGAAGAACAGCTGCCTTATGGCGCAACAATATCGAGCGATTCCAGCCGCAGCATGACATTCTCCTACGACAAACGGTTTCTGGATGACGCACTGGTGGATAAGCTCTACACCTATTATCATGCCATTGAAACAAAGGACGGCGAAGCATTTGGTTCGGTGCTGTTTCCGCTTTATCATGATTATCAGCTGACCGCCCTTTATGAAAATACGCTGACCGATCAGGATATCATCGACCGTACCTATGACTCGATCAAAGAGTATTTCGGTTATGATTTCGCATATACATTTGTTGATGTGACCAATCTGGCATCGCAGATCGGAGAATCCAGCTCTCGTGATGCGCTTGCGGTCATGCTTGACCAGCTTGCAGAGGATCAAGACATGAAAGCCATCTCAGACGATACGCAGAAATTGTACGAGCTGACAGTCACACGATATGTCGATAAGAAAGACTCCGGCAACAAAAAAGAAACGGAGGATTCCCTTGTCGGAGAAACGCTCTTTGCAATCCAGTATCAGAATGAATGGTATCTGATGTATTCGTAAACGGAGGTACATAACATGAAACGATTGATCGCCGCCGGCATTCTTGCGGCAATGCTCTGCATGACCGGCTGCTCGAATGAAACTGCGCAGTCCTCTGAAAATTCTGCGGAAAGCTCCGCGCAGAGTGATACAAGCACCGAAAAGGGTCTGCAAGTTGATGCTGCCGAGGATGTGGACAGTGCATATATTGATACCCTGAAAACTTATTTTACCGCCATTGAGCAGAAGGATTACGAAGCCTTCAAAAAAACGATGTATCCGCCCTATCTGGAGGCATACAGCGAATATCTGAAGGAACAGGGCTCATCGTCAGAGGAAAGCTTTAAAAATCTTTGCTCACGCTTTGACGAGGACGGCTACGAAAGCTGGACGCTGACCAATCTGCAAATCTCATATTATCCGGAAGAAAAGGTCAATATTGACGACTTTTTCCAAGCGTTCATCGACGCTGGAATCTTTGACGACAAGCTCGCTGAGGACTGCAAAAAGAATGCAGAAGAAATCCGCGACGTACAGTTCTCGCTGCAGGCGCTCTATGCAGGCGATGAAGCACCCGTAACAGTTGTCAGCGGCAATGAGATTATGATGGTCAAAACCGCGGACGGTACTTATTTGTTTGGTTAACCGCATTTATCTTTATAGAAGAATGATAAAGTCACTTCTGATATTGATGTCAGAAGTGACTTTGCGTTTGTTATGACGTTGACTTTTCATATTTTTACTGTTATAATAAAAACGGTCAATCAACATTTGTTTAACGGTAAAGGAATCTGGGCAGGAGGGTATAGATGCTGTTAGATTTATTTTTAACATTTGCCAAGATAGGTTTCTTTACTTTTGGCGGTGGATATGCAATGATTTCTATGATAGAAAACATCTGTGTTGAAAGAAAGCAATGGATTACACATGATGAGATGATGAATGTAACGATTATTGCAGAGTCAACTCCTGGTCCAGTTGCGATTAACTGTGCCACCTTTGTAGGATATAAAAAAGCAGGTTTACTTGGGGCTATAATCGCAACATTCGGTATCATCGTTCCGTCTTTTGCAGTAATTTATATTATTTCCATGTTCTTGGATAATTTTTTGGAAATTGCAATTATTGCAAATGCATTCAAGGGGATTAAAATCGCTGTGGGCATTTTGATTTTGGATGCTGGAATTACTATGACAAAGAAAATGCACAAAAAAGTTTTGCCACGGGTAATTATGGTATGCTCTCTCGTTGCAATGCTCGCTATCAATATCTTTGCATGGAACTTCTCAACCATAGCGCTAATGCTTATTACGGCTGTGGTGAGTTTGACTATTTTTATTGCAAAAGGCTCTCCTGAGCAGAAAGCTGGTGCGAAGAAATGATTTATCTTGATCTGTTTTTGGGATTTCTTCGCGTCGGCTTATTTGCATTTGGCGGTGCATATGGTGCGATTCCGCTAATTCGTGATGTGGTTTTGTCCTATGGTTGGCTGACTGACGAAGCATTAACCTATATGATAGCAGTTAGCGAAAGCACTCCTGGTCCGATTATGGTAAATCTGGCAACCTATGTAGGAAGCAGTCAAGCAGGCTTTTTAGGTGCTGTAATTGCAACATTGGCAGTTGTTCTTCCGTCGTTTGTTATTATTCTCCTTGTAATGATAGCACTGGAAAATCTATTGAATAATAAATATATGCAGGCAATACTCCGCGGTTTGAAACCTTGCATTATCGGAATCATTATGGCAACAGGTATCTTTATGATTCTAAATAATGCGATAGGACTAACTAATAATTTCAATTACGATATTAAGGCGATTATTTTGACTGTTATTCTCGCTGTTATAATGTTTGCCTCAAAACCTATTCTGAAAAAGAAGATTTCTCCAATCGTGTTGATTGTTGTGTCAGCCGTTTGCGGAATAGTAGTGTACGAATGCTAGAATAAAAATAAGCCAAAGTAAACAGAGCTCAGAAGGAATCCGATTAAGGAAGAAATCGTTGATATTTACAATGATTCTTATCAGAATTACGGAGCTCCTAAAATAACTGTTAAGCTACGCGAAAAAGGTGAGATAATATCTGAACGCACTGTAGGAAAATATATGAATCAGATTGGCATTAAAGCACAATGGATCTTTATTCAAGAAAAATCATTGCATGGACTTTATCAGAAACGCTGGAGGCGGTTCATGTAGCAAATACAGTACGCAAAGCAATGAAGGAGCGAAAAATTACAGCACCGCTTGTAATACACAGCGACAGAGGAGCACCTCCACCTTGACAAAACCTTTGCCTGCGTGACAAAATAGGTGGGCGGTGGCAATGAGTGCCCAATCTCCTTGGGAGTTACTTTTTTATATCCATCCGACTTTTGATGTTTTTTATGCTTCAAACATCGGGGTTGAGAGATAGCGCTCACCGGTATCGGGCAGCAGGGCAACGATGACCTTTCCCTTGTTCTCCGGACGCTTTGCGAGTTCAATCGCCGCCCAAGCAGCCGCGCCGGAGGAAATGCCAACCAAGATGCCCTCATTGCGCGCGATTGCCCTGCCTGCCGCATAGGCATCCGCATCGGTCACCGTGATGATCTCATCATAAATCTGCGTATCAAGCGTTTCCGGAACAAAGCCTGCACCGATACCCTGTATCCCATGCGGACCGGGCGTTCCCCCCGATAGCACCGGCGAACCCTTTGGCTCAACGGCAACAACCCGAATATTTGGGTTCTGCGCTTTCAAATACGCGCCCGTACCGCTGATTGTGCCGCCCGTACCAACGCAGGCAACGAAAATATCGACCGTTCCATCGGTATCCTCCCAAATTTCAACACCTGTTGTCGCTTCATGTGCAGCCGGATTTGCAGGATTTAAGAATTGAGCCGGAATAAAGCTGTTCGGAAGCTCCGCAGCAAGCGCATCTGCCTTCTCAATCGCACCCTGCATACCCTTAGCGCCATCAGTCAAAACGACCTCTGCGCCATATGCTTTGATCAGATTCCGGCGCTCGATGCTCATGGTTTCGGGCATGGTGAGAATCAGCCGATAGCCCCGTGCCGCCGCAACAGACGCTAAGCCAATACCGGTATTGCCGGAGGTCGGTTCAATCAATACGCTGCCAGGCTTGAGCAAGCCCTTTTTCTCAGCATCATCAATCATTGCCCGTGCCACTCTGTCCTTGGACGAGCCTGCCGGATTGAAGCACTCCAGCTTTGCAAGGACGGTCGCAGAAAGCTGATTTGCTTTTTCGATATTGACAAGCTCCAGCAGCGGCGTACCGCCGATCAGCTCGCTGACCTCATGATAAATGCGCATGACAGCAACTCCTTTTTATTCGCATCATAGATTTTTGGATGGGATTATTATAGCAAAGCCTGTCGGATTTGTCAAGCATTCCTGATAGAGAAAGCCGCAGAACCAGCAGTTCCACGGCTTTTGCGTTATCACATTAGTCAGCAGAGACGGTAACCGCTTCTGCCTGCTTTTTCTTTTTTCTTGCCAGACGGCGCGCGCCCTCGCAGCCATCCCATGTTTTCTTGCGGAACAGCTTATTGCAGATTGCAAGTCCAAGCAGCGCATAGCCGACACCAAACAGGATACCGCCAAGGATATCGGTCGGATAATGCACATAGAGATACATTCTGGAAAATGCAATGAGCGTTGCCAGAATCAGCGCCGGAATGCCAAATTTTTTCTTCCACATACAAATGGAGGTCGCTGCGGCAAAGGACGCCTGCGTATGTCCGGACGGAAATGCAAAATCTGTCGGCGCCTTGATTAAAAGCTGCAAAAGCGTTCTGCCCTCCGGAACAATGATTTCGCTGTTCCGAACATAAATCCGTTCCAGCGGATTGCCCTGAATACCGATCATTGCAAGCGGATTGCCGTTTTCGAGCCAGAAGGGACGCGGTCTGGCAAGAACGTTTTTGAGAATCAGATTGCCGCCGATCACACAAAAAATCAAAGCCAATGCAGAAACGTGCGCATATTTTCTGGTGCGCTTCGGAATGAACAGCAGCAGCGTGAGGATAATCCAAAATACACCGCCGTCACCCAATTTTGTGATAATCGGTACAATTTTGTCCAAAAATTCGTTGCGCAAATTCTCCTGAACCCAGTTTAGGAATTGAAATTCCCAATCCATCCTTTCAACATCCTTTCAAATAAAATCATAGCTATTATATCATAATCTGCTTGATATGTCAACGGGAGCAGAAGAAAAAATCTCGGTCTGACTCAGAAATGACGTGCCGCCTGACCATCGAAAGCACTTTGCTAATATTGCAGCAGCTCCATCAAATACAGTAATCCTACACCCGGTATACCGGCTCCTGCCGCAACAAACACTGTATAAATCGTAAGCGGCGGCGTAAAATGAATGACACCGCCATAAAAATGCAGCAATAAAAGCGCAGCAATTCCGCTACACGTCCCGATTAAAAAAGAAACGAATCTATGTGTTTTTCTTCGATAATATTCTATGCCCATCCGAAGAATCACGACAATCGCAACAAGCAATAAAACATTGCGCGGCGTCAGCAGCTGCAGAAGCATTTCCATGCAGATTCTCCTTTCGGTTTCAGGTGAGAAAAACGTGCAGCGTATTGCCGTCCGCAGCCACACAGCGCAGCAGAATATGCGCAATGGTTTTCTTTTGCGGCAGCGTACAATGCACCCAATCCGGCAGTTTTGGATGAGCAGAGCCGGCTTCTGTGACCTCGGCAGCTTGCAGTGCCGCGATCTGTGTATTCAGCTGCTCAGCGGCTTCTGTCAACAATGAAAGCGCGCCGCCATGTGGGTCACAAAGCTGCTGAAGCAATGCACCGCGCCGTAAAATCAATGCCTGAAGCGCCGGATTTTCTTCTGTCTGCGAATGAACGGCAGCAGCGGAAGCAAGCTCGGAAAGCTGTCGGGCAAGCAGCGCACCAACCAGCTCCTCGGCATTCTGCACCTGCCATACCGCCCCTGCGCCCTCACAAATGCCGCGCTTTTTTCCGCTGCAAATCAGGTAATCGGTATGTCTGCCGCGAACAGCGGTCATCGCACTGCCGCAGCGCATACAAAATATTCTTCCGCTGAGCCATGTTTTCTGACCGCTGCCCTGTGTTCGGCGTTGTCGGGAGGCTGTCAGCTTTTTTTGACAGCCGAGCCAGATTTCCGGTGCGACCAATCCGAAATGCGGCGCACAAATTGCGTATACGCCATGCAAATCGGTAAAACGGCTATGGTTGATACGGCGATCTGCATATAGATAAACGCCGTGATTTGGCGGCAATGGTTCCGGTATACAAAGTACCGCACCATTTGCCGCAAGATACGCATAAACCTCCGCGTTTGCCTGTGCATAGACCGGATTGCGCAGCACTCGACAAACCGTATGCGGCAGCCATATACCGCCGCGGCGCGTTCGGAATCCGGCATCATTCCAATATCGGCTGACAACAGAAAGCGAACCCTCCGCAGCAAGATACGCAGAAAAACCATCCGCAATCAACGGCGCATACTCGTCGGGGGCAAGCATTTGCGTATGTGTACCGCCAATCGTTATCGGAACACGCCGAAAGCCTGCCGGCGGCGACCCACCCGTATCAAATCCCTGCTTCGCACGCGCAAATGCCGCGTCACGAACTCTGCCGCTGATGGTTTCACGCTCAAGCTGTGCAAACACCATCAGCAGACTTTGCATTGCCTGCCCAAGCGGTGACGCAGTTTCAAAGCGTTCGGAATGCGAACGAAATTCAACCCGATGCGTTTCAAATATACGGAGAAGCTGTGTGAAATCTGCGAGATTTCGGCTGATACGATCGAGCTTATACACCAGAACCGTTCCGATTTCGTCTGCGCAAATATCCCGTATCAGCATTTTCAGCGCAGGACGTTCCGTATTTTTTCCGGAATAGCCTGCGTCACGATAGACCTTGACAGTCGTATCCGACAGCAGCTCCGAACGGCAGAGTGCTTCCTGCGTCTCAAGGCTCACGCTATCCGGTCGCTCCACAGACTGCCGGACGTAAATCGCTGTACTCCGCATACGCACGCTCCCCTGCCGATTTTCTCATTACATAGGATCATCAATCTATATGTATATTTGCAAAACTTTAGCACTCGGCTCCGGTCAATTCTGCTGCATGAAAAAAATATCAACACCTAGTGACAAATCCGAAAAAATGTGCTATAATAAAATGAAAGCACCTAAAGATGAAAATAATGAAGTGCAGAAAGGAACACAAAGCATGGCAAATCAGAAAAGAAAAACGAACAGTACGATTTCCAATTCACCGCTGCCGCTTGCAATCGTCATTGTATTCGGTCTTGCGGCAGGCGTTACGCTCATGGTAGCGGATCACGCACCGCGTACACGTTCCGGAATCGAAAATTCCGTCCCGATTGTTGAGGAGGCGCTTTCGTCCGAAACCACTACGGAGGTGACCACTACGACAACAGCAAGCACATCGCTTACAACAACCACCACGGCAGTAACTACAACGCAAGCGCTGCCGCCGGGTTCTGTTACCGGTCTGACGCTTTCATTCTATGATGCCGCACTCAAGGTCGGAGATAAGCCGGTTATGCCGCTTGTCACCATGACGCCCGAAAATGCAACCGATAAATCCGAAAAATGGGAATCCACCGATCAAAAGGTTGCGACGGTTGACTGGCTCGGCAATATTACCGCAGTCGGCAGCGGAAACTGTATCATCCGCGTCACATCGGTCAATAATCCGGCAGTATTTGCAGAGGTCAAGGTCAGCGTTGTCGATCCAAATGAAACGGTCACGGCAAAGCCGAAGCAGACAGACGATGCTGCAAGCACGACGACGACCACGCAAACCGCATCCAATACGGCAGAGCGTGCGGATATGGAGGTCATTGACGGTATTACCTATATTCAAAAGGTCATGATCGTCAACAAAACCTATGCGCTGCCGAAAACCTTCAATCCGGGCGGACTGTCCGAGGAAACCAGAGCTGCATTCACCGAGCTTCAGGCAGCCGCAACCAAAGACGGTCTTTCCATCTATTCTGTATCGGACTATCGTTCGTATGAAATGCAGGATACGCTTTATCATAACTATATCGCACGAGACGGAAAGGAAAAAGCCGATACGTTTTCTGCACGTGCGGGACATTCCGAGCATCAGACCGGTCTTGCCATCGACTGTAATTACGCAGGCGATGCGTTCCATGATACGCCGGAAGCAAAATGGCTTGCAGAAAATGCTTGGAAATACGGCTTTATCATCCGTTTTCCAAAAGGAAAAGAGGAAATTACCGGATATAAATATGAATCATGGCATATCCGGTATCTCGGCAAAGACATGGCAAAAAAGGTTTATGACAGCGGACTTTGTCTGGAAGAATATTTCAACATTGATTCAAAATATGCCGAATAAGCTGAACCGCGTACTTTTTATCAAGTGCGCGGTTTTCTGTTTGTAATTCGTTTTACGCATCTTTTCACGCTCCGACCATTGATTTTTCCGAATTCATGTGATATAATAAAATGAAATCAAATCATCTTATGGATAAGGAACGATAAATTATGAGAATCCGATTCAAAAAATGGGCGCGTCCGGAGCTTGCCGCATCGCCATTCTGTATGGATAACGCATTTGTACTCGCCGGAAAATGGCGCAGTCAGTTTGTTAAACCGGAACAGCCTTTTTATATCGAGCTTGGCTGCGGAAAGGGCGGCTGGGTATCGCAGGCGGCAGTGCAGCATCCGGAAAATAATTATCTTGCACTGGACATCAAATCGGAAATGCTCGGCGTTGCAAAACGAAAAACCGAGCAGGCTTTCGCAGAAGCCGGCAGAGAACCGGATAATATCCGCCTTTCGATTCTCAATATCGAACGCATTTCCGAGGTTGTGAATCCGGAGGACGGCGTAGATCGTATCTATATCAATTTCTGTAATCCATGGCCGAAAGAGAGCCACAAAAAACGCCGCCTGACACATCCGCGCCAGCTTCGACAATATGCGGCAATCCTGCGCGGCGAGCTGCACTTTAAAACCGATGACCGCGATCTCTTTACCGAATCCATTACCTATTTTGAAGAATCCGGCTGGAAGATATTGACCACCTCATTTGATCTCCATGCAGATGAGCCTGCCGATAATATTCGCACAGAGCATGAAAATATGTTTGCGGACATGGGCAAGAAGATTCATTTTCTGATTGCCGTCCCTCCGGCAGAGGCATTCGGAAAGCCTGTCCCGAATCTTCATGCGCCGGATACAATCAAGTTATTTCACGCATTGGAAAAACAGCGTATGCTTGGCATCCTGACGGATGAGCAATTCGAGCAGCGCAAACGTGATATCCTCGGAGAGTCGGAGGAGGTGCCGCATGACGAAGGAATGGAAGTGGAACAGTAAATCCGGAAAAGCATTTTTTCATGCCGGATGCGGAAGACAGGACGCTGTTGGCACGGAAAAGCCAAGCGACGCAATCCCGATTCAGGAGGGCACAAAGCTGCTCGTTGCAAAGGGTGTTGACCGTATCCTGTTTTTTGCATTGGCTGCCGGTGTGCTGCGCCTTTTGACGCATCGGAAACGCAACAAATATCAGCGAATCAAGCGTAAAATTTCCGGAATCCGCAAAATGCTGTAACAGGCATTGAACCATAACAGATTGGAACAAAAGGAGGCTGAATGCTTCATGGAAACCATACTCATCCGCAATGTCCGCGCAGCTGACAGCGTGCAGGACACAGTTTGCGATATCCTTCTGAAAGATGGCAAAATTGCCGCAATCGGTTCGCAGCTCGAAGCGGAAGCAGCGCGCGTGATAGACGGCAGTGGTCTTGCCGCCTTGCCGGGACTATTTGATATGCACGTTCACTTCCGTGATCCCGGTCAGACGCATAAAGAGGATGTATATACCGGTACAGCAGCAGCGCTTGCCGGCGGCGTGACCGGCGTACTTTGTATGCCGAATACAACACCCGCAATGGACAATCCGGCACAAATACGCGAATTTCTTGACCGCGCCGCAGAAACCGGTGTGGAGGTACATCAGGCAGGTACGCTGACAATCGGACTCAAAGGCGAACAGCTCTCCGATTATGCTGCAATGAAAGCTGCCGGCGTGACTGCGCTTTCCGATGACGGCAGACCCGTCCCGACAGAAGAACTGATGAAAGCCGCACTCACCAAAGCAAAAGAAGCCGGTCTGCCGGTTGTATCACATTGTGAGGATTTGGAAATCATCAACGGCGGTATTATCAATAAGGGCGCTGTTTCCGAAGCACTCGGCGTCAAGGGCATGGATCGTCTTTCTGAGGATTCCATTACCGAGCGTGATTTGAACATTGCACTCGAAACCGGTGCGCAGCTCCATATCTGCCATGTTTCAACCCGTGGCAGTACAGACGCCGTCCGGAAAGCAAAGGCAGCCGGCGGCAATGTTTCCTGTGAAACCGCACCGCATTATTTTCTGCTGACCGATGAACTGCTGATGAAGCGCGATGCCGATTACCGGATGAACCCGCCGCTTCGCACGCCCGATGATGTTGCCGCGATCAAAGAGGGCATCCTTGATGGCACGATCGACTGCATCATCACAGACCACGCACCGCATACCGCAGAGGAAAAGGCTGATTTTGAAAAAGCCCCGAACGGTGTTGTCGGACTGGAAACCTCTCTTGCCGCAACGCTGACCGTATTCTATCATACCAATCTGCTCTCATTGCAGGATATCGTTCGGCTCATGAGCGATAATCCGCGCAGATTGCTGCATCTTCCCATCCGGACGCTCTCTGTGGGACAGCCGGCTGATCTGATTCTGGTTGATTTGAACCGCGAATGGACGGTCGAACCGGAAAAGCTGCATTCCAAGTCGCACAACACCGTATTCAAGGGCATGACGTTCACCGGTAAAGTGCTGACAACCATCACAGGCGGTGTGATACGGTATCAGGAGCATCAATAAAAACAAATAAATAAGATTCTACGATAAAGGAGCGATTCCATATGAAAGAGCTGTTACAGCTTTTGAAGCAAAACGCAAGACTTTCCAATGCCGAGCTTGCAACCATCCTCGGCAGAGATGAAGCAACTGTCACAAAGCAAATTAAGGAGCTGGAGGATTCCGGCGTCATCCGCGGTTACAGCGTCATTGTCGATGAGGAGCGCGCGGACTGCGACGAGGTTTCGGCATATATCGAGCTGAAAATCACACCGCAGCCGGATTGCGGCTTTGATGAAATTTCACGCATGATTTCCGGATTTGAAGAAGTTGAATCCGTTACGCTGATGTCCGGCGGCTATGACCTCGGCATTACGCTGACGGGCTCCGGTCTGCGCGATATCGCAGGCTTTGTCTCACAGCGTCTTGCAACGCTCGGCGGCGTTCTTTCGACACGGACACACTTCGTCCTCAAACGCTATAAAGAAAAGGGCATTCTGATTCAGAATGAACAGAGCGACGAAAGAGGTGTCTATCTGTGAATTATGAATCCATTCTTTCCCAGCGCGCACAGAATATTGCGCCCTCTCCGATTCGCCGTTTCTTTGATATGGCAGAAAATATGGAGGGTGTCATTTCTCTGGGCGTCGGTGAACCGGATTTCCGTACACCATGGACAATCCGTTCCGCAGCAATTTCTACGCTCGAACGACAGGCAATCTTTTATGGCGCAAATTCCGGCTTGCTTCAGCTTCGAGAGGAAATCTCGCGTTTCATGGAGCGCAAATATCATCTCAGCTATTGTCCCGAAAATGAACTGCTCGTGACAGTCGGCGGCTCCGAGGCGGTAGACCTCACGCTCCGTACATTGATCAACCCCGGCGATGAGGTGCTGATTACAGAGCCATGCTTTGTTTGCTACGCGCCGCTTGTTGCCATGGCAGACGGTATTCCGGTTTCTCTGCCGACAAAGGAGGAAAATGAATTCCGCCTGACCGCCGAGGAATTAAAATCCAAAATCACACCAAAAACAAAGCTGCTGATGCTCTCCTATCCCAATAACCCGACCGGCGCAATCATGCGGCGCGAGGATTATGAAGCGATTGCGGAGGTACTGCGCGATACGGATATCATGGTGCTTTCGGATGAAATTTACTCTGAAATGACCTATGATTCCAAGCATATTTCAATCGCAGAGCTTGACGGTATGCGCAAGCGGACTGTCGTAATCAACGGCTTTTCCAAGACCTTTGCGATGACAGGCTGGCGACTCGGCTGGATGGCTGCACCGCCCGAAATCATCGAGCAAGCACGGAAAATCCATCAATACGCGATCATGTGTGCACCGATGATCAGTCAGCGCGCGGCAATTCAGGCGCTCAAGAATTGCGATGAAGACTGTGCGCATATGATCACAGAATACGATCGCCGCAGACGGTTTCTGCTGGAGCGCTTCGCACAGATGGGACTGCGCTGTTTCCCGGCACAGGGCGCATTCTATCTGTTTCCGAGCATTGAATCCAGCGGCTTGACCAGCGAGGAATTCTGTGAACAGCTGCTGCAAGAGGAAAAGGTTGCTGTTGTTCCCGGTTCTGCATTTGGTGAATGCGGCAAAAATAATATTCGTATTTCTTACGCATATTCGCTGAAGCATCTGACCGAGGCTGCAAACCGCATGGAACGCTTCCTGCAAAGACATCATAAATAATAAAAAAGCAAACACTCAAAGAGAAATGAAAGCTCTTTGAGTGTTTGTTATTTGGCAATATCAATGAATCGGATGATTTTTTATCGCATAAGCAATCTTATTCTTTTTGACCGATATAGGTCAATGCAAATGCAAGCGCAATCGCAAGCTCTACCCACCATATCGCGCCGGCACAGAAATCATGAAATGCGCCGCCCACAAAGATACTGATTAAATAGATGATTGCAGCTGCAAATAACAGAATTGCCGTTGTCAATATCAGCTTTTTATTTCCCTCGGCAGTCTTTTCGTCTTTTTCCAGTTTTTCTTTCATCTTCTCATCTCCTTTCAACAAATCATCAATACTGATTTGATAAAGGTCACTTAAATTCAGAATACTAATAATATCGGGCAAGGATTTTCCATTTTCCCAATTCGATATCGTTTGTCTGGAAACCATGATTTTCTCGGCAACCTGTTCCTGTGTCAAACCAGCATTTGCTCTAGCATCTTTTAATCTTTTCTCAATTTCCATATATGTGACCTCCATCTGAAAGGATTATAGCTTATTTATGAAAATTTGTCTATCAATAGGCTTTGACATCCCTCAAAAATCGTGTCAAAAACCTTTTACATACCGATAAATGCTGATTTTTTGGTTCAATTTCTCATAAAAGCAAAGGCGCTTCTGACAGAAAATCAAAAGTGCCTTTTTCTCATATTTCTAGTCTTTTTTGGAGGTTGGCTTCTGTGCGATATCCTCTAATAAAACCAAATGCTGCAAATATGGGCTTTCCGATTCATCATCATGGAACAAACCGGAATCCTCAATATATCCGGAAACCTCTAAGGTATCCCGCAAAAACTCCGGCGCCAGTTCGCCATTTTTTGCACGCTCATCAAGCCGTTCCATCACAAGCTGCCGAACCAATGTATACATAACCGCAAACATCGGTACGCCGATAATCAAGCCAATTACGCCGAATAAGCCGCCGCCAAGCAGACAGGCAAATAATTCCCAGAATGCAGGCAAGCCGATCGACTGACCGATAATCTTTGGTGCAAGAATATTGGCATCAAATTGCTGCAGCGCGATAATGAAAATCAAAAAATACAATGCCTGCGGCGGATTTTCCATCAGCACCAGCAGAAAGCACGGAATCGCACCGATGACCGGTCCAAAATACGGGATCACATTGGTTGTTCCGACAATGACGGCAATCAAGGTCGTATATGGCATACCGATGATTGTGACGCCAATGAAGCAGAGCATACCGATAATCAGCGAATCAATCAGCTTTCCGATTGCTGCCGTACCGAAAGTATGGTTTGCCGCACTCATTTGCTTGTTGATCCAGTCCGCGGTTTTCGGCTTGCATACGGCATAGAGGAGCTGTCTCCACTGCCGGATAAAGCGCGTCCGACTGATCAGCAGATAGACGGCGATGATAAGTCCGATGATGACCGCATACAGAAATCCGAGCGTACTGGTCGCACCGGATGCAATCACAGACAAAATCTTTCTTGTGACGTCAATCGTATCGATATTGCCGGCACCGAGCTTTGATGACGAAAACTGATCCTTTAAGTCCCGCAGATATTCAGCGACCATATTATCGGCGTGAATCAGTTTTTCAACATTTTCCATGACAACATCAAAATAATGCGGAATATGGTCAATCGCCGTGGAAAGACCGCTTACAAACTGCGAAAAGGTTACGATCACCAGCAGCGCAATCGTGCCGACAAACAGCAATACAGCTAAAAATGAGCTGATGCAGCGCGGCATCATCTTGAGCTTCGGATGCTTTTGAATCTGCTTTTTCATGATTTTTTGCAGACGCTTTTCGAGCATCGTTGCCGCAGGCGTCAGTAAATACGCAAACACAAATCCGGCAAACACCGGTGACAACGCCGATACAATCCGCCGCAAAAACTGCAATACTGCATCTAAATGAAGCACCAGCATGACGCTTCCTACAAGCACCAGAATCAGCGTAATCTGCCATGCTTTTGACAATGCAATCGGCTCACGCTCCTGCCGTTTCATCGCAATCCCCCTCTGCCGATATTTGATTGCATTATACCATATTATATCTGAAATTGCAATGGCTGCCATGAAAATTCCATTTTAGGCAATACCGCACAGAGTTGGTGGTGCAGATACGCAGTCAGATTGTATAGAAATGACGCCGCAGAAGCTGAATTGGTTCCAAGCAGCAAAAGCCCTACATGAATGGGCTTCCTAAAATGATAGTAACTGAGGATTTGTCATGCGACAAATCCTTTTTGTTTCAGGCTGCATCTTATAAAAATAAAATATTTAATATATTATACCCATTGAAATTCTGGAAAAAATATGGTATAATAATAAAGTTATGCAAAACTGATTTTGAACTGATTGAACGGAGGTATTTACCTTGCCTACAATGGAAGAAGAAATCCGGCGCAGGAGAACCTTTGCGATCATCTCGCATCCGGACGCCGGTAAAACAACTCTGACCGAAAAACTGCTCCTTTACGGCGGCGCAATTTCAATGGCCGGTGCTGTTAAGGGAAAGAAAAATGCCCGCCACGCCACTTCTGACTGGATGGACATCGAGAAGCAGCGCGGTATCTCGGTCACATCCTCCGTCATGCAGTTTGAGTATGACGGCTGCTGCATCAATATCCTCGATACGCCCGGTCACCAGGATTTCTCCGAGGATACTTACCGGACTCTCATGGCTGCGGATGCCGCAATCATGGTCATCGACGCTGCAAAGGGCGTTGAGCCGCAGACCAGAAAGCTCTTCCATGTCTGCGTCATGCGCCATATTCCGATTTTTACCTTTGTCAACAAAATGGACCGTGAGGCGCAGAATCCGTTTGACCTGCTCGAAGAAATCGAGCGCGAGCTTGGTATCAAGACCTATGCTGTCAACTGGCCGATCGGCTGCGGCAAGGATTTCTGCGGTGTGTTCGATCTCGAAACACGCCATATCCTCTCCTTTGAGGGAACCGGCGGTATGCACACGGTTTCGCAGACCGAGGTGACGCCGGAAGACCCATCCCTCGCTGCCCTCATCGGCAAGGACAATCATGCTCAGCTCATCGAAGACATCGAGCTGCTGGACGGCGCTTCCGAGGAATTTGATTTGGAAGCAATCCATTCCGGTGAATTGTCGCCGGTATTCTTTGGTTCTGCACTGACCAATTTTGGCGTAGAACCGTTTTTGAAGCGCTTTTTAGAGCTGACGCCGCCGCCGCTTGCACGTGCGATTGTGGATGGCGATACGGTTTCGCCGTTTGACGAGAGCTTCTCTGCGTTTGTGTTCAAGATTCAGGCGAATATGAACAAGGCGCATCGCGACCGTGTGACGTTTCTCCGCATCTGCTCCGGCAAGTTCACGCGTGATATGGAAGTTTACCACGTGCAGGGCGACAAGAAAATGCGCCTCTCGCAGCCGCAGATGATGATGGCAGAAAACCGTGAGGTCATCGACGAAGCATATGCCGGCGACATCATCGGCGTTTTTGACCCGGGCATCTTTTCCATCGGTGATACCATCTGTACTGCAAGCAAAAAGGTTTGCTTTGAGGGCATCCCGACCTTTGCACCGGAGCATTTTGCAAGAGTGCGCCACAAGGACACCATGAAGCGCAAGCAGTTCGTCAAAGGCGTGATGCAGATTGCGCAGGAGGGTGCTATTCAGATTTTCCATGAGCCGGAAACCGGTATGGAGGAGGTCATTGTCGGCGTTGTCGGCGTGCTGCAATTCGAGGTCTTTGAGCATCGTATGCGCACCGAATACAATGTCGAGATCATCCGCGAGCCGCTGAGCTATCAGTATATCCGCTGGATCGGCGGCATCCCAACCGATAAAAAGCCCCAGCTCATCATCAGCGAGGATACAAAGCTGGTTCAGGATTTCCGCGATCAGTATTTGCTGCTCTTTACCAGCGAATGGAATATCCGCTGGGCTATGGAGAAGAATAACGGTCTGGAGCTTCGCGATTTCAGTAAAAACTAAAAATACACGCTGCTGCAAGGATTTCAGCTCCTTACAGCAGCGTGTTTCTTTTTCAGCAAGCATCAGACACTGCGATTCTCAAAATAAATCTCGTACCAGACAAGGAAGGAATAAATCGTCCAGACCTTGCGCCAGAGGTCGGAATTGCCGCCGATGTATTCATCATAAATCGCCTTGATTTCTTCGCGGCGGAAGAACTTTTCACAGATGTCGCTGTTCAGCAGGCGGCGCACATCTGCATTATATTGCTCATCGGCAAGCCACAGACGAATCGGCACAATGAAGCCCAGCTTTTTCCGGAACGCGATTTCCTCCGGCAGCATCTTCGCAGCAGCAGTTCGGAATGCAACCTTGTTCTGCTCCTCGTTGACCTTGTATTTGGACGGCATTCTCGACGCAATATCGAAAATCCGGCGGTCAGTCAGCGGCATCCGGATTTCAAGCCCTGCTGCCTCGCTCATCTTGTCAACATTCAGATAAATATCGCCCTCAAGCCATATCTGAATATCGACATCCGACATTTTTGTCAGCGGATCAAGCCCCTCTGTCTCTGCATAAATCTGCTGTACGAGGTTGATTGGCAGAACATTTGGATCATAATGCTGCAAGATACGCTCTTTTTCTTCTTCCTTCATGATATTCGTATTGCCGACATAGAAGGTTTTCAGATTTTCGCCGTAGCGTTCTGCATTGCGATACATATTGTAGCCGCCGAAAAATTCATCCGCGCCCTCGCCGGAATAACAGAGCTTCGTGCGCTCCGCTACCGCCCGACAACCAAGCGCAAACACAATCGCAGACGCGTCGCCAAGGGGCTGCTCCATATGATACATGACATATGGTACAATGTCAAAATATTGCTGTGGGGTGATCTTTGCGACCTGATGCTCGACGCCAAGCAGCTCCGCTGTTTTTGCCGCAACGCGCGATTCGTCAAACCGTTCGTCATCATAGCCGCAGGACGCTGCACACTTCACATCGGACATCGCAAGCACATACGAGGAATCGACACCGCCCGACAGGAATGAATGCGCGATTTCCTCCGGCGTTTTGACCTCCTGCATGATGGTCTGAAGCGTACTATGAATCTCGTCTGCATAATCCTCCAAGGATTTGCTGTCGTCCGGATGGAACTCCGGCTTCCAATAGCGCGTGATACGGATCTCACCGCTGCGGAATTCCAGCAGACAGCCCGGCATCAGCTTCTTCATGCCCTTAAAGAAGGTGTCCTCGCCTGCTGTATAGGTCAGCGTCAGGTAAATTTGCAGCATCGGCTCGTTCAGTTCCCGAACAAAGCCATCCTGCGATAGAATCTCGCGAATCATGGTGCCGTAAAGCAATCTGCCATCTTCCGTCTGATAATAATAGAACGGCTTTGTGCCAAACTGGTCACGGACGCAAATCAACGTATCTGCTTCCGTATCGTAAAGCGCAAACGCAAACATTCCGTGCAGATGATCAGGCAGCGCATTGCCCCATGTCTCATAGCCTCGAATCAGAATTTCCTGCTCCCGTTTTTCACGGGAAAGCGATTTGTCAATGGAAAGCTCTGCGCAGAGTGCCTCCCAGTTCCGAATATGTCCGCGATAAGTTTTCAGTTGAATCATTGCATTACTCCGTTCTGTGCGGCTCCTGTTCTGCTGCCGCACGCTTTGCATATATCTATGCACTCTTTTTATATTATATCACATTATTGGTAAAATTGCAACGGGAGAAGTAAATTCAATCTTATATTCCGCTGCATAGGGGGAAAATTAGAAGCGGCACTGCTCGCTTATACCATATTTCCCCTGAAAATGCAATGGAACGAATGAAAATGGTGGGGCGTATCCGAGAAAATTTCGGATGCGATCACACCTGCGGTTCACTGGATGTTGACTTTTCATCGTTTTCCTGTTATAATAATGAAAAGCAACCGTCATCATGCTGCGGGTGCTCATCATTCATACGAGGTGAACGATCATGGATTTATTGCTTGAATATGTATTAGTGCTGATCATCGAAATCATTCTGCTGAGCGTCTGCCGAAAAAAGAAAATTGCGGTTCTGTGGTGGATTTTGATTGCTGCGGAATGTCTGTCGTTCGCCGTTGCATTCTTTTGTTATATGTATTATGATTTCCTTAATTCCGCTCCAATTATAGTCCTTTCCAGTTCTATTGCTGCTTTGTTTTACGGTGTGCTGCTGATAATTACCCTTTATATGAAACAAAAAAAATAGTTTTATCATATGAAAACTCCCAATGAAAATGCAATGGAACGAATGAAAATCGTGGGGCGTATCCGAGAAAATTTCGGATGCGATCACACCTGCGTTTCACTGGATGTTGACTTTTCATCGTTTTCATGTTAAAATAATGAAAAGCAACCGTCATCATGCTGCGGTTACTCATCATTCATACGAGGTGAACGATCATGGTTTTATTGCTAACATATGTATTAGTGCTAATCATCGAAATCTTTCTGCTGAGCGTCTGCCGAAAAAAGAAAACTGCGGTTCTGTGGTGGATTTTGATTGCTGCGGAATGTCTGTCGATCGTCGCTGCACTCTATTGTTATATTTATTATAATTTCCATTACGGTTCAAACTTTGCCGGATTTTTTGAAGCCCTTTTCAGTTTTATTGCTACTTTGTTTTACGGTGTGCTGCTGATAATTTCCCTTTATATGAAACGAAAAAAATAGTTTTATCATATGAAAACTCCCAAAGAACGTCTCTTTGGGAGTTTTGTTTACGCTCACTTATTTCTGATACTTTGCTTTGTCCATCTCACGGATCGCTGCACGGCGGATCTTGCCGCTGCCGACGGTCTTTGGCAGCTCCTCAAGGAACTCAACGACACGCGGATACTTATACGGTGCAGTGCCGTTCTTGACATATTCCTGAATTTCCTTTACGAGTGTATCCGAGGGAACCGTGCCCTTTGTCAGAACGATGGTCGCCTTGACAACCTGACCGCGAACCTCGTCCGGTACGCCCGTGACTGCACATTCCAGCACATACGGCAGCTCCATGATGACGCTCTCGATCTCGAACGGTCCAATGCGGTAGCCGGAGGACTTGATGACGTCATCGACTCTGCCGACATACCAGAAATAGCCATCCTCATCGACCCATGCCGTATCACCGGTATGGTAGTAGCCATCGCGCCATGTCTCGGCTGTGGTTTCCTCATCGCCGTAGTAGCACATTGCGAGTCCCGGAACACCCTCGTCCTTGAGCTTCACGCAGATCTCGCCCGTCTCACCAACACCGGCAGGCGTGCCGTCCGGCAGAAGCACCTGTACATCATACTGCGGATTCGGCTTGCCCATGCTGCCCGGCTTCGGCTCCATGCCAACAACATTCGCAATCGTCAGCGTGGTTTCGGTCTGACCGAAGCCCTCCATCAGCTTGATTCCGGTTGCGCGCTGGAACTGGTAGAATACCTCCGGATTCAGTGCTTCACCGGCAATGCAGGCATATTTCAGTGAGGACAGATTGTATTGCGACAAATCCTCCTTGATAAAGAAGCGGTACATGGTCGGCGGTGCGCAGAACGAGGTGATTTGATACTGCTCGAACATCGGCAGGATATCGTCTGCATGGAACCGATCAAAGTCATAGACAAACACCGCAGATTCACACATCCACTGACCATAGAGCTTGCCCCAGAGTGCCTTGCCCCAGCCGGTATCGGAGATTGTGAAGTGCAGACCGTTCGGGTCAGCATTCTGCCAGTAGCGCGCGGTTACATAGTGTCCAAGCGGATACTGGTAGCTGTGCAGCACGAGCTTCGGGTTGCCGGAGGTGCCGGAGCTGAAGAAGATCAGCATCGGATCCTTGCCACACGGCGTATCTGCTGTACGCTCAAAATGTGTGCTGTATGCCGGAAGCTCTTCATTGAAATCATGCCAGCCCTCGCGCTGACCGTTTACCAGCACCTTGGTGCGGAGCGACGGGGAATTTGCACCGGCAAGATCGACCTCGTTTGCAACCTCGCCGTCAGCGGTGCAGATAATCGCGGATACCTCCGCAGACTGGAAGCGATATTCAAAATCATGCTGCTTCAGCATATTCGACGCCGGAATGACCAGTGCGCCGATGCGGTGCAGCGCAAGAATCGAGAACCAGAACTGGTAGTGACGCTTCAAGACCAGCATGACGCGGTCGCCGCGCTTGATGCCGAGCGACTTGAAGTAATTTGCAGTCTGGCAGGAGTAGCGCTTGATGTCTCTGAATGTGAATCTGCGCTCATTGTGGTCAACATCGACATAAATCATCGCGGTTTTATCCGGACATTTTGCTGCCATTTCGTCCACAATGTCAAATGCAAAATTGAATGTATCCTGATTCTCAAAATGAACCGCGCTCAAAACGCCCGACTCATTCGTTTCACAGGTCACAAATTTCTCTGCAACCGGGTGCATCAGACCTGCTTTGTCCACGTTGGTTGTATGATGCTCGGTCAGATGCTCATGATATTCCGATAAGCCGGATGTGCCGCGCGGTGCCATAACGAATGCGTAGATTTCGCAATCCTCGCCACCAAGTGCAACCTCGTCATGCAGCATGGAGCTGTCGTAGTAAATGCAGTCGCCCTCATGCAGGATCTCGGTGTGCGAGCCGATGATCATGCGAACCGTACCTTTCAGCACGATGTCCATTTCCTGACCGGCATGGCTTGCAAGATGCAGCGGTCTGGAAAGCGCTTTCTCCGAATACGGAATCACGACATGGAACGGCTCGACCATTTTGTTCTTGAACTTGGAAGCCAGACGGTTATACACAAAGCCCTCTCTGCGGACAATCGGTACGCCCTCGCCCTTGCGTGTGACGGTGTAGCCGCTCAGCTCCGGACTGCTGCCCTCCATCAGTTCTGCAATTTCAACATGAAGCGCATTCGCGCATTTATAAATAAATGTAAAGCTGAAATCCTTTTCGCCGGCTTCATACTGTGCGTATTCTTCTACAGAATAGTCGGTCGCCTTCGCCATTTCCTCGACAGAAATTCCCAAGTCCTCACGCAGGTGCAAAATTCGTCCTGCAACCTCTTTGATTCTGTCTTCTGCATTCTGAAGGTTTTTCTGGTCAGCCATCATCATCTCTCCTATCCTAGATAAAAAATAAAACTCGCCCCAAAGCTAAGACTTTGAGGCGAGTATCAAACTTGATTACCCGCGGTACCACTCAAATTGTGCCGCTATTGCGTAACACCACTTTCAGGCTCTGACAAGCCCTATTCTTTCACGCAGACTCACGGGAATACTTACTTTGCCCATTCGGTATTCCGGCTCAGAAGGGATACACAGTATTGCTTGACATCGGCTCACACCAGCCGCCGATTCTCTGAAGACATTGGCAATGCTCTGCTTGGCTTCCTCATAGCCTTTCAATGTTTGCATTATAACATAGAAACTTTTATTTGTCAAGACCTTTTTGCAAATTTTTTTTGAAATCCGGATCGACACAATATTGCTTCAACGGACATTCTCCGCACTTCGGATTTCTTGCCGTGCAGGTATCGCGGCCGAATTGCACGATTTGATGACAATACCGCGAGGCGCGCGCCATCGGCAGCGTTTTTCGCAAATCCGCTTCCACCTGCTCAGGTAAATGACGCTTCGTCAAACCGAGCCTGCCCGATATCCGGATGCAATGCGTATCCGTCACAACAGCAGGCTTGCCGTAGATATCGCCAAGCAGCAGATTCGCGGTTTTGCGCCCGATGCCCGAAAGCGTCAGCAAATCCTCCATCGTATCCGGTACCACGCCGCCGTACACATCTCGCACGCGCTGGCACATTTCCTTGACGCTCTTTGCCTTTGCCTTATAAAATCCACAGGGATGCACCGCCTGTTCCAGCGCTGCAATATCCGCATCCGCAAAGGCATCCAGCGTCGGGAACTGTCGGAACAAATCCTTTGTCACGATATTCACACGCGCATCCGTACACTGCGCGGACAGCCGTGTTGCAATCATCAGCTGATACGGTTCCTCGTAATCCAAAGAACAGCGTGCGTCCGGATAAACCGTATCCAGCACATTGCAGATTTCTTCTGCTTTCTTTTGTAGCTTCGTCATGTTTATATTCCTCGCTGAAACTATGCAGTATCACTTCGCGATGATTTGAAATGGACGCTTTCTCTCAAGCATCCCACTTGGGGTCTGTGGCGTAGCGTGCGTGATAGCCCCCATTTTCAAATCCGGTCGGAGACGCATCAATCGCCCGCGCTTGACATCCGGTTCATTTCATGTTATCATTATCATAGTCAATCAAAAAGGAGTCTGAACCTATGGGAACCGCACAACATTTTGAACCGGAAAAACTCATCTGCGCAGTCTTATACACCGATGCCGATACCGCTGACGCCGCCATTGCACAGCTAAAATCCGCATACGGCGACACAGACCTCGTATCAGAACCATATCTCTTTTCCGAAATCTCACCCTATTACGATGGCGAAATGGGCGGTGCTGTTTACCGCAAGATGCTTTCATTTTCCGAATGCCGCAATCCCGAAGAGCTTGCCGCAATCAAAAATTTCACCAACAGCATCGAGCAGCAATCAGCAGATGCCGGAAACCGACACATCAATCTCGACCCCGGTTTCATCAGCGCCGGCAGACTGTCCCTTGCCACAACCAAAAATGCCGGTCACCGCATTCCGCTTTCCGATGGCATTTACGCCGAATTGACGCTCTTTTACGCGCGGCAGGCTTGGCATCCGTTCCCATGGACGTATATGGACTTCAAATTGCCGCAGGTACATGATTTTCTATCGAAATCCCGTAAAATTTATATGCAGCAAAGGAAAAACTGGCTCTGCAAGGACTGACGAAGCTGCCGCACATAACTCGTGAGCTGCTCGCCGCGAAACCCAAGCAAACAGCCCGTCCAGACTGCGCCGTATGCAAATGACAGCGTGACATCCGCTATCGGTATCGCGCCCTCCTGAATCAAATCATACGCAGAACCGTAGCTTTGATTCCGTTCAGAGCAGGGCGCAAAATAACACGAAATCCCTCGCTCCCGACATCGCTGAATCAATGTCTGGAACGCATACGGTGAAAATCGAACCGAATTTGCGGTCTCGGAATGGTAGCTTCCATGCACAACCGCCGTGACTCCATCCAGATTCATCGTATCATATCGCAAACCGGTATACGGTCGAATCAGCAAAATATCCGGCACAGCATTCCCCTGCGCCGCAAGCGTCTGCATATCAAGGCAGGCGCTTTTTTTGCGCACCGGCGCTGCATCAAACACAGCAGAGAGCTTGTGCATCGAACGACTGTAAAACGAACGGCTTTCGTTCCGGCATGGCAGCAGCTCAAAACCGCGGTGCAGATACATCTCGCCGTCACTGTTTTCATATACGACCCATACGCCGCCGTATAATCGCTTGCAAATCAGCTTCACCGCAGCTTCAAAATTCGCATGACCATTCGTTTGCGGGTCATCGGGCGGCTCTATCGCAGATACCAGAATCACCGGAATCGAAATGCCTGAAAGCGCTGCGGACAGCATACCGGCAGTCTGGTCGAGCGTATCCGTCCCATGTGCGATGATGATACCGTCATAGCGGCGCAAATCCAGCGCGGCAATGCTCCGCAAAATCACACACCAATCATCGGGCGTCATATCCTCGCTCAGACAATTCAGCGGCATCTGCACCTCGAATTGAACCGATGAATACGGATGCGCCAGACGATAATGCTGTTCCAGAAGCGTCGATGCCGTGCCGACATCACTGCGCCGTGTTCCGTCGTGCGTGACCCGGCTGCAAATCGTTCCGCCGGTCAAAATCAGTGCAATCCGCATAGAAACCTCCGATTCATGAGGAAATATCGGACACTGTCTCGAACGTCACGCAGACAATCTCCGGATGATTGAACAAACGCAGCGGAAATCCGCTGTTTCCAAGGCCACGACTCAGATACATCGTCGTATCGCCCTCTTTATATTCCCCTGCCGTATACTCCGGCATCACACCCTGATCCGGTGCGTACAAGCCCTGATTCGTAAACGGAATCCGGAACTGTCCACCGTGTGCATGACCCGAAAACACCATATTTACGCCGGTTTCGGCATAGTACCTGCGCAGATACTGCGGCTCATGCGCAAGCAGCACCTGAAATTCATCCTCGGCTTCCTCGGTCAGCGTTTTCAGGATATTCGCCTGCAAGGACAGTGCATCCAGTCCGATCAGCGAAAAGGTCTGTCCGGTCGAGGAGGAAATCTGCGTAGTTTCGTTATTCAGATAATGCACGCCGTATTCCTGTATCTTCTCCACAAAGGCGTTCAGCACCTCTTTCGGCAGATAATATTCGTGATTTCCACAGACAAAATAGGTCGGTGCAACCTTGACAATCTGCTCCATGAACAGCAGCGCATCCGGCACATCGGTATGATAGCTCGCGTCAATGATGTCGCCGGTCAGCACGATAATATCCGGCTTCAGACCCTTTACCTCGCGCAGTAACGCCTCGTTTTCTTCCGCAAACACCTTGTTATGCAGGTCGGACAGCTGGACGATCCGGAAGCCGTTAAACGACGCGGAGAGTGCGTCTGTCTCGTATGTAAATTTGGTAATTTCGATGCGGTTGTTCGCGCCGTAAGCCATTGCCAGAAACAGCAGGACAATCAGCAGCCAAACGCCGACTCTGCGCCAACGCTTTGCCATTCTGCCTCTTTTTTCAATTTGTTCTACACTTATTTGTTGCTGCATAGGGTATTCCTCCTAGGAAGCATGATGGACTGCAAGCCGCCGTATCACGCACGGTCTTGCGCCTCACGCTCCGGTAAATAGATATAAGGCAACACCGCACAAAGCCCGCCTAACGGCTTGGCGGCACATCTGTTTGCATATTTTCCGCCATCTTGCACAGAAATTCCTTGCGCGAATGCGAAAGGGAAAAACTCAAGGGGAAATGGGGAATGCGAGTGCAGCGAGTTCCCCCCTTGCTTCTTGGGATTCTCACCTCGCCCTGCGCATCTGCACCACCAGCTCTGTGTGGTTTTGCCATAAATATTTCGTATTTACATTGTTTTTCGTATATGCGAACGCGGATACGACAAAATTGCCGTATCCGTGCTCGAATCTGAAATTATTTGATTATGTGAATCCTAATCACGCAAGCATTGCGCTTATCTTGCAAGCTCGTCCTCGGTGATGATCTTTGCAAGATATTTCAGCAGCTTGATCAAGTCATCGCTGTTGACATTATTATCGTGTGTAATGTCAGCATTCTTGAGACCAACAGCCGAAACGGTTGCGTTCTTATCCTCAGCAGTAAAGCGTGCGCAGAGAACTGCATCGGAAATATCGACCTTGCCGCTGCAGTTGACATCGCCCCAGATATCTGCGACAACATCCTTTGCGGTGGTGGTTGTGGTGGTAGTAGTGGTCGTGCTGGTAGTGGTGGTCTTGGAAGTTGTTGTGGTGGTTGTGGTGGTCTTTGTGGTGGTCGGGGTAGTCTTTGTGGTAGTCGGTGCAGAACCGCCGCTGCCGGTTACGGACTCAAGCGTTGCGCTGGTCGGCCACCAAACGGTGATGGAAACCTGATCTGCGCCGGTGGAGTTGTTCAGTTCAACGGTCATTTCGCCGCCGGACGGAGATGCAGACCACTCGGTCATTGCGCCATTGATTTCAAAGCAGCCGTTTGCTTCGGTATCATTGGAATTGGTCTTGAGCTTGAAGGTGATCTTAGTTGCGCCGCCGGTCTGGACGATCCACTTCGGATTGCTGTCCATATCCTGTGCCTCAGTGAAGGTCAGAGAACCGCCGGAGGAAGGATTGCCGCCGGTCGTAGCGGACGGCTCAGTCTGCTTTGTGGTATCGGTGGTGGTGTTGGAAGACTCGGCAGGGGCGGTGGTGCTCACGGAGCCGTTGTAAATCTTATCAACGCCCTCGATCGCGGTGTCGATCGAGCCGGTCTTGTAGAAGTGATACAGACCTGCAGCTGCGCCAACGAAGCCTGCGTTGTAGTCAACTGCAACCTCGTTTGCCTGATAATCGGAACGGAGATCCTGGTAAGAGCCATTTGCATCGGTCGGGCCGCCGCAGAGTGCGCCGACGAGGGTGTACTTGTTCTGTACGCCATCGTTATCCTTGGAAGCACTGTTGGTGCCGGATGCTGCTCTGTGGTGCGGGTTCTTGGAAGCCTCCGGCTTGAAGCCGCAGACGAGGCAGAACTTTCTGCCGTTTGCAAATGCCTTGTCGCCGGTGATATACATCATCTGATTCTTTGCCCAGGAAGCATCTGCCTTATTGTGCTTTGCAGCAACGAGTGTGCAGAGCTGTGCGGTGCTGTTATGTCTTGCACTGCCCCATTCCCAGTTCTGGAGGAAGCAGTAGCCATCGCCCTTGAAGTTGTTGAGGAAGCCTGCGCTGCTCCAGTCGCCGGTGATCTCGCCCTTCATGATACCTGCGCCGAGCTGTACGCTCTCCCAGGAGTGAACAGAATAGGACTGCGGAATGTTCTTGATCTCGTCCATATACTTGTTGTCCTTGGTTGCAAGGTAGAGCCAGCAGGCTGCCCAGTCGATCTCGTCATCGCCGCCTGTCCATTTGCCATCATAGAATTCGCAGGAATAGTATCCCGGACTCTGCTTGGAGAAGTCATAGAGTGCCTTTGCGTATTTGAGGTCGTCGGGATTGCCGAAGTTGATGTAGTTCAGTGCGAGTGCTGCTGCATACTGTGCAGTGATGTTTGCTGCATTGCCGGTAGACCAGAGCATACGGCCTCTGTCGCCCTGTGACTCAGGCGGACCCCAATATGCGTGGTCAGGACCACCCTCGCCCTTTTCAATCAGAACCTTCTGGACTCTGTCGCCGCTCAGAACGGTCGCGTCACGGAAGAATTTGCAGAATCTGTCGGTGATGACCTTGAGATGCTCGCCCTGACCGGTTGCTTCGTATGCGTCCTTGAACTCATAGTAGCTCCAGCCGAGTGTGGATGCGGTGTAGCCCTGCGGCTGACCGAACATAACGTGGTCACCTGCGTCGTGGAAACCGCCCGGAACTTCGTCGTTCGTGTGGCAGTTGCCGCGCCATGTGATGCCGCTGAGTGCCTCGACGTCATTGCCGCACATATTGGCGTCATAGAAGTAAAGGCTGTATTGCAGCAGCTTTGCATAGTTGTCCGAATCTGCTGCACCCGCAGAGATCGGTGAGGCGGTTCCGGTGGCAAGCAACGCGCCAACGGACATGACGGCACTGGTGCATACAGCGCCTAAGCGTTGAACAAATTGTTTTTTCATATAGAATCCCCTCTCAGATTGGATTTGTGGATTACCGGACATCCCTCTCATCCGGCAGTCGTACTCCGACATCATTATTATATCCGAAAACAATCTGTATTATATGGACAGATTATGAACATTTATTGAATTATGTTTGAACATTTGCCAAGTTCTACCCCGATAGATACTTATTCTGTATAACAATTTGCAGAATGACTTGTTTAATGTGCCGAAGACGCTTGCATTTACGAATCAGAGCGCGTTTCCGGATTTCAATTTGAACCGGATGGAATTCAATTTATTTTTAGTATATGCAGATTATAAATATACATATGGTATAATTGCAAGCGATCGTTTGACAAATGTGTATTTGCATGATATACTAGAGATATACTATCTATACCATTTCTTCCTACGAAAGGAGTCTCATATGCCTGACAATCTCCCCATCTCCAAGGTCGCAGAGCTCAGTGAAACGCTCCTTGCCGAAACCTGCCGCGTCATTGCAGGTGCGTCCGAGACGATTCGGATGCTGATTGCAGCGATGCTCTGCGGCGGTCATGTGCTGCTTGAGGATTTACCGGGTACCGGAAAAACCACGCTCGTCAAAGCTGTCACCACCCTGACAGGCTGTGAAGGCAGACGCGTCCAATGCACCCCAGACCTCATGCCTGCCGACCTGACCGGCTACGAAATTTTGCAGCAGAATGAATCCGGCAGCCGTCACATGGAATTCCGGAAAGGCCCTGTCTTTACCAATCTGCTGCTTGCGGACGAAATCAACCGCATGGCACCGCGCTCACAGGCGGGTCTGCTGGAATGTATGGCAGAGCGTCAGGTGACTGCCGGCGGCAAAACCTATCCGCTGCCCGAACCGTTTCTTGTCATTGCCACGCAGAATCCGGTCGAGCTGCAAGGTACATTTCCGCTGCCGGAGGCGCAGCTTGACCGCTTCTTTATGCGGCTCTCTATGGGAAATCCGACCCTCGAACAGGAACGCGCCATTCTCGCAGACCGTCAGCTTGGTGATCCGCTGGATACGCTCTCTGCCTGTACCTCGCCCGACACCCTGCTTGCTGTACAGCGAACGGTGCGAACCGTGACGGCATCCGATGATGTGCTGGATTATCTGCTTGCACTCGTCAACGCAACACGCAGTCACCCAAAGCTCCGTTACGGGCTCAGCACACGTGCCGCACTCGCTCTGCGCCATGCCGCACAAGCACTTGCCGCCATGGATGGCAGAGCCTATCTGCTGCCCGATGACATCAAAAAAGCGTTCGTTCCGGTCTGCGGTCATCGCTTGCAGGCTTCCGAAGGGCTGCTCTCTGACCGAACAGCCGCCGAAGCCGTGTTGGTCGGAATCCTCGGCAGTGTTGAGGTACCCAAGCCGTGACGCTGTTTTTGTTGCTGCTCATGATCGGTCTTGCCGTATGGGGGACGCAGCAGCTCATTGAAAAATATGGCTTCCGGCATCTCTCCTACTCCATCCGGTTTTCTGCCGATACCGTCACCGAGGGCGAACAGGTCGAGCTGATTGAAACCATGGTCAGCAGAAAGCTCATTCCCCTGCCATGGGTCAAGGCAGAACTCACGACAGACGCTTCCCTGGTTTTCGCGTCCGCACAATCTGCCGTTTCCAACGAGACACGTTTCGTTTCCAGCTTCTTCTGCCTCTTTCCATATAAAAAAATCGAACGGCACTGGAATGTCACCTGCACGAAACGCGGCATTTTTTCGGTATCGCATGTCGTACTGGTCGTCAGTGATTTGTTCGGAACCGCAGAATGGTCTGAGCCCATGCCCGATGTCACCGCACAGCTGACCGTGCTGCCGGCTGTCCGCAGACTCGATGAAATCAGCGAGCTGCCACAGCAATTCGGCGGTGAGCTTCTGCGTCAGCGTACCATCATCCCCGATCGCTATGCAATCTGCGGCATCCGTGAATACACAGACGGCGATTCGGTTCGGGATATCTGCTGGTCAGCGACCGCGCGTTCGGTGCAGCCGATGGTCTGGCAATTTCAGGAGACTGCCGCGCCGGAGCTGACCGTTCTGCTGAATCTTGAAACAAGAGCCACCGACATCGACCGTGTTTCCGACCGCGAATCCTATGAAAATACAATCCGGTTCTGTGCGGCACTGCTCGGCAGTGCAGCGAGCCTGAATCTGCCCGTCAGACTGCTTGCCAACACCGAAATTGACGGCGTTCCGGTCGAATCCACTGCCGGCGTTGGGACGGAACACCTCAACCGTCTGCGCTATCTGCTCGCCGCACTGCCCGATACCATCTCCTGCGAGTTTATCCGGCTTCTGCGCCGATATCTTGCCTATCATCAAAATATGCCGGTCATTGTCGTGACGCCGTTTGTTTCGGACGCGCTGATTCGGATTGCCGCCGCAGAGCCGCGCATCCGCATCCTCTCTCTGAAGCCGCTTCGCGATATGACCTATCCTGTAAATATCCGGCATATCACCCTACGATCAGAAAGGAAATCTGCTTCATGAAACGCTCGGTTCTCACTTCGACCCTCGCTTGCCTTGCTGCCGCGGTTCTGCTGACTGCCTGCGGCAATCAATCCGCACAAAGCACCGCCGATTCTACTGCTGATTCTGCATCCTCCGTATCCTCGGAAAGCATTGCAGACGCCCTCAAGCAGCCCGAAATCGGCTCTGACCTAACCATTGGCGTCAAATCCTTTACCGCGCACGCCGGCGACAAAGCCGTTCCGGTCAGCGTGGAAATCTGGAACAATCCCGGCTTTGCGGCTACCGGTATTCAGCTCTTCTACGACCCGAAGCTCAAACCCGTTGTCACCGAGGAAACCTCCCCGGCTACCACATTTCCCTTTGCAAAATGCGATCTCGGCAGCGCCACCGAGGGCTTTCTGAAATCCTGTCTGGTCGGTGAGGAAAAACATCTCATCGCATTCGGCGGTATGTCAACCGAAGATTCAAAAAAAGACGGCGTGATGTTTACCGTTTATTTTGACATTCCGGAAGATGTGCCTGCCGGTCAGGAATTCACATTCACCTGCGTGATGGATTCGCTCAATACAGCCGCACAGGAACCGCTTACACCAAAAATGCTCGATAGCAAGCTCGTTATCGAATAATATTGAATCATAGAAAGGACATCATGATGAACAACGTGAATCGAACATTATACATCCCACTATATGGGAAAGCCTATGTCAGCAAAAAGCATATCATTCTTCACGATGAAAAGGCAGAGGAAATCTGGGAAAAGGAAGCCTTGGAGCTCAAGGGCAAATCAAAATCAAAGTGGCTTGCCTACTATATGGCGATGCGCGCCGCCGTTTATGATGAATGGGTCAAGCAAAAAACTGCTGCAAACCCCGACGCGGTTGTGCTGCATATCGGCTGCGGCATGGACAGCAGAATCCTTAGAACCGGCTGTGACAAGACGACTTGGTACGATATGGATTTCCCTGCGGTCATCGGGGAACGGCGTAAATATTTTTCCGAAACAGATTACTACCGCATAATTCCTGCCGATATGAGAACCGCAGATTGGACACGCAGCATCCCGTCCGGAAAGGACGCTGTGATTGTCATGGAGGGCGTGAGTATGTATTTTCAGCCAAAGGAGCTGACAACGCTGCTTGCCACCCTCGCACGGCATTTTCGGTCTGTTGCACTGCTGATGGATTGCTACACCGAACGCGCCGCAAAAGCATCCAAATACAAAAATCCCATCAACGATGTCGGAGTTACGGTTGTATACGGATACGACAACCCGCAGGAGCTTGCCGAACAGTCGGGGCTATCCTTTGTCAAGGGTCACCCGATGACGCCGGACAATTTGGTTGACGAACTAACCGGCATCGAACGAACCGTGTTCCGGCATCTGTTTGCAGGCGGCATTGCAAATTCCATGTATAAAATGTATGAGTTTCAAACAGCATCTGATACAATCTAAGGAGAAAGCTATGAACGACAAAACCAAAAATCTTATCTATGCAGTTGTTGCAGTCCTCACGCTGATTTTCAGCATCGCACTGATTGTCATGTCCATCCTCGAAGTGGAAATCCCGAAGATATTCTGGATTCTGTTTTTCCTTGCAAATCTCACAAATACTTGGGCGATTCTCACAAGAACCAAGAGAAATCAAGCAGAATCGAATGAAAAACAATAATCCTGTTTTTTACACAAAATATCCGTCAAACCCCAAAGAGAGCGATTCTTTTTGGGGTTTCTCTGACGCTTCGCAAAAATTTTCCCGAACTCTCACGCGCAAACCGGTTTTCCGACCAAATTCGCAGGTCGTTTCCGATATGATGGAGAAAGACAAAACGAAAAGGAGTCTTTCTTATGCACTTGAAACGGTTCGCGATTTTCCTCTGCCTGCTTTTTCTGCCATATCTATCCGGCTGCTATCGGGCGACCGATTTGCCAAATCCCAATCTGCACCACAGCCAATCCTTTGCGCAGCTTCATCTGAACACCTCGGATTCTCATACAGCGCAAATGCCCATCATTGCGGCATGGATTCCGTATTTTACGATTGAGGCAATGCTGACCGCCGATGACCCTGTGCAGACAGAGCAGCTTGTCACGACGTATCTTGGCAGCCTCATGGGATCCGGCGTGAATACGGTGTTTGTTCATGTCTGCGCATTCGGGGAAAGCAGTTATCCATCAAAATATTACCCCTATCTGCCGGCGGCAAATGGCTACGATGTCATGCGCCTGTTCTCGCTGACCTGTGAAAAGCTCGGTCTGTCCTTTCACGCGTGGATCAATCCGCTGCGGCTTCAGACTACGGAGTATCTCACAGCGCAATCAGAGGATTCGCTGCTGCAAGCGTGGTTTCAGGACAAGGATACCCGAAATGTCAATTTCTCAGAATGGAACGGGCGATATTACCTGAACCCTGCTTCCCCCTCCACCGGCGAATTTTTATCCGGCGTGATCAAAGAGCTGATCGAAACCTATCACCCCGATGGTATCCACATTGACGACTATTTTTATCCGACCACTGAGCCGGCGTTTGATGAAGCAGAGTTCCTTGCATCCGGTGCAAATGACCGTGCTGATTGGCGCAGAACCCGGATCACCCGATTGATGCGGCAGATGTATGAAGCGGTGCATGACGCTGACCCAAACGCCGTATTTTCTGTCAGTCCGCAGGGAAATCTCAATGAAAATCATAACGTCCAATATGCCGATATCCCCACATGGATCGGGGCAGAGCCGTACTGCGACTGGATCGTGCCGCAGCTCTATTTTGGCTACAAAAACGAATCCGCGCCCTTTGATGAGCTGCTCCAAACATGGACAAAATTGCCGCGCAATACGCAGGTAAGACTCGTCATCGGGCTTGCGGCTTACAAATCCGGTCAGCATGACAGCTTTGCAGGTACGGGTGCGACCGAATGGCTCGAAACCGAAAACCTGCTCGTAAAACAGGCTTCGGATGCACTCCATAATCCTGCGGTCAGCGGCATTGCGCTCTATCATTCCGACGCGCTCCAAAATCTCCCTGCCGCACAAGCAGCTGCGCTGCGTGAGGTCATTGCCACACAAATTATCCGTGAACAAGCTGAATAACACAAAACCGCCGGGCGTTAGATGTGTAGTTATATAGAAGTATTGAAAGCCACTTTTGATGTTTATGTCAAAAGTGGCTTTGCGTTTGTTATGACATTGACTTTTCGGAGACTTTTTGTTATAATAATCTGAACGATAAATCAAAATTTGGAGATACTTCAGGTGGATTTATATTGAGGCTCCGCCTCAAACTCCGCCAAAGGGACATTGTCCCTTTGGAATCCCGTTCCAAATCCTATAAGCCCTCAACGAGGGCTTATAGGATTTGATATAGGAGTCCAGAGG
>JAZNTW010000046.1:0-2784 GCA_045591925.1 Oscillospiraceae bacterium
ACATTTTCTTTTTTTCGTCACATCCCATTGTATTTTACAAAATAATATGCTATACTATAATTAAGGCAATACCGCACAGAGTTGGTGGTGCAGAGGTGCAGGGCGAGGGAAAACCGGAGCGCGCGACGATTCCCCTCGTTCGTGGGTTGTCCCTTTCGCATTCGTGCCCCGCGCAGTGCGCCGAGGGCTTTGCCCCTCGACCTAGCAAGTTTTAAAAAAACTTGATCAAAACTTTTATTTTGGGGCTGCATTTACAAAAACGGGTTCTGGGGACGAGTCACCCTTTCCCCCTTAATTGCAAAGCCGCAAGGCGTGATTGATTCAGTGATTCCGTAGGCGCACAATAAATGAGAAGTCTGTCTGTTCTTGCGAATCCGATGCACTTTGCTTGACTCTCCATCGAAATCATGCTATAATACATTATAACAATAGTATAGAAATCACATCGGTGCATCTGCTGATGAACAAATAAAAAAATCACATAGGAGCTGAAAAAACGATGGCATTAGACCGGACGCTTTACAAAAGTCTGTTTGTGGTCGTCTCACCGATCGCATTTCAGTATATGACCGCATCGCTTGTATCCGCAAGCGATGCCTTTATGCTCGGTTTTCTCGAACAAGACGCGCTTTCCGCGGTTTCACTAGCCGGACAGGTCGCCTTTGTGTTCAGCCTGTTCTACGGCGCATTCGTCTTTGGGCTGACCGTGCTTGCGGCGCAATATTGGGGCAAGCGTGACCACCAGACCGCGGAGGAGGTGCTCGCCATCACGATGCGGTACAGCCTGCTTGTGGGAGTGATTTTCACGATCGCGACGCTCTTGATCCCCGATAAAATCATGATGATATTCACGAGCGAAGCGCCGCTGATAGCGGCAGGCGCGAAATATCTGCGGACAATCTCAGCATCCTATCTGCTGACCGGCTTCACGCAGGCGTATTTCGGCATCATGAAAATCTGCGATAAGGCAAAGCTCAGCTCAGCAATCGCGTCGCTGGCGGTTCTGCTGAATATTATTTTGAATTGGCTGCTGATATTCGGCGTTGGCGTGTTCCCGAAAATGGGCATCGTCGGCGCGGCACTCGCAACCGTCCTCGCACGAATCTTTGAGACGATCATGGTGCTGCTCATGATTGCGCGGAAGCAATGTCCGCCGCTTCGCATCGGGCTGATGCTGCACTCCAAAAACCGCACGCTCCACAAGGACTACTGGAAATACACCGTTCCCCTGCTCATCAATCAGCTCGGCTGGGGCGGCGGCGTTACGATGTATTCGGTCATCATGGGGCATCTCGGCACGGACGCGGTCGCTGCAAACTCGATTGCCAGCATCGTCAGAAGCCTGATCTCCAGCCTTTGCTGGGGTATCGCATCCGGTGTCGGCATCATCGTTGGCGGTATGCTCGGCAGAAACGAGCTGGAGCAAGCCAAAAAAGCCGGCGATAGCTTTGCACGGTTTTCGATTTATATTGGCGTGGCATCGGGCGCTGTGATTCTCGCAATTACGCCGATTGTGCTGCACTTCATCACCCTCGCGCCCACAGCGCAGCACTATCTGAAATACATGATGCTCATGGCGTCCTATTATATCATCGGCGGTTCGTTCAATTCGACCATAATTGCCGGTATCTTCCCTGCCGGCGGCGATACGAAATTCGGAATGTGGTGCGATTTGATTACGCTCTGGGCTGTCGTTGTCCCACTCGGCATGGTTTGTGCGTTTGTGTTAAAGCTGCCGGTGCTTGCGGTGGCGTTTGTTCTGACGCTCGATGAGTTCGTCAAGATCCCTGCCGTCTGCCGCCACTATTGGAAGTATCGTTGGCTCAGGTGCATCACGAAGTAGATGCGTCTCCGACGGATTGATAATGGGGCTACCGCGCACGCTGGAGACTCGTCCCCAGAACCCGTTATGCGTAAAAGCAGCCCAAAAATAAAAGTTTTTGTGCAAGGCGATACCGCACAGAGTTGGTGTTATACAACAGGGGCATTGCAAGCACAGTGTCCCTGTTTTTTGTATTTATATTTGATTTCGCGCTTCGCGCGACGAAGGGGCTGCGCCCCCTCGACCCCCAGATGTGCTGCACTCGCATCCCCCCTTTCCCCTAAAAATATTCAAGTCACCAGAGGGGAGACCGGAGCGCAGCGACGATTCCCCTCGTTCTTGGGTTGTCCCTTTCGCATTCGTACTCCACGCAGATACGCAGGGCGAGGGGAGAACCCCAAGAGGAAAGGGGGAAACTCGCTGCACTCGCATTCCCTCTTTCCCTAAAGAAAATTCAAGTCAGCAGAGGGGAGACCGGAGCGCAGCGACGATTCCCCTCTTTCTTGGGTTGTCCCTCTCGCATTCGTGCTCCGCGCGGTGTTGCCTTTATTATAAAGTAGCATCGCTGCCGCGATGCGATTCAGAATGGGTGTCTCTATCGTAGGCACCCAAGCCCGCGAACTCTTATCAAGGCTAAGAGTGTTTTGCACTCTGCGGAGTGCGCCGGGGGCTTTGCCCCTCGACCCCACAAACTTTTGAAAAAGTTTGATCAAAACTTTTATTTTGGGGCTGCATTTACAAAAAATGGGATCTGGGGACGAGTCCCCCTTTCCCCCTAATTGCAGAGCCACGAAATAAACTGCTCTCCGCTGTGCAGTAAAAGAAAATTCTACTAAGCAGAGGGGAGAGAGTTAGGAAAGAGAGAGCGCGAGAGGGAAAACCTAAGAGAGAGGGGAGACCGGAGCGCAGCGACGATTCCCCTCTTTCTTGGGTTGTCCCTCTCGCATTCGTGCTCCGCGCAG
>JAZNTW010000047.1:0-56892 GCA_045591925.1 Oscillospiraceae bacterium
CGAAACCGTGCTTCTTGTGCTATAATATTCATGAAGATAAACGCCTCTTTTCGTTATGTGTTTTTGTGGTTATTAACATCATAACATATTTGAGGCTGTTTGTCTTCTTTTTTTTGTATCATATCTATTGTATCATAACACAGCTTCTTATTTTTCGACAGCTGTGCGCCTTGACAGAACAGGCAAAATGTGGTATGATATAAAAGTATATCCATGTAAAAATTATCCCTATCAGGAGGAAATCACATGAGCATTTTTGACGCGATTATTCAAGCGATTATCCAAGGCTTGACCGAGTTTTTGCCCGTATCCAGCTCCGGTCATCTCAAGCTCTATCAGTCTATCACCGGACAAAGCGTTGAGGAGGGAACATTCCTGCTCGTCATTCTGCATCTCGGTACGCTGATCGCTGTGTTTATTGCATTCCGTGATACCATCTGGGCGCTGCTCAAAGAATTTTTCTCGCTCATCAAGGACGTCTTTACCGGCAAATTCAAATGGAAAGACATGAATCCGGAACGCAGAATGCTGATGATGCTGTTCATCTCGCTTGTGTTGCTGATTCCGTTCTATCTGATCAAGGACGTATTTGAGAATATCTCGCTGCCGATTCTCGGCTGCTGCTTCCTGTTTACATCTGCGGAATTGTTCTTTGCAAGCCGTATCCGCAACACCAAGAAAACCGCAGGCGATATCACCGTCAAGGACGCCATTATCATCGGACTGTTCCAATGCGCCGCACTGTTTCCGGGCGTATCCCGTTCCGGCTCGACCATTTCCGGTGGACTCTTTTCCGGTCTGGAAAAGGAAACCGCCGTGCGCTATTCCTTTGTCCTCGGCATTCCGGCAATTCTCGGCGGCTGTCTGGTGGAGATGAAGGATTTGTTTGAGGGTACGATCTCGGTCAATATTCCTGCTGCAATCATTGGCTTTATTGTAGCAACGGTCGTCGGTATTCTTGCAATTCAGCTGGTTCGCTGGCTGATTCGCTCCGATAATTTCATCGTATTTTCGATTTATACGCTGCTCGTCAGCATTTTCACATTCGGTTACTGCATTTTCGCTTAAAAGCAATCCGAATATAAAAAGCAAAATTCCATACGAAAGAAAGGTGCAATCATGGCAGAAAAGAAAGCAGCCGGAAAGACCGGCGCAAAAAAGACAACACAAAAAAACGCACCGAAAGCTGCGCCTAAAAGCGAGCCAAAGCCCGCCCCCCGCAAAACAACAGCCAGCCGCCGTATCACGACATCTGCACCCGAAAAAGCCGCAAAGCCAAGTACAAAGCTCTCGGCTCCTGCACCGAAATCGCCAACCAATCAGATTCGTTCGGTATTGCTGTTTGCAGGCGGTATCCTAGCGGCTGCACTCGCGGTCGTTCCGGGCGGCAAATTCTGGCTTGTGCTCCATGAGACGCTGCTTGGCATATTTGGCGTCGGCGTAATTTTCGTGCCTGCAATCCTGATTTATACGGGCTATCTGATCGGACAAGACCGCAGTAAGCTCGCTTCCGGCAGAGCCATCTGGGGCATTCTGCTGACGCTCTTTGTCAGCTCGCTTGTGCAGGTATTTTTCGGTGATCCCCTGCTCGGCATTGATCCGGTCACGGGCGGTCAGATCGGCTTTCAGCAATCAGTACGGCTGCTCTTTGAAAACGGCAAGGCGTTCCGCGGCGGCGGTCTGATTTCCGGCGTAATTGCCGTACCGCTTGTCGCTGCATTCGATGTCATCGGCGCACGTATTGTTGTTACACTGATTGTCATTGTCCTGATTATGCTGCTGACCAACCGCGGCATCGTTGAAATGCTCGAAGTCATTGCAAAGCCGTTTGTCTGGCTCTGGCACGGCATCGTCAATGCTGCCACACGCGGTTTTGATGGCGTGATTGATGATTTCTATGACGATGACGAGGATGAGCCCGATGACGACGATGAGGAAGAAGCACCCGATATCATCGAACAAGCACAGAAATATATCCGCAGAAGTAAACGTGGCTTGCCGCCGGAGCCGAATCCCGATGAAGAAGAAAATCTGATCAAAACACCGCGCCGTCGCAGACGCGAGGACGAGCAGCAGATGAAAGAGGTTGCGTTCATTCTCGGCGGCGACAGCGGAGAACCGTTCACCCCTGTCAAGCGTGAGGAACTGCATAATATTGACGTAGATGTGCCGATTTTCGACCACAATGACATTCCGGTTCCGGAAACGGAAATGAACCGTCTGACGGTCGAACATCACAGCGGCGTTGAAAACATTAAATCCGCGCTTGATGAAGATGAACAATTCGAAGCGATGGTCGAACAGGCTGCGCAAAATAACGATATCCAGACAAATAAACTGCCGTGGCTGACGGATGACGCTCCGGCAGAGGACTTGCCGGATGATGAGGGCGTTTATCAGGAGGAACCCGAAATCCCCTATACGCCGCCACCGGTCTCGCTGCTCAATCATGTGGACAATTCCGCAAATGACGCGGATAAATCCAATGAACTGCGTGAAAAAGGCAAATTGCTTGTCGAAACACTTGCGAGCTTCGGCGTACAGGTACGCATCACGGGCATTCGTCGCGGTCCGACCGTTACGCGCTATGAAATTCAGCCGGCAGCAGGCGTTAAGATTGCAAAAATCACCGCGCTTGCGGACGATATCGGTCTGAATCTCGGCGGTAAATCCGTTCGTATTGAAGCACCGATTCCGGGCAAACCGGCGGTCGGCGTAGAGGTGCCGAACAATCACAAGGATATGGTGTCTCTGCGTGAGCTGCTCGAAACAAAGGATTTTCAGGAATCACAGAGCAAGCTGACCTTTGCGGTCGGCAAGGACATTGACGGCAATGTGATTCTCGGTGATATTGCCAAAATGCCGCATATGATCATTGCCGGCACGACAGGTTCCGGTAAATCCGTCTGCACGAACTCGATCATCATGAGCATTCTGTATCACTCTACGCCAAAGGAAGTCCGCTTGATTCTGATTGACCCAAAGGTAGTTGAATTCCAGCCCTATGACGGTATCCCGAACCTGCTCCATCATGTCATCACACAGCCGCAAAAGGCTGCCGGTGCGCTCAACTGGGCAGTGCTCGAAATGGAACGCAGATATATGCTTTGCGCCGAATACGGCGTCCGCGACCTCAAGGGCTACAATGCGATTGCAGAAAAGCATCCGGAAATGAAGAAACTCCCACAGATCGTCATTATCATAGACGAGTTTGCGGATTTGATGATGACCTGCGGCAAGGAGGTTGAATCCTCGGTCATCCGGATTGCGCAGAAGGCGCGTGCGGCAGGTATTCATCTGATTATCGCAACCCAGCGCCCGACCGTTGACGTTATCACGGGACTGATTAAATCGAATGTTCCGAGCCGCATCGGTATGAGCGTAAAATCCGCAGTCGATTCACGTACCATTCTCGATACGACCGGCGCGGAAACTTTGCTCGGCAACGGCGACCTGCTGTTCTATCCGAACGGCTGGCGTGAACCGAAGCGTGTACAAGGCTGCTTTGTCTCGGATGACGAGGTTGAGGCAGTTGCTTCGTTCCTGAAAAACAACTGCGAGAGTGAGTACGATTCCGACATCTCACAGGCAATCGAGCAGGCAATCCCTGCCACAAAGGGCGAGAAAGCCGCTGATGACCGAAATACTGAGCTAAGCGGTGATGAAGCATTGATTCTGAAAGCCGCAGAGCTTGCCGTCGATGCAGGTCAGCTTTCCACAACCGTACTCCAGCGCAGACTGCGCCTCGGTTACGCAAAGGCTGCGCGGATTGTTGATGAAATGGAACAGCGCGGCATCGTCGGACCCTCGTTGGGTTCAAAGCCGCGCAAGGTTCTCATGACGCCGCAGCAGCTCACCGAATGGAAGCTCACGCTCTCCTCAAACGGTAATAACGTGGAGTAATGCGCATCAGGGAGATATCATGAATCAGACAGAACAATTCCTCATATTGGACGAATCCTATCTGCCGCAGATGGCTGCACTTTATCAGGCAGCGTTCAGCGGCGCACCGTGGCATGACGATTGGAGCGATGAAACACAGCTTCTCGAATATGTACGCGAAATCTCCGGTTCATACCACGCGCTGAATTACGGGCTGCTGCTTGACGGCAAGCTCGCGGCGCTCTCCATCGGCATGATTCGTCACTGGTGGGAGGGTACTAATTATAACATTGAAGAATTCTGCGTTGCACCGGATTTGCAGGGGCAGCAGCTCGGCACACGGTTTATGCAGATGATCGCAGAGGATGTCAAACAGCGTGGGCTGCGCGGCATTTTTCTGCAAACCGACCGCGATAAGCCGGCATTTCGGTTTTATCGGAAGAACGGCTTTGAGGTGCTTGAGGCGCATATGAGCCTCTATCGGCGGCTCGAAGAACCATAACATGACAATGCGCCTGTCGGAACAGCAGCGCAGAGGAGGGCGATCAGCATGACCGGATTTCTGCCGGTGACAATGGAAGAACTGCGTGAACGCGGCATCGAGCAGCCGGATTTTGTCTATGTCTGCGGCGACGCCTATGTCGATCACCCCAGCTTCGGCGCGGCGATTATCTGCCGTCTACTGGAATCGCATGGATATTCTGTTGCGATGCTTGCACAGCCGGACTGGAAAACCGACCGCGATTTCGAACGTTTCGGCAGACCGCGTCTTGCGTTTCTCGTCAGCGCCGGAAACATTGACAGCATGGTCGCGCACTATACATCGGCAAAGAAAAAACGCTCCGATGACGCCTATTCCGCAGGCAACAAAGCCGGCAAGCGCCCCGACAGAGCCGTAACCGTCTATTGCCGAAAAATCCGTTCGATCTTTGGAGATGTGCCGATTCTGATTGGCGGTCTGGAGGCGTCGCTCCGTCGATTTGCACACTATGATTATTGGGATGATTCGGTGCATCCGTCCATCCTGATGGAAAGCGGTGCGGATATTCTCAGCTTCGGCATGGGTGAACACAGTATGCTGGAGCTTGCAAATTTGCTCCGTGACGGCATACCGATTCGTGAAATTCGGGATATCCGCGGCACCTGCTATCTCTGTGAACCGTCAGAGACACCGTTCGGCTCTGCGGAATGTCCCTCGTACGAACAAGTGCGCGACAGTAAAGAATCGTATGCAAAGGCGTGCCGGATTCAATATGACCAGCAGGACGAAGTCTCCGGCAAGCGCGTGATTCAGCGGCACGGAAAGCAAATGCTCGTGCAGAATCCGCCTGCGCTTTCTCTGTCACAAGAAGAATTTGATGCGATCTATACATTGCCGTTCATGCGCACCTATCACCCGATGTACGAGGCAGAGGGCGGCGTTCCGGCAATCAAAGAGGTTCGTTTTTCGATTACCCATAACCGCGGATGCTTCGGCTTCTGCAATTTCTGCTCGATTGCACTGCATCAGGGCAGACGCATCACCACACGCTCGGAAGCCTCGGTGATCGAAGAAGCAAAATATCTGACAACGCTCCCCGATTTCAAGGGCTATTTGCATGACGTTGGCGGTCCGACAGCCAATTTCCGGCATCCGTCCTGCGAAAAGCAGTGTAAATCCGGCTTATGCAAGGGACGCAAATGCCTTGCGCCGGAACCATGCAAAAATCTGACCGTCGATCATCGGGAGTATCTCAATTTACTGCGAAAGCTCCGCGCACTTCCGAAAATCAAACGCGTATTCATTCGTTCCGGCATCCGATATGATTATCTGATGTGCGACAAGGACGATACGTTCTTTCGTGAGCTTGTGCGTTATCATGTGTCCGGTCAGCTCAAGGTCGCGCCGGAGCATTGTTCCGATGCGGTGCTCGATAAAATGGGCAAGCCGCATATCCAAGCCTATCGCGCGTTTCAGAAGCGCTTTTACGAATTGACAAAATCCATGGACAAGGAGCAATATCTTGTCCCATATCTGATGAGCAGTCACCCCGGCAGCACCATGAAAGACGCGATTGCGCTTGCGTGCTTTCTAAAAGCAGAGGGGCTGCATCCGGAACAGGTGCAGGATTTCTACCCGACCCCCGGCACCATTTCAACCTGTATGTTCTATACGGGACTCGATCCCTATACAATGCAGCCGGTTTATGCGCCGCGTACCGCGCAGGAGAAGGCTGCACAGCGTGCGATGCTGCAATATTTCAAGCCAGAAAATCATGCGCTGATTCGTTCTGCACTGATGAAAGCCGGCAGACGTGATTTGATCGGAAACGGGGCGCATTGTCTCGTACCGGCAGCACAGGGTGGCAAATCCCCCACTGACAAAACCAAGCATCAGTCGCAGAGCAAACATCCATCGAGGCAGCAGCATAAAAAAACACGGCGATAACGCCCGAAATTTTTCGTTCTCATGAAACCATCAGGAGCATATTTATGAAATTACGTAAATTTTGCAGAATTCTGCTCATTGCAGCCATGAGTCTCTCACTGCTCTCCTGCGGTGAAAAGCCGAAGCCGGAGCTGACGGTCGAATCCTATACCGAGCTAAGTACCGTCCTGAAGCTGCCTCCTGTTTATGTTCCCGGCGGCAGCTGGACGGAGGCAGATATCCCTGCTGCACTCTGGCTCGGTGCAAAAAAATTCACATTTCCGGCAACCTTTACTTCCCTAAGCAGCAAATTTACGATTGACACGCAAGCCTCAGATACGCAGTATACCATCGAAAACGGCAACATGACCGCAACGCTCCTCTACGATGGCTGCGCCTGCGGCACGGTTACTCTATACGACTGCGTATCCGCAACAGATTACAGCTCCGGGAAAATCCACGAGATCGTCTTTCGGGACTTGGGACGGAGCGACCTGCCTGCACCAAGTCTGTTCCCGATTTCGTTTAACGGCGTAACCATCGGCAGTACCGCAGAACAGGTTAAAACAAATCTCGGCATTGAGCTTGGCGCATCCGGCGTGGAAATCACAACCTCTCGCCATATCATCAAGCTCAGCGGTTCCCCGACTGACGGCGTGACCGCAATCACACTCACCAGCGTACTTTGATTCATATTCAGCAATTAGAAAGGTGGAAAGCATATGACAATGACGATTGACCGTTTTGAAGATGATTATGCCGTTCTGGAAATCCGCGAGGACACCGGCGAAGTTCTTTACAAGAATCTGCCGGTAAACTGGCTGCCGGATGATGCGGACGAGGGCGATGTCCTTGTAAAGACCGCGAGTGGCTATGCGATTGACACTGCGGAAACGGCAAAACGCCGTGCTGCCGCTGCCGAAAAGCTGCTCGATTCTCAGGTATAATACGATATATGCACAGCAATATTATTATAGTAGGCGGCGGCGCTGCCGGTATGTTTGCAGCAGTCACTGCGGCGCGGCGTGGAAAATCCGTCCTGCTGCTCGATGCAAACGACCGGCTCGGACATAAGCTGTCTATCACCGGAAAAGGCCGCTGCAACGTCACAAACAACTGCGATACGGATACGCTGATGCAGAATATTCCGCGCAATCCACGCTTTTTATATTCGGCGTTTTCACGCTGCACACCTGCGGATGTTATGGCATTTTTTGAAAACGCAGGTGTTCCACTGAAAACCGAGCGCGGCAGGCGCGTGTTTCCGCAAAGTGATCAGGCAGGCGATATCGTACAAGCACTCCGCCGTGAGATGAAGCGTGGAAATGTCGAAATACACGAAAATGCGCGTGTTTTAAAGCTGATTCTAAACGATGAGCAGTGCATTGGCGTTCGATTGGAGCAGGGTACGGAATACACTGCGGATGCGATTCTGCTTGCAACGGGCGGCATGAGCTATCCTCGTACCGGTTCGCGCGGCGATGGCTACAAGCTGGCAAAACAGGCAGGGCATACCATCATCCCGGCACAGCCCTCCCTGATTCCGCTCGAAACCATAGAGCATGACCCGCAGGAAATGCAGGGACTCTCGCTCAAAAATGTCACGCTGACCGTGAAATCGGGCAAGAAAATTATATTTTCAGAGCTTGGCGAAATGCTGTTCACGCATTTCGGCATCTCAGGTCCCATGGTGCTTTCTGCAAGCTGCCTAATGGAGCAGGAAAAGCTGTCCTCGTATCTGCTGACGATTGACATGAAACCTGCGCTCACACCGGAACAGCTCGACCAGCGGATGCAGCGCGACTTTTCCGAGCGCATCAACAAAGACCTTGCAAATGCGCTGCGCGGCCTGCTGCCTACCTCCATGATTCCGATTATATTGCGGCGCGCAGGATTATCCCCAGCGAAAAAAGCACATGATGTCACGAAAGCGGAACGACTTGCACTCGGCAATGCAATCAAGTGCTTCACGCTGCACCCATCCGCGATGCGCCCGATTACCGAGGCAATCATCACACGCGGCGGCGTTTCCGTGCGCGAGGTCAACCCCAACACCATGGAATCCAAGAAAATACGCGGATTATATTTTGCCGGCGAATTGCTGGACGTAGACGCGTTTACGGGCGGTTATAATCTGCAAATCGCCTTTGCAACAGGCTATGCTGCCGGTTCGTCCATGTGACCGAACCGCAATGACAAAAAGGAGAAATCATAATGGAACATATAGATCAGACCCAAATGGAAAGAGTCAAAGCACTTATCCCACTTTTAATATTGTTTATCTTGCTATGTTTGTTTATTGCAATCGTCTTCGCACTGGGCGCAGCGTGCATTGCATTGTTCCGCGAACGGAAACGCTTGCTTGATGCCAAACACAAAACTGTCGCAAGCTATGCGACGGACGGTGTGATTCTTGATGCGCGGCTTGTACAAGACCAGTCGACACCTGCCTCTCCGCTGCACAACAAATATTCCATTCTCTATTCTGATTCGACTGGCGTTCAGCATCGTGCCTTTATCGGTATCGACAGCAATGTTCCGCTGAAATATACCATTGATGATACAGTTCAGCTGCATCTGTTTCAGCAGTCGGTCATCGTACCGGACGCCCGCGCATTCGACCCGAACCGTGGTCAAAACGGTAAGATTGACTGTGCAATTTCGTTCCGCAAATGGCTCAATAAACCGATTGATGAAACCGGTACTGTCATGCTCGAACAGGATTACCTCGAACTTGAACAGGAAATTGAACGAAATCTTTCCTCTCGCCAAAAGCTCGGCTGGCTCATGATATTCCTCAGCGCAGTCAGCTTCTTGATTACCTTCGGTATTGTATTTGAATTGTTTACAACAAATTGGTCTTAAAACCCAATCGCATCACTGATAACGCGCCTGTCGGAAGCAGCGCATTCTGACAGCCTTTGCCGTAATTACACGCAAAATAAAGGATTCCGCATTTTTTGTTGTGATCATCGAAGCAATCAAGGAACTGCTTCTGGAGCTTGCTTTTGCATTGGGTATATGCTGCGTGGTTGCCGTGATCCTCCTAGTGGTTGTGCTCCGCATTTTACACGAGGAAAAAGTCAAATATGAAAATCGTCCTGTTATAGAAGATAGCACGCCGCCGCAGATTCAGACAAGCCGCAACATTGGTGGAATTATCACGGAAATACGTGAAATTCGGAGTGCTGTATACGGAAAACCGCAAATCGGTATTTTGAGTTCGCCATCAGCTATGATCCCGGCAGCGGCTCGCAAACCGCACTCATCGGCATCCGGACAAACGGCGAAACACCGGTCTGGCAAAGCAGCGACAAGGTTCGTTTGCGGTATTTTCAACAGCCGTTACTCCCTGTGACCGACGAGGATCGCTTCGCGGCTGCGACTGCCTGCGGTGCCCTGCCCAAGCGCAGTCTGCATTTTCGCGAAATCGGCGATATTCCCACCGATGAGACTGCTTCCGTCATTTTCGCATCGGATGTCAAGGCATTGGAAGCGTATCTCCGTTTGCCGCCTCAGAAATAGCCGATTGATCCGCAATATCATACAAAAATGCAGTCACAGTGTCAGTCTGCTTGCAAGCGGATTTTTCTGTAGATTCCGGATATTCGCGTGATACTGCGCGATTGACGATTTATTTTGCTCAAAAAGAAAGGTTTTTGCTTCATGTTAGATAAAATCATCATCCGCGGCGCGAGAGAACATAATCTCAAAAATGTCAATCTCGAAATACCGCGCGATAAACTGATTGTATTCACAGGACTTTCCGGCTCTGGAAAGTCCTCTCTTGCCTTTGATACCATCTATGCGGACGGTCAGCGGCGTTATATGGAATCGCTTTCCTCTTATGCGCGGCAGTTTTTGGGACAGATGGAAAAGCCCGATGTAGACAGCATCGACGGTCTCTCCCCAGCCATCTCCATCGACCAGAAAACAACCTCGAAAAATCCGCGCTCCACAGTCGGTACGGTCACGGAAATCTATGATTATCTGCGACTGCTGTATGCGCGCATCGGCATTCCGCACTGCCCCATCTGCGGCAGAGAAATTTTACAGCAGACCGTTGATCAGATTACCGACCAAATTCTGGAACTGCCGGAGGGAACAAAATTTCAGCTTCTTGCCCCGATTGTACGCGGCAGAAAGGGCGAATACGCAAAGGAACTTGAACAGGCAAAAAAATCCGGCTATGTCCGTGTGCGTGTGGACGGCATCATCTATGATCTCAGCGAACCAATCAAGATGAACAAAAACCAGAAGCATACCATCGAAATTGTCGTGGATCGCCTGATTGTACGCGATCATATTCGCTCTCGTCTGACCGACAGCATCGAAACCACAACTGCGCTCTCCGGCGGACTGGTGCTTGTAGACGTCATTGACGGTGAGGAACAGCTCTATTCGCTCTCCTATGCCTGTCCGGAGCACGGCATTTCCGTTGAAGAACTGTCGCCGCGGATGTTCTCTTTCAACAATCCGTTCGGCGCGTGTGAAACCTGTACCGGTCTTGGCGTTTTCACGGAATTTGATCCGGAGCTGCTGATGCCGAATAAAAAACTGACCGTGCATGAGGGCGGCTTCAAGGTTCTCGGCTGGAACTGGAAAGATCCGAAATCCGTTGCAAATATGTATGCCAATGCGCTCCATGAGACCTACGGTGTTCCGCTTGATACGCCGCTTTGCGAGATGTCTCAAGAGCATATCGACCTGTTTCTCTGGGGAAACGGCGCGGAAAATCTCACGCTCTATCAAGCACCGGAATACGGCGGCGCAACCTATTATCACCCGTTTGAGGGACTAATTCCCAATCTGAAACGCCGCTATGCAATGGCATCACAATCCAACAAGGACACCTTGGAAGAATACAAGAGCAGCATTCTCTGTCCGGACTGCAAGGGCAGACGCTTAAAGCCGGTATCGCTTTCCGTCACGGTCGGCGGCATCGACATTGACGCGCTCTGTCATAAGAGTGTGCATGAGTTGGTCGAATTTTTCAATCAGATGCAGCTAACCGAGCGACAAATGCTGATCGCAAGGCTGATCATAAAGGAAATTCGTGCAAGACTCGGCTTTCTCCAAAGCGTTGGACTCGGCTATCTGACGCTTGCACGTGCCGCAGGTTCACTCTCCGGCGGTGAAAGTCAGCGCATCCGGCTTGCCACGCAGATTGGTTCTTCACTGATGGGTGTGCTGTATATCCTCGATGAACCGAGCATCGGTCTGCATCAGCGTGACAATGAAAAGCTGATTGCAACACTGAAACGTCTGCGCGACTGCGGCAATACGCTGATTGTCGTTGAGCATGATGATGACACGATGCGTGCAGCAGATTATATTGTCGATATCGGGCCGGGTGCAGGCGTACACGGCGGTGAAATTGTCTGTGCCGGAACGCTGGACGAGATTCTGAAATGTGAAAAATCGGAAACGGGCGCATATTTATCCGGCAGAAAAAAGGTTCCGCTTCCCGAAAAACGGCGCAGCGGCTCCGGTGAGGAGCTTGTCATTTACGGCGCAGAGGTCAACAATCTCCGGCATATTGATGTGCATTTTCCGCTTGGCTGCCTGATTTGCGTGACGGGCGTATCCGGATCCGGAAAATCCTCGCTTGTCAATGAGATTCTTTATAAATATCTTGCTACGCATCTCAACCGTGCCAAGCTACGCTCCACCGGCTATGATCATATCACCGGTATCGAAGCACTGGACAAGGTCATTTGCATTGACCAATCCCCGATTGGCAGGACCCCGCGCTCGAATCCGGCTACCTATACCGGCGTATTCGGTGACATCCGAGAACTGTTCGCGCAGACGCAGGACGCAAAAAAACGCGGTTATGGCGCAGGCAGATTCTCATTCAATGTAAAAGGCGGCAGATGCGAAGCCTGCGAGGGCGACGGCATTGTGAAAATCGAAATGCACTTTTTGCCGGATGTCTATGTCCCCTGTGATGTCTGCAAGGGCGCACGCTATAACCATGAAACACTCGAAGTCAAATACAAAGGCAAATCCATCTATGATGTACTGGAAATGACCGTCGAGGAGGGCTGCGAATTCTTCTCCGCAGTTCCGAAAATTGCGCGAAAGCTCAATACGCTCCGCGATGTGGGGCTTGGATATATCCGGATCGGGCAGCCTGCCACAACGCTTTCCGGCGGCGAGGCACAGCGCGTCAAGCTCTCCACGGAACTGCAGCGCCGTTCCACCGGAAAGACCATCTATATCCTCGATGAACCGACCACCGGCTTGCACAATGCCGATGTTCACCGTCTGATTGACATTTTGCAAAAGCTCGCAGACGGCGGCAATACGCTTGTTGTCATTGAGCATAATATGGACGTCATCAAGGTCGCAGACCATATTATCGACTTGGGACCGGAGGGCGGCAACGGCGGCGGTATGATCGTTGCAGAGGGTACACCGGAGCAGATTGCAGCCTGTGAAGCCTCCTATACCGGCAAATTTTTGAAGCAGTATCTCAAATAATAACAGAACCGCTGATATGTTTTTTACGCATATCAGCGGTTATTTTCTATGATTATGGAAATTGGTTGACTGTTCCGGCAATCAGCGGAAGCCCATATTGCCGATCTACGACAAAATAAACAAATGGATGATCCAGCGTGATATGCTCGGCAGGCTTTGCAGAAGAACCATCCGATTGCAGCGTATAAATGGATTCCGTTGTACCGCGTCCGATGTTCAGCGAAACGCTCTGAACAATCTGCTCGACCCCGATATCCGGCATCAGCGCCGCAATATCCTGCGTCAATTCTGTTTCGAGAACAGGAATACTGGTACGCAGCGTGGTGTCCCATCCGCTGCGAATATAGCCGGTCAGCTGCTGCGCACTCATACTGCTTAAAAATTCTGCGGTTGAACCGGATTTCGGCATCAGCGCAAGAAACATATATTTCTGACCGATACAATTTCTGCGCAGACCCTTTACTGCATCGTCTTCAATATAAACAGCTTGGTCAAAATCCTTGCAGAGAAACGGCACGGACAGCTGACTGCCATCAGCATTATAAAACAGCACATTCCGCACCTCATTATCGCCATAGGTACTGCTCCAGATCGCATCGAAAGCCACTGCGCCTACCATTGCTGCCTCAGTGTTCTGCGGCGCGGTGATTTCGTCCAGAACGCCGCCTGTCGCATCGGTCACCCACTGATTCAGATGCTCCGGCAATCGTTCCGCAGCAAATACGCGCGTGCCGCTGAGTCCCTGATACAGACTGAGCTGCTCCTTCGTCAGCAATTTTTCATCTGCCGGCGGCAGCCAAAGCGACTGTGCTTCGGTCAGCGCATTCTGCGTATTGCGCCACTTGACAAAATAGCTGTTCAGCTCGGAAAGCGGCATTCCGCCAAAGCAATCGGTATTTTCGTCGCCGGCATTGCCATTTGCGGCAGTCAGCCACGCCTCGGCGGCAAGATAGGGCGAAATCAGATATTCTTCATCCGCTGCGTATTCGACAGTCTGGCGAAGCAGGGACATCGTAAACTGCATCTGCGCGTCGCGAAACGTCTCATCGCCTTTTTTTTCTTCGATTTCCAACGGCTTGACGCGCTTTGTCAGCTCCGGACTTCCGCAGGCGGACAGCAGCATTGCCGAACAGATTGCGGCAATCAGAATATGTATCCTCATCATGCAAACTCCTGTAAGATTATTGCGGTATTTCATTCATCACGCCGGCAAACAGCGGCATCATCGTATCCGTCTCGACAATCATATAGATAAACGGTCTCATCATTGTCAAAAATACCGTATCCTCCTCGATACTGGATACTACGACCGCATCCGTACCTGCGGCTGCCTTAGTACCTGTCATACTGACTGCAATTTGAGTTTTTTGCATCACTTCGCTCACAAAGAGTCCGTCAGAATGCTCCGCGAGCTTTGAGAAATCTGCTTGCCCTAAATCAAATACATCGGATATTCCCATTGCCTGAAGCTCCGGAATCAGATGCGCTTCATATGAAGTCGAAAACTGCGGTACCCAAAGCTTCAGATCCACGTTTTTCGGATTGCAAAGCATCTGATTCAGCGCGTCCGGCTGGAGTTGTTCCAGATACGCCTGCGGCGTCATTCCATCATGCGGCATAATCGCCACAAACGCATATTTTCCATCGGCATAGCTCTTGATGAAGCCGTCTGCATTCTCATCGCACAGATACTGCTCATCGCCGGCGCCTTGCATCATATCCACTTCCTGTTCAAAGCTGTTCGGGCGCATATTATGCGCATAAAAAGTATATTTATCCTGACCATCAAACGCCTCTCGCCAAACTGCGTCCATAGAAGCCGCATTGAACAGATACATGACAGCGGTTTCGGACATCGGCTCGGAGAGCATTTCCGGAATCATACCATCCGTCTGCGCTTTGAACCATTTGTTGATTTTATTTACAGCAAAGTCATTAAACGCGTCCTCGGTGACGTTCGCGTCATAGAATTGCTGTGCTATATTCTGGATATTATTTTGTATTTTCACATCTGCATTGCGGTTCACCCAGATCGCATTCGCGGAATGAAATGTGCATTGCTGATCGCTTACCAAGGACTCTCGAAGCATATTTATTGCGACATTGAGGGAATCCAGCGATACGCCGCCGAACGCCTGCTCTATTTCCATACGCGTATTGCCATCGGTACCGTTGGCAGTCAGGGCAAGCGCCTGCATGACAGAATACGGCGAAATCAAAACATTGCCATCCGGATCGTTCCGCACTTTCTCGCGCAGAAGATTCACCGAAAAGGCAGTCTGCGCCATCATGATATCCGCTTCGGCAGATTCATCCAACGTTTGCTGTGCAAGCTGTGATGCAATATTGTTCGCTTCATTCGTTCCGGAAGCCGTGCCGCAGCCGGTCAGACTGACGCAAAGCGTCGCCGCTGCAAGCAGAATCGCCATCTTTGGATTTTGTGTCATCATAGTATTTCTCCTTTCATTTACGTAACTTTGAAACGCGCTTCAACTCCTGCAAGATATACTGCATATTCACCCGTCTGTAATTCCAGACCGGAAAAATCCGAAAGCGTTAATGTCCACATTTCACAAGCGTCAGGTGCCAGCGTCATGCCATTCTGCGCCGCGGGGCTGTCTTTTGAAAACGGCGTCATGCTGACAAAGCCATCTCCGAACTGCTCGATGCCGAAATCCTCGTTCGTAAACGTATAATCCGAATCGCCGGCATTGATGAGCCGGACAGCGATTTCCTTTGTACCGGCAGGATAGGATTCCTGTTCGACATCCATGATGATTTGATTTTCCATCTGAACGGGCATTTCACCGTCTGCGGAAACGGTAAATTCTGCGGCAATATCGCCAACCTGAATCCGATACTGCCCACTATCCTTGATATCCAGCGGCAGGTCATAATGCGCGGAGATATCGAACGTCAGAGTCGCGTCACCATGCGCAGGTACTACGATTGCCATCTCCGTGAAATAATCCCCATTCTCCCGATAGGGAATCTCCACATAGGCAGATTCCGACGGCTGGAAGCTGGAGAGCGCAAATCGTTCCGGCAAACAATAATCTTCATCGGTATCATTTGCGACAAATAGCTTGATTTCGCTGACATCCGGCGGATACACCGCCTCCATCGTATTGACCACAATGCCTGCCACGCCCGGCAGACCGGCATCGCTGCTCCCTGCGGCTTGTTCGGCGGCAATCTCGGTTTCCGGCGGCGTATGATCCACGCGCTCAATCATGGCGGTTTCCTGATCATTACAGCCGGTCAGCAGCACAGCGGCGCAAATCATCGCACAAAAGCGAAATACTTTCATAAGACTCCCTCCTCACGAAATTGTAAGTTGTTCCTTTAATTCCTCTGCTAGACTCCGAAACGCATCCTCGTCACCCGGAAAATCACCTTCGCTGAACACGCTGAGAAGCGCCCGATTCACAGAAAATTCTGTATGGAAGCTGCCGTCAACTATATGCCTCACGGTGATTTCATCCGAAGCCGAATCCCTATATTCCGTCATGTAGACAGTGAGCATTCGATTGCCGTTCTCGTCATGATACAAAAACGCATATTGTCCATGCGTACTGAATTTTGCGTCCGGCGCCCATTCCAGCGTATAGCCGCCGAGGGACTCGGGCATCGGATTGACCGAAAGCACGTCAAAAAACTCTGCTGCCGTCAGATCGGTGGCGTGATCCGCTTCCGGTGAAGCCTCTGCGCCGCTCTCCTGTTCCTGCTTTTCGTCTGCCACATCGTCACACGACACCTCTCCTTCACACCAAGCCTCTTCCTCAAATGTTTCTGCATTGTTCAGGATTTGGTCGGCAGCAGCTGACGATTCGCAATATTCCGCGGCAGAATCCTTCCTGACATGATCCGGCAGAATAGAGTATAGAGAATTGTTCTGGACGTCCATCGAAATCCGGAACATCAGCGCGCCGCCGATCAGTACAAAACAGGCTGCAAACGCAGCGGTACGTACAAAGAACTGTTTTCGGCTGCGCTTTTTCTGCGCAAGATAGACCTGACTGCGACGGAGCACTTCAGCCTGAAATTCCTCGTTCGTCATTCTCATAAAGCGTGCTCCCCCCTTTCACCGAGCAGACTCCGAAGCGTCTGCTTGGCGCGATACAGCAGATTATCCACCTGCTTGCGTGTTTTCTTCATAATTCTAGCGGCGTCCTCATAGGAACATTCCTCAAAATAGACCAGATGCACGGCGATCTGCTGCGGCTCAGGAAGCTGACTGATCGCCTCATGGAGCCGGCGTTTCTCGTCATTGCAGAGCACCTGCTCCTCCAAATCCTGCGAATCCGCGAGCTGCTCGGCAGTTTCCTCGTCAATCGAAACCGCCGGATGCCGTTTCTGTTTGCGCAGATAATCAAGCGATCTGCTCCGCGCCATCACAAATAAATACGTCTTCAAAGACGACTTGAAATTAAATTTTTGCGGATTCACTACAAGCTGCATGAATACATCCGCAGCGATATCCTCTGCGGCACAGATATCATGCACATATCGCTGGATAAAGAAAGTCACCGGATCGCGGTAAGCCTCAATAATCTCAGCAAATGCGGTCTGATCTCCGTCGAGAAACCGACGATAGATAAGAGCGTCCTGTTCCATAAATTTTCTCCGATCTGCCGGAAGTATTCGATACTTCCTGAAAGCTGCTTTCATATATTGATACGTTCCGGCGGTTTCGTTTCCTCATATTCCGAATAAAATTCAGCATTTTGCACAAGGTTTATCAATAGTTTATATATAATCGGTAGATTTGATGCAATACCCCTTGCTATTTTTCGCAAAATATGATATAGTTATATTGTTTGATACCGTCCTGCTCTGACACCCTCTCATGCAGAGCAGGAAGCCCTCTCTTTTTTTCAGATGGAAACCGTCCGTGCAGGGCGGTTTTCTTTTGAAATTCCCACAAAGCCAGAAAATTTGCCTTTACGAATCTACGTGCAATTTTCCGCGCTACTGCGAAAAAATTCTCTTGCAGAACACAGGCGCACCGGTAAAAAAACGTGCGCTGCCGCTGCAAACCATATTTTCTACCATTATAATACAAAATCACAAAAAAAGCAAGAGTGCGGATTCTTTTCCGGAATCACTTGACAGTCAGGCGCGGCTGTGATATAATAAATATTAAGTATCTGAAAAGCAAACTGCAATCGGAATAGCCTGTTTCTCCGCGGTGTTTTCCGCACCGCCCTTGGTACGGTGACTGCGTGCAGGATGCTTTTTCTCTTTATCTGCGACTGCGGCAAATCGCCCAACAGAATCAAATAAAGGAACGGTCAAACAAACAATGAACCTTAAACAGCAAATGCGCGCCCCTGTTTATGAGGCGCTTGAACGACTCCGCAAACAGCGCGTCGTTCCCTTTGATGTCCCCGGACATAAACGCGGCAGAGGCAATCCGGAGCTTGTCAAGCTGCTTGGTGAGCAGTGCGTCGGCATTGATGTCAACTCTATGAAGCCGCTTGATAATCTCTGTCATCCGGTCTCGGTGATTTTGGACGCAGAACAGCTTGCTGCGGACGCGTTCGGCGCTGCCCATGCGTTCTTCATGGTCGGAGGCACGACCTCTGCTGTTCAGAGCATGATTCTATCTGCCTGTAAGGCAGGGCAAAAAATCATTGTTCCGCGCAATGTGCATAAGAGCGTCATCAATGCGATGGTACTCTGCGGCGCCATACCGGTTTATGTCAATCCGGATGTCGAGCCGCGAATCGGTATCTCGCTCGGCATGGAGTTTTCGCAGGTCGAACAGGCAATCAAAGAAAATCCGGACGCTGTTGCCGTACTGGTCAACAACCCCACCTATTACGGCATCTGCTCGGATATCCGCAGAATCGTAAAGCTCGCACATGAGCATCATATGATGGTGCTTGCGGATGAAGCGCACGGTACGCATTTTTATTTCAACGATCAGCTTCCGGTTTCTGCAATGGCAGCCGGCGCGGATATGGCGGCTGTATCCATGCACAAATCCGGCGGCAGCCTGACCCAAAGCTCTTTGCTGCTGCTTGGCGAAAATGTCAACGAGGGCTATGTGCGCCAGATCATCAATCTCACGCAGACCACAAGTGCTTCGTATCTGCTGATCTCCAGTCTTGATATTTCGCGCCGGAATCTCGCACTTCGCGGCAATGAATCCTTTTCCAAGGTCATTCAGATTGCGGAATATGCGCGTTCGGAGATCAATGAGATCGGCGGCTATTACGCCTACAGCTCAGAGCTTTGCAACGGCACAAGCTGCGTTGGCTACGATGTGACAAAGCTCTCGGTTTATACGCGCGATATCGGACTTGCCGGCATCGAGGTTTATGATTTGCTGCGCGATGAATATGATATTCAGATTGAGTTTGGCGATATCGGCAATATTCTTGCATATATTTCCATCGGTGACCGGATTCAGGATATTGAACGGCTGGTCGGTGCGCTTGCCGATATCAAGCGGCTGTATTCCTGTGATACAACCGGTATGCTCAGTCAGGAATATATTCCGCCAAAGGTCGTCGCAACGCCGCAGGAGGCGTTCTATGCAGACAAGGAAATGCTGCCGCTTGAGCAAACAAACGGCCGTATCTGCTCGGAATTTGTCATGTGCTATCCGCCGGGCATCCCGATCCTTGCACCTGGCGAAATTATTACAGAGGATATTATCAATTATATCCGCTATGCAAAAGAAAAGGGCTGCTCCATGCAGGGCACGGAGGATCCCACAATCGAACACCTTAATGTATTGAGATGAGATGATAGAATTATGGGTCATAAATTAGCTGCCGTCTTTGGTCATGAACTTCCCCGCATGATTCTGACCGCCGGCATCATCAACAACAATAAAATACCATTCCGACCGTTTCTCGATCGGGAAGCCGCCAATCAGATAATCCCCTATCACACAACGCTGTTTCAATGGGATAAGCAGCAGGATATCTTCTATCTGCAAAAAATGGCAGATCTGCAATTTACGCCGTGTTCTTTGATTGCAGAGGAATTTGCGATCATGAACAGCAGCGGCTACAGCTACCTGCTCTTTGTCCGGCTTTCTCCGGGTGAGGGCTTCCAGCAGCTTTGCGAAAGCGTTACCGCGGTCACGGGCAGACCACTGGAAAGCTATCTGCGCGTAACGCTCTCCGTCAGCAAGGAACAGAAGCTCATCCGAAATCAATATAAAGCATTGACCAAAAATATCAAGCTACCAATGACGCTGCCGGTACACGGTCTGGAGCTGTTCCATATCTGGGAACCGGTCAAGCGCGTCCGCAAAATCACCACGGCAGGCAATATTCTCATTCCGGACTAAGCATTCCGGCGTAACCTTTTATATCCCGATCACAGGAGGAACAGAGATGGAATTCTGGTTTTCCGAGCTGCACACCGATAACGTCAAGGCATCCATCCGGTGTGAAAAGCAATTATATAGCGGTCAGAGCGATTTTCAGCGGATTGATGTATTTGATTCCGCGGAGTTCGGACGCTTTCTTGTCTCCAACGGCAGCGTCATTTTCTCCGAAAAGGACGAGTATATCTATGACGAGATGATCGTCCATGTCCCGATGGCGGTGCATCCGGATGTCAAAAACGTGCTGATCATCGGCGGCGGCGACGGCGGTGTTGCGCGTGAGCTGTCGCATTATGACGAGATCAAAACGATTGACGTTATTGAACCGGATGAGATGTTTGTCGATGTCTGCCGCGAATATTTTCCCGATAACGCAAAGGGTCTTGACGATCCGCGCGTGACCATCTACAATCAGGACGGTCTGCGCGCACTGCGTACCCGTCACGGCGAATATGATCTCATCATCAACGACGCAACCGACCCGTTCGGTCACACCGCAGGTCTTTTTACCAAGGAGTTCTACGGTCTTTGCTATAAGGCACTGAAAGACGATGGCATCATGGTCTATCAACACGGCAGCCCGTTCTATGACGAGGACGAGGACGCCTGCCAGTCCATGCACAAAAAGGCGTTCCGCGTGTTCCCGATCTGCCGCGTGTATCAGGCGCATATCCCGACCTGTCCGGCAGGCTACTGGCTGTTCGGATTTGCTTCAAAGAAATACCATCCGCTGCGCGATTTCGACGCAAAACGCTGGAAAAAACGCGATATCAAAACATGGTATTATACCACCAATCTGCATACCGGCGCATTCATGCTGCCGAAATATGTCGAGGATTTGATGGAGGACGCCGAGGAGCGCAAAAAATAATCGGGCGGGCAGTGCCCGCATCCATTTTTCTATAGCTGTCCAAAAACCATTCCTATTATCGGGCATTGACTCTTTTCAGCCCATTTCATCGCAACGGCGCATGGTTTTCAGACGGCTATAGACAATCGGCTGCCGGTTCTACCGGCACTGCACATAATGAACGGAGGTCACAGCATGAAACGAACAGCAACCATTCTCGCAGCAATCCTGCTTGCAGCATCATGTACGGGCTGCGGCAGCAGCGGCACACAGACGGATAATCCGGCAGCTCAGAACAGCACAGCCGCAGAAAACAGCGCATCTGCAAATGCGGAAAGCACCGCGCAGGTCTCCGGTGTTGTCACAGACGGCAGCAAATGCGGCATTCTGCAAAAGAGCGCAGAGCAGGATGACTTTGAAATCAAGGGACTGATTCTCACATCCGACAGCGGACACCACGATTATCCGGCGATCGACGAGCAGATCAAGGACGGATACAAGACCGAAGGGCTTTGCAGCGAATTTTATCTCAACGAATGGATCGGCGTCTATGGTGACTGCAATCAGACGATGAGCCTTTATGTCGTGAAGAATCAACCGGACATAGACTATGCCGCAATGTCTGAACTCGACCTGATCAAGGCCAGCGGTGAGTCACAACATCTGATTTATCAAAACAATATCACGCCGAATGCAGATGAAAACGGATATCTGTTGACCTTTTATGTGCATCCGGAATCGGGCGAAGGACTTTACGATATGTGCTTCGTTTCCGGCGAAAAAGTCTGCTATGTGGTACAGCTCAGACTGCTGCCGGAGCCAACAGAATAACCAAATAATTGAATCTATCCGCACAGCGGACACATACAGGAGGAATCATAACAATGAGCAGAGTCTTAATCATCGGCTGCGGCGGCGTCGCATCCGTTGCAATCCAGAAATGCTGCCAGAACGACGCAATGTTCAGCGAAATCTGCATTGCAAGCCGTACTGTTTCCAAGTGCGACGCGCTGAAAGCAAAAATCGAAGCGGAAGGCAAATCGAAAACCGTCATTACAACCGCGGCGATCGACGCGGATAACAAGGATGCAGTCCTTGCGCTGATTCGTTCCTATCAGCCGGACGCCGTGCTGAATCTCGCACTCCCCTATCAGGATCTGACCATCATGCAGGCTTGTCTGGAGGGCGGCGTGCATTATATCGACACCGCAAACTATGAGCCGGAGGATACCGATGACCCCGAATGGCGTGCAATCTACGAAAAACGCTGCAAGGAGCTTGGTTTCACCGCATATTTTGATTATTCATGGCAATGGGCATATCAGGAGCAGTTTGAAAAGGCTGGGCTCACCGCACTCTGCGGCTCCGGCTTTGACCCCGGCGTGACCTCGGTATTCACCGCATATGCCTTGAAGCACTATTTCGATGAAATCCACTATATCGACATCCTCGACTGCAACGGCGGCGATCACGGTTATCCGTTCGCCACAAACTTCAATCCGGAAATCAATCTCCGCGAGGTCTCTGCAAACGGTTCCTACTGGGAGAACGGCCACTGGGTCGAAACCGAGCCGATGGAGATCAAGCGCGTCTATGATTTCCCGCAGGTCGGTCAAAAGGATATGTACCTGCTGCATCACGAAGAAATCGAATCCCTTGCAAAGAATATTCCGAATGTCAAGCGCATCCGCTTCTTCATGACCTTCGGACAGAGCTACCTGACCCATATGAAGTGTCTGGAAAACGTCGGTATGCTCTCGACCACGCCGATCAACTTCAACGGCACGGAGATCGTCCCGATTCAGTTCCTGAAAGCACTGCTGCCGGACCCGGCTTCACTCGGTCCGCGCACGGTCGGCAAGACAAATATCGGCTGTATCTTCACCGGTATCAAGGACGGAAAAGAGAAAACCATCTACATTTACAATGTCTGCGATCATCAGGAATGCTACAAGGAGCTTGGCTCTCAGGCGATTTCCTACACCACCGGCGTTCCGGCGATGATCGGCGCTGCGCTTGTCGCAAACGGCACATGGCGCAATCCGGGCGCTCGCACCATTGAGGAGTTCGATCCGGATCCGTTCATGGATATGCTCAATCAATGGGGTCTACCGTGGGTTGTCGATGAGAACCCGCAGACGGTGGAATAATGCGGCGGCACGATCTGCCGACTCCCTGCTATATCATTGACGAAGCAAAGCTCCGGAGCAATCTGGAGCTTTTGCACAGTGTGGAGCAGGAGACCGGCGCACATATCCTCCTTGCGCAGAAAGCATTTTCCTGTTTTGCGGTCTATCCGATGATTGCCGAATATCTCAGCGGCACGACCGCAAGCGGACTCTTTGAAGCAAGACTCGGCGCAGAGGAATTCAAAAAAGAAAATCACGTGTTTTCTCCGGCATATGATCCGGAGGAGTTTAAGGAGCTGTGCCGCATCTGCGACCATATCAGCTTTAATTCGTTTACACAGCTCGAAAAATACCGTTCCGTCTGGGAAAACACAGGCGTAAGCGTCGGCATCCGCGTCAATCCGGAATGCTCCACGCAGGGCGATCATGCAATCTACGACCCCTGCGCGCACGGCTCACGGCTCGGTGTCACGAAAGCGAATTTCCGTCCGGAACTGCTCGATGGCGTAGAGGGACTGCATTTCCACACCCTCTGTGAACAAAATGCCGATGACCTCATTACCACATTCCGCTCGTTCGAGGAAAATTTCGGCGAATATCTTCCCAAAATGAAATGGCTGAATCTCGGCGGCGGTCATCATATCACGCGTGAGGATTATGACGTAGCTGCGCTGAAAAAGCTGATTCTTGAAATTCGCGAAAAATATGATGTCGAGGTCTATCTGGAACCGGGTGAGGCGATTGCGCTGAACGCCGGCTGGCTCGATACCGAGGTCATGGATATGGTGGAAAACGGAATCAAAATTCTGATTCTGGACGCGTCTGCGGCTTGTCATATGCCGGATGTTCTGGAGATGCCCTATCGTCCGCCGCTCAAGGATTCCGACGAATGGGGCGAAAAGCCATATGAATACCGCCTCTCTGCGCGTACCTGTCTTGCCGGCGACATCATCGGTGATTACAGCTTCGACCGCGAAATCAGTGTCGGAGATCGCCTGACATTCTGCGATATGGCGATCTATTCGATGGTCAAGAACAATACGTTCAATGGAATGCCGCTGCCTGCAATCGCCATTCAGCACGAAAACGGCGACTGCGATATCATCCGGCAGTTTAATTATCAGGATTTCAAAAATCGTCTATCCTGACGGCAGTCTATCGAAATCATACAAAAAGGAAGCAATTATCATGGAACAGAAAATCTCAAAAAAAGCACTCGAAAACGGCAATCTGCTCCGCAGTCTCAAGCATACATTCCTCACAACGCAGAATCCGCAAACGCTGATGCCGGTACTCGCCTGCCTGCGTGATTCTGAGGTTGTCGTACCCGTCCGGCTGAACGTCAGCGATGCGCAAGCGGAGAGCATCCTGAGCGCAGACAAGCACGCGCCGATCATCCCCAATGAAGATATTTCATTCACGCCCGACCTGCTGCAAAGCGAGGATGGCATTTTCATGCCGATTTTTTCAAGCGAAGGACAGCTCAAAACCGAATATGCACAGAATTTTTCTATGATGCGAATTTCGGCTGTTCAATGTATCCGGTTGATGCTGCAAATGCCCGACATCAATGGTCTGGTGTTGGACGCGTTCACCGAAGCGATGCTGATTCCAAAGGAGTCTGCGGAAATCATCCTGAAAATGAAATCGCATCTGAAAGAATCACAATGAAACTGCTGACCGTCACGCGAAAAGCAAAATTTGCAGGTGCAATGCTGCCATACTGGATCATCTCCGAAGATGTTGTCAACGAGATACCTGCGCGTTTTCAGAAGTATACAGAGGCAAAAATGGATGCGACCGGTCACGCACGCCCGACAATCTCTCCGGAGCATCTGGAATCACTCGGAATCTGCATCCAAAACGGTGAAACGTTGACAATCAAACTGGATGACCATATCACTGCAGTCTATGCTTGCACGATGGACGGCATCCTCTCGGAGCCGGCGGTGCTGCCGCACTCGGATTCCATACACCTGACACTGACCACACGGGGCGGCTTCATCCGCTTGCCGCATCCGTGCTTTTTACCGCAAAAGGAGAAAACCATATGACAACACCGAAGCAAGACGGCTTTCATATGCCTGCTGAATTTGAACCGCACCGTGGTACGATTCTGATTTTTCCCGAACGTCCCGGCTCATGGGGCAGAGACCCATCTGCCGCACAGCAGGCGTTTACGGCAATCGCCAAGCGCCTTTCTCAATGCGAGCAGGTCTATATGCTGGTCAATGACAAATCGGCAGAACCAGCAAGCAAACTGCTCCCACCCGAAATCAAGCTGCTGCACATTGATACCGATGACGCATGGGCGCGTGATGTCGCTCCAACTTTTGTCCGAAATCAGACGGGCGAGGTGCGCGGTATCTCGTGGCAGTTCAACGCGTGGGGCGGTGATTTTGACGGGCTGTATCCCGACTATCAAAAGGATGACGCTGCCGCAAACGCAATCTGCAAAGCACTCGATACCCTCTGCTACAACGCCAGCCCTTTTGTACTGGAGGGCGGCGCGATTCATAGTGACGGCGAGGGCACGATTCTCGTTACGGAAGCCTGCCTGCTCAGCGCCGGCAGAAACCCTCAGATGACAAAGGAACAGATAACCGCGTATCTGCTGGAATATCTCGGTGCAGAAAAGGTCATCTGGATTCCGTATGGCATCTATAACGATGAAACCAATGAGCACATCGACAATATCGCCGCATTCACAGAACCGGGCAAAATTGTCCTTGCATGGTGCGATAATCCCGATGATCCGCAATATGCCATGTCGCAAGCGGATTTCGACGTATTATCACGCGAAACTGATGCCAAGGGCAGAAAACTGCAAATCACAAAGCTACCTGTTCCGCATATTCCCGTATGCGTGACCGCAGAGGAATGCGAGGAATACGACTTTGTAGACGGTGAGGATACGCGCGAACCGAATGAACGTCTAGCTGCGTCCTACGTCAATTTCTACATCGGCAACGATTGCGTACTTGTGCCGCAGTTCGGCGGTGTATACGCGGAGGATGACGCGCGCGCCTGCGAAATTCTGCGTGAATGCTTCCCGACACACGAGGTTGTACCGATTCCTGCACGCGCCATTCTGCTCGGCGGCGGCAATATTCACTGCATTACGCAGCAGCTCCCCTGAAACAAACAAAGCCGCAGAATCTACGCGTGATTCTGCGGCTTTTTGTAACGTTATCAAGGCAAAAAAATGGGATGGCGGTTGCGCCATCCTGTATGAAGGAAAGAGGTTACCATAAGCAAATCTGTGCATCGACACATATATGCCGATTATTCGCACCGATCTGTTGGTGAAAACTATATATATTATATAGGTTTCAAGGAACTTTGTCAATCTGTTCACTTCATTTTCAGCGCTTTCTATAGTATTATGATTCTATTACGAAAACATTAAGAGTATTTCGCCCAATCCCGGATTTGATTTTGCAGCAAAAATCTTATGATCGACTCGTTCACAGGAAAATCCATCCGAACCGGTGCGCATATCCACTGCAACTATCCAATTTCACCAATAATTGACCGACTGTGATTTACAGTTGTAGGACTGAAAAATACAGTTCGTCTTGTTTTTAACGATATTCACGATTTGTTCATAGATTTCTTGGTGATAATATGACAGTTATTTCCAATTATTTCGCTATAATTACGTAGATACAATGTTTATTTGAATTGCAGATAGGATATGATAGGACATTTTCAAATTGTGCAAAATAGAGTATAATTATAGCGTGGACAAATGAACGTCCTGAACTTATTGATTATAAGGAGATTAGTGTTATGGAACTGAAGAATGCTTACCTGCAATCAGTTTACGAGCAGGTTGAAAAGCGCAACCAGAACGAGCCGGAGTTCCTCCAGACCGTTGCTGAAGTGCTCGGCACCCTCGAACCTGTTGTGGAAAAAAGACCTGACCTCGTAGAGGCTGGCGTTATCGAAAGAATGGTCGAGCCGGAGCGCCAGATCATCTTCCGTGTGCCGTGGATTGACGATAACGGCAAGCTGCAGGTCAACCGTGGCTTCCGTGTACAGTTCAACTCTGCAATCGGACCGTACAAGGGTGGTCTGCGTTTTGCAAAGAATGTTTATATCGGCATCATCAAGTTCCTTGGCTTTGAGCAGACCTTCAAGAACTCCCTGACCTCCCTCCCGATGGGCGGCGGCAAGGGCGGTTCCGACTTTGACCCGCAGGGCAAGTCCGATGCAGAAGTTATGCGTTTCTGCCAGAGCTTCATGACTGAGCTGTATCGTCACATTGGCCCGAACCTTGACGTTCCGGCTGGTGATATCGGCGTTGGCGCTCGTGAGGTCGGCTATCTGTTCGGTCAGTACAAGAGACTCCAGAACGAATTCACCGGCGTTCTCACCGGTAAGGGTCTCTCCTACGGCGGTTCTCTGATTCGTCCGGAGGCAACCGGTTACGGCGCAGTTTACTACGTTCAGAATATGCTCGATTACTTCAAGGATGATATCAAGGGTAAGACCTTTGCAGTTTCCGGCTTCGGTAATGTTGCATGGGGTACCATCAAGAAGGTCAACGAGCTCGGCGGTAAGGTCGTTACCATTTCCGGTCCGGACGGCTACATCTATGATCCGGACGGCATCTCCACTGAGGAGAAGGTCAACTTCCTGCTCGAAATGAGAGCATCCTGCCGCAACCGCGCTGAGGACTACGCTGACAAGTTCCCGTCTGCAAAGTTCTTCAAGGGCGAGAAGCCGTGGGGCGTGAAGGCTGACATTCTGATGCCTTGCGCAACACAGAACGAGGTTGGCGTTGAGGAAGCAAAGAAGATCATCGAGAACGGCGTAAAGTATTATGTTGAAGTTGCAAATATGCCTACCACCAACGAGGCAATCGCTCTGCTGAAAGAAGCTGGCATTGTTGTTGCTCCGTCCAAGGCAGTTAACGCTGGCGGCGTTGCAGTTTCCGGTCTGGAAATGTCCCAGAACTCCATGCGTTACAACTGGAGCGAAGAGGAAGTTGACGCAAAGCTCAAGGACATCATGGCAAACATCTTCAAGGCAAGCATCGACGCTGCAAACGAGTATGGTCTGAATGACGACCTCGTTGCAGGTGCAAACATCGCAGGTTTCCTGAAGGTTGCTGAGGCAATGAAGGCTCAGGGCTGCGTATAATCCGGTTCTATGTAAAACAAAAGCAGATGTGGGATTTTCCTACATCTGCTTTTTTATTTGATTAGAAAAACTCCGCATTCTGAAATGCGCCCCTTTTGTTAGACAATGTGGTATAATAGAAATATACCAAGATTGAAACTAACGAAAGGGGGCATTTTTATGATTCAGATTCGATCTTGATGCCATCCTCTGTACCGCGAATATGCAGGATTCTGAGGGGCAGCTCGGCGTCCACAATCATCGAAGCAACCGTATCCTCCACTTCGTCACGCAGTACCCGGTGGATATCACGCGCACCGTAACGATGGCCATGCGATTTCTCCGCGACTGCTTTCAGCGCAGCCTCGTCCCAATCAAGCAGAATACCGCGTTCAGACAGCGCAGCGGCAGTCTCCTTGAGCATGAGGTCTGCGATACGCACATAGTCCTCCAGCGTCAGCGGCTTAAAGACGACAATCTCATCAATTCTGCCGACAAATTCCGGCCTCAGGAATTCTTTCAGGGCTTTGAGCGCCTTTTCCTTAGAAATATCCTCCTCGGTACGGTTGAACCCAACACCGGTTGACTTATCGGTGCTGCCGGCATTCGAGGTCATAACGATAATCGTATTCTCGAAGTTGACGGTTCTGCCCTGCGCGTCATCAATTTTGCCCTCGTCGAGAATTTGCAGCAGCAGATTCATCACATCCGGATGCGCTTTCTCGATTTCGTCAAACAGAATCACGGAATACGGTCTGCGGCGCACCTTTTCGGTGAGCTGACCGGCTTCGTCATAACCGACATAGCCCGGAGGCGAACCGATCATACGCGATATTGCGTGCTTTTCCATATATTCCGTCATATCGAGCCGAATCAGCGGATCGGTCGAATCAAACATCTCCTTGGAAAGCACCTTGACAAGCTCCGTCTTTCCAACACCAGTCGGACCGACAAAGATAAACGAAGCCGGTCGGCGGCGTGCAGACATCTGAACACGGCTGCGCTTGATTGCTTTTACAAGTGCAGTGATCGCTTCATCCTGTCCGATGATATGCTTTTTCAAATTGGCTTCGAGGTCACGCAGCTTTGCATACTCCGTCTCCTCGATTTTATTTGCCGGAATTCCTGTCCAGATTTCAATGACATGGGCAAGGTCATTCGCTTCAACATGAACCTCGACCGGATGCGCAGTCAGCTCGTCATAACGCGCTTTCATATGGATCATTTCGCCCTTGCGCTCCTGCAATTTCTGATAATCCGGATTCTCGGCAGCTTCAATTTCTTCAATCTCAGCCTGTTTCTCAGCGATTTCGGTGGTCAGGCGATCAAGCTCCGTCAGCTCCGGATGGCGGATACTGACATAGGCACAACTTTCGTCCAACAGATCAATCGCCTTATCCGGCAGAAAACGGTCTGTGATATAGCGCTCGGACAGCACCGTACAGAGCCGCAGCATCGCCGGAGAAATATGCACCCGATGGAATTCCTCATAGTATTTTGCAACACCCTTGAGAATCTCAATGGTATCCTCAACAGTGGGTTCATCGACCTTGACAGGCTGGAAGCGACGCTCCAATGCGCCATCCTTTTCGATATATTTCCGGTATTCGGTAAAGGTTGTCGCACCGATCACCTGAACCTCACCACGGGAAAGTGCCGGCTTTAAGATATTTGCGGCATTCATAGAGCCCTCGGAATCACCAGCACCGACAAGGCTATGCACCTCATCAATAAACAGGATGATATTCCCCTGCTCCTTGACCTCATCGACCAAGCCCTTGACTCTGCTTTCAAACTGACCGCGGAACTGTGTTCCGGCGACCAGAGCGGTCATATCGAGCAGATAGATTTTCTTATCCTTGAGATGAAACGGTACGTCACCGGATGCAATCCGAAGCGCAATGCCCTCGGCAACCGCCGTCTTACCGACACCCGGTTCACCAATCAAGCAGGGATTGTTCTTCTGACGACGCGAGAGAATCTGAATCACTCTTGCAATCTCGGTATCTCTGCCGATGACGCCATCCATTTTACCTTCCTCGGCACGCTTGCTGAGATTGGTACAATAGTTGTCGAGATATTTGAGCTCTTTTTTGCGTTCTTTTTTCTTGGATTTCCGCTCCTCGCCCTTGCTGTCGCGGGATTTATCGCCAAATCGGCTGAACAAGCTGCTCGCGGATTGCTTCTCGCCATCTTTTTTGTCATCAGCCTTATCCTTTGACTGCTCCTGTTCGGTGCTTGAAAACGGCTGATCGGTAAAGAGACTCTGAATAAATCCGGGCATGGTACTTGCGCCGCCCATTTCAAAATTTTTATCCTCACTATCAAGCAGATCCATCATCTGTTCGCTCATCTGCTCGATATCCTCGTCGGAGATGCCCATATGCTCCATATACTCCGCGACCTGCGGAATATTCATCTTCTTCGCACAGGCAAGGCACAGTCCTTCATTTCGCTTTTCCGTCCCCTGCACAGATGTGATAAACACAATGGCAGGACGCTTCTTACATTGACTGCAAAGAACCATCTTTCTACAGGATTCCAAATCCAGATGGAATCCTCTCCTTTCTCTAGGTGATATTGATGTGATATAGATTCTAATAGAGCGCCTCTGCGGCGGCAGATCCCACAGCAGAGGTGCTTCATCATTATAGCATGATGCTGATATGATCGTAGAAGAACGAGAACAGCTTCGATTCTGCAATCGTCGGATCATTAAAGATCAGGAATCTTCCGCCAAGCAGCAGCACAAGCAGTCTGACAACCAAGGTCAGCAGCATGACAACGATGCCTGCTTCGATGACGCCGAGCAAGCCGCCGACTGCATGATCTGTTACTCTCTGGATATTCAGGAACATCCGATTCTGCAATATCGCACTAATCAACGCAATAATTGCCATCATAATAGAAAACAGAATCAGGAAAATAAAGATTTGCAGCACCTCGGTTGTCGGCTTTGAGGCAAACATTTTTTCGAGTATATCTGCACGCTCGGACTGCGTCTTACCGTTATCATAATACGTCGAAATCAGACTGAACATGATATCCGGATTCTCTTTGAGCTGTTCATCAAAATACATTCTGACATAGCGCGGCAAACGCTGGTCGAGCTCTGCGCCATAGCTTTTCGCAAACGCATCTCTGAGCATTTTCGTAAACTCAGCCTTATCGCAGACCGGTCCGCCGGTTCTTCTCGTGGCGTAATTGAAAAACTCTTCGTCAAAATGAAGATTCTTTTTTGAATCCTCCAATGTGCGCTCAACCATTGCGCGATCCATCGAGAAGCCATATTGCTCTGCGTCTATCGCGTCCGAAAACACCTCGACAAAATCCATATGCTGATTTGCGGTCACAATTCCGTTGATATTATTCTGATACGCGACCGTCTGATACAAAGTGGGCGCAGCAATCGCAGCAAGCACCGTTGCCACAATCGCAGTTACAGCATAGCCGATGCTAAGCAGCAATATCTTCGTTACACCGCGCTTTGCATTGATAACGATAATATAAATCACAGTCGCAATCAAGAATAGATCGAATATCCACCAATATGATGTGCCCATGCACAGTTCCTCCGTTTTTCTGATTCTACCGCAAGCGAATAATATATCTTCTTTCTCTATGATATTATTTTTGCCGATCGGTTGCTTCGTATTCCATACACGCAATCCGGTCATAGCCTTTCAAGAACAAATTCTGTCCGATTCGCAAAAAACCGTCATAATTGTCCGCAAGCGGTGTTGTCTGCATTACATTACATTGATAGCTGATTGTTTCAATCTCATTATGAAGCTGAACGAGCACTTCATCATTCTCCGTCATCAGCCCGATATCTCTGACGTCCTTTTCATATGTACGGACTGCCGGAGAACCGGACGCCCCATTGATGACGACAACCGATCCAGTTCTTGTTGCATCATTTCGGAACAGCATCGCTGCCGTATTGCCTGCAAAGCATCCGCGCACCAGCTGATCCGGATAGGTATAGCTGGAAAGCAGATTGCCTGCGGAATCAAGGAAGCAGCATTTGTTGTCACCGAACATGAACAAATTCCCCTCACTGGTATTATATACCGAAATCGCAACCATGTCAAGGGGTTGACTGGACCAAATTGTATCCGGAGAAGAAAAAACGTATGAATTTACAATAGATTTCATCACGCCATTCTCTGTCTCGATGCGAACAGCGTAGCAACCGGTCGCATCGGGGTTAAATGCAAGCTCCGAAATACGCTCCACGCAGTCACGCGAATAAATCTGCTGACCCTTGTGATTAAACACATAGAGTCTGCACGCACAATCCTCAGCATCGGTAATCAGTGCCGCCGTACCATTCGGTGACACTCTCGCAAAGACGATCTGATCGCTGATTGTTTTTTCATAGCGCAGCTTTGCCGGTGTTTCCAGACGAAAGCGCGTACCGCCGTTTTCATAGAGCAGACTGAAGTCGCCGGAGGTTTGCAGCATCACATTGCCATAGGTATGCTGCCGTGCCGCAGCGAGCGTGCCGTCCTGCTCATAATAATTGAGATAGGAGTCGGTCAGCAGCAGAAGCTGATCGGCTGCCTGTGAAAGCTGATATTCGGTATTGCCATAAATATGGATGGGAAAATTGCCGTCCGTATCACCAAAATGATTCTGCTGACTCTGATGCCGCGTCCCGATGGTTTCGAGCTTCGGAATCCACGAATCACGCCGCTGATACAGCACCAGAATCACGATTGCGAGCAAGAGCAGCCAACCGCCTTGCATCAATACCTTTCGCCGTTTTCTATGCTTTCGCATGGCATAGATATCCTTGGCAGTGTCTTTATTTTTTGGCGATTTGACTGCCAATTTTTTCTTTTCCAAAATTCGCCCTTCTTTCTGTTGTCTCTGATATTCTCACATTTCTGCGCTGCATTCCGCATCCGAATAAAAGACCCGATTGAGATAGAGTCCATGTGCCATTGCGGTTCTGCCGGCAGCAAGACGATCCTTTGCCGCAAGAATATCGGGCATCGAATCGGTCGGAAATACGCCCTCGTTGATGTCGAGCAGCGTCCCGACAAAAATCCGAACCATATTATACAAAAAACCATCGCCGCGAATCCTTATGAGAACCTCGTTCCCGGAAGCCTCCACGGATGTGCCATAGATTGTGCGGATACAGTTGGTATCGGCAGTTGCCTGCGCACAGAAGCTATGGAAATCCCGCGTCCCTACGACCTGTGATGCCGCATACCGAATCTTTTCGATGTCGAGCGGTCTGCGGTAATGAAACGCCTGATCGGTCAAAAACGGATTTTTGCTTTCATGATTATGGATGCGGTAGAGATACTCCTTGCCCTTGCAGTCAAAGCGCGCATGGAACGCGGTCGGCGCATCCTCGCAGGCAAGCACGGAAATATCGTCCGGCAGATAGCCATTCAGTGCGCGAACCAGATTTTTACAGCGAATCTCGCGCTCCGTATGCAGATGCAGCACAAACATATTCGCATGAACGCCGGTGTCAGTACGGGAGCAGCCATACGCCGTTGTCTGACCATTCAGTACACGCGAAAGCTGCCGTTCCAGTTCTCCTTGTATCGTGATGGCATTGGGCTGACGCTGAAAACCGTGGTAGCGCGTACCGCGGTATGCGATTGTCATTTTGAGCGTGCGCATTTATTTTCCTCCGATTGATTGGATGCACTGCGGCGGCGCAGAAGCCAGATCGCCGCACATACAGCCAGAGAGATGAAACTGATGACGCAGCCTGCCACAAGCCCCGCCGGACGATAAGACAACCGAATCTTATGCGTTCCAGCAGGCAGCTTCAAGCCGAGCATACCACGCATTGCTTCCGTGATTTCAGCAGTCTTTCCGTCAATTTCTGCGTGCCAGCCCTGATCATACGGTACAGGAAGATATAATAGCTTCCGCGAATCATCCGTCGTGACTGTACCGGTGATTTCCGTATCCTGCACCTGAACATTTTTCATTGCATATTGATCAAGTAGCTGCAAGCCGTTTGAAAATGCTTCTTCATCAAGTCTTATCGCCTGTACGCGCAAAGCACCCTCGCTTTCCGGTCGAAGCACCAGCATGATTTCGATGCGCTGCCCCTTGCGGAACGTACCTGCATATTTCATTTCATAGGTGTGCTCATATGGAGCATCCTTTGAAAACAACTCCTGCTTTTGCAGCTCACCATCCGCAAGAACATCATATCGCTTGATTGCCTGACAGAATGAATTCTCCGGAAAAATATCAAAGCTGTAATCGCCATCCTCATCCGCAGTAAAGCTATAGGTCAGCGTATATCGCTCCTCCGTACCGGTTTTGCAGATGATCGTGTCGTCTGCCGAGCCCTCGATCTCAACATTCGCAGATGTCACCTCAGCCGGCAAAATCTTACAAATATTATTTGTCTCTGCAATATCTTTGAATATATGGTTCTGGCACTCCGGGGTGGTATCTGCATCGTTGGTGCCAATAGTATCCGGTATCGCGAAGCCGAACGGGATATCATAGTTGAATCGCATCGCACAGGTATCGCCAAGCGCTGCATAGAAATTCTCCGGATAGTCGCCCCCCTCCGGTGCAATCACATAACGGATCCCCGTCATAAGCGCCGAAACAGGCGCAAGCGGCTGATAAAAATAACGATTCAAATCAGAACCGGAATACATACCGAGCGTGGATAGCGATGCTGTCAGCGCTTCCGGAATCAATGAAGAATACAGCGTTCCGCCGTAAGGCAAATCGGAAAACAGCTCCGGATTGAAGCCATGTCCCATCGCAGAAGCGGTTCTCTGCGGCTGGTCACCGGAATCCTCCCGAATCGCCTCTGCCGCTTCCTGAATCTCAGGCTGCTCCTCTAGGTCAGATGCAAGATATTCCTCCGCAAAAAACGCAACACACAAATTCGTACTGAAAAACATTTCCGCACAGACAATGCACAACAAGCTCGAAAGCATTGCCGTCTGATGCTGTGGCTTCAGATTGCGCCAAAGATACAGCAGGATATATAAAACCATAAACAGAACGGATACGAAAATAATATCCGATGTATCGGTCACGACACCGCAAACACATAGCGCCGCGCCAACAGCCGTCATGCCGACAAGCTGCAAGAGCCGTTTTTTCAGCGAAACCGTATCCGTTTCGTCGATTATTTCGGTAAAACGCCACCCTGCCATCAGCAGCACAAACGGCACCAGAAATGCAAAACGGTGAATAAAGCCATTCGGAACGTGCATTCCGTGCCAGAGATAATTCAGCGGCGGATACCAGAGGCTCAAAAGCAGAAAGAGCAGCAAGCCGCCGATTGTCAGGCGTTCCCGCAACGGAATCCGCTTTGCCGTCAGATAACCGGTAAACAGCAGCACACTGAGCATACTGCAAGAAAGATTCGGCATACCAATATGCTGAACCGGATACGTAAACGAAACCAATCTGCCGAGTAATTCCACAAAGCTATCCGGAAACGTCAGCAAATCGGGAAACGACTGCAAAGCAGCTCCCGTTGAACGAATGGCAAACCAAAGCGGCACAAGTACCACTGCCGCCATACCGCCGGATAGTAACGCGCATCCGAAAAATCGTCCTGCTTCACGCGGAAGCGACCGGATCGGCTTTTTCAGAATAATCAGCGCGCAAATCCAACAGAGAAAAGTCATTACGCAGGTGATAAAGCTGAAATACGGGTTGCAAATCAGAGACAACAACAGAACCGCAACAAACATTTTGCAGCGGCGGTCGCGGACAAGACGTATCATGCCGGCAAGCAGCAAGGACATCATCGCTGCGACGTCCAGCCAAATCAGCTGAAAATAATTCCAGACAAACCACTGACTCAGACCGTAAAGCGATGCAAATATCGGAATCGCAAGGCTCTGCTTTTTGGAGATCGTCTGCATCAGGATCGCCGTACAAAGACCTGCAAGCCCGATGCGAACACAGATAGACAGCGATAAAAAGAGCTGCATCCATGATTCCGGCAGTGCAAGCGCAATCAGATTCCATGGATTGAAGCAATAATAGGAAAGCAGCGCCCAGAGATTCGTACCGAGTCCGGCACGCCATGTATATAATAGACTTTCGCCGGAACGAAGCACCCTGCGCAGCAGCAGTAAAAACGGATAATACTGCGCAGCTGCATCCGATTCCAACAATGCGTTCTCTCCGAACGGATATTTTCCGTTCAGCGCAAAGATAAGCAGCATGATGCCGCAAGGGATCAAAAAGCTCAGCAGCCGATACAGATGCGGCTTCATGTTCTCATGTTTCATATTCATATTAGTGTAATATTATATTCAGGACAATCACGGCAGCAAGCAGCAAAATCGTAATGCTGAGTGCAATATAATCGCGCATACCGCTTCGAAGCGTGCGCAAACGGGTTCTGCCCTCTCCACCATGATAGCAGCGGCATTCCATGGCAAGCGCAAGCTCCTCTGCGCGCCGGAATGCGGATACAAACAACGGAATCAAAATCGGGACAAGCGCCTTTACTCGCTGCAGCGGACTGCCGCTTTCCATATCAGCACCGCGTGCTTTTTGCGCCGACATAATTTTATCGGTCTCCTCAATCAGCGTCGGAATGAACCGTAGCGCAATCGTCATCATCATCGCAAGCTCATGCACAGGCATTTTCAGCTTTTTCAGCGGCGACAGCAAATATTCAATCGCGTCTGTCAAAACAATCGGAGATGTCGTATAGGTCAAGAGCGAGGTTCCTGCAATCAACAAGCAAATGCGTACAATCATGAACACGGAGGTCTGTACGCCCTGCTCCGTAATTTCGATAAATTTCCATGCAAAATAGGTCTTGCCGCCTTTCAGCATAAACAGATTCAGCAAGCCTGTCACAACCAGAATCGGCACAATCGGCTTGAGACTCTTGACGAGCATTTTCGGTGGAATTTTAGAGCAAATCGTCGCCAAAATCACAAATATCAAGCCGGCAATCAGCGAGGTCAGATGCTGCCCCCAGAACAGCATGATAAAAAATATCAGTGTAATGATAATCTTAAATCGCGCGTCCATTTTATGAACAACGCTGTCCATCGGGAAAAACTGTCCGAGTGTGATATCTTTCAGCATGATCTGCCGCCCCTTTCCGAGAGTGCTTTCAGCAGCAGCTCCGCGCCATATTTCACGGTATATACCTCGTCAGAAAAATCAATGCCGCGCGCGCGCAAATTGTGAAACACACGCGTAATCTGCGGCAGTGCAAGACCCATTTTTTCAAGAGAATCACCCTGCACAAACACATTTGCAGGCGTATCGAAACACATAATCTTTGCATTGGAAAGCACGAGCAATTTCGAGACGTATTTCGCAACATCCTCCATGCTGTGCGAGACAAGCATGACCGTACAGCCGGTGCGCTTCTGATATGCGGAAAGCTGCGTCAGAATCTTCGTTCTGCCCTGCGGATCAAGTCCTGCGGTCGGTTCGTCCAGAATCAAAACCTTTGGTTCCATCGCCATGACACCGGCAATCGCGACTCTGCGCTTCTGACCGCCGGATAGCGCATACGGCGGCTTTTCAAACAGCTCCTCCGCAATTCCGACTGCCGCAGCAGTCTCGCGCACTCTGCGGTCGATTTCCGCATCATCCAGCCCCATATTTTTGGGGCCAAACGCAATATCCTTATAAACAGTCTCCTCAAAGAGCTGATATTCCGGATACTGAAACACCAATCCGACTTCAAAGCGTACGGCTCTGCGATCACAACCCTTTGCCCAAATATCTTTGCCGTTCAGCAGAACGGTGCCGTCTGTCGGTTTCAGCAATCCGTTCATCATTTGCATCAGGGTGGATTTACCGGAGCCGGTATGTCCGATGATTCCGATAAATTCGCCCTGTTCAATCTGCAAATCTATATGGTCAACCGCAGTTTTCTCAAACGGCGAACCGATGCTGTAGGTATAGGTTAGATTCTTTGCTTCCAGAATCGGCATTCTGCGTTATTCCTTTCCTCATGTGATGCGGATGCGGCGACGGTTTCCACCGCAATATTAACATATTATTGAAGCAGTGCCGCAAGGGCATCTGCACAGGCTTCGGGCGTCATAATCTCAGGGTCGAGCGCATAGCCTGCCTGCCGCAGCAAATCACAAAGCTCTGTCGGCTGCGGAACATCCAGTCCGAGCGCGCGCATCTCCTGTACGTGCGAAAATACCTTTTCCGGCGGCGCGTCCATTCGCACCTCTCCGTGATCAACAACAATCACGCGGTCACACTGTGCCGCCTCGTCCATCTCATGCGTAATCAGGATGATCGTGATGCCGTAATCGCGGTTGAGCAGCTTGATCGTCCGCATGACTTCCTTTCGGCCCTGTGGGTCGAGCATCGCAGTCGGTTCATCAAGTACGATGCAGTCGGGCCGCATGGCAATGATACCGGCAATCGCAACACGCTGTTTCTGTCCGCCGGAAAGCTGATGCGGCGCGTGTTCACGGTACTCATACATCCCGACCGCCTGCAACGCCTGATCGACTCGCACACGAATCTCATCGCTTGGCACGCCGAGATTTTCGAGCCCAAACGCCACATCCTCCTCAACAATCGTTGCAACGATCTGGTTATCCGGATTCTGGAACACCATGCCAACGTGCTGCCGAATTTCCATCAGCTTTTCCTCGTCCTTGGTGTCCATGCCGACAACCGTGACTTTGCCCTCAGTCGGGAGCAGAACAGCATTCAGCAGCTTTGCGAGTGTCGATTTGCCGGAGCCGTTATGACCGAGCACCGCAACAAGCTCCCCGTGTTCAAATTCCAGCGAGATGCCCTTCAGCACCTCGACCGGCTTCGCATTTTCCTCCGCAGCGGGATATGAAAAATGCGCATTTTCAATGGTTATCAGTTTCTCCATCGGCAGTGCCGACCTCCATCTGCGGAAATTTTCCGCGTATATAATCGCGATTCAGGCTTTGAACGCTTCGCCGTCTTTCACAGTGACATATGTAAAATTCGAGGAATCCTTTTCAATAAACCGGAGCGATTCGCCGTCAATCTCAAAATAATTGACGAAATTCGGCGCATCCTTGTTGATTTTCGGCGTGTTTGTTTCCTCCAGGGCCAGTATATTCCCCGAAACCGACCATTTGCCGGTACCGAGATAACTGCTAAGGCCGCCCTCATAATATTGGAAGCTGCCGTCGGAATTCAGCGCAATCGTAAAATCACCGCCGAAGCCTTCCTTTTCGTAGAAATAGGTCTTGTCTGCGAGTGTTTCTGCCGGATTATCAGCGTTTCCGCAGGCAGAAAGTCCTGCCGCTGTCAGCATTGCTGCAATGCAAATCACTCGTTTCATATGATTCCTTCTTCATATTTCCATATCAACGGCACTGTGGTTCATCGTCTTTTTTCCAGTCGGTACATCAAGCCGCCCTCCGGCTCGGTGACGCCATTTTTATAGTCATAGCCGAGATGCCGGTAGAAATTTACCGCGGTCAGCGATGCCGGAATCTCAATACGGCTTGCGCGCTTTGCATATTCGTCCTGTTCGAGCGTTTCGATCAATCTGCGACCGAGACCTTTGCCCTGATAATCGGGCAGAATGAAAATCGTCAGCAAAATGCTTTCGATCTCGCTGCCCCAGAAGGGCGCAACCTGTGCCGTTGCTTCTGCATCGGCATCCGTAAAACGTCGTATGTTCATTCCAGTATCACCTTTCCTGTCACCATGCTGTCGATTTCGGCATACGCAATCTGCACCTTGTCCCCGACAGCAAGCGCACGGAGCTTTTCTGCAATCTTCCCACCGCAATGCAGCTCTTTCTGCAAGCCGGATGCCGATGATTGTTCCCTCTGTATATTCGGGGTGATGCCGCAGCTTTTTGTCCAGTTTTTCCATATGCTCAAGCCGAACATCGCAGAGCCATCCTTATTTTCCGACCCAGATTGCAGTTGCACCGCAAGGGAGTGCAGCCTTTGCAAGCGCAACCGGTAGTCCGATTTCATCCGCAGAAACTTCACCGCCGAATTTCGGCACAAGCAGACTGTTCAGCAGATAGCCCATGACAGACGGCGAAAGACCCGTCGTATAGCTGTTGAGCAGGAAAAACAGCGGTTCCGGCGACAGAATATCCAGACAGGCTTCCACCAGCGGATAGATGCTGTTTTCGAGCTTCCAGATTTCACCGCCCGGACCGCGCCCGTAGCTTGGCGGGTCCATGATAATCGCATCATAGGTCTTGCCGCGGCGTGCCTCTCTGCGGATGAACTTTTCGCAGTCATCGACAATCCAGCGAATCGGCTTCTCGGTCAGCCCCGAAGCGGCGGCGTTTTCACGCGCCCACTGTACCATGCCCTTTGCCGCGTCTACATGACAGACCTCCGCACCGGCTGCCGCACAAGCAAGCGTTGCGCCGCCCGTATATGCAAACAGATTCAGCACGCGGATCGGTCGTCCGGCACTCTGAATCTTTTCCTGCATCCAGTCCCAGTTGACCGCCTGCTCCGGGAACAATCCCGTATGCTTGAAGCCGGTCGGGCGCACAATAAAGGTCAGCTCCCGATAGCGAATCTGCCAGCTCTCAGGCGGTTTTTTACGATATTCCCACTGTCCGCCGCCGGATTTGGAACGATGATAGTGACCGTCCGCTTGATTCCAGAGATCAGTCAGCGGCTTTGTTTGCCAGATGACCTGCGGATCCGGGCGAATCAGCGTAATATTGCCCCAGCGCTCCAGACGCTCTCCGGATTTTGTATCAATCAGGCGGTAATCCGCCCAGTTTTTTGCGATTCTCATAGATTATACTCCGATGAAACGATTTCGTGCCATTGATCTAAGCTCCGCCGGCACAAAGCGGACATACTATATAGTATGGAAGAATCAGCCGGTAATCCACCATTCCGGCGTAATTTCACCGAGCTTGACGGTTCTGCCGGTTTCCATATCCATCATAATTTCAATATCCTTGTAGGTACGCGGCATGAGCTGCACCATCAGCTCACGGCAGGCACCACAGGGCGCACCGCTTCTGCCGTCCGGGAGAATTGCAAGCACCTTGTCGATCTCCTGTTCACCTGCGGTCAGCATGGCAAAGATCGCGCTTCTCTCAGCGCAGATACCGAGCGTTGAGCAGGTGTCCACACAGATGCCGGTATAGATGTTGCCGGATTTCGACAGCACCGCCGCCGCGACCTCGCCGCAAGTCACATAATCCGAGATTTTACGCGGATTCAGTGCAGCTTTGGCAGCGTCATACATTTCATGCCAGATTGTGTCCATATCATGACTCCTTATGGGTACGCGTTCGGATTGCTTCCTCAATCGCAAACGCATAGTTGTTGATTCTGCGGAAATCCCTGCCCTCCAGCATAATCCGAATCGAAGCGTCATCGCGCCGTTCACGCACCAAAATTCTGCCTTCTGAACCAAGCTCCGCTTCACAAGCCGAAATAAAACCTGTGATTTCCGGATCATTTTTCCAGATTTCACGCCAATACTGCGGAATCCGGACAGAAACCGCAACCTGCGGATCATATTCCATCACATTGGAAAGCGTACTGAGCTTCTTTCCGGTTCGCTGCATCGCCTGTAACAGCCGCGCCGCAGTCATCAGACCATCCGGCGCGGGTACATCCGCAAAATACAGATACCCCGAACCGTCGCCGCCCAGTGCAAGACCAAGATTCCGCATCTTATCCAGCACAAACTGCGGTGCCGGCTGCGTGCTCTGAACCGGAATTCCGCGCGATTTTGCATAGCGCAGGAAACCGAGATTCGACATCACCGTAGCGGCAACACCACGCTGCATCACATTCGGTCTGCCTGCAGGCGCGTCCTTTTGCAATGCAAGCTGTTCCTCACAGAGAATGGCAAGCATCCGGTCGCCGTCGAGCAGCTCACCGCTTTCATCCACGGCAAGACAACGGCTGCCATTGCCGTCAAATGCAAAGCCTGCGTTACAATTATAATCCTTGACAAACTGAATCAGCGACGTCATATCCTGTACGCCGCAGTTTCGGTTGATATTCATACCATCCGGATGATCATTCAGCAGCAGCACATCCGCACCAAGATGCCGGAATAACGGCTCTGCAAGATCACTGACCGCGCCATTTGCACAATCGAGGGCAATTTTCAGCGGCTTATCCGTCTTGAAATCGGCAGGCGTACTCAGCCGTGCCGCAAGCAATCGAAGATACCGACGCGCCGCATCGTCCTGTCTGCAAATCATACCGCAATTCTGATGTGATTTCAGCGGCATTGCAGCATTTGAGGGCATCAGCGCAGAGATCGCGTCAAGCTGCTCCGAGGACATCGGCAGACCGTTCTTGGAAAACAGCCGCACACAAATGGACTCATAGGGCAGATTGCCGCCGGAAAGCGCGATACCCGCCTCAGCGTCCTCTGCCGAAAGCATCAGCGAAAGCCCCGACGAGGGCAGAACGCCAAGCGTATGGGCGATGCCGCCGCCGGCACAGATTCCGGCACAGAGCGCGGCTTCCAGCGCCTCAGACGCACGCCGCGGATCGTGCGAAATATAAAACACCGGCGGATGGTTGCTGGTTCTGCCGATTGCCTGCGCCGCAGCTCTGCCAAGCCGCAGCATCAGCTCACAGGTAATCTCTGTAATTGCAACGCCGCGCAGACCCTCCTGCCGCAGAAATCTGCCCATAATCTCTCACCTCTCTGAAAGTATCGCTGCGCGATGATTTTGAATGCGGCGCAGCCAAAGGGAAGTCATTCCCTTGAAATGCGATATCAACTGCGGCGCAGCATCTTTCCGACGCCGTAAAACACAGCTTTTACTACAAAAATCATCGCTGCGAGAATCAGTACGTCTATCATAAAACAAACAATTTTGCTTGGAAAACGCGTTTCCGTCCCGATCAGATCAATCAGACATCTCCCGATGAATATGCCGAGAAAAAACTGAATAAAATCAGTCAAGAAGCTTTTCCATGTGAACTGATTTTTCAGTTCATCCTGCGCACTCTCTTTGAGCAGCTTTTTGTTATAATATGCACGTTCCATTTCTTCTTTTGATTGTGACATTTGTTCCCTCGTTTTCAGATATGTTCCTGCGATCCGATTCGCTTTGCCGGAATCCGGATGACTGTTTTGCATTTTTCCGGCGCAGTCCGACGCGGATCGCTCAAATAAATCTCATGATGCAGTCTGCGATTGGTGTGATTCGCTTCACATTCCTGCTCTGTCAGGTATTCCAGCATCCGGGCGACAGTATCCGGCTCGCTGTCATAGCTTCCGATATGCAAAGCCTGTACGCAAAGCCCCTCGTCATAGGTAAAGAATTCGACATTCTCGCAGGAGATTTTCTTTTTACGTTCGGCTTCTGCGATTGCCCACTGCACATCCGCTTCGGAGATGAAATCCGGCAGACGAATCATCGAAATCCATTTCAAATCATCCTTGCGGCTATTGTCGAGCATTGTCCCCTGCATACCGTTCTGCTGCCACAGCCCTTCCAGCGGCGGCACGACGTATTCAAAGAATCCCTCGATGTTTTTGCCTGCTTTCTGGCTCATCCGCAGCGTATACGCGGTTGCATAGAGCTGTGCAATCGCCTGCTGATAAGCGCCTTCCGGAGCATTCGGATTACCGGTACCGCGTACTGCCAGAAACCGCATCTCTGGAATGACAATCAATTCCGGCTTTCGCGGCGGAGAATAATACTCTTTGTATTCTTTTTTATAATCAAACGCCATACGATCCCCCTTGCAGTCAACCGTCGAGATCCACTGCCTGAAGCTGCAGGAATTCATCGTCCAGATACTCAAAGCTTATGACATGAAGCTGATCGAACAGATGCTCACAGTAAACGACCTGCCGCAGACCGAGTGCAATCTGCGGTCTGCCGAGCCTTGCGATCACCTGATCGGGATCGCTGATCCCCCAGATATCGCGGATCAGATCGTCAATGAGAAATCCGGCAATTTTACGGATATTCTTGTGATACGCAGCGGCGGCGCGCACAGCGGCAGCTTCCGCCTCTGCGTCCGGCTTATCCTCCCAACGGAACAATATCCCGTCTTTCTCCAGCATATACGCGTCATAGGTTTCATTGAAGGTAATCATCTGACCCTACGCTCCTCAACTTTTTTCTGATTCCGATTCTATTATATAACCGAAAATCATCTTGCGATTGCCAAGATAATCTTCCGCTTGGATTTTCAGCACATGACCGCACTGATTATACGCATTGTAAACACTGAGTGTATCCCCACTCATTTGCAGAACAACCGTATGCACAGCAGATCGAAACCGCTTTTTCACCCAATACACATAAACAACCGTTTTCCCGTTCGTCAATGCCTGCATGACCTTTTCCGGCGCACGAACGCGCTTTGATTGCAGACCATAATGCTTCAGGCAGCGCCCCAAGAACAGGAAATTTGTCCCCCAGAACCCGAACAGCACCCGAAAACGCTCCATATACCGTGCGATTTCGAGAAACGGAACGGGTCTGCGGTGCAGCAGCAGCGAATTGTATACGGCAATGACCTCGCAACCGCTGCGGCGCATATTGGAAAGTCCGAATTTCATACCTGATACCGCCCCCAGAGCCTGACCATTGATCAGACCTTCCGGCAGCGGTATCTCACGATTAAATCTGTAATTCTGTTTTGGCAAGAGACTCATAAGAATGCTCCCGTCGGATTGGATTTGTCAGCGATTGAGCATATCGCTCAGCGAATACTGCTGACCTGCTTGCCCTGCCTCAAACGGATATCCAAGGTGCTGATAGGCAAGCTGCGTTGCAACTCTGCCGCGCGGTGTTCGTGCAAGCATTCCAAGCTGCATCAGATACGGCTCGCAGACATCCTCAAGGGTCACTGCCTCCTCACCGATTGCCGAGGCAAGCGTTTCCAGACCGACCGGACCGCCGTGATAGCCGCGAATCATCATATCAAGCATCCGGTGGTCGAGCTTATCGAGTCCAAGCGAGTCGATTTCAAGGCGAGTCAGCGCTTCCTGCGCCGTCTTGACATCAATCACGCCCGTACCGAGTACATCGGCAAAATCACGGACTCTGCGCAGCAAACGGTTCGCAATACGCGGCGTACCGCGGGAACGTCTTGCAAGCTCCATTGCGCCATCCGTATCGCACGGAATATCCAGCAACATTGCACTTCTGCGGATAATATCGCAAAGCTGCTCCGGCGAATACAGCTCCAAACGCTGCACAATGCCAAAGCGATCGCGCAGCGGTGCGGAAAGCTGACCGGCTCTTGTGGTCGCGCCGACCAGCGTAAAGGGCTGCAAATCCACACGAATCGACCGTGCGGATGGACCTTTTCCGATCATAATATCCAGCGCTCTATCCTCAAGCGCAGGATAGAGAATCTCCTCGACAGCGCGTGAAAGCCGGTGAATTTCATCGACAAACAGCACATCGCCTCTGCCAAGATTTGTCAGGAGTGCTGCAAGATCGCCCGGCTTTTCAATCGCAGGGCCGGACGTAATCCGCAGATTCACGCCCAATTCATGTGCAATGATGCCGGAAAGCGTTGTTTTTCCAAGTCCCGGCGGACCATAGAGCAGGACATGATCCAGCGGCTCATTGCGGCGCCTTGCCGCCTCGATATAGACCGCAAGATTCTGCTTCACCTGCTCTTGTCCGATATAATCATTGAGTGTTTTCGGACGAAGCGTAACTTCAAGCTCGCCATCCTGCGAAATCAGCTCCGGACTGGAGAGCCGTCCCGCGTCATCGTCATCAAACACAGGGGTTCCGGTTTGTATCATATTACTATGTTTCTCCGATCAAAGATAACTGCCGAAGCCGTTACGGTTCGGGTTCAGCGCTCAAAGAAGCGCTTCTTACGGATATAAAACGGATCAATACCCACAATCGCCTTTTTTGCAGCCGGTTCCTCCAAGCTGATAAACACGAGAGAATCACCGGATTTGGAATAATTCTGCATATATTTGGAAAGCGGGAAAAAGAGCTTGCGCGTATTGCCGTTCATATCAAAGACAAACAGCGTCTGGGGGCGTTCGCAGCCGCGCACCATTTCCACAAGATAACAGGCATCGACATTCGCCATTCTTGCAAGATAGCGCGTCAGCGGACGAATCAGATAATCGAGATCCTTTTGATTGCGGCGGTATTCGATAATTTCATCCTCTTTCATCGAAATCGCCGGAATCTTGAGGTTTCGCGCAACCATGAGAATGCTCTTGATCTCCTGAGAGGAAAACTCCTTACCATAGGAATTGGGGTTCAACACCGCATTCGCAGACTGGATCAAATCAAACAGGCGCAGACAGTTCATACGATAGCAATTCACATAGCGCTTCGCAAACTGCTGCAAAGAACGGTAGCTTGTAAAGAATGGGATAAAGACATCGCCATCCGGATTCTGCGTTGTGACAAGCTCCATTGAAATGCCGCCGTTGATTTCATCCTGCTTGACAGGCTTTTTGCAAATCACATACACATCGCTTTTGATGAGCATTTGCAGAAACAGCGCACGCTTTTCCGGTTTGGTGATCGCTTCCTTCAGTAATTCATCAAGATTCATAGCCAGATCCTCCTTTTTCTCAGTCTATACTGAAATTGATGCCGGATTCCATGCGGCACAAAGCGCCGCGGGTATGACACATGGCAATATCTTTCAGACAACAGGCTGTCTGATATTGTCATCGCAAAGCATATCAGCTTCATTCATTGCTCGCTGCACATCCGCGCAGCATATTTCTTTCACACTACAGAATCGTTCCCATTCTGGCTGTCACTGCATTTCTATCTATCATCCGCGAGCAGCAATCGCTTGTTCCAAAGCTTCTTCCAGCGTTGCATCCTGTGAAAGATCGGAAACTGCCGGATATGTACCGATCAGCGTTGCGCCGATATTGGACTCAACTTCGACCGCAGCCGCCAGACAAATACCGTCCTTCACCCGAATGAGCATATCATTCAACGCACTGATTTCAGACTCATCATAGAATGAGCCGATTCTGTATTTCAGTTCATCTTCAACCGGAGCGCCGTATTCCGGCTCTGTTAAACCAACAAAATCCTCACCGGTGAAGCGATAATCGCCATCAAAATCTTTCAGAGAATAGCCTTCCTCATCCAACTCGATCAAGGTTGCGTTCACCGCATTGGAGAGCGTCTTTGCAGTAGATTTCGCAGCTGCCTCATTTGCCATTTCAAGAAATTCGTATATAATGTGCGCCATGCCGGAATTCACGTACCATTCGCCCTCATCATCACAGGTCACATAGATTGTGGATTGGGAAGAAGTATTGGCAATAGCAGCCGTCACACGATACGCATAGACCTTTGTGACGGGCTTGACCATATAGCCGAGCACGAGCATGAGGTTCTTCATCTCCGGATCCGCGTCATCATCTCCAAGTATCGCTGACATATCGGCAAGCATTTTATCGTTCATTTGCTGAAATTCCGCAAGCGTCTCCGGATCGGTGGTCGCTTCTTCGATTGTATAGCTATCAATTTCCTGCATCTCCATGTCTTCTTCCAGCCCAAGTACGCTGTCCGAAAACCGCGACAAATCGCGCATATCGGAATATTTCATGACGAGCTTTACATCTTTATTTTTCATCGCTTCCATGTATTGCTTGATGGTGCGGTCTGCGGCAGCCTGATCGGCACGTGCAGCAGCCTCCGGTCCAAGCATGGTATTCCAGCTCTGGATATTTCCTGCAAGCGTATTTTCCGTATAATATTGCAGCAACAGCTGTGCATCCTCAACATCCTGTGCGCCGTCACGGTTCAAATCTCCGCGGTCATCGTCCACGTCCGTATCCACATTCGCAGCAACGGACTGCTCCGCGACCATACTGCGCGTATCGGCAGTCTGTGTTTGTGTATCGCCGCAGCCGGACATCATTCCGACGCTGATCATAAGAGCCAATGCAGATGCAATGATTTTGCGAGTCTGTTTCATGGTTCGTAGTCTCCTTTTCAAAAACTGTCGTGAATACATAATTTCCAAATTACAAGCAGTTACACAGTCTGACTGATGCAGCCGCTATTTGAACATATTTTTTCCGAGCTGAAGCAATGAAAGACGAATCAGCTCCGAAGAAGAAAGCGTCGGATCCAGTGTTGCCAGCACACCCGCAACCTCGCTCTGCGAATAGCCGAGCACCTGCAATGCGCTCATGGCTTCTTCGAGATTTCCGCTTCCGACTGTCATCGTCGCAACAGGCAGTCCTGCGCTCTGTACGGATTTTGCGACCTTGTCTTTCAGCTCCAAAACGATGCGCTGTGCGGTTTTTGCGCCAATGCCCTTTGTTTTGGTGAATTGCTTAAAATCTCCTGCCGCAACTGCAAGCGCAAAACGGTCAGGCGAAAAATCGGATAGAATTGCAAGCGCCGCCTTCGGCCCCACACCGGAAACGCTCGTCAACTGGTCAAAGCAACCGCGCTCACTGCGCTCTGCAAAGCCATAGAGCGAAATTTCATCCTCTCGTACAACCAGCCGTGTGTAGAGCAGTGCTTCCTCCTCCACCGAACCGACCGCGGAAGCCGTCTGCAAGCTCGTCCGGCAGGCATAACCAACACCGCCGCAATCGACTACAACCAGATTCGGCTCCTTATAAGATATTTTTCCACGAATATGGTCTATCAAAGCATTTCCTCCGTGACATCAATAATCGGGCTTTGCACAATGTCCATGACAAATTGCAAGCGCCAACGCATCGGCAGCGTCATCCGGCTTCGGCGTTTCGCTCAGATGCAGAATCCGCCGCGTCATCTCCATCACCTGCTGCTTTTCTGCCTTGCCATAGCCAACAACGGCAGATTTCACTTGCAGCGGCGTATATTCGGATACCGGAATCTGATGCTTTGCACAGGCAAGCAGAATCACGCCGCGCGCCTCCGCAACCAGAATGCCGGTTGTTTTATTCGTATTGAAATAGAGCTTTTCCACAGCCATTTCCTGCGGACGATAACGGGAAAGCAGATAATCCATATCATCGTAGATTTGCAGCAGTCTGCCGTTAAAATCGGTATGTGCCGGCGTGAGAATCGCGCCGAATTCGATTGGTCGGAAATCCATTCCCTGATAATCAACAATCCCGAATCCGACTGTTGCATAACCCGGATCAATTCCGAGAATCCGCATGGTTTCTCAGCCTCCCATAAGTATTCTATTCTATTATACCATATAATGACGGGAATTGCAATGGGATAAAGTGAAAAAATTGCGGCAGGAAAAAAGGCAAAATGCCGAAAAATCGAAAAAACCGCGCAATGGAGCATATCGGCTTCATTGCACGGCTGATTCGAGTATTCGAATTATAATTACTTCTTTTTGGGATTCTTTTGCTTCTGATTCTGTGATTTTTCAGCATTCTCCGCAGGCTGCTTCTTCGCTTCCTTTTCCGCTTTTGCGGATACTGTCATCGGCTCGGCTGCAAGCATTCCAAGCAAGCACCAGAACATCGGCGCAACAGTCAGCACCGAAATACCGGTGAGAGAAGCCGCCGTATAGATCAAAACCGCACCGCCTGCTGCCGGAAGCGTCCAGCCTTTCAGTGCTGCTCTCCGCTTCCATGCAAGCACAAAGCAAACCACCAAGAGTGCCAGATACATCACCAGAGATGGGATTCCGCGTGTTGCCGCAATATACAGCAAATCGTTATAAGGACGGTCAACCACATTGGGATTTGCCAGAATCGAATACGAGGTTTTCAGTTGCGTATAGGAGAAATTATCCGGACCAACGCCAAGCAGCGGATCAATCTTAATCGCACGGAAGCCCTGTTCCCGGCAATACCGCAGCACAGATAATGCGTCGTAAATGCTAAAGTTTTCTGCACGCGTTTCAGAATACGAGCCGGCAGTGCTCAGACGATAGCTGCCGTCATCCCAGACAATGCCGCCATCATACAGCGCAGGATACTCCTTGCCGTCACGATCGGAAATCGTAAAGCCATTCGGGAACTGAATATCCGCAACATCATTTTCTCTGCCGGAATAGGTCAGACCTTCTTCGGGCTGCTCAATATTGGTCTTATCAGGACGATAATACATATGGTTGATGGATGGCGACGCGAAAACCCAGCCGACTGCCAGCAAAGCTCCGCAAAGCGCTGTTACCGGAACCGCAGCAGCCTTTCCGACCGTCTGCTTGCGTTTTACGGCAAAGAGAATCACCGCAAGCAGTAGCGCAGCACCTCCGGCAATGATGCCGGAAATCGTCTGCGTCCGCAGTGCCATCATCACGGAGAGTCCAGCACAGACCACGCCGCGCAGACGAACCGATTTCTTCTCCGCAAACATTGCAGCCGGAATCGCAATCGCAGCAAGCATTCCAAGCATCATCGCGTAGGTAATCGGGCTGTCCGTCAGACCGGATGGCAGACGAACATTCCAAAAGCGCATCGCGTCAATATTGCGGTAGGCGTTGAGACCCTTGGTTGTATCAATATAGTCGATAAAGGGAAGCGCCTGAAAGATACCCCAAATTCCCTGTACGATTCCAAAATTCAACAGTCCGCCCAGAAAATATTCCCGATCCTGCTTCTGACGGAGCATCGTGCCGAGATAAAAGAGCATCGCGTAAATCAACAGTGCGAGCCAGCCCTCATCTCTGCCGTCCAGACCAAAAAATGAGGTTCTGAGATCATAGGAATGGAACAGCGAAATCGCAGCCCAACCAAGCAGTGCAGCCAGCAGCAGATATGGGATCGCGGTGCTTTTTGCCACCTGCTTGCGCATCAGACCAATCACTGTCGTAATCATCGCCAGCACGCCGGTAATGGAGAAAATGATTGCAACTGCGCGCAGCATGATCATCAGCATCGCAAACGCCATGCCAAGGCCGCCTGCATTCACCATATCGGAAAACTTCGTATTTGCGGCATATGTCAGTTGATTGATACCCTCGGATGCGGCAACCGCCCAGAGCATCCCAAGCATCAGCTTTCCGCAAAAGCTCCGATATTTGTCCAAATCCATATTCAGGATAAAATTTGATTTTTCAGATGTTCCGAAAATTGTTTTAGCCATAATACCACTCTTTTACAAAAATGCGCATAACTCGAACGGAATCATGCGCATTTCAAATCATTTAGTTTATTTTGCGACATCGACAGCGCGGCTCTCACGAATGAGATTGACCTTGATCTGACCCGGATATTCCATGTCATTTTCGATCTGCTGTGCGATTTCTCTTGCGACAAGCACCATACGCTCATCATCAATCACATCCGGCTTCACCATGATGCGAACCTCTCTGCCAGCCTGCATTGCATAGCATTTCTCTACGCCCTCATAGGACATACAGATCTCCTCCAGCTTTTGCAGACGCTTGATATAGCTTTCGAGATTTTCACTGCGCGCGCCCGGTCTTGCAGCAGAAATTGCGTCTGCCGCCTGAACGATACAAGCGATTGCAGTTTTCGGTTCAATGTCGTTATGGTGTGCTTCCACCGCGTGAATGACCTCTGCCGGCTCCTTGTACTTGCGGCAGACATCCACACCGATTGCAACGTGAGAGCCTTCGATTTCAGCAGTCAGCGCCTTACCGATATCGTGCAGCAAACCGGCGCGTCTTGCCATATTCGCATCAATACCAAGCTCCGCAGCAAGAATGCCGGAAAGCGTTGCAACCTCGATGCTGTGATTGAGGACGTTCTGACGATAGCTTGTGCGGAAGGTCAGTCTGCCGAGCAAACGGATCAGCTCCGGATTCAGACCATGCACATTGGTTTCCAGGACAGCGCGTTCGCCCTCCTGCTTGATTCGCTTTTCGACCTCTCTGCGTGCCTTATCGACCTTTTCCTCGATGCTTGCCGGATGGATTCTGCCATCCACGATAAGTTTTTCGAGTGCGATTCTCGCGACCTCGCGGCGAACCGGGTCAAAGCAGGAGAGCGTAATTGCCTCCGGCGTATCGTCAATGATGAGATCAACACCGGTCAGGGATTCGATGGAGCGAATATTTCTGCCCTCACGACCGATGATTCTGCCCTTCATCTCATCGTTCGGCAGCGGTACAACCGAGACAGCGACCTCAGAAACCTGTTCTGCGGCACATTTTGCGATTGCCATAGAGATATGGCTGCGCGCGATATCCTCGCAGGATGTCTTGATCTGCTGTTCAAAGGCAGAAACCTTAACAGCCTTTTCATGCACAAGATTCTGGTCGAGCTGTTCGAGCAGATAATCCTTTGCCTGCTCCTTGGTGAACTCGGAAATTCGTTCGAGCATATCAATTTCGCTGCGCTTGAGGCGTTCGATTTCCTCTGTGCCGGCTTTTTTGATCTGCTCTGCTTCCGCAAGGCGTTCCTCAGCCTGATGAATTTTCGTCTGAAGCTGTTCTTCCTTGCGCTCAAAATGCTCTGTTTTTTTGTCGAGATTTTCTTCCTTTTGCTGGATTCTGCGTTCCTGCCGGCTCATATCGGCTCTGCGGTCCTTGATTTCCTTTTCTGCGTCGTTGCGCAGCTTGAAAATCTCGTCCTTGGCTTCAACAAGCGCAGCTTTTTTGCGGTCCTCAGCTTCCTTAGAAGCCGCACTGCGAATCCGCTCTGCTTCCTTTTCGGCACTGCCAATCGCTGCTTCTGCATCACGCTTCCGCTGCTCAATGCCTTTTGCGATACCGCGGGATTCAGCTTTTTCGATCTGCGCATTGACATCGCGCTTGGCACGGGAGGTACCAAATGCGATACCGATTGCAGCACCGGCAACCAGTGCAACAATAATCAGCAAGACCGAAGCCGTAGGACTCAACGCCGCAACCAGCATGAAGGTACTAAGTGTCATACTGTGCTTTCCTCCTAACATAATCAAATTGATCTATTTGTATATATCATTTGATTCTGCGGCAGGAAACACGCCGTTGGATAATCAATATTATCGTTATCATTATTGGGTTCATCCGAGGGGGATCGCCCTTATCATAAGCCCGTGCCGCCCTGACGCGCCAAACTGGGCATTCAAAAAAGATCAACAGCGGCATCTGCCGCAAAACACCATCGGAAGCACGATTGAACAGAAACACCCTCGGCTCCCGGTGCAATGCATAATACACAAGATATAGTATACTATATTTCCACCGGAAAGTCAAGGGCTATTTTCATTTTCTATGATGATTCGGTTCACGCCTGCACAACGTCATAGCCGGCAGCGCGAATCAGGCGATTATATACCGCAAGCCCTACGCCGTCGGTACGCGGTGCGCGCACATACAAATGTGTAATATGGGCAGCATCCGCTTCACGCAGTGCCGCAAAAAACGCCGCCGCACGCGCTTCATCCGTATCACCATACGTACAATACGGGATGCCGTTTGCTTCACAAGCCTGTGCGTCCGCGTCAAACACCAGCGCACAAACGCCCTCCGCAAGCCGCGGCAGCATATATTGCAGAAACGCCTCACGATCACCCTGCACAAGCGTGACCTGTGCATTCGGCGCATAATGCTTATATTTCATACCGGGTGAACGCACGATTGTATCCTTTGAAATCTGTGCAAGCACGGCATCATCCACGATCACATTTTCTGCAATCGTACCGAGCTGCTCCGGCGTAACAAAGCCCGGCCGCAGCACACGAACCGTTTGCGCGTCATCGAGCGAAATCACCGTTGATTCTACGCCGCAAAGGCAGCTGCCGCCCTCTAAAACCGCCGGAATACGACCGTCCATATCCTCCATCATATGTGCAGCGGTTGTCGGACTCGGACTGCCGGAACGATTGCCGGACGGTGCAGCAAGCGGTACACCCGATGCACGAATCAATGCCTGTGCAACAGGATGCGCCGGAAACCGTACCCCGACCGTATCCAGACCACCAGCCGTCACAGCAGGGATGATCTCGGTACGCGGCAAAATGATCGTCAGCGGACCGGGCCAGAATTTCTCCGCAAGTGCCCGTGCAAGCGGCGGAATCTCTTTTACAAGGGGGTTCCATTCGACAAAATCCGCAATATGCACGATCAGCGGATTGTCCATCGGTCTGCCCTTGGCTTCAAACACTCTGCGCACGGCATCCGGATTCAAGGCATCACAGGCAAGCCCATAAACGGTTTCCGTTGGCATACCAACAGGCTCGCCGCGCTGAAGCCATGCCGCTGCCTCCACAATATCCTGTTCGCACAACAGCTTTGTTTTCATCATTCAGACTCCTTTTGTTTGCTGAGTTTTTCTGCCTGTTCCGCTTGTATCAGCGCGGAAAACACCGCATCGAGATCGCCGTTCATCACATCCTCCAGACGATAGAGGGAAAAGCCGATCCGATGATCTGTGAGGCGCGACTGCGGAAAATTATAGGTTCTGATTTTCTCGGAACGGTCGCCCGTACCAACCTGCGTCCGCCGTTCTGCGGCAATCTGTGCATCCTGCTCCGCCTGTGCCTTTGCAAACAGACGCGCACGCAGAACAGATAGCGCCCGATCCTTATTTTTATATTGCGAACGCTCGTCCTGACATTCCACCACCATACCGGTCGGAATATGCGTCACACGGATTGCCGATGAGGTTTTGTTGATATGCTGACCGCCTGCGCCGCTTGAACGAAAGACGTCAATCCGCAGGTCATTCGGATTCAGCTCTAGCTCCACATCCTCGACCTCCTGTAAAACCGCGACCGTAACCGTCGAAGTGTGGACTCTACCCTGAGACTCCGTTTCCGGAACGCGCTGCACACGATGCACACCGCTTTCATATTTCATTTTCGCATAAACATGGTCACCGGAAAGCGAAAACGTCACTTCCTTTGTGCCGCCAAGCTCGGTTTCATTCAGATTCATGATCGTCTGCTGCCAGCCCTGTCGTTCTGCGTACATCGAATACATCCGGTGGAGGGAATGCGCAAAGAGCGCCGCCTCCTCGCCGCCTGCACCGCTGCGAATCTCAACAATGACATTCCGGCTGTCCGCTTCATCCTCCGGCATCAGCAGGCGCGAAACCTCTGCTTCGAGCGCTTCGAGCCGTTCGAGCTCCGTTTGCCGTTCCGCCTGCACCATTGCTCGGAATTCTGAATCGGAATCCGGTTCTGCAAGCAGCGCGTCAAGCTCCGTCACCGCATTCTGACAGGCGGTATAGCTACGAAACGCCTCCACAACCGGTGTAAGCTGTTTATATTCTTTCATCAATGCCGCAAACCTTGTCGGGTCCGCAGCAATACTGCCATCCTGAAGCCGTTCAGTCAATTCTTCATATTTCTGCTCCGCACGCCGAAGCTGTTCCTCAATCTGCATCCGGTTCATCCTTTCATTGCCATTTATTCTCTGACATTATAACACGTTTTTTCGAAAACAGCAAGCCCCATGCAGCGGAAAACCGGAATTCATGGTTTAAGCGTATTTTCGTTTGTGATGAGATTGACTTTTGAACAGTTTATTGCTATAATAATCTCAACGATAGTTCAGAATATACGGGTGAATCAAATGAAACATTACCTCAAATATTTTGCAGCATTGCTACTGTTTGGCTTCAATGGCATTGTAGCAAGTCATATCCATTTATCAAGCTACGAGATTGTATATCTCCGTACCTTGATCGGCAGCATTCTCCTGATTGCCCTGTTCAAGCTGGCGGGCGGTCATTTTCACATCAAAGAACACAGAAAAGACAGCTTATTTATTTTGCTGTCCGGCATCGCAATGGGAACAAGCTGGATGTTTTTATATGAAGCATATCAGCAAATCGGCGTATCATTTTCTTCGTTATTGTATTATTGCGGCCCTGTGATTGTCATGGTTCTATCCCCGATCATCTTCAAAGAAAGGCTCACTGCAATCAAAATCATCGGATTTTTCATTGTGCTGGTCGGCATTTTCTTTGTAAACGGACAATCCGCGCTCCAAGGCAGCAATGGCTGGGGCCTATTCTGCGGTGCGATGTCGGCGGTCATGTATTCCGCAATGGTCATGTGCAACAAGCAGTCAAAGCATATCACAGGAATGGAAAACGCCGTGATTCAGCTGACAATCAGCTTTCTGACAGTGGCAGCATTCACCATTATCAGACAGGGTGTTCTGATTGATATTCGTCTGAACGAGATGCCATGGATTTTGTTTCTGGGACTTGTCAATACAGGGCTTGGCTGTTATCTATATTTTTCGCCGCTCGACAAGCTGCCTGTTCAGACCGTTGCGGTATGCGGCTACCTAGAGCCTTTGTCGGCGGTCGTATTCTCTGCCCTACTGCTGCATGAGCGCATGACGCCGCTACAGATAGTCGGTGCATTTCTGATTATTGGCGGTGCGATGCTTGGCGAACTCGTTAAACAAAAAAGCAAATCGCTGACATCAGACTACTAATGAGCAATATCTTTATTAAAATACCGAAAGGAAAGGCGATACCGCACAGAGCTGGTGGTGCAGATGCGCAGGGCGAAGGGAGACCGGAGCGCGCGACGATTTCCCTCGTTCTTGGGTTGTCCCTTTCGCATTCGCGCAAGGAATTTCTGTGTAAGATGGCGGAAAATATGCAAGTAGATGTGCCGCCAAGCCGTAAGGCGGACTTTGTGCGGTGTTGCCTTAAAAACATACCCATCCCACGGCAATATTCTCCCACCCCCGCATAGCCAAAACAAAGCAAAAAAACCTCCGCGGATTGCACTCCACGGAGGTCTTTTTTGTGATTTAGTATTATTTTGCTTTGTTGATGAGGTCATCCCAAGTGACATCATTGCCGGAAAGCACGGTTTCCACATAATAGAGCAGAACAAGCTGTGCGTCTGCAACGTCAACGATGCCGTCCTCGTTGACATCTGCCGCCTTGATTT
>JAZNTW010000048.1:0-44927 GCA_045591925.1 Oscillospiraceae bacterium
TCCAATTTGTCAAACTGACAACTATATAATTGAATATACATTACATAGCCGTTTGTGACTAACAATCACAGACGGCTTTTTTTATACCCAAAATCAGAAAGGAGTGGTCAGATGATTCGGGTATTCGACGCTTTTTCGGGCATCGGAGGTTTCCGAAGTGCCTTTGAAAGAGTGGTCGGTTTCAAAACGGTGGGCTGGTGTGAGATTGACAGATTCGCACAGAAATCCTACCGATCGCTTTTCGACACAGGAGGTGAACAGTTTTATGAGAATATCAGAGATATTGACACAGCAGGACTTGCAGACTTTGATCTCCTCGTTGGAGGATTTCCGTGTGTGCGACACGTTCCTGACTGAAAAGGTTAGGCACTAATAAAAGAACGTGAAGTTCTCGAATTAGGAGAACTGATAATCCAACAGGTGGAATGAAGGAGTAACGCCCTGAAACGCCTACCCTGAAGTTACGTTATGCAAAACGGTGTGTAATAACTGTGATGTATAAAGCACGTTAAAGTCGGCAGAGAGCAGCCCAAACAGGCAAAGCTGTGGAAATCTGTTCAGAGGTGAACGGTGCTGCCTATATGCCGGGAGTCTAAAGAAATCAGACAGCAGAAATGCTGTCACCACACAACGTGGGGTGTGTGAGGATTAGTAAAATTGCATGGTATGAACCTCCTTACAATGTTACAGGCATTGTTGTACACACAGGCTTAGAGGACAGACCTAAGAATATATGTACAGATTGGATTATCGGAACGTGGTAATGTCAGGACGTGGAGTGATTACACACTATGAAGCGGTAATAAGGAAAGCTGATGAAGTATAACTTATTTTAGTCTGACGGAAAGCGGAGCCACAGTACCTATGAAGCTATGTAAACATAGCAGAGGGATAGGCTCCAGTCAACAAAAATCGAAGACAAAATAATTACACAAATATCAAAAGTTCGAGTAAGACTAAGAAAGGCTAAGTACCTAATATAAAGGAGAAAAGCCGACTTTGACAGCTAAGAATATAATAATCAAAAAGCAAAAACTGCGTAATGCCGAATACTATGATTTCCAGAGTGTTCAAGATAAACTGCACGAACTAAGCGGACGCGGTAAGATATTCAATAATCTTATTGAAATTATTACTGCGGAAGAAAATATAAAACTTGCATACAGAAATATCAAAAAGAACAAAGGAAGTTATACGGCAGGCACAGACAGGAAAAATATAAAAGACCTTGCAAAATGGCAAGATGAACGGCTAATCGAATATGTGAGAAAAAAATTTGAATGGTATACTCCGCAAACGGTACGCAGAGTCGAGATTCCAAAATCAAGTGACCCGACTAAAAAGCGTCCGCTTGGAATACCAACAATTATGGACAGACTGATACAGCAATGTATCCTACAAGTATTAGAACCCATATGCGAAGCAAAATTCCATAACAGAAGCAACGGATTCAGACCTAACAGAAGCTGTGAGACTGCACTTGCACAAGCTGAAAAGAATATGCAGTTGTCGAAACTTCATTATGTTGTCGATATTGATATAAAAGGCTTTTTCGACAATGTTAACCACGGAAAGCTTCTAAAGCAAATGTGGACAATGGGGATTCGTGACAAGAAGCTGCTGAGCATAATATCAGCAATGCTGAAAGCCGAAGTAGCAGGCATAGGCTTCCCTGAAAAGGGTACACCACAGGGCGGAATAATATCCCCTCTGCTCTCAAATATCGTTCTGAATGAACTGGATTGGTGGATAGCAAGCCAGTGGGAAACAATGCCTACTCACTATAAATATGCAAAATTTACCGACAAGAGTGGTATCGTAGCTGATAGTGGACGATTGTGGGCATTGAAGCACAGTAATCTAAAAGAGTGCAGACTTGTAAGATATGCAGATGATTTTAAGATTTTCTGCCGAAAAAGACAAGATGCTGAGAAGTTGTTCATTGCAGTCAAAAAATGGCTGAAAGAAAGACTTGGACTTGACATAAGTCCCGAAAAATCTAAAATCGTTAACCTAAGAGAACACTATTCCTATTTTCTCGGCTTTAAATTAAAGGTTATAGAAAAAGGAAAATATTCCAATGGTGAAAAACGATATGTAATATATTCACACATATCAGACAAAGCCTCTAAGAATATTCATTTAAAAGCAAAACAGTATCTTTGCAAGATTCAATATCCTGACAGCAGAGAAACTGCATATAAGGCAGTACAGAACTACAATGCATTTGTAATGGGTGTACACAATTATTATCGGCTTGCAACTAATGTAAGTTGTGACTTTGCCCGAATAGCCTATCCTGTCCTAAAGAGCCTGAAAACAAGACTTAAAGGTAACATTTCCAGTAATGGAATATGCAGTAGTTTATTAAAAGAACGATATGGTAAAAGCAGTCAGCTAATGTATGTATATGGTTTTGCACTTATACCTATCAGTTATGTTCAGCATAAAGCACCGCTAAATAAAAAGAACAGTATAAATAAATATACAGCAGAGGGCAGAAAAGGAATCCATAAAAAACTTGAAGCTGTAGATATGAATGTACTTTACGAAATGATGAAAAATCCAGTCAAGCAAAGAAGTATCGAATATAACGATAACAGATTGTCTCTTTACTGTGCTCAAAAGGGACGATGTGCAATCACTAAGCAAATTTTAAAAATAGGGAAAATGCATTGTCATCATATAATTCCTGTAAAGCAAGGCGGTAAAGATAATTACAACAATCTCATTTTGCTGACAGATGAAGTACACATACTGTTACACTCTGTAGAAGATAACGTGATAAAACACTATATGGATATTTTGAAGCTTAATCATAATCAACTCGTGAAGTTAAACAAAATGCGTAAATCTATTGGTCTTGAAGCAATTCAGTAATATTTATATTAGCTGAAAGTTGTGTAAGTTATTATCAAAGATTATTGTTGATAGAACGCCGTGTGAGGTGAAAGTCTCATGCACGGTGTGGAGTGGGGGAAAATTCGGAGATAATCTCAAAGAATTACCTATCACTATCAGCCGTTCTCAGTCGCAGGAAAAAGGCTTGGTACAGCCGATGAACGAGGTGATTTGTTCTTTGAGCTTACGCCGCAGCGATCACACAACGGTTTGTAGCTTCCGTAGTATCGAAACGCTTTTTTCAGATAGATACCTCGCACGCGCTCCCACAGCTCCGGAATGCGGGTTTTGTCGCCGTCCTGAATCATCATTGCAAGTTCTTCATTCGTTTTCATTGTGCAGCCCTCCACAAATAAACAAATAAAGCAGGGATCGGCCGCGGCCGATCCCTGCTTGTGACGTTTCAGCGTTTGGTATTATTCGCCGTCCGGATCTTCGCAGTTCATGTGAACATAGATGCCGTCTTTCTTGTTATTCAGCACGAATGCATCATAGCAAACGCGGCCGGTAACAATGGAGCCGGAAGAAAGCACGGTATCAGGATGCACGCCGTAATCTTCCAGCTTGACCGGCGCAACGGTCGCCGCCGGGTGCGCGATCATAAAGCCGAGATTCTCCGGCAGTCTGGACGCCGGGACTTTCACAACGGCCATGCCGTCGAGAATGCCCACAACGCCGAGCTTGCGCAGCTCTGCGCCTACGTCGGTACTGTCAAACTGCTTCATGGATTTCAGAAGCGTATAAACAGCCGGGCAGACGGTCAGCACGCGCTCCGTGTCCGGTACTTCGGCATCGTCGAGCGTTTCAGAACCGGCGAGGATTGCAGCATAAACGCTGTCAGCGTCAAGCTCTCCGTATACCGTGTTACCGGCACCGGCTGCCATAACGCCGTATGTGTATGCGTCAACCTCCGGAACAACGACTTCGCGCAGCTCTCTTGCAAGGCACTTGCCCGCTTCGAGCTGTCCGGCGGTTTCGTCGGTGTCGAGCTTGTCAACATTGAAAATGAAGCTGCGGTCTTTCTTCAGCAGCATTTCCTCTGTTTGCGCGTTCAGATCCGTGATAGATCCGAAACGCGAAAGAACAGGATCATCATCTTCAGAAACATTGCGCTTGTAATCATTCAACGCGCTTGTGGAGATCTTCCAGACAAGCACGGTGCGCGCGCCGCTCCAGTCGAAATCTGTATTTGTCACAAGGCTGATTTTGCTTTCAGCTTTGAACAGTTCGTCAGTATAGGGCGCGTATTCCTTAGCGAGTGCAACAGACATTATGTCTTAACCTCCTTTGTGCTGCAAGGCGGTTCAGATCTTTAGTAGCTGTCTCTGCCGCGCGGTACATGCTTCGCAGGCTTGCTGAATGCTTCCGCGATCCCGTCGCCGGGCGGTGTCTCCGCTTCAAAATTGGGCGTGGCTTTGCACGGTGCGGGACGGCTCTGCAATGCATTTACCACAGCAAACGCCTTGCTTTTGAAATTTTCGGGGTTTGAAGTGTCGATTGCGTCGAGCAGTTCCGGCGGGTATTCGCTGTCAAGCAGATACTCTTTGCAAGCAAGTCGGCTTTCGCGGGCTGCAAGCTCTGCGGCTTTTGCCGTCAGCTGCTCTGTCTGCTCTGCTCCGGCCTTGCTGCGTTCACGCTGCAAGCGCTCTTTGACAATTCGGTTCACTTCGTCTTGTGTGAATTTGCGTTCACCGTCGCCGCTGCCGCTCGTTCACTTGTTTCAGCCATTGCTCAAAAATTCCGGATATTGCCATGTAAGCAAGCAGCTCCGCAAGCTGTTCACCGTGGAAGTCTGCAAAATTGTTCGGCTTTCTGTAAAGCTCCGTGAACATTCTTGCAATGCGCCATTCGATAAAGCTATCAATTACAAGCGGTTCGTCCGGCTCCGGCTCTCTGTCCGGCTCTGGATCCGGATCCGGTACCGGTTCGGCTTCCTCGGTCAGATCCTCTGCGACTTCTTCCGGCTCCGGCTCCGGGCGTTTCTTCTTCGGTCTGCCGCCTTTCTTGCCGTTTTCGCGGTTTGTTTCACATTTATTGCTATATGCAGCAGCGCACTTGTCAATATCTTCGCAGATACTTTCAAAAACAATAGCGGTTGCTTCGTTCATGGTTCACACCTCTCTTGCATACTCGGGCGGGATTATGTCGTGAATGTCGCAGTTAAGCCCCTTGCACAGCTTCGCTGCGGTGGCGATTTGGCAAGTTTGCCGCCGTCTGATCGTGCCGAGACTCTGCCGGGAAATTCCGCTGCGCTCTGCAAGGGCGGTCAGCGTCAAGCCCTTTTCGAGCATCAGCACTTCAATTCTCTGCGTACTGATTTTCATGTTTTCACCTCCCTGAAATATATCCGTTCGGATAGATTACAAGTGCATTATATCACTATACGGATATTTTATCAAGTAGTTTTGAAAAAATATCTGCAAAAAACTTGCCAAACGGATATATTTGTGCTATAATGGTCTTGAGGTGATAATCTATGACAATCGGAGAAAAGATACAATCTATCCGTAAAAAACAGAAAATCACACAAAAGGAATTGTCCGAAAAATGCGGCTGCTCTGTGATCTCCATCGGGAGATATGAAAGCGGTGAACGGTCGCCCTCTTGGGAATCAATACAAAAGATTGCTGCGGCTTTGGAAGTAACAACAAATGATCTAATTGCCGGCACGGATATTTTCTGCGGTGATTTGCCGAAAGAAGATGATTTCGCAGCAGCAGAAACCATGAAAGCCGATACAATCGCTAAGTATGACCGCCTGAACGATCTTGGAAAAGAGAAAGCGAACGAATATATCACAGATCTTTCGGAGAATCCAAAATACACACAATAGAAACACGCAGTAGATAACGCAGGATTAACGCACAGCGCGTCTGCGGTGCTTCATGGTAAAAGTAACAGCCCCATAGCAGAACGCCGTACAGCGCACGCTAGGGGCTTTAGAATTGATTTGCGGTTTTCAGGCGGTGCCGGTCAGCTGCTCCGGGATCTCCACAACAGCAGCAGGGGAGCCGGGCACCGTGTCCGGGCATCAGCTCCGGCTCTGGATCCAGCGCGCGCATGGTGCAGGGTGTCTCTCTCTGAATTGTTTTCGAGCTGCCGCAAAATGTGTGCGTAAGCAACACACATTTTGCGAGCTTGCGAGAAAAGATATGTCTTATGATAAGATACCTTTTCTTAGTATCTTATCATAACATATCTTATCTTAACTTAAATATTGGTTTTTGTGGGTTATTCTGGGTTATTCTGGGTTACGAAAAAAACCGTTTGGGTTTTGTTTGGTTTGTTTTTCGGTTATATTTCGGTTGAATAAAAAACAACCTCGGTTGTTTTGGGTTGTTTTCGGTTGTTTTTCGTTTGTTTTGGTGTGAGGTGGTGTCAAGTGAGAAATGCTGTCATATATGCCCGCTTTTCGTCGGATCTCCAGCGGGAAGAATCCATTGACGCGCAGATCCGGGCTTGCAAAGAGTATGCCGCGCGGAATGAGCTGCATATATTGGGAGTGTATGCGGATGAAGCTGTCAGCGGCCGATCGGCAAACCGTGCGCAGTATCAGAAGCTGCTCCGGGATGCACAGAAACACAGCTTCGATGTGATACTGATTCACAAGTATGACCGCATCGGCCGGAACCTGGGCGAGCATGTCAACCTTGCCGCCCGGCTCGATAGCTGGGGCGTGCAGCTCGTTTCCGTGTCGCAGGACTTCGGAGACAGCGCAGAAGCAAAAATCATGCGGACGCTTATGTGGAGCATGAGCGAATACTACATTGACAACCTTGCCGGGGAAGTGCGCAAGGGCATGAAAGAGAACGCGCTGCGCGGGCTTCACAATGGCGGTGTTCCGCCGTTTGGCTATGATGTGATAGACCGCCGGTATGTCGTGAATGAGCTGGAAGCGGAATATGTGCGCCGGATCTTCGCCGCAGCTCTGCACCGTGAGGGCTTCAAAGAGATCATAGCAGAGATGCAGGCGACCGGGATCCGCGGAAAGCGCGGCGCGCTTATCAGATACCCGCAAATCTACGAAATGCTGCGGAATGAGAAATACACGGGCGTATACAGCTATTCTGTGGAGGAAGAAAAAGACCGTGCCGACCGCCGCAGCAAGCCGCACGCGATCAGAATAGAAAACGCCCTGCCGGAGATCATCAGCAAGGCGGAATTTCAGGAGGTACAAGAGATCATGAACGAACGGAAGCAAACCGGCAAGAAAGCCGGGTATCTGTGCAGCGGGCTTGTGTACTGCTCATGCGGTGCGAAAATGCACGGCTTCAAGAGTGAACGCAAGGGGCATACATACCGCTATTATATTTGCTCTGCAAAGTGCGGGGCGCCGTCCGTCCGCATGGAAGATGTGGACGCCGCTGCCGTCGGGTATCTGCGCGAGCTGCTCAATGACGACAATCAGAAGCGCATTGCAGAAGCTCTGCGCACATACAAAGGCGGGGAGCGTGACCGGGCAGAGAGCTTCCGGAAGATCCTGCAAAAGAAGATCAGCGAGAAGCAGAAGCAATATGACAACCTGCTTGCAAACCTGTCAAGCGGTGCGTTGCCGTCGGCAGTCGTGGCCGACGTCGGCAAGGAAATGGAAGCGATCCGCGCAGAGATAGACGCGCTCCAGCATACCGAGCCGCCGAAAGATTACAGCACGGAAGCGGTGCGGAATTGGCTCCAGTCGCACCGGGATGCTCCGGATCAGACCGCCGTGCGGCTGCTCGTCGAGCGTATCGAGGTAACAGAAAAGACCGCATTCAGAGTGTTTTCAACTCTAAATACGGTCTTGGGTGAAATTGGTTGCGGAGGGCGGATTTGAACCACCGACCTTCGGGTTATGAGGATCGAAAAGTATGTTTCATCCAGTATCATAGAGTGTCATTAAGTTCGTAAATTCGTTGATTTTGATCATCGCGCGATGAAGCTACGTGAAGTTGAATTCGATCTGGTAGCTGCACTCGTAGCTGCAAAAAGCTGCAAAACCTTTCCCTTATTTTGACACCGTTTCAATGACACAGGAGTGACCCTTTTGCTCATCATAACTGATTCCGACCAGTATGATCTCGCCGGTATATTCTGCAATCTTTTCTGTATACTGCTTTGCTTTGATCTGGGAAATTGCGGTATCAGCGGACCGATTGTGTTTCAGTTCAACGACGATAGCAGGGGAGTCAATGTTCTTTCTCGGAATGAATACTATATCAGCAAATCCTTTGCCTGTTGCAAGCTCGCGGTGCATGATATACTTTTTCCGTGCCGCGTAATAGGCGATGGAAATAACGCAGGCTAAGGCATTCTCATCGTTATATTTTAGGATAGAAGCATTCTCGCTGTGTGCTTTCTCGATCATTTTTGCGACTGTTTCAGAATCACTGGTCAGCGTTGCATTCAGCAGCCGGTCTGATGCCTTGATTGCATCCATCAGGAATTCCCAGCCGCCGTCCTCAATCGAATTGATAAATTCCTGCTGCACTTCGCTATTGGGAATCCGAACAGTTGAAGTATCAAAATCAAAGCTGAGATACCCAAGATGCACAAGCAAGGTCAGAACATCGTCCGCGCTTGAAAACGATGTCATATCATTCTGAAACTTGGTAGTGTTGATTTCAATGGCTTCTCCCGCGATCATGCGGGAGATTTTTTCTTTCAGACCGTCATAATCCAGCACGATAAAATCTTTCAATGCCTCATAGGTTTCGGTTGATGTCCAATAGTTTCCGAAGTTTTTTCGTAAAATCGACTCTACAACCGACTTCGGATTATAAATGGATACGCCATTGACATGGTATCCATCGTACCATCGAGTCATTTCGTCAAAGGAAACACCGTATTCCGTGCATTTGTCACGAACTTCTTCTTCTGTAAAGCCGGTAAATTCCGGAATCGGCGTTGCATCGGTCATGGAAATCTCAGTAAACATATTCAAAGCGGAATGCTTGCCGTACTTTTTGATTGGTAGAATTCCGGTCATATATGCAAGTGCCGCATAGCTCTTGTTTTTGAGCAGATCACGAAGGAAATCCAGATAAATCTTTTGCGCTTCATCATTATCTATCTTTTCACGAAATACGCAGTCCCACTCATCAATGACGAAAACGAAGGGTATTCTTTTCGCTGCAAAGACCTCATCCAGCACGCTGAACAAATCATTCCAGTCGAAGCAATCTACATCAGTATTCTCTTTCCTGATCTCATGCAGCAGGCGCTTGCAGAGATAATCCAGAATCTGCTGCATATCGTTTCCGCGTGACATGAAATTTGCCATATTGACGCGAATGACGTTATACTGATTCAGGTGTTTCTGAAATGACGAATCTTCAGCGATTTTATACGGCGCAAACATCTCGGCCGAATCGCAGCCGCGGCTATAGTATGCAGTCAGCATATTTGCAGCTATTGATTTTCCAAAACGACGCGGACGGCTGACACAGATAAATCTTTGCTCTGTGTTGATGATCTGATTCATATGAGCAATGAGTTCAGTTTTATCAACATAGATTTTCGTATTCAAGACGATCTGAAAGTCTGTATGATCAGGATTAAGGTAAATACCCATAAGAACACCCCCAAAACAGGATTCTGTTTATAGTATAGCATATTTTCTGCGGAAAATCAAGATTATAGCTTGAATTGACAAAGTGAACCCGCTGCAGAAACGGCGGGTTCTAGTCTATAATGCTTTTTTCTTCTGTATTCACTCGTTGCCACCGCACAAGCAAACGGACTGAACACAGAGCAGTACCTAACTGAGCTGTTCTCACAGCCTGCCGGGACGATCAGCCTGCCATTCAATACTTGATATGCAAACAGACCCACCTTCGAGGTTAATGTCATTAGTAAGGGTAAAATGTTCCGCGTCTTCCCCTCGGGTGTCAAAAATGGTATAATGGAGTCCTAAGCAAGTCATTGGACTTCTTTAGACCGATTGAGACAGTCTAAATTAGTCCAATGGACTAAATTGGAGTATTTTAGACTGACACGAGGAGGAATCGGTATGCAATCGGAAACCACAACAGCAATCACAGCAGTGAAACAGGATGTACGCCTGCGGGAATGGGCGGAACAACTCGAAGCACAGCAGGCAAGCGGACTGACCGTCCCGCAGTGGTGTGCTGAGAACGGAATCAAGACCAAGAGCTTCTACTACCGACTGCGAAGAGTCAGAGACCAGTATATCCAGTCTGCACAGGCAGTCGTTCCGCTGATTGTACCGCAGCAGCAAGGTGCAGATATCCGGATCGAGAAGAACGGTCTGCATATCTCACTGCCGACCAGCATAACACAGGATACGCTGCTGGCATTGGTGAATGCGCTATGCTGAATGACCTGCCTGCCGGTCAGCAGGTCTATCTGATCACCGGATATACCGACCTTCGCCGCTCGATCGACGGTCTTGCGATGATCGTTCAGGGCCAGCTGCATCTGGATCCGTTCAGTACTGCGCTGTTTCTGTTCTGCGGAAGACGGCGGGATCGCATCAAAGGTCTCCTCTGGGAATGTGACGGCTTTCTTTTGCTTTACAAGCGGTTAGACAACGGCTGTTTTCAATGGCCTCGCAGTGAGATGGAAGCAAAACTGCTTACGCCGCAGCAGATCAGATGGTTGTTGGAAGGTCTGAAAATCGAACAGCCGAAGGCGATCCGTGAAGGAAAACCGGGCGCATTGTATTGATGAAAAAAGCAAGGAAAACCAGCCATTTTCCTTGCTTTTTTGCATGTTCTATGGTATAATATAAGTAGAAAATACGAACGGAGGAGTGCGGTATGTCTGATCAGAATGCAGTGCGAAATGAACTGGCATTGGCGCAGGAAAATGCTGTGCTCCGTTCGCGTGTTGCAGTCCTGGAAGAAGAACTTGCATTGATTCAGGAACAGTTTGCATGGCTGAAAAAGCAGGTCTTCGGACGCAAAACCGAACAGAGCTCCGTCATCATGGATAACGGTCAGCAGCTTACAATGTTTCCGGAAGAACAGGAGCAGTCTGCAAAACCCGCCGAAGAAACCATAACTGTTCCGGAGCATAAGCGCAAGAAAAAGCGTACACACGATGATTGGATGAGTAAACTGCCTGTCGAGGAGATTGAGCACAAAGAGGAACACCCGATCTGCGAAAACTGCGGTGCCGAGGTGGAGGAGATCGGCAAGGAAAAGGCTTATGATGAGCTGGTCTTTACCCCTGCGAAATACCATATCCGCCGTCATATCGTATACACCAATAAATGTCCGGAGTGCGGTGAAAATCCGGAAACAACAGAGCCATGCAATATTCGCCGTGCGGAGTATCCTCTGCCGATGATTCCGGGCAGCTTCTGCTCGCCGGAACTGCTGGCGCACATCATCTATGAAAAATATGCCAAGGCTGTGCCGCTGCACCGACAGGAAAAGGATCTGGCATCGAAGCATATACCGCTGCTGAAAGCAACAATGTCTAACTGGGTTGGAATTGCCGCAGAGCACTGGTGTCTGCCAATCGTGCAGAAGATGCATGAGCTGCTGCTTGTCGGTCTGGTCATTCATGCAGATGAAACGCGAGTTCAGGTGCTGCATGAAGACGGCAGGGATGCTACCACTGAATCAAGAATGTGGGTGTACTGCAATGGAAAGATGAATGACCGCAGCATCGTCATTTTTGATTACCAGCCGACGAGAAAAGGCGAGAATGCGCAGGCATTTCTGCAAGGATTTACCGGCTATCTGGTGCGGGACGGATACAGCGGGTATCATAAGGTGAAGGGCGTAAAACACTGCGGATGCCTGATCCACTGTCGGAGATATTTTGTCAATGCGCTGCCGAAGGAAAAGAAAGCGCATCCCGCATCGGTTGCAGCGGAAGCAGTCAGATACTTTGACAGAATATATCATGAGGAAGGTCTGCTGGCGAATATGACCGCAGAAGAACGATACAAAGAGCGTCTGGTAAAGATCAAGCCTTTGCTGGACGGGCTTTTTGCGCGGCTTGTATCTTTACAGGTCAGCGGGAACGGTAATCTGGCGAAGGCAGTGAGGTATGCGCTGCATGAAAAGCCGTATTTCTATACTTTCCTGGAAGACGGAAATGTGCCGCCAGACAACAATCGGGCAGAGAACGCGATCCGACCGTTTGCGATCAGTCGTAAAAACTGGCTTTTCAGCAATACTGCAAACGGTGCGAAAGTAAGCGCAATTCTGTATTCACTCGTTGCCACCGCACAAGCAAACGGACTGAACACAGAGCAGTACCTAACTGAACTGTTCTCACAGCCTGCCGGGACGATCAGCCTGCCATTCAATACTTGATATGCAAACAGACCCACCTTCGAGGTGAGTCTGTTTCTTTGATAGCATATGCTGACGCTTACAATAATTCTGTTACTGTTTCCGTAATTTCCGTGGTTTGCACCGCCTCTGCGACAAATTCCTCATCTTCTTCATAATCGTCAAAATCAGGTTCGTCATATTCGCCTCCTACGGGATTCTGATAGCTTGATGATATCAGAAAGCGGGCGCAAAGCCAAACGGCGAAAGCGGACAGCATTTCAGAAATCCGAAACACTGTCTGCTTTTTTATGCCGTATAGAAACGCTTGCAGCCTTACCCGATCTCACTGCCGCCCCATTCGACGACGGTGAAGCCGGTGCGTTCAAAGGTCTCAAGCGTCTGCGGCGCGATCTCCACAGCGGCGTCAAGCGGCTGATATGCCATAAACACGCGGAGCATGCTGTCAGGCTCCGGCGTGATGCACAGCTTGTTGGAGCCGGTGTACGCATCGCCCTGGAAGGTGATCAGATTGTACGCATTGTGCTCCATGCGCGGCAGCCAGTAGACGATGAATTCATTCATCTCGTTTTCGTTGAGCCCGAGATAGCTGAGCTTTTCCTTCAGGAACTGCTCTGTATCTTCGCCCGCGACACAGAAGCCGCGGCTGAAATCATATCGCATGCCGCTGTCGACCGCGTCCCAGAAGAGCGATCTGTGATGCGTGCCGTCTGCGAGGTTTGTCAGCGTGCCGTCCGGGGATGCGATCACATCCCAGCCGTCGTTGTACTTCGGATAGGTCGTCCGGAGCTGTGCATACCGGAGATCCAGCGCCACATGCACCTCGGTCTCCTGCTCGGGGTAGAGATAAATGACCGGCTTATCCATGTAATACTGCGGATATTCGATCAGCTCTCTGCCGTCCGCATCCCGGAAGCGGATCCAGCCGCAGTCCTCGCCGGTGAGATTATCGCCGAAGATAATAAACATCCAGTCTTCGATCGTGCCGACGATCTCGCCGTTCTTCCGAATGTATTTATAGCCTTCCTCTGTGACGCTCGCATGCTCCGGCAGCGTCGTGATGATGCCATAGGACTCATCGGGGCCGTAGTATACCGGCAGATCATCCTGAATGACCGTGACAGGCAGCCCGCTCGAATTGACATCAGGCCGCACGAGCTTGTGCAGTAATTCGCCGACGAGCTTCTGCTTCAGAAGGGTCAGATCCTTGACATTGAGCTTGCCGTCTGCATTGAAATCGGCAGCCTTCCAGTTCGGAATTTCGGTATCCGGCTCTGTGGTCATCCATTTGTGCAGCAGCACGAGATCGGCAAGATTGCAGGCACCGTCGGCGTTGAGATCGCCGTCCGGCTCCGCGGAGAGCTTTGCATAGAAGATCAGATCCATTGAGCCGTTCTCATGCGGGATGATCAGCGGGCGCTCGCCCTTCGCACCTCTGATCTCAAACACAGCGGCATTCCGGAAGGAGGCCAGCGTATCCTTGTCCACGATGCAGGGATTGGAGGTGACGGCATAGATCGGGCCGGTGGACATCCATGTCTCCGGGTCCTCGCTCGGCTTGATCGTGATATTCGTGCTGAAATACCACGGGCTCTCCTCCTGCTCCAGAATCTCACTCGGGACAAGCTCGTTTGTATCCACATCATAGAGCGTGACTCTGGTTTCCTTTGCCTTCGGCGCAGCCTTTTCTGTGATCGCCTTGCCGTCCTCACTGATCTCATACATGCCGATCGTTTCGCTGAACGTTGCATCGGGCTCCCATTCTCTGCCGACGGCAAATTTCGGATAGACCTCGCCGGCTTTCACGGGCTGATAGACATAGACCGCGTGAGAGGAAGAGCCATCCAGCGGGATCGTTTCGTATTCCGAGCATTTGGAGAACAGAACCTCCTTCAGCTCGCCCTCGCCGTACTGCGATACCATCAGGCTCGCGCCGGTGCTGTTGTTGACATCCGCGCAGTAGCAGAGATAATTGTCGCGGAGCGAAAGCGTGCCGTTTGCTTTCTGAAACTCGTTGTACTCCGTGATGCAGTCCGGCACCCATGCGAGCAGATCGGTCTCGACGATCGTGCCGTCCTTGTTCTCGAAGGTGAAGGCATGGACATCCCCGAAGCTGCCGCCGATCGGCTCACGGATCGTCACCGTGAGATCATAGCCCGGCACGACGGTGTAAAGCCCGACCTCAAAGCCTGCTTCCTTTCCAAGGTCGCTGTCCCCAAGGTCTGCCGGCTGATAGAATGCCGGCACATTGCAGGCGGGCGTGTTCACCATGGTCATGGAGCCGGTGACGCCCCGGTAGTTTTCATGCGCTCCGACTGAATACGAACGGAACGGCCGGACGATGCAGATCACATTGTCCTCAAAATAGCACTGCCCGTGCGTGTTGTAGAATTCGGCAGCGGCGTCGAAGTCCTGCGGCACCCAGTCGGGATAGGGTCCCCCAAGGATCTCGTATTTCGGCGCCTCTGTCTCCGCAGCAGCGGGCAGATCCGTGATGCCGGCGGCGCACATCAGTCCGGCTGTGAGCATTGCGAATATTCTGTGTTTCATATTTCTTTCCTCCCACCCATTTTGTTTACGGGGATACAATCCCGTTAGCAATATTATACGATTATAAAGCATCAAAGTCAATGGATTAACAGCAAAATTGTCGGATTGTTCTCCTGCGGCAATACAACTTTCCGCGCAGGTATGCAAAATCACCAAAGAGAGCCCGCCGCAAGATCATCCCTGCGGCGGGGCGGTTTCCGATATGGTGCGGGATGCCGTCAGCCGTATTTCGCCTCCCGCAGCGGCTTTTCCCAGTAGATGCTCCCGCCCTGTGCGGCGGCAAGCTTGTCTGCCGTTTCACGGAATGTTTCAAGGAACTGCACCTCGCGCTTTTTGCTGCGCCGCCCCTTTGCCGCATAGATCTGCTCGGAGACATTGATTGTTTTCATATTGTCCTCCGGAATAATAGTCTGCTTTTGCATCCATTATACCCGACCGGCGGCGAAATTGCAAGGGCAATCTACACAAAATCTCTGCTTTATGCTATGAATCTTCATTTTTTTCGTTGTATCTTGCCCCCCGATCCGCTATAATATAATCGTATAGCTGTACTCTTCCGTGCGGGTACAGCGGAAATAGAAACGGGGGTAAAAAATCATGCGATCATTTCAGGGGAAAATGACAGCGGCAGTCTGTGCCGCGGCGCTGTTTGCGGGGTCGCTTTCAGGCTTCCCGGCGGGGCTTTCGGCGGGGGCGTCCATTGCGGTCTCCGCTGCCGATGACAGCGATCTCATCCTGCGGTACAACACTTCCGCGGGAACCAACTTCAGCGGCAATGCGTGGGACAATGACGAGTCCTTCTACAAGGCGCTGCCGCTCGGCAACGGACGGATCGGCGCGATGGTCTACGGCAACTGCCCGACCGAGCGCTTTGATCTCAACGAGGCGACCTTCTGGAGCGGCGGTCCGGGCTCCAACAACAAGCAGGTCTCCGCTGACACCATGGAGCGCTGCTGGCAGCAGATGCTCTCCGGCGATTTCAAGGGCGCAGACGGCACGATCAGCAATCAGATGATCGGCGGCGGCATGGCAAAATATCAGTCTGTCGGCACGCTGAATCTGGATCTCGGGCATCAGAATGTCTCGGACTATGCCCGCTGGCTCGACCTCAACACCGCAGTCGCCGGATGCAGCTATACCTATCAGGGCAAGCAGTACAGGCGCGAGAGCTTCGTCAGCCATCCGGATCAGGTGCTGGTCACGCGCATCTCCTGCGAGGGTGCAGGCGGCGTTTCTCTCACCGCATCCTATGACTGCTCGCTGAAGGATCAGTTCACGATCGCGGCGGACGGCAGTGATACACTTGTCATGAACGGCCACGGCGATTCCGGCTACGGGATGCCCTTTGCCGTCTGGTTCTCGAGCCGCACCAGGGTGATCCCGCAGGGCGGCAGCGTCTCGGAAAGCGGCGGAAAGCTCCGTGTCTCGGGCGCAGATTCCGTGCTGATCCTCACGACCGTCCGCACGAATTTCATCGACTACAAGACCTGCAATGCCGACGAAAAGGGCATGGCAGCGGCTGATCTCGCAGCAGCGGCAAAGAAATCCTACGCAGATCTCTACGCGGCACATGAGGCGGATTATACCGCACTCTTTGACCGCGTGGATGTGGAGCTCGGCGGCGACGGCAGCAACAACAGCACGCCTGTCCCGAAGCGCATTTCCGATTTCGGCAGAAACAACGACCCGAAGCTGGTCGAAATGCTGTTCCAGTACGGGCGCTATATGATGATCAGTGCCTCCCGCGATTCCGAGCCGATGAATCTGCAGGGCATCTGGAACAAGTTCCGCGATCCCGCGTGGGGCTGCAAATACACGACCAATATCAACTACGAAATGAACTACTGGCCGGCACTGACGACCAATCTCGAGGAATGCTTTGCGCCGTTCGTGCAGAAGGCGAAGTCTTTGCAGGCGCAGGGCAGCAAGACCGCGAAGGAGGTCTACGGCGTCAATGAGGGCTGGGTCGTGCATCACAACACCGACCTCTGGAACCGCACGGGTCCGATCGACGGCGCATGGGGCATGTGGCCGACCGGCGCCGCATGGATCTCCGATATGCTCTATGATGCCTACCGCTTCAATCAGGATGAGGCGTATTTGCAGGATGTCTACCCCGTGATCGAGGGCAGCGCGAAGTTCTTAAATCGCATCATGCGCGATGCAAAGATCGACGGGCAGACCTATTCTGTCGTGTTCCCGAGCACCTCTCCCGAGGTCGATACACCCGCAGGCAGCGGCGGCAAGGGCGCTGCGACCAGCTACGGCGTGGCAATGGACAACGCGATCTCGCGCTCAATCTTCACGGATACGATCGAAGCAGCGGAGATCCTCGGCAAGAGCGGCAGCTTCACGGAGCAGCTCTCCGGTCAGATGAACAAGATCAAGCCCGACACCATCGGCAGCTGGGGACAGATCCAGGAGTGGGCATTTGACTGGGACAGCAAGGGCGAAAAGAACCGCCATATCTCCCATATGTACGACCTTTTCCCGGGGCAGATCATCTCGAAGGGCAATGCGTCGCAGCTCGCGGATGCCGCAGCGGTGAGCCTCAATGCCCGCGGCGACGACGGCACCGGCTGGTCGGAGGCATGGAAGCTCAACTGCTGGGCGCGTCTCGAGGACGGCGCACATGCCTATAATATCGTAAAGCTGCTGGTCTCTCCGGTGAACAATTACGGCAGACTTTATGACAATCTCTGGGACGCACATCCGCCCTTCCAGATCGACGGCAACTTCGGCTTCACCTCGGGCGTCGCGGAAATGCTCCTCCAGAGCCACGACAATGAGATCAAGCTGATTCCGGCACTCCCCTCCCAGTGGAACACCGGCCATGCAACCGGTCTCTGCGCACGCGGCGGCTTCACAGTCGATCAGGAATGGAAAAACGGCAGCCTTGTCTCCGCAAAGATCACCTCGAAGAACGGCAATCTCTGCACGGTTTCCTATCAGGGCGAGCAGGTCAGCTTCCCGACAGAGGCCGGAAAGACCTATACGATCGACAGTGCGCTGAATGTGACCGGTGCAGATACCCTGCGCAATGTCGCACGCGGCAAAACGACGGGCACCGAGTCCGCACTGACCGACGGCGCGGCAGGCAGCGCATGGAAGGCATCCGGCAGCACCTACGCAGATATTGCGCTCAAGAAGGATTACACGCTCTGCCGCTGGGTCGTGAAGCTCGCAGGCGTGAGCGGCGATCTCAAGGACAACGCGCGTGCCTTCCGGCTGTCGTTCAGCAAGGACGGCGGCAAGACCTTCGGCAATGCGGTCACCGTGACGGGCAATGAGAAGAACATTGCAGGCGGCGTGCTCGATCCGGTCGAAGCGAATTATGTGCGTGTCGAAATCCTCGAGCCCGCACAGTATGACGGCGGAAAGGCGCAGATCAACGAGGTCGAGCTCTGGGGCATTTCCGATGAACCCGAACCGACCCGCGACCCCTTCACTGAGACCGAGGCGGAGACCTTCGACCGGCAGTCCGGCATCGAGACCGAGCCGCTGGAGGACGGCGGCACCGACGTCGGCTATATTCAGGAGGGCGATTACATCATGTTCCGCCGCATGAATTTCGGCGCAGGTGCGGACAAATTCACCGTGCGCGCGGGCAGTGCGGCAGACGGCGGGTACATCTCGCTCAGGCTGGATGCAAAGGACGGCAAGGAGATCGGCAGATGCAGCGTCACCGGCACGGACGGCTGGCAGACCTGGCAGGAATTCAGCTGCGATGTGACCGGCTCCGCGGGCGTGCATGATCTATACATGGTCTTCGGCGGCGGCGACAGCTTCCTGATGAATGTGGATTCCTTCGCGTTCTCGGGCGGGCAGCTGCTCGGTGACCTCAACGCAGACGGCGCGGTCGATCATGCGGACGCGGTGATGATGCAGCAGCATCTCCTCGCGCAAAAGCCGCTGACAGAGGCGCAGGGGCCCCGCGCAGACATGGATCAGGACGGGAAGATCACCTGCAAGGATCTGACGCTTCTGAAGCGGATGCTGCTCTCATAAGCACCACAAAACGACGAACGGCACGGAGATTCGGTCTCCGTGCCGTTTCTGTTCCCAAATGAAACAACAGCCTCCCCTGAAAGGGGAGGTGGCGCACTGCACCGCAGCGTGACGGAGGGGTCACACAGGCGCGAAGGAATCCGTCGCGCAGCGACACCTCATCTATACACCACCCCGAGGCGTTTGAGCTCGGCGCGGGTTTTCGCGCGCTTGGCGGTGTCGAAGCGGGTGGCCGCTGCCGCGGAAAGGATCGTGACGCCGGTGCACGCCTTGCGCGCAGCCTTTGCCGTTGCCGCAAGCCCTGCGCATTCGTCAAGCCCGCAGAGCACGATCTGCGTATAGCCCGCCTGCTCCATGTGCTTCCGGAAATCCTCCGCGAGGTAGACATCGCTGACATTCTTGTCAAAGCACAGCGCGGAGGCGGTGTCGAGCGCCCCGTAGAGTTCTGCGCCCTCTGTGCCTTCGATCTGGAACCCAAAAATGATATGATTCGACGGCGTGTCGGGGTAAATCTGCCGGATGCAGAGCACATCGCAGCCTGCCGTGCGGTATTCCGCGATCGCCTTGTTGACCGCGGCGGTCAGCGCTTCGGTGTCGTAGGTGAACTTTTCCTTGCGCTTCTCCCAGAGCATGTCGTTCTGCATTTCCATCACAATGAGTGCGGTTTTTTCTGCCATATGGAAGATCATCAAGACCATTTGATATTCAGCAAGGCGTTTCACGTCTATTTTAGCATGAAATATTTGAACGTAAATGAAAGTAACGAAACTTACAGTTTTGATAGCGTGAAATAAAGTTTTAGTGGTAAGATCAATTTATAAGCAACAAAACTTTTAATCTAAGCAGCAACATTTTGTTATGAGAAGTTCTATTATGTTGTTGAATCTTAGCAAACATGACGATAAATCTTAATTGGCACTTTTGCCACTTGACAGTTTTGAAATGGTTATTATATAATTATTGTATGAACAATTTGTAAACGCTCCCACTCGGTACCACCGCAATATTGTTCAAATATTAGATAAGGGAGTTGGTGCATAATGCATTCAAGCCACAAGTCCAGCAAGCGTCTTCTTAGTGGAATACTAAGTGCAGCGATGCTGGCAAACTTCTGTACCGTGATGCCCATCACAGCATTTGCAGATGATGATACTGGTGGAGAAGTTCAAGTTTCAGACTCAAACGGGCATCGATATCAGCTGTTCGATACCTCAATGAGCTGGACAGATGCAGAATCCTATTGTGAGAGCATAGGCGGCCATCTGGCAACGGTCACATCAGCGGAGGAACAGCAGTATATTATCGAAAATCTGCTTCCAACCGGTACAAAAAAGACCTATTTTATAGGTCTTTCGAGAGACACGGACACAGCGGAGTGGAACTGGGTTACCAGCGAAGCGTTCGATTATACCAACTGGGATTCCGGCGAACCCAACAGTACAGTTGAGAACTATGTTCATATGTACGCAAATATGGGCAATATCGGAACCTGGAACAACACCTACAACTTCCTTGAAGACGACTGGGCGTATGCTACCTCTAACTGCGGTTTCATTTGTGAGTGGGAAGAAGCTGAATCACCTGTTGTCGTGGAGAATAAGATGAAGCATTATGCCCTGTTCTCCAAAAGCGACACAACAAGCTTTGTCTACTCGGGCTGGAAAAGCAATATCAACGGCAATATCTATACTGGTTCTTCATTTCAATACAGTGGTTCAGAACTGTATGTTACAGGGCGGGTAGATGCTGTCGGTTCCATCAATACCAGCGGTTGGAAGATGGAAATTGACGAGAGAAATGAAAATGTTGATCCTGTTGATACCATTGACTACGATAAGGTGATCCATGATAATGCGCAGCCGTATGATTATTATGAAGAAAGCCCTGCCTATGTTCAGGATCTCAATGTTATCGATAAGTCTATCAAGGTTGCCGGAGATGTAGTTATAAGCGGTACAACCTTTGAGGGCGATTGCTATATCATCGTAGATGGGAATATTACCTATAATGTGAATGATTTCAATACCACAGGCAGAGTATTTCTTTACTCACGTAATGGTAATATAACCGTTAATGGAACATCCATCAACCTGAACGGCGGTATCTACGCTCCTAATGGCAATGTTTCGTTCAACACTTATGAAACTAACCTTACCGGATTTGTGTGGGCAGATAGCATCACCTACAGCGGAAGCATATTTAATGTTAACGCTGATAATTTTGATATGCTTGAACCGAGATGCGTGGTCAAGACATACACGATCGACGAAGACTTTGATGACGGTCAATTCAACGGACTTGGGTTATCCGTTCCGGATGAGCTGACTCTTAATGTAGCATCCGGAGAAGTATCTCCCTCAGAAGATTTTGTATATGGTGATCTCGAAAACGGAAAAGGAGTAAAGGTGACATGCTCATCTGACAAATCTGCTGTAGCCGGAAATGGAGATACGGTAACTATCAAGTATGGTCTGAGTGGATTCGGTGAGATTGATGTTGCCGAAAATGCTGTGGATCTGATTATTCTGGTTGACGAATCATGGAGCATGGAATGGTCTAATCGAATGACTCAGGCGAAAGCCGCTGCTAAAGAAATCGTTAATCAGATGAAGTCTACAGACAGATGCGCAGTCATGGGATTTTCATGGTATATCCATGATGTTCAGGACTTCACATCTGATAAAACTCTTCTCAATACTGCAATAGATAATATCAGATTCAACGATGGAACGAATATTTCCAACGGACTAACACATGCTGTTGATAAATTCGATGATTCCGAACGCCAAAAATATATTATTCTTTTATCAGACGGCGATGACAATACTAATTCTGCTGCTGTAGCTAAAGCTGCCGGTGATAAAGGAATTCGTATTTTCACTCTGATGATCGGAAATGGCACTCTTCAGATGCAGAATATTGCTATCAACAGCAACGGTATCTATAAGAATGCACCTTCCTCTGAAGATATTGTAAAGATCATGTCTTATTTTGCATCCGAAGTTTTCAATGTAGCCGGACGCAATACAACGTTCAAAACAACTATTAAAAACGCAAATGCAGTTGATATTTCAGCTATCACTCCTGAACCTTCAAAGGTGACATCGAACGATGATGGAAGTGTTACGGTTGAATGGAATATCGACAGAATCACGATTGATGAGAAAAAGGAAATCAGCATTCCTGTTACGATAACATCAGAAGCAGAGGGCTTTGCGGACATCCTTGAAAATACCTCTTGCGTTTATTATGACCGCAATGGTAAACCCAGTGTGGTTTACGCAGACGATATTTCTCTTCCCGTAAGTGGTTATGCTGAAAACGGAAACTGGGCTGTTGTATTTGACAGTGAAAGAGAAACCGTGGACTGGGAGAATATCTACTGGAACGGAAGCAGATATGGCGATGGCACGATTTCTGTTTATGTTTCCGCTAGTGAAGACGGTGAGAACTTCTCAGAACCCGTCAAGGTTGAAAATCATCAGTCATTCACAGGTGTAAGCGGACGATATGCAAAGATCAGCGTTGATATGACAGTTTCATCGGACGGCAGATCTCCTGAACTGTATGATATTACTATTGTGTCAAAGGATGCTGTCCTTGAACAGATGGAAAATATAGAGCAAGTTCTTTCTATCAATGCAAAGGACAGAACAAAAGTTAACGTTCCTCTGCGAATGAGAGCAGTCCTTTCAGATGACTGCTTGAAGTCCGACATTTCAATCACATGGAGCTGTGAGGATGAACATATCAAGTTCTCCGATACTTCAAAGCTCATCACTTCTGTTATCTGCACGGAGACAGGCAACTATGATATCACATGCACAGTCAGTGACGGCGAGAACACTGTCCAATCTGTAAAAACAATCGTGTGTGAACCGGCTGACAGTTATGCGGATATCGATCCTGAGCATCAGGGAGAAGCCGTCGCTCCTAAAATCTGCGTTGTACTTCCTCAGTATGCAGATAAAAACGAGAAAATAAGTGCAAAAATTGAAAAACTCAACGATACTGAAATATCATGGTATTCTGTTATCTTCAATGATAAAACTCCTGTTGAGGTATCAGATGAAGGTGAGTTCACACTCACAATGCCGAATAAAGACGGAACATATCATGTCGTTGTCAGAGCATTTGACTGGTCCGGCAAATCTGATGTTAAGGAATATACTATTACAATAGATAGTACTGCAGCCGCAGTAAGCATTATTCCTTCCTCGGATGAAACCCTTATTGATTCCGAGGCATACTTTAAGGTCTCTGTAGCAGGAGAACACAAAATTAAAGAACTGACATATAGCCTTAATGGAAAAAATGTTACAATTCCTGACAATGGCATTTTAACCTTGGATACATCTTCTGAAAAAGAATATATTCTGGAAGTACATGGACTCACTATAAAGGATACAGAACTGACTGCATCCGCAAGGATCACAGTAATTGAAGCAGATACAGAAAAGCCTATTGTGAAGATCAGCTTTGATAAAACAAAGTATAATGAAAACCAGAATGCGGTTATCACAGTTACTGCAACAGATAATGTGGGTGTAACAGATCTGACAGTTCTGCTGAATGGTAAGGTAATCACACTTGACAGTAACGGAAAATATACGATCTCCAAACTTAAATATGGAGAGTATACTGTAACTGCTAATGTAACAGATGCCGCAGGCAATGTTGGAACCGCTACTGAAAAAATCAAGGCAAACGATGTGACTAAGCCGGAACTGACACTTACCGTTGATAAAACAGAAGTAAAGGTTGGCGAAGATGTAAATATTACCGTTAATGCATCAGATAATAATGGTGAGGTATCGACAGATCTTACTGTTGGAACGGATAAACTCACTATTTCCGATGACAATACCGCAGTATTTACCCCTGATACAGCCGGCAGTTATGTTATAAAGGCAACCGCTATTGATCCTTCTGGAAACAAGACAGAAAAGAAGATAACGATAAAGGCTGTAGAGCCTGACACAATCGCACCTGTTGTAAACATTTTCTTTGATAAAGATACTTATTTTGAGAAGGATGATGTCATCATTACAGTTGAGGCATCAGATAATGTCGGTGTTGTCAATACTATTCTTCTCGTTAATGGTGAGGAAGTTGTTCTTTCCGAAAATGGCACATATACCATCAGCAAAGCAGCACTTAAAACCTATGAGATCGTTGCTAGGGCATATGACGCCGAGAATAACGAAAGAATCACATCCGCTGCTGTTGTGATCAATGAGGCAAAAGCTCCTGAGATCAGCGTTACTTTTGATAAGGACATTTATAATGAGGGGGATTCTCTGACTGGTCTTGTAACAGTACAAGGACAGAGTGAGATTATCACACTAACAGCAACCGTTAACGGCAAACCGCTTTCTATCGAGGACGGTATGTTTAGTCTCACTGATCTGAAAGCTGGTGAATACAGGTTTTCGTTTACAGCCGAAGATTCGAGAGAAAAGACATCATCTATCCAGAAAACGATTACTGTTCTTGATGAAGAACATCATACTGATGAAAGACTTTATGCTCTTGTAGATGGTCTCGTCAAATATGGAGATACTGCGATCTACAAGGTAATAGCATCAGATGATATAAATAGAGTAAGCGTTAGCGTAACACTGAATGGAAAGAAAATCGAACTGACAGATGACCTGACATACGAATTCAAGGGCGAGAAACTCTTTAATAACGAGTTCGTTCTGACAGCCCAAACCACAGATGGTGAGGAAATCACTGCTACAAATACTGTTCTTGTATATGAAACAGACAAGCCTATCCTGAATGTAACATTAAGTAAGGAGTCTAATATTCAGGAACATGATGACGTACTGATCACAATTTCTGCCGAGGACATTTCCGGTATCAAGAAGATCATGTGTTTGTACGATGGTGCTGAAATCAAGCTTGATGAAAATGGGCAGATATTACTGAACGATTTTGACATGAAGCCGCATACTATGATCTTCAGAGCATGGGATAACTTCGGTAACCTTAGTGCAAAACTTCTTACATTCTATGTTGTAGAGACTGAAGTGTCTGGAGGAAGCTCCATTTCTATCAGCGGCAGCGAGGATATCGACACCAAGGCGCTTACTGCTAAGATTATAATGCCAACGGACGAAGTCGTGATTTCAAGCCCGACTTTCGTTATCGGAAATGCCGGCGGTACAGAATTCAAGAAATACGAATTGACATATCAGTCTGCATCAGGCGGCGATTACATACTGATCAAAGAAGGCAGTACAAGTGTAAATGGTCAGTCGCTTGGAGAGTTTGATCCCACTATGCTCAGGAACGGACTTTATAATCTACGCCTGACAGTTTGGGGCAAAAACGGAGAAGTTATTTCCGATGAAGTTCTTGTATCCGTAGAAGGACAGATGAAGATAGGCAACTTCTCATTAGACTTCGAGGATATGAATGTGCATACTGTTGGAATCCCGTTTTCACTTATTCGTAGTTATGATAGCCGTGATAGGAATGTAAGCGGAGATTTCGGATATGGATGGAATCAGTCAGCAAAGAACATAAGAATCAGCACGAACGGGCCTTTATACACAGACTGGAACATGGTGATCTCTTACAATAAAGTCGGTGTAGATGCCCTTAGAAGCCATATTATTACAGTAACCTGGGACAACGGAAAAGTTGAAAAGTTCCGTATGAACGCTAAAATTAGAAATGACGGATTTGGTTACAATGTAACTCCGTACTTTGAAGCTATAGATGGAACGAAGTCGACCTTAACAACGCCAGATGCTAATGGTTACTGGATGATTCAAGGCAACAAGCTATTTGAAATGGAAGAGGGTGTTTATTTCAGACCAACAGAATGGATAATCACTACTGTGGATGGAACAAGATACGCTTTCAACACTTCGAGTGGACTGCGCTCAATTACCGATACAAATGGGAACAGTATCACATTCAACGGCAATGGTATCACAGGATCTAACACTTCTCTTTCTATTAGCAGAGACAGCCAGAACAGAATTACAAGCATCACATCGCCCACAGGTAAAACAGTATCGTATGAATATGATGAGAACGGTGATCTTGCAAAGGTTACTGACATTTCCGGATACGAAACAACATTTGAATATGATAATCATTATCTGACAGCTATTATTGATCCGAGAGGTGTGACTGTTTCCAGAAACGTCTATGATGACAATGGCAGATTGATCAAGACAATTGATGCTGACGGAAATGAGATCACATACGATCACGACATTGATGGCAGAGAAGAAACTATTACTGACAGAAACGGTGGAGTTACCCGATACATTTACGATCATAATGGAAATGTACTTTCTCAGACTGATCCTAACGGCAATACAATAACAAACACTTATGACAGCAATGGCTATCTTGCATCTAAGACCGATGCAATGGGCAATGAGACGCATTATACCTATGGCGACAATGGTAATATGCAGGAATTGACAGATGCAGAAGGCAACACTGTCACAAATGACTACAATGCGAAAGGCTTAATTACATCCATAAACGCTATGGGAATTGATATCATGAAGGTTTCTTATGATGATAAGGGAAATACTACATCTACAGAAGATGCCCTCGGAAATGTTATCAGTTATGCTTATGACAACAAGGGTAATCTGACTTCTGTTACAGATGAGATCGGTACCTACATGAATGTCACCTACGACAGCCGTGGCAATGTTGTTACTTCTACAAATGGTGTGGGTACGACAGCAGAGTTCTCCTATGACGAAAATGGTAACTGCACATCCAAGACGCTTACTTATACCTCTGAGGGTGTATCCAAAACTGTTACAGAATACTATTCGTATGATGATGCTGGCCATCTGGTGCAGATCATAGACAGCGATGGAAATATCACAACCACAGAGTATAACAGTATTGGAAAGGTTGCAGTTGCAACTGATGAAAAAGGAAGGCAGACATCATATGAATATGACGACCTTGGAAATCTTTCTAAGATCACATACGCAGACGGAACATCAGAAAAGTTCACTTATGATAATGAAGGTAACAATCTGACAGCAACGGACAGACTCGGCAGAAGTGTTACAATGAAGTATGATAAAGTTGGAAACCTTCTGTCTAAGACTTATCCCAATGGTGCTTCAGTCAAGTACTCCTATGATAAGAACTACAATCTGATCTCCACAATCAATGCAAGCGGTAACGAAACAAAATATGAGTATGATAAGATCGGCAGAAACACAGCTATAATTGATGCTCTTGGTAATCGTACTGAATTCACCTACAACAGTCATTCTCAGCTTGGCAGCATGACAGACGCAAAGGGTAATACCTACACTTACAGCTACGATGATAATGGAAACAGAATATCCACAGAGTTTCCGGATCATTCGACTGTTTCAACAACCTATGATGCAAGAGGGCGTGTAACAAGTCAGACTGATCAGCACGGTTACACAACTTCTTACACTTATGATGGAGCTGATCGACTTACAAGTGTTACAGACGAACTGAACAACACAACAAGCTACACATATGATGAAGTCGGAAATCTCATTAAGGTTACAGATGCGAATAATCATTCGACAACATATACCTATGATGATTTCGGCAGGGTTATCAAAACGACGAATGCACTTGGCAAGACAGCAGAAGCAACATACGATGTATGCGGCAATATCCTGACATCTAAGGATTTCGGCGGCAAGCTTACATCATATACATATGATGCTTATGACAGACTAATCTCAAAAGAAACTGCTGACGGAACAACGACGTTTGCTTACACAACGGATGGAAAGCTCTCTTCTGTGATAGATGCTTCCGGAACGATCAGGTACACCTATAACTCGATGGACGGACTGTGCAAGGTTGAGTACCCGAATGGCAGCTATGTGTCTTACAGTTATGACGATGCAAACAGACTGACAAATGTCAAGACATCATACGGTACAACTTCCTACGAATACGACAAGCTCGACAGACTTGTGAGAGTTGTTGACAGAAACGGAAATGCTACGCTCTATGAGTATGACGCAAACGGAAACCGCTCTGCGGTAAGATATGCAAATGGCATTATCGTTACTTATGAGTACGATGAAGTCAATCGTCTCATTAAAGAGAAAGCGCTTGACAAAGATGGCGGTCTTGTAGCACAGTACGAGTATACACTCGGTGCTGCAGGTGAGCGAACTAAGGTCAAGGAGCTTGATCGAACAGTTGATTATACCTACGACGAGCTTTACAGACTTAAGAGCGAAAAAATAGCTGCTGACGGTGAAACAACAGAATATACCTATGCTTATGATAAGGTAAGCAATCGCATCTTGAAAACTGAAAATGGTGCAAAAACGACCTATACTTACAATGCACTGAATCAGCTTGTTTCTGAAAACGGTATCACATACGCATATGACAATGCTGGTAATTTGACTTCTGTAACATCAGACACGAAATCGGCTCTCTATGCATACAATGCGGAGAACAAGATGATCCGTGCTACTGTTCAGGAAGGCAATGCGGTTTCTGTTGAGGAGTATGAGTACGATTACGCAGGTAACAGAACCGTTAAGAAGTCTGAGAACGACTATACTTACTATCTTAACGATGTAGGCGGCGGTCTGACACAGGTTCTTGCGGAGCTTGATGCGGACGGCAATGAGAAGTGCTACTACACAAGAGGCACTGAGATCATTTCTCAGGAGCGTAATCGTGCAATTTCGTACTATCTTACAGACGGTCACGGCTCAGTTAGACAGCTTACAGATTCTACAGGCACGGTAACAGATATCTATGTGTATGATGCATGGGGAAATCTTATTTCTTCAACTGGCAATACTGAAAACAGCTACCTCTATTGCGGTGAACATCTTGATACAACTACAGGTCTCTACTACCTCCGTGCAAGATATATGAACCCGACAACAGGCACATTCACTACAATGGATACCTACCAGGGTAGTCTCTTTGATCCGACATCTCTGCATAAGTATCTTTATGCAAATGCAAATCCTGTGATGAATGTGGATCCGAGTGGGTACATGACACTTCCTGAGCTGAATATATCGCAAGCTATTAGCAATATTCTCGATCACAAAGCAGAACTGAATTATATGAAAATATATCAGAGTCTGAAGAGTAAGATCAATACAATCAATAATATATTAACTCTTTATGACACCGCAAGACAGATCACAATGATCATTAATGATCCCAACCTGTCAGGCTGGCAAATGGTCGAAGGTATCGCTTGTGGTGTAATAACAGGACTGTTTATCAATCATATGTGCCAGATGAAGGCCATAGGACCTATCATCAGCAAAATAATGACAGGATACGGTCTTGTGACTCAGTGGCAAAGCATTATGGATGCAGCTGAGAACAAAGATTGGGATCTGGTTGCTACTCGCTCAGTACAGCTTATCCTATCGCTTATGTCTCTGCATCAGACCTGCTTCACAGGCGAAACTCTTGTTGCTGCTGAAGACGGACAAAAGAGAATTGACGAAATTGAGGTGGGAGACAAGGTTTGGGCTTATGATATTTATACAGGCAAGACGGAACTTAAGGAAGTTTTGACAGTATACGTTCATGACCAGACCGAGATTCTTCATCTCCACACAACAGCCGGAGATATCGACACAACAACAAACCATCCATTCTATGTAATTGGCAAAGGTTGGGTTGCTGCTGGTGACCTTAACGAAGGCGATGAGATTTATCTCATTGACGGTTCAACAGCTTTCGTGACTAGGGCAGAGCTTGAAAAACTGGAAGAGCCTATTAAGGTTTATAACCTTGAGGTTGCAGACTTTAACACCTACTTTGTTGGTGATGAGGCTGTTTTAGTGCACAATTATCCAGGTTCTGATGATGTTACTGATAGTGAATTGACAGAAATCTATGATTCTATAAAACAATCACCTAATTACCCTGAAGGGTTTAAGGCCGCAAAGAATGGGACAACAAAAAACAATATCAAAAACGAGGCTTTGCACCAAAAGCTAAAAAAGATTGAGGCAGGAAAATGGTATAAGGTCTATAAAGACGGATTTGATAGCTTAATGAATGAAATATCTATACATTTTTTCCAAAGTCCATCTGGAAAAGTTTTTGATGTTAAAGTAAAGAGCGGTTGGAGCAATAGTTCAAGTTGGTGGTGATGAAATGAAATATAATGTAAATGATGATAATATCTTCTTAATAGTTCATATTATTGGGCTGATAAATGCGTTAGAAACACAATTGCTTCAACCAGAAGAATGTGAAGTTCTTTTATTCAATCCATATATTGCACAGAGATGTAGAGAAAATAATGTTGATATAAATATTGTCAACATTATAGAAAAATGTATGGAATTAGATGATATCAAGCGAATTGTGCCGTACGAATTCTCAAACGCATTATGTGAAATAAAAAATGAGTGTTTTTCGTATCTACAAGTACACAAAAAAATAGAATATCCCATTAACAAATATTTCGGGTTATGATGATTCATAAGCGCCACTCCCTAACGTTGACAAGGCTCTAAAAAGCGTCAAAATAGTTCCAAAGTGATCAACCCGAAAGGAGCTGAGAACCATGCTAATGATCAGAGAAGTAAAGACCGAGCTTCGTCACAGGGGGGCAGAGCAGATACATCCTGGTACGGAAGTAATTCTTCTATACATAAGAATATCGTAACGAACCATATGCCCCAAACTACACAAACTTGGGAGTATGGACTTGTTTAATGATGATGGCGATTTGGTACAAAGAAGATTTTTCGATGAATTAGGAAATGCACTATTAGATATTGATTTTATTCACAGTAATGGTGATGGAACACATGAGTTTCCTCACTTTCATGACTGGGATTGGTCGCAAACCCCACCACGCTCGAAATGGAGGAAGTAATGGACTATATTGAACTATATTGTCATTCTGATATAGAACGTTTGCTAAGTGATTTCAGTCATTTTCACGATAGCTGTATCAAGGAAATTGTATACATTAGTGGAGGTTATGTTGAAGAAACAGGAGAAATGAATCCGTTCGATTCCATAAAGTCTTTAATAATAATCTTTCAAAGTCAAAATTCAAAATATAAAAATATAGAAATGAAATTTGATGGGGTTACACATATGAATCTGGTTCCTAGACCAGATGATTATGATAACATTATCCACAGCGCTTCTTTGATTAAACATGATGGATTATATTACTGGGCTGAATGGGAAAATTTTAGACCTAATGATTCTAAAAATAGCTTAGGAACATGGATTGCATCAAAAAAAATCAGTTGGCGCGCTTTACAATATCCAATTGGCAGTCGCCCGATATACTATCCTTACTCTTATTAACGAGTTGTTTAATTGACTAAATATTTATCTAATGAAGGATAAGACTATGAGTACTGCCTATCTGCTTCCTATGAGTAAATCCAATAAAAAGTAAAAGCCGGAGATATCTTTATTCTATCTCCAATGGTGATTATGAAACTGCCAAAAACGGTGGAAAAAGTTGGAGCGATGCTCTTTTTCCCTTTATATAAGTTGTACTGAAAAGGAGGAGAGCAATTGATATTTATCACTGAAATTCCTGTCCAGCAACCTTTTATATCTGCTAAAACAGATAATTTATGTATTCTCTGTCGCAAAGCCAATGGTACATACATAAATTATTGTGTTGTGAAAAATTCAGGCAACATTTCACAGTACGATGATTGTAGAAGTTTGCTTGCAGACGATGTATCTGAAGTAAGGATCAAGCACCCTAATGGTTCTGAGATGTCAATTTATATCCAAAATGGTTTATACTCAATTGGTGTTATTGACGAAGAAAACGGCGTTATTTATTACTACGACAATAAAAATGACCAAGAAGGTGCTGTTGAGTTACATGGAAAAACATTTCCATATCACATGATTTCAAAATGCAAAAATGTGGTATGTGTGATGATTGAGGATTTTATTCAGACAGGCATGCCTTCTAAAGCTGCAAATTGGGTGATGGAAGAATTTTAATAGGTTTTGACAACGTGCATTTCTAAAGGATACCGAGGCCGAGATAGTCTCAAAGCCTCGGTTCTCTTTTTTATCAATTTAAAAAAACACACGTTCTACTTTGGATATAAAAATAACCGAAGCCCACAGTTCTAAGCTTCGGCATTTCCTCATTTTCTCTTAATACTCTCTTCTATCCGTCCTATCGTAGAATAGATGCTACCATTAACCGCATCAATATTAGGTTTGACATCAAATCCTCGCTTATAATAGAACATATTTCTTCGCTGTTTTCTCTTCTCATCCTTTGCGTCGATAAATGAAAGTTCACCCGTAACTTCACTTTGCTTATCAAAGCCATTTTGAATTGCAAGTGATATCAGTGCTTCAAGTAATGCGGTACCATAGCCCCTATTCTCATGAACATACAATCCTGTTTGTGAGTTATGCCATCCGCAGTCTGAGTGAAGTTCACAGATTTTTATATAGTCATCTTCCTTATAAAATCTATATTCTATGTAAGGAAATTCTGAAACAGCCTTGCCGCTTGTATTGTCTACTATATATGGACTTAGAATAAATATCTGTCTTGATGCAGTACTGTGAAGTGTATAGAGCAATTCTCCGTTCTTACTGTTTTGAACATCAATTAAGGCGGCATGGTTAAAATTAGCTATAATAGGAAGACACTCTTCAAATTTCCTATATACAGATAGGCATCTGGAAGCCTCATTTTTCTTTTCGATGATGTCAGCATTCGCCTTGATTACCTCATCGTATTCAGTTTCGTCAACAAAATGGAATAATAATTTTAATAAGTTTTTAAGAAACATGATTCAACTCCTTGTATTCGGATTTGCTGCGAAGCGACACTATAAAGGTTGTACGAACGAGTTTTAATCTCATATGGTCAATAGAAATATGTATCATGATAGCTCCGCCTCTCTTATTGCAGCTTCTACAGAAGCAATCAGCATCGGTCTACGCATTTCACCGACCATGATATCAAACTCATTGCCGGATGGCTCACCGTACATGAGGTTATCAGCATCAGCAGTTTGAAGCCAAACTAACGCTTTTTGAAGACCTTCGAGTGATTCAGTATCAAAGCCTTTTGAGGCTATGAAAGTCAGGTTTATATCTCGCTGTGTGTTCATAGATTAGTTACTCCTTTTTATTCCACTCCAACTTCCGTTGCAAGGTCATCACGAAGTTCCGGGTGTATCTCAGTCGCTTCCAGCCAATACATGACAAGACCTCTTTCACCCTTCTGTGGATGCATAATATCTTCAGCAATCAGACCGTTTCGTGGTCCTATCCAAAAATGATGATAATGAGCACGCTTTTTTCCGTAGCCACGAGTGCCTATTCCTATGCCATTGTTTTCTCGTGTCCCGTCATCAGAATAACTGCGCTTGAACTTACCTGCGATCCGATATCCGACATCCTGAACAGTTACTTCCTGATTCTGTCTTTGTATCTGCTGCCGTTTCGTTTTCGGAATCGGCTTATCGGGAGTGTCGCCAAGTATAGATGCCCATGCCCCGGCTTTGAGTTTCTCTTCTGCCGCTTCAATATCGGCATTCGTACAGTTAAGGTAAAGCACTGTGTTTATAACACGGTGAAGTAATGCCTCGTGTGCGCTGACTCTTCTTACTACAGACTGTATGATTAAAGCTCCGTCATCTCCGTATTTATACGACAGACGGTTTATCTGTTTATGGTCGAAATAATTGATATCAGCAAAGCGTTGAACACGCAGCAGCTTGAGAATTAGTTCAGGATCGTCAAATTTCTCTCTTGCCAACTCCTCTTTTACCATGATGTCATAGGCATCATCCATAACAGAAAGCGTACTGAGATCAAAATCGAATGTTTCAAAGGTGGCTTTAGTTGTTTCCCATGATGAAAACAGCCGTGTGCCTTCCATCCATATGAAAGCCCTTCCGGTGTATGTACCCACAGTATTCTCGCCATCGCCATTGAACAGCTCGATTGGAATGAGATCAACAGCAATGCAAGGATAAGGAAGGCGGAGAAAATCCGAGGAAATAGTATAATCGGGCGGTGCGGTCTGATTCAGAATCTCAAATGCAGTCTGATCAGCAAAGTTATAAAGCATCTTGTCCTTTTTCCATAGTTGAAGAATGTGCATTATATCAATATCATCAAGCTCAACACCCTGCATAGCCATATCAAAGTCGTTCTTCCGCTCACCATCAAGGACATGAGGGTATTTCTTTTTCATTTTGTTGTAGTATTCAAGTGCAAAGACCATCGCGTAACACCGTCCTTTCAGGCGAGATATATCGTGTTGTTCAGCAATCAATGAGATGTATTTGAGGTTTACCCCTCATACCTCAGTTCTCTCCACTTCTCGCATTTCTCAACAAGCCAGTCTGGGGAACATATCTTCATTTTATCCGGGAACTGGAAGTACCAGCCCCAGAAGGTCGGACTTTCCTGCAAAACAACCGTTGCAATACAAGAATCCTTATTCTTTCGGACAATCGGCGTATCCTCTCCGAATTTATCAAAGATCACATCCAGCAGCTCGTCCTTGAATTCAAGGAGAGTCTCTACAGACTCGCCGCTGTACATCTTGAATGCTTGCTTTGTGTATTCAGTGATTTCCTCCGGCGGCACGATTGCTTTTGTGCTTATCGGCTTATCCGTCATGGAAACCTCCGCCATGCGGTCAACACGATAGTTTCGCATCTCATCATGCTCCGGATTGTAGCAGCGGAGATAGTAATTGTCTTGGCTGTGTATCAGAACAACGGGATCAACTGCATACAATTTCTTATCGTATCGGTAAACTCTCTCAGCGTGCTCGTCAAGGTCGAAATAGTAAAATGAAATGCGCAGCTTTCTCTGTATGGCGGTCTCTATCATTGTGATCGTATCGTAAAGATCATGATAGCTATGCTTCCTGCTATTAAAGTGTATCAGGTTGCCGTTGAGAAGCTCCCTTCTTCGTGAACCGCCAAGAGCCGCCAGCTTGGTAACGATCTCCTCGGTCAGCTCTTCAGAAATGAAAGAAGCCGCCTCGGCTGCGTCTATCAGAATCTTCAGCTCTGCAAAGCTCAGTGCCGGTGCTTTCTTATAATAGTACAGATTTGCTGTCTTGGAGGTCACGACCTCTATGTCATACCCGCAGTCCTTCAACAGCTTGATATCCTTGTACAGCGTCCTGCGCTCACAGTGCATTCCCATTTTGTCAAGTTTCTCACATATCTGCTGTGTGGTCAGCGGCTTGCTTTTGGACGATTCCTTTTGCAGGATCTCCAAAATGCGCAGCAGCTTCAGTTTTGTGTTCTCCATGTTCTATCACCTGCCATCTTTTTCTACGGGTTCAACTTCTCAATGTCAAATCTGCACAAACGATATATAGGATTATTATACCACTTTCACAAACTTTTGTCAACAGTCAGACTGTCATTTTTTATGCACATATTTTTAATGCCCGATAATTCCGAATCTAAGCCTGTTTTATATCTGTTGAATTGATTGTTGAAAACAGTATATCGCGATTTCGTGATTGGTCGCAGTTTAGCGACACACTTTTCTCTTGACAATGCACGCCGGACATGCTATAATCAAAGCAACGGTGCAACAAGAACATACATTCTTTTATTAACCCAACAGCATATATCCATATTTCCGGCTTGTGTATGCCACCCCACAGGCAGGCTTGTAAACCACTTACGAATCCGCCATATAACGCATGAAAACGCGCTTTCTACGAAGGGAGCTGGAATGACAACAACTTTTCAAGCATCAATCAGATATCCTCTTATCTGGATCATCAGCGAAGCAGATCCGGGCGAATCCGAGCCGCAGTACAACACCGTCCACCATAAGCTGAAAAAGATGGTGCGGTTTACAGACTGGCTGCGTGCGCATTACGAAACCGCCTACCATTATTATCTTAAGGAACATCTTCATGAGTACGGACTTGGTACTGGCGAGATACCCGATTTTGTCGGACTGAGAGTGACAGGAGCTAAAACTCTGAATACGATTTTATACAGAAGATCGTGGTCAGAAGTTTATGTAGATATGATCATACGAGTATATGTCGATATCTACACAGGAGACGAGTTTGCGCCTCAACGCAGAAGATCCGTTGCCGACTATCGTGTTAGAGGTTACTACGACCTTTGCAATGTATGAAGCGATCATCAAGGAAATTGCGGCATACTTCAATGTTTCAAAGGAAGCAGCAAAATATCGTCTCAGAGAGCTTAATTATTCTGATACGAGTGGCATTTTGAATTTCATCAATGAAGAATATATCCCATCCTACAAAGTACCGTCAGGCATCAGTCCATATCAGACGTTTGATATTTCGCAGGACGAGCTTGTCAGAATGTTCCGAACTGACCGAAAACTGCGCCGACTGCTGCATACAGGTGACTATATCTATTGTGAAGGACATCTGTGCATCAATGCACCGCCGTATATCGAAAAAGGCAAAAACGGGAATCCAAGGCTGACAGAATACGCACATAAGCATATGATAGAGTGCTGTCTGCTGTTTACCAAGCGCCGAATCCTGATATACGACTACAAAACCGGTGTTTTGCAAGATACGATACCAGAGCAGTTTCAGAAGGCTTTTATATCTGGTACGCCTGCACAGAAAACAAGGTGGCGGAAATTGGTATCTGAAACGAAGAAGGCTCTCCCATCCAACTTTAATGATATTGTCGCATACTATATGGAGAATTGGGCAGTTTCGGTAAGACAGGTAACTTGTCGGAGGATACCCGCAAAGCCCCACACAGGTGAACGTGGCGCGATCAGCGGTCGTTAAGGGATTCCTGCCGAGCCTGTTCCAGAAAGGCAATGTCCAGACCGTTCATTTCATATCCCTGCCGAATAATGCCGTAGTAGAAATTGTCGGGCGGTCGGACCCCTTTGCTGTTCATAATGTAAACCATAGCATCGACCGTCTTGCCGTTCAGCTCGATCTGCACAGTCTCCCTGCGGTAAAGGTGCGGGTAGCCCTCGTAGCGGTCAAGCGGGATCTCATCGGCGGGCTTGATGTCCCAGAGCAGAACGGGAACGCTGCAGTCTGGATCGGGTTCGATAGTCGCCACGCCGTTGAATACCAGTCGGTAGCCGTGGAGCGTGCTTGTGCCGAGGACTTCGGCCGTGGGGCAGCGCCGCTGCATCTGCCCGATGTGAAGATTGGAGCCGTATGCTAAGTAGATCATTTTTCTTCCTCCTTGTCGTTGGTGATGATTGTGAAGTCGTCCTCGCCGGGAATCAGTGAGAGCGTTCTGCCGTTGTCCCATTTCATATGGATGTTGCCGGCATCGTCGATATAATCAACAGAACCAATCGTTCCGGGCGGAATGGGTGCGTAGGGATCGTCCATGTGATTCAGGCGGATGCGGGTGCCTGCGGGATAACGCTCCCGCAGGGAACGGAGTTGTCTTTCATTCGGAAACTGCATCGTTTTCTTCCTCCTCGCTGGTCTGTGCGGCTGCCTTTGCTGCCTCACGCTTTGCCTTCTGGCGCTCCATCCACTTTTCCTTTTCCGTATCGTTGCGAAAAGCGGTATGCCCGGTCAGATGCTCCAGAAGGATGCGGCGGTCGGTCTTGTGGTCTGCGCCACCAAAGCCGATGCGTACCAGCCAGACGCGCATTGTGTACTTCTCGTTGCTGTCATCGACATCCTTTGCCTGCACACGCTTCTGCGTGATCGCCATGCTGTTCATCGCAGCGGCAAGGTTCGTGAATGCCTGCACATGGTCGGCATGTGAAAGTGTATTATCGCACCGCAGGTATTGATGTGTTCACTGAGGGCTATGTGGAAACTTGCGAGGTCAGCAACTTTGAGCAGCTTGTCACTGGACAGATATCCATACTCTGCCCGGACATCTACTGGTACTCCACGGAATCCGTCATGGCATATTACAGCCAGATCACCGGCGCATTCACATTCCCATTCCCGACTGAAAGCAATCCGGAGCCGTTTGTGCTGGGCAAATTCAACACGCAGAACATCATGGAGATCATAAACGACGGTGACGAGATTGGCTTCACCTTGCAGATTGAAGCACTTGCCGATGTCCGTTCTCCCACGCTGTACAATGCGGATACCGATGAATATTTGCAGATCACAGGAGATATTCTCGCAGGCGACATCATTACTGTGACGACAAGGACGGGTCATAAGACGGTCACGCTTGATCGTGGCGGTGTGAAAACAAACATCATCAACCGGCTTGTGTCAGGCTCGACCTGGCTGACGCTGCGTGAGGGCAAAAACAGATTCTATCTGCGTGGCACGGGTCTTCAAAATCTGAAAGTGACCATCGTCCACACAAACGCTTACCTGGGGGTGTGATATATGCAAATCGAAGTGTACAGAATGGACGATGAGGCAGACAGCCTGACGATCACCCTCGAAGCGGTGTGTGACAGCTTTTCCTCGCTCCTGTGGGATATTGAATACTATCAGTGCGGCAGCTTTGAGGTGTATATCGCCGCCAATCCGCAGAACATTGAAATTTTCCAGACTGGCAGAATCGTCGGTCGTGATGATGATAATCAGCACTTCGGCATCATCGAATCGGTGCTTATAAACACAGATATCGAGAACGGCGACTACCTAACAGTGCGTGGCCGCTTTTTGATGTGTCTGCTGGAACGGCGCATCATTCACCCGACATACAACGTCACGGCACAGAAAGCATACAGCGAAATTGTGCATGATATTGTCAGGCAGAATACGCTTCTCAATGATAACCGCTGCATTCCGGGCTTATCACTCGGAACTGTTTCCGGTAGTTGTTGGGAGCAGACCACAACGCTGCAAGTATCCTATGAAAATCTCATGGAACCGTGACCGGTATCGTGTGGATCTGCAATACCTATAATCAAAAGGGAAAGAAATTCTGCCCGACTGCAAAACAGATACCGGAAGAAAAGCTGATCTCAGCCTGCTGTGAGGTTCTCGGTATAAACCATTTTGACGCAGATGTTTTTCAGGAGACCGTTTCTGAAATCATCGTGCCGAGACCGAATATCCTGCTTTTCCGCTTTACTGACGGCGCAGAACAGACGGTTTCATGGCAGGATCGTTCCCGGTCGGAAAGCTGGACACCGGAAATGAAAGCAAAAGCAGCAGAGCATAGCAGAAAGAGGGGGACGAAATGCCAAAAATAACAATAATTCCGGCGAGACAGGATCAGGCGACCTTTATGCCGCTGGATCACCCTGTCAAGCGGAAAGTTGCAGGATACGCCCGTGTCTCGACTGATTCTGACGAACAAAAGACGTCTTATGAAGCACAAGTCAGATACTATACAAATTACATTAAGAGCCGCGATGACTGGGAATTCGTCAATGTGTATACGGACGAAGGTATCAGCGGAACGAATACGAAGCACAGAAGCGGTTTTAACAGAATGATTGAGGACGCTCTTGCGGGCGAAATTGACCTGATCGTCACGAAATCAGTAAGCCGTTTTGCACGAAACACGGTTGATAGCCTGATAACCGTCCGAAAGCTGAAGGAAAAAGGTATTGAGGTCTATTTCGAGAAGGAAAACATCTACACACTTGATTCCAAGGGTGAACTGCTTATTACGATCATGAGTTCGCTGGCACAGGAAGAAAGTAGAAGTATAAGTGAAAATGTGACTTGGGGGCAGCGGAAACGTATGGCTGAGGGTAAAGTCACGATCCCATACGGTCGCTTCCTCGGTTACCGGAAGGGCACTGACGGCCTGCCTGAGATCATACCGAAGGAAGCTGAAACTGTCCGGCTGATCTACCGTTCCTTTATGGAGGGGATGACACCGGGCAGAATCGTAAAAATGCTGATGCAGAGAGGAATTCCTGCACCGGGCGGCGGAGATAAGTGGTATACACATACTATAAATAGTATCCTGACCAACGAAAAATACAAAGGCTCGGCGATCCTTCAGAAAAAGTTCACTGTGGATTTCCTTACGAAGAAGCAAAAGGTCAATGAGGGCGAAGTTCCGCAGTACTATGTCGAAGAAAGCCATCCTGCAATCATAGAACCGGAAGAATTCGAGCTTGTGCAGGCTGAGGTCATGAGGCGAAAGGTTCTCGGTAAGGCGTATAGCAGCAGTAATCTTTTCTCGGCAAAACTGATCTGCAGCTGCTGTGGCGGGTACTTCGGCTCAAAGGTATGGCACAGTACAAGCAAATACCGCCGTGTGATCTGGCAATGCAATCACAAGTTCAGGAACGGAGAAAAATGTACAACTCCGCACCTCTATGAGGATGAGATCAAGCAGAAGTTTATCAGGGTCTGCGGTTTGGTAGGTGAGGACAAGGATGACTTTCTTGCCTCCTGCCGGGAGATCACCGAAGCACTGTGTGACAGTGCAGCACTTGACAAGCAAATTGAAAACCTGCTTGTCAGAGCCGATGAACTGACGGCAGTCATGCAGGGATTTATCCGGGAAAACGCAGAACATGAGCAGGATCAGGATTTATACAATCAAAAGTACGCTGAGTACGAGAAACAGATGAATACTGTCGAAGAAGAAATTCAGCGCCTGAGACAGAAAAAAGCCGACCAGATAGCACGAAAGGAGCTTCTGGATGGCATGATCCGTGAGATTGAGGGAAACGACCTGACGGTTACAGAGTTTGACGAGAAGCTGTGGCGACTCATGGTAGAGAGCGTAGAAGTCGATGAGAACGGCAAGCTGGTGTTCACTCTGCGGAATGGTATGGAGATTGAGGTATAGAAAATAGTGATCTAACGGCACTCTGCTTTTTCGGCGGGGTGCCGTGTTTTTTGTTTATAGGCAAATTAGGCGGAAAATAGGCGAATTATGTATTGACAGATAGCACTGCGTGTGTTATACTGATTACATTGAATAAACTGGAAGGAGAGATTTTATGCTTCCACAGATAAATAATAAATCTCTGCTCGAATGCACAGCTGACGATTTTGAAGTTCTTGTTGGAAATTCCGATTATCGAGAGAACCAATACTTAGATTATAAAGAAGATTTTTCTTTTATTCACGCCCCAAAAGACATAGCTACTTCCAAAATCGTAGAATTTCGTAACGATATATGCTCATTTGCTAACACAGAAGGAGGCTATATTATATATGGGATAAGCGATGATCAAGGTACCGCATCTAAAATAGTAGGGGTGGAAATAGAAAATCCCGATAAATTTGAGTTAAATCTACGAAATAAGCTGATGCCTATTATGCCAAAGGTTCCGTCCATACAGTTTAGTTTTGTTAAACTGGAAAACGGTCGTTATATCGTAGTAATTTTTATAGAACAAGATTTCTATTCTCCATACATTCATATTGAAGACCAGAAGAATTATAAAATATACAAGCGCGAAGGAAATCAAAAAGCAATTATTGGGTACACAGAGTTAAAAAATATGTTTATAAAATCGAGAGTTCTTGAAGACGAAATAATGTTATTCAGAAAAAAGATAATTGACTATTACAGATCATTTAATGACAATACGCATGAGCGGTTTATGGTTTTTCATATAATCCCTGAATCATTCCAAAATACATGGAAGCGATTGTTTCTCTATGAAAGACAAGAGCAACTGAATTTGGGTGCCGTTTTTTCTGGAACAAAGATAGATTCACCATCATTACCCTGCGTGGACGGCTTAAGATATGTAAACACCTGTGGTGATGAGCAGGGACTTCTTTACAATAATGGTATAGCAGAGTTCATTCTTCCTTTAGGTGTTTATATTAAATCGGTAAAGGAAAGAGAATTCTTTTATAATGAAGATGTGTGGCGCTTTATTGATTATATTTCACAAGGATATCGTTCAATTATGCCGGCTATATTTGGAAAGCAACGCTATTTTTCATGTATAAGCATAATTGGATGTCGAAATGCTATTGTTGAAGATAATGGGTACGGAAGAAATAAAACAAGAATTGATAGAAATGAAATAATATGCCCACCGATTATATTCACAGATATTGAAGATGCAGACTATTTCTACAATGATTTAAAAAAAGTACATCTTGAATATCTATTGGCTCTAGGGATAAAAAGAAATGAAACCGTATCGAAACTTATAGAGGCAATTAGCCAATTCAATAGCGAAAATAATCAACATAGTCCTCAAGAATAAACAACTGAATACCAAGCATACAATGAGCCTGTGGAGATCTTTTCAGTTCCGCAGGCTCGTTTTTTTTATGCCCAGATGGAGAGCATTTCAAAAATGCACCCCCGATTAACGAAAATGCCAATAAAAAAACGATAGCAAGAGTAATCGTTTTTTTATTGGCATGGTAATGCATCTGAAAGCGGTATTTCGGGGCTGAAAACAGGCTGTTATCCGACCAATCGTTTTCTTATTCCCTCGAAAACAACGAAATATCTACATTTTAATGGCATGAAAATGCACCCTAATTTTGTATCAAAATTAGGGTGCTAATATGGCGGAGAAAGAGGGATTTGAACCCTCGCGACCCTTTCGAGCCCTACTCCCTTAGCAGGGGAGCCCCTTCACCACTTGGGTATTTCTCCACATGGCGAATGCGATATCCAAACTAAAATGTGGCGGAGAGGGTGGGATTCGAACCCACGGTGCATTCCTGCATCACCAGTTTTCAAGACTGGCTCCTTAAACCGCTCGGACACCTCTCCGTTCGGATTCAGCTTTATCATTATAGCACATTTTTGCTATTTTGTCAAGCCCTAAATTGAAAAAAATATAATCTTGTGAAATTTTCTTTTCTGTGCTATAATAAAGGAAAACGGTGGAGGGGAAATTATGGCAGCAGAACACAAAATCATCGCGTCTCTGGACGAATCGCCGTGGGCGGAATGGCTGCGCTGTTCGGAAACGCAGCTTTACCATTTCTACGAGCCGGCGCAGGGGCTGTTTATCGCGGAAAGCCCGAACGTCATCGCACGCGCGGTTGCCGCCGGATATCAGCCGGTGTCGTTTTTGATTGATACGGCTTTTTATTCGGACGACGTTCGGCAGCTTACAGCGCAGTTTCCGGAAATTCCGGTGTATCTTGCGGAGACATCCGTGCTGAATTCGGTGACGGGTCTGCATCTGACGCGCGGCGTATTGTGTGCAATGCGGCGTCGGGCGGCAGGGTTTGATGCGGCGATGCTTGCGGAAATGAGCCGGATCGTGCTGCTCGAAAATGTCATGAACCCCACGAATCTCGGTGCAATTTTTCGCTCTGCAGCGGCTATTGGGATGGACGCGGTCTTGCTGACATCCGGCTGCACCGACCCACTGTATCGCCGTGCGGCGCGGGTCAGTATGGGGACGGTGTTTCAGATTCCTTGGGCGTATCTGCCGGATGCACCGAATGCTGCCGGCGCAATAGAAATGCTGCGCGGCTGCGGCTTCCGTTCGGCTGCGATGGCGCTTTCCGATGACTCGCTGACAGTGGATGACCCTGTGCTGAAATCAGTAGAAAAACAGGTCATTGTGCTTGGCACGGAGGGCGAGGGTCTTGCCGCTGAGACCATCGCCGCTTGCGACTGGACGGTGCGGATTCCGATGCTGCACGGCGTAGATTCCCTGAATGTTGCGGCAGCGAGCGCGGTTGCGTTCTGGGAATTGCGGAAGCGGAATGTATGAGCAATATAATTCAAAATAGAAACGTAAATCTATATGGGGACTGTGATGAGAACATATCCGTATATGCTTTTGATTCAAAGCGATGGAAAATTTATTTTCATTCATCCGGAGATTGGCTGTCTGAACGGCGGTGGACGGATTGAGGGCGAATATCACAAATTGAAATATCACTGTACCGCCGCCGCGCTGGGTGAAGCGATCTCCGATACATTTTCATATATCAAAAAGAAATATGAAAACAACGAAGAACCTGATTTTTCAAAGAAATATCACGCTGTTCCGTGGCAAAAAAGAGCGTCGATGTCCATGCTGCAATATCAGGATGGCTGTATGCTGATGCTGCCAAAGTATACCGACCACGAGATCATGACCACATCAAGCATTGCGCATCATTGGTATTCTGCGGCACTTTCAGCCGATGATATTGGAACAGCGGTCTTAGATTGCTTGCAAAAATCCTTTGATTATGCAAAGCGAAACGAGATTGCAATATACTACCGAAACAATGGTGAAATGCTCTTTGTTCCGATGGCGGTGAACCGTACCGGCTATGTGACTGCGGATTATTGCGTTCGCGTAGAGAATCCCGATTCCGAGGATGAAATCACTGAGGCAATTCGCGCGGTTTTGGCATATCTTGCGGAGCATCCGGAGGACGCGCGCACAAACAAGGAGCGAAAAAACAATCCTCCGTGGCGCGAGCATACGCATTATAAAAGTCAGCATGGCTTTGTGTCGCACTATCATTGTGTGCAGCTTCATGTGCTGACCGATGGCAGGATGGAGTTCATTCCGAATCTGCGGAGCAAGGTTTTCAGCAGCTTTGTGCCGTATGACGAACTGAAATCCGTTGTTCCGGCAAGTGCTGCGCCGGCGAAAATCGCGGAGGAGCTGCGAAAATCGTTCGAGGTCTGCGAATGGATGCTCCAAAAAAGCGAGGAGCCTGACCCATCCTGCCACCACGATTTGTTTTTTGCTTATGTGAATGAGCTGCGTGCGCAGCGGAATGACATTTTTCAGACGCGCGAGGAATGGGAACGCAATCGAATATAAAAACAGCATCCCAAAGAGGGCAGTGTCCCTGTTTTTTTGTATTTATATTTGATTTCGCGCTTCGCGCGACGAAGGGGCTGCGCCCCCTCGACCCCCAGATGTGCTGCACTCGCATCCCCCTTTCCCCTAAAGAAAATTCAACTCAGCAGAGGGGAAACCGGAGCCTGCTGCTTGCAAGCTCCGGCTTTGCGGTTTACTGGGTTTACTGAGTTTACTGGGTTTACTCGGTTTACTGGGTTTACTCGGTTTACTGAGTTTACTAGATTTACTGGGTTTACTAGATTTACTGAGTTTACTAGATTTACTGAGTTTACTAGGTTTACCGGGTTTACTAGGTTTACTATAAATCTAAGGCAATACCGCGCAGTGCGAGGGAAAACCTAAGAGAGAGGGGAGACCGGAGCGCAGCGACGATTCCCCTCGTTCTTGGGTTGTCCCTCTCGCATTCGTACTCCGCGTAGATGCGCAGTGCGAGGGGAGACCGGAGCCTGCTGCTTGCAAGCTCCGGCTTTGCGGTTTACTGGGTTTACTGAGTTTACCGGGTTTACCGGGTTTACTGGGTTTACTAGATTTACTATAAATCTAAGGCAATACCGCGCA
>JAZNTW010000049.1:0-11225 GCA_045591925.1 Oscillospiraceae bacterium
ATGAGTGAGTGGTGATCTAATATTCCGTATTTTTTACATATTTTCTGTAAGCTGCCTTTTCCATTCTGATAATCCAATACTGCCTGCACCTTTAGCTCTTTACTATATTTCTTGTTCTTATGACTTCTTCTTGGCATAAAATCATCCCCTTAGTGTAGTCCTTGAAATTTTGTTTTTCAAGTGTCTACTCTAAGGGGATTATATCATTATTCTCTTTGGGAGTTTGTTATTCTGCTCTATAAACTGTATTTAACTCTTTATTCATTTTGCTTTTTTGTGCATAGTTTCTCTATGGTATTTTTATCCAAACCAACTCCAAGAAATTGCACAAGATCATGATGATTTTCTGTTATTAGCCAATTATATTTTTTATCAGTTATATAATAATCTGTCCATCCAATCGCCTCATTTATTATCAAATAAACAATCGCCGGATTACATTCAGCAATCCAATATTTTTGACTACTTTCTTCTAATAAAAGATATACCTTGTCGCACTTAACTATTTCAGGAAGTTTCTCTATCCACTCATAAGATAGATTATTACCTATGCCTTCTTGAAATTCAAAAATTATATGAATTTCATCTTTGAATCCGCAATTTATATTTGCCCAATATAAACCATTGTTTCGTGCATACCGTTCATCCACAAAATGTTCCAGAACTCTCTCATAAATATTCTGCCATTCATAAATATCTAAAAGCCGAAAATCTTGTTCTGAAATATTATTATCCCGACAATATTCTGCTATTTCAAGTCGCATCCCTTTCCAGTTATGTGATTTCTGCATTAGGTTTCTCCTTACTATAAAATTCCGATTTATCATTCAGATTATTATAACAAAAAGTCAATGTCATTTTCCTACATATATCTGTCCAAGGATTCGATGGACTGTGCAGAAATAAACGGCGTTGCACCATCTGCCATTACAAGTGTACAATAATAAAAATGTTCGCCCTACTGTACATTGAAAAGAGCCTGAAAGCTCATCTTTGCAGCTTTATAAAGCAGTTCGATATGTTTTTCACAGTGCTAAGCATTTTATATCCTCAGCAATCAAAGTTCTAAATCAACCTTGAAATCATCACTGCCCTCGCCGTTTACTGTATAATATACAGCATTCTCCTCAGGCTTTACATATACAACAAACTCCTCAACGACCTTGCGCTTGTGGACAGACTTGTACTTTTTCAGCGTATCCGCAGCAATGGTGCTGAGTGCATCGAGATTCAGCTCCATACCGTTGATCTGAAGTACCGTCTTGATGACCGGTTCTGCTTTTTTCACAGTTGCTTTCTTTTCAGCAGTTTTTGCAGCAGTCTTCTTTGTTGCCGGTGTTTTCTTTGTTTCGGTTGTCTTTTCAGCCATGTTAAAATCGTTCCTTTCCTCATAAAAAAAATAGGGGCTTTGCTATCTGCATTATAGCATAAGATTCCCCTATTGTCAACCAATCATACATGGGATATTTCAAAAATCGGGAAGTGCTTTCGAGTGAACAAACATCGTACATTTTGAAAATTAAGGCAATACCGCACAGAGTTGGTGGTACAGATACGCAGTCAGTTTTTTCGTCAGAATTTCTGTGCAAGATGGCGGAAAATATGCAAGTAGATGTGCCGCCAAGCCGTAAGGCGGACTTTGCGCGGTGTTGCCTTAAAATTGACATCACCTCATTCCCATGATATAATAAGATTAGCATTCGGGTATCATATCAAACAGATCACACACTAAAATGAGAGGATGATGTCAAATGAACAAACCGCTCGGAAAACACATTCTGACAGCGATTGCAGTCACCGCAGCTGCATTGATTCTTGCAGTCAATAAAAACACATTTATCGACACTGCGGGATTATACCCCGGCGGTGTTTCGGGACTAACGATCCTGATTCAGCGCATGATTGATACTGTTTTTCATGTCACGCTGCCGTTTACGGTCATCAATTTGATATTGAATCTGGTTCCTGTCTATATCGGCTTTCGTTATATCGGGAAAAATGTCACGCTGTATTCCTGCCTGATGCTTTTTCTGAACAGCATTTTCACAGACCTGCTCCCCTCTTATATCATCACGCAGGACATTCTGCTCATCAGTATTTTCGGCGGTATGATACAGGGTGCTGCCATTGCGCTCTGTCTGAATGCCGGCGCAACATCCGGCGGCACCGATTTTATTTCGGTGTTTCTCTCGGAGCGGCGCGGTGTAGACTCCTTTTCAATCATACTCATGTTCAATGCCGTCATACTATGTATTGCAGGTTTTTTGTACGGCTGGGATAAGGCGCTTTATTCGATTATTTTACAGTACACATCAACGATGGTGCTTCGTGTGCTGTATAAAAAATTTCAGCAGAGTACATTGTTTATCGTGACAACAAAGCCGGTTGCGATCTGCAATGCAATTTATAATACCGTAAAACACGGCGCAACCATTATGGATGGCAAAGGCGCGTTCGAGCATCAGGAGAAACACATTGTATATTCTGTTGTATCGGCGGCAGAGTCCAAAAAGGTTATTCGTATCGTCCGCGAAGCAGACCCCGACGCCTTTATCAATGAAATGAAAACACAAAAGCTCTCCGGCAGATTTTATCAATCAAAAGAATCATAATATGTCGATATGAGTCGAATTTTTCTCTTTTATCTATTGACTTTTTCCGACATGATATGCTATAATAAAATTGTCAAAATGTAAAAGTTTGTGTTCAAGGAGGAATTCATACCCATGAATCGGGCTGAAGCAATCCTCAGTCATGCGGAACGGGAGCTTGGTCAATCGGCTGCAAACGCTGAGGTTCACGCATTGCACAACGCACTCGGAAATGCCGTAATTGCGGATATTCTGCCACATTGGAACGCCTGTCGTCAGCTGCATCATGAAAATCGTCGTGTGTGTTACTTTTCGATGGAATTCCTCGTGGGCAGAGCCGTTTACAATAATCTCTATTGTCTCGGACTGCTGAACGATATGGAAGTTGCCATGCAAAAGGCCGGAACTTCGCTTTCTGTCTTTGAAGAAATCGAGGACGCAGCGCTCGGCAACGGCGGTCTCGGCAGATTGGCTGCCTGTTTTTTGGACAGTGCTGCCGCTTGTTCCCTGCCTGTTGACGGCTACGGAATCCGTTATCGCTACGGACTGTTCAAGCAGGGCTTTTTAAACGGCAGACAAACCGAAACCGGTGATGACTGGTCGAAATTCGGTGACCCGTGGAGCATCCGGAATGATTCGGAGGCTGTTTTGGTTTCTTATCGGAACCAGACCGTTCGTGCAGTTCCATACGATATGCCCGTCATCGGTTATGCAGAATCCGGCAAGAAACCGCATATCGGCACGCTTCGTCTTTGGCAGGCAGAGCCGGTCAATGCGTTTGATTTCACGACATTCAATGCGCAGGATTATCTCGCAGCATCTGCCGAAACAATCAACGCTAAGGATATTTCGCGCTGTCTGTATCCGAATGACGATACAAGAGCCGGAAAAATATTGCGGCTCAAACAGCAATATTTCTTCTGTGCAGCGTCCCTCAAGGACTGCCTCAATCGGCATAAAGCACAGTTTGGTACGCTGGATTCTCTGCCGGAGTATCTTGCCGTACAGCTCAACGATACACACCCCGTCATTTCGATTCCGGAGCTGATTCGTCTGCTGATGCTGGAGCATTACAGCTTCGAGCAAGCGCTTTCCATGGCAAAGCAGATTTTTTCGTATACGAATCATACAATCATGCAGGAAGCACTCGAAAAATGGGACTGCGATCTGGTTGAAGAAATTCTGCCGGAGATTTATTCGATTATGCTGCAAATCTCCGAGCAGCTTTTAACTGAATTATACGCGGATGACCGTACCCCCGAACAAATTCAGGCGGTACGCATCATCAAAAATAATCAGGTACACATGGCAAATCTTGCGATGTATGCCGGAAGATATGTCAATGGCGTTGCCATGATTCACACGGAATTGCTAAAAACAACCGTGCTCAAGGAATGGTATGCGCTTGCACCGGAGAAATTCCAGAACAAAACCAACGGCATTACACAGCGCCGCTGGCTAGGTGTCTGCAATCCGGAGCTGACGGAATTATTTGCCGACTTATCCGGTTCAGAACGCTTTTTGACCGATCTGGACGCTTTGAAGCAGCTTTCGCAGTATGCGGAAAATGCTGATGTTATGGCAAAATTCCACGCCGTAAAGCAGCTGAAAAAACAGCAGCTCGCAGCGTATATCCAAAAAACAGAAAACATCCGCATCAATCCGGAATTCTGTTTTGATATTCAGATAACACGTCTGCATGAATATAAACGACAGCTACTCAATGCGTTCTCAATTCTCTGGATTTACTATCAAATCAAAGACGGTACGCTCAAAGATTTTACGCCGACTGTGTTCTTGTTTGGTGCAAAATCCGCGCCCGGTTATCGCCGTGCAAAGGCAATCATCAAGTATATCAATGAAATCGCAAAGCTGATTCAAAATGATCCGGATGTCAAGGATTTGATGCAGGTTCATTTTGTGACAAATTATAATGTTTCCTATGCAGAAAAGCTCGTTGCCGCCTGTGATATCTCAGAACAGATTTCCACAGCAGGAACCGAAGCGTCCGGCACCGGAAATATGAAAATGATGCTCAATGGTGCAGTCACGCTCGGTACGCTCGATGGTGCAAATATTGAGATTGTTGACGCTGCCGGTGCTGAAAATAATTATATTTTCGGTGCAACCGTTGAGACCTTGGAAAAGCTGGATGATTATTGCAGTCGTTCGGTGATGTCTAAGAACCCGATGATTGCGCGAGTAGTAAAGAGCTTGATTGACGGTACGGTTTCCGATGACGGAACCGGCGAATTCCGCGAGCTGTATTTTTCACTGCTTGACGGTGCAAGCTGGCATGAACCGGATCACTATTATCTGCTGCTTGATTTGTCGGATTACGTCGAAACAAAGCTCCGTGCATTGTCAGATTACCGTGATACTGCCGCATTCACACAAAAACAATGGCGCAACGCCTGCGCCGCAGGTCCATTCAGTTCTGACCGAACAATTCGCCAATATGCTTCCGAATGCTGGCATATTGATTCCGTTTCAGACAATTCGACAGAAAAGGATTCATGATTATGACACAATCGCCATTGATTCAAAATTATCTAAAAATGTTCCGAAATTTCGCAAAATTTTCCGGCAGAGCAAGTCGCACTGAATACTGGTGGGCGATGCTGATGAATTATATCATCATATTAGCAGTGCAGTTTCTCATAAGAATCATTGAAAGTTTTCAGATAGCTGCTGGTGATTCCGTTTTTTGGGCGTTCGTTGAAGTTTGTATTGTATTGATTTACTTGTTATACAGTCTGGTTGTATATGTTCCGATGCTGGCGCTACAGGTACGCCGTCTACACGATGTCAACCGCAGCGGATGGTGGGTACTCTTTAGCGGAACAGGCATTGGCGGAATCCTTCTTCTGGTCTGGTACTGCACAGCAGGCGCAGAAGACACAAATTTGTTTGGTTCTGATCCTCACCCGATCAGACAATATTAAATTTTTTATTTTTTAGGAGGAATACTATGGAAAAAATATTGGAATTCAAAGCCTGTAAGGCACTGCTCAAGATGGTTGGCGAGTGCACGGACTTCAAAGGCAGAACAGCAAGAGAAGAATATTGGTGGGCTGTACTTGGTTTGTTCATCGTGCTTGTCGCTGTCGGCGTCGTTGTTGGAATCATCCAATTTGTAACACCTGCTTTTCTTGATAAAATCCTCAATTTGATTCTGGGAATCATCGAATTAGCAGGTAGCTTTCTCGCTATTTCTATGGATGTACGCCGTCTGCACGATGTCAACAAGCCGTGGCCGTGGCTGCTGCTTGCTTTGGTTCCGTTCGGCGCTTTTGTTCTGCTGTATTTCTGCATTCAGCCGAGCCATCCGGAAGCAAACGAGTACGGTCCTGTCCCGACCTCTATCGTTTAATCGTATCATACATTCATCAAGCCCTGCCACATCACTGACAGGGCTTGATTTTTTTCTAAAACGCTTGACAAATCTCGAAATATATGATATAATATTACCGTTGTCTGGGTGTGGCGCAGTTGGTAGCGCGCTACCTTGGGGTGGTAGAGGCCGTGGGTTCAAGTCCCGTCACTCAGACCATCTATATGTGACGAAAAAGATCACATGCCAAAAAAGTCCGATTATTCGGACTTTTTTGCGTATATGGACACTGAAATTTTATTCGCAAAACCGTGGATCACCTAAGGACTTTTTCGAGTGTTTTTGGGACTTGAACGGGCGTTTTTTCATTTTCAAGAGAACTCGGAGCAGATTTGGAAGAAAAATTCCGAAGTCTGCTCTTTTTTACCCAGAAAAACTTTCACAAAGTTTGAAACGGTTTCTTGTTCGTTATGCCGAACCTGTTGAGATCAAGTATCTCGATTGGTTCGGCATTTTTTGTTTCCCCTATACTATTAAAAAGAAAGGATGGCGATGCCTATGAAGAAAATCACATTCAATGCTCTGCTCAATCACAAGGCTCATAACTATAAGCCGATGCAGATTGAAGTGGAGAAAGTCATTCCCCTCTACGGCAAGAGATTTGAGCAGATGAGAGATCATCCCTTGGATGACTGCCCCGAAATCATCGAGAACAGAGAACTGATGTATATGAAGGGCAACATTGCACACTGTATCCTCTTCCTTGATGCCAACGGCAGCGATGGAATCCTTGTCGAAGCCGAGGGTTCAGACTACGCTCGGAAGTCACAGTTCATTTCGAATGCACGAGCAATCGTTGAGGCAAATGACATTACTGCCGGAGAACGTCAGCTCCATGCAGAACTGAAAGCTATGGTTGACCGAATCGCAGAGCTTGCTCACACAGGTCAGAAACACTTCATCTTTGAAGATATGCTCGGCGATGAAGATTTGCGAGTTCTGATGATTCGAACAGTAGCAGAAATGCTTGACAGACGTGGAGATCTTGCAGAGGTTCGTGACCACTACCTCGGAATTACAGGTCAGGCAGATTTCACGGTAACTGCAAAGCCTACACAAGAAATGAAGCTCTATTGTCCCCTTGAGATTCAGGCTGAACCACAGATCTACGAAACAGATTGGGATGCACCGTATGAAGATGACCTTGAGGTTATTCCATCAAGCTGTGCTTGCGGTTGCGAGGATGAAATCGACGCTGCAATTGAAAAGTACGCCGAGCCGGATGAAAAGCACCATGGACTGATGGTATATTATGATGCAAACTCACCTGTCAATGAAAAGGTTGTATCCGCATTTCCTTCCGTTGAGGTCAGAAACGGAGAGCTTGTGGGCGTTCTCACCTGCCAGATTACAGAACCGCTTACAGACAGCGAAATGACTGAATTTCAGGATTGGTGGACCGGACAAGCAGCAGACGGTTATGTGTCAAAAAGAATTATGTTGAAACGGAGTCGAATGTGCTGAAAAGCCGCACAGATGTCTTCGATTGATTCAACATAATATTACAGCCCTGTCAGAAAATCCATCAAGGAATTATCTTCAGTCCAATTTGGCAAATCTGTTCCAGAAAGCTCCGGATAGGCATTTTCAAGCGCATCCCGCATTTGCTCAATATTGATCTTTGCATAGATATTGGTGGTTTCAAGAGAAACATGTCCGAGAATGTCACGGATGTAGATCATATCAACTCCCGCTTGACAAAGATGCATCGCTTTCGTATGACGAAACGTGTGGGGCGTTACCTTCGCAGGGATCAGCGGGGATTTCACGCGCGATATTTTTGCATATTTCTCAATCATATGATTAATCGCTGAACGTGACAGCTTGTTTCCGCCTTTACCGGAAAATACAAAGGCATCATTTCCCAGTGGATTACTTCGATGAAATTCCTCCATATATTTCTTTAACAGCTTTACTGTACTGTCAAGCAACGGCACAAGCCGTGTTTTACTGCCTTTTCCGGTCAGCCTGACATACGGATTTTCGTCAAGAATGAGATCACGAATCTTCAGATCGCAAAGCTCTTGCACCCGTGCGCCGGTGTCATATAACACTGTCAGCAGACAGTGATCTCTGCGCCCCTGCCGTGATGATGTATCTATTGATGCAAAGTAAATTCGGAGTGCATCCTTTGACAAGTATTCAATTACCGGCTTTACTGACTTTCTGTAAGGGATTGACAGAATCCGCTGGTATTCCAGAATATATATCGGTTCTTCGATCTGCAGATATTTTACAAAAGCATGTACTGCGGCAAGACGCTGATTTAGCGTGGAATTACCGGCATTTCTGTTTTCTTCGAGATAGGTCATAAAATCTAATACCAGATCACGGTCAAAATTCTTTAAAGTCAGCCGTCCTGCGGAAATTGATTTGCTGTCCGCACAAAATTGCAGAAACAGCTTAAAGGTATCTCTGTATGACCGTACAGTGTTTACACTGAGTCCCCGTCTGCCAACCATATGTGTCGTCAAAAAATTGGTCAGATGGTACGCAAAGTCAGTCGGCTTCTTCATTGGCATCCTCCATTTCCCATATTGGCAGATCTTCCTCAAGAAATCCGGTCATTCTTTCACAAATATCCGGAAACATACTTTTTGTCAAACGAAGATAATATTCCGTATATTTGAAGAACGAATGCCCCATATATGTTTTCAGCAGCGGGTAATAGGCATTCATGTTCTCTCCACGAAGTATCAGTGTTTTCAGTGTGTTTACTGCAAAGGTATGTCTGAAATCATATATGCGTGGTCCTTTTCCGGGACCTCCGTGTGAAATGCCGGCATAACGCAGAAACCTGCGAAAGTTCGTATTCATGTTGTCTGTTGTGATTTCTTTTCCGAGAAAGCCAGGAAAAAACGGCGCATCCGCCGATTCTGTCATTTTGTGAACCGTATCCGTATACTCCCGAAGCAGTTCCCACAAGGAAGCAGATAATGGAACCTCACGGTCAGCATCGTATTTGGATGCATGAATCGTGATAACACCCCTGTCAAGATCTACATCTCCGTATTTCAGACGGCGTACCTCACCGGGACGAAGTCCGCAGCAATAAATGGTACGAAACATGGCAGGCATAACGTACTGCCTGTACGGCACCTCTGATGAATAGTGACACCTTGTATCCACTGCATGAAAGAACCTCGACAGTTCGTCATCGGTGAAAATATATGGTGTGTATTTTTCCTCTTTACCGAGAGAATTGGTAGGAAACACATATGCGGGATGTCCAAGCTGATTCATATATTGTGCCAGATGCGCAACAGGTACCATGCGATTTCGAACAGTACCAGTCTTCTCATGCGGTTTGCGTTTTCCCCAACGGTCAGCAATCTCTTTTGTAACCGTTTCCGCATCCGGAAATTCTGCGGTAAGCATGGAATCGAATTTTAACAGTAAAACTTCCTGTATTTCATAGGTATATCCCATAGCCCGCTTCTGTGCAATCAGACCGTCAATATACGGTGCTAAGCAGCTTTTGAATTGACTCATACTGTCACCTCCGGAATTTCCAGCGCACATCCACGAAGCAATTCTGTACTGGTTTTCAGATAAACGCTGGCAGAATCCTCGCTGCTGTGTCCGAGAATTGCAGTAATATTATGGTAATCCTCGTGATTTTCGAGCATCGTAGTCGCCAATGTATGACGCAGGGAATGCATCCCGCATTTGTGGGTTGTTGCACCGGATATATGTGCGAAATTCATATACTTCCGGATCATCTTAGAATGGTGATTTCCTTGTTCAAATGCTTTGAACGGTGCCACATGTGTAACAAAGATATGAGGTGTGTCCACGTTTGGTCTTCCATTTTTGATGTAATCAATGAACGCCCAGCCGACATCTTTCAAAAGAGGAAGCGTAACTGGATTGTGCGTCTTGTTCTGTACAAAGCAGATTTTGTTGTTTCTCCAATCTATGTTCTCGAATTTTAAATTGCAGAGATCGCCGACACGGATTCCAAGGCGGGCAACCGCAAGAAGCATGGCATAGTCTCTTTTACCGGATGGATTGCCACGGTCTACTACAGAAAGAAGTTTGATCACCTCCTCACGCTGCCATACAGACGGAATGCGTATCTGCGAACGAACATGGAGTTTTACTGTATCAATGCTCAGATCCTCCGTCGCATATTCTTCCGTGTATAAGTATTTGAGAAATTGACGGAGTCCGCCAAGGCGATTTTTTATAGTAGATTTTTTGTATCCGCTCAATGTGAGAATGTATCCATTGACAATTTCACGGTTCATATCCGAAAAATGCAGGATTTCCTTTTCCACGCAGTATTCCAGAAAAGTCCTTGCAGTCTGAAGATAATTATTAACACTGGATGGTGAATAACCATAATTCTGATAATGATTACGGTACTTTTCAAGAATATCCACAAAAGCTTCAGTTTGCAATTGAATGCCCGATGTAGGGTATCTGGATGCTGGAATTCGATTCTGATTAAGATCTTCAAGCATTCTGCAGATTCTGCGTAATTTGCTGTGATAATGAGACTCATGACTGCGCAATGTCTCAAAACGCTCAACCTGCAAACCATAATGATCTGCTAAAAATCGCTCGATACACTCTTTTGAATAGTATCCGTTGTTGTTCTGTTTGCAGTATTCTGTCATAGGGTTCAGGATGTAGCGGTAATTGTTCCGGGCAATTGTAGTGTTGCCTCTCTCGGCTAAATATTGAAGCAGTTCAACGGATAACTGCTCCATGGTTTTGTTTGGCATGGCTGTTCACCTTTCTTTGACTTGATTTCCCCATATAGGGGTATCTATATTTTACCAAAGAAATTTGAACTTTTTTATGTTGAATCAATCGGAGCCATCTGTGCGGCTTTTCAGCACATTCGACTCCGTTTCAACATAATTCTTTTTGACACATAACCATCTTTATGTGGAATTCTACATAAAGATGGGTTTGGGGAATCGATGGAGCAGAAAGAGATTCGTACCGACTCATTCGGTACGATTTACGTCAGCTTCTGGAATTCCTCTGACAGCTGGCAGATTGAAGTTGAAATGATGGATGAAACCAATGATATCGAGGAAGAAGAAAGCTTCGATATGTCGATGTAAAGGAGGAATATTATGAGTCAGTTTCCAAGTCGGAAAGAAGTAGAACGCATCAAAAAGATGTATCCCAAGGGTACAAGGATTCAGATTGAGAGGATGAATGATCCGTATCATCCGATTGAACGTGGAACGAAAGGCACTGTTGACCATGTGGATGATGCAGGC
>JAZNTW010000050.1:0-4600 GCA_045591925.1 Oscillospiraceae bacterium
GGCACATCTACTTGCATATTTTCCGCCATCTTGCACAGAAATTCCTTGCTGGGCGTCAGCCCAGCGGCGTCATTTCTATACAATCTGACGAAAAATCTGACTGCGTATCTGCACCACCAACTCTGTGCGGTATTGCCTTAAATGATATATGTTCAGTATAACATGAAAATACAAATCTGTCAAGCATACGATTTTTTACAGGACAACGCTGTGATTTGAGTGATTTACGGCGAATGCGATGATGCGGACGTCGTTTTTTTATTCTCTCCATTGCATTTCATCGCGTCATATGTTATAATAGAAATACATGAAGCAAAGGAGGATCAACTATGGGAATACAGCCGAAAGAGTTGATTGCAGAATACTGTGATTTGGAATTGCTTGCAGACGCGCTGGTTCGCGGCAATGACGAGGAGGCAAAGCAGGAAATTGACAAGGCAATGCGCGGATTTCTTGCAGAGGAGCCGGATGAGGAAACGCTTTCTCTGCTGGTGAATTGTCTGTTTGTGGTTTTGCAGTATCATGTTTTTTATGATTATCTGGATCGTGCGGAGCTGACGCTCGGAGATACCTATGCAGACCGTGCGGCAATGCGTGCAGACTGGGCAGCATGGAAACAGGGCGAGCCCCTTGCACATACGGCGTGGCTGAATACGGAATCCGCGAAAATACGCGTATTTGAGGTGCTGGAAACGCTGCATCTGAATGCGGATGATTTTGACGAAATTCCTGCACCGGAGATGAAAGAGCCGAAGTGGGTGAAGAAAACCTATGGCGATTTTGAACTTGTTACGATTGCAGATGCCGAGATTACCGATGACGGCGGACTGTTTTCGGACGCTGCACCGGAGGGCAAGGACTATGTGTTGCATGACGCGGACGGCGTGACCTATTATCTGAATCATATCCGGAAATCGGATGTGCCGGAGGGTCTTGGCAATGAAACCGGGAGACTCTATACCGCTGACGGCAGAATTGACGGCTATACCGGTTCGGAGCTTCGCGAGATTGAATTTGAAATCTATGATGACGGCGTGGTTTTCACCTATACAACGGATGGCGTAGACGATTCGGCTGTGGAAAAGGATCCGCGCTGGATGCCCTATGAAATCTGGGTGCAGGGACGTATCGCAAAGCGCCGTGCGCGGCAGGCAAAATTCCTTGCAGCATTTCTATAATCTGAGCAATCGGAGGTGAGCGCAATGGCATCTTTTTCCAATCAGGTGAAAACCGAGATTTGCAGCAGCATTCGGAAGCCTGCGGATTGCCGCGCTTTTTTGACCGGTATACTGCTGGCTGCACGCAGACGAACTGCATCGGAAATCACACTGCAAACGGAATGTGAAGCGTTTGCCGAATTGTTTCCGAAGCTCGTGCAGAGTGTTGGCGGCGGAATCCGTTATGATACGGAGTTTCATACCCGTTCCGGCAAGCTGCCGGTCTGGTGCTTTTGTGTGAACGGAGCAGAACAGGTTGCGGCATTGACAAAGCCGTTGAATTTGGATTTCGGAAAAAGCGCGGCGGTTTTTGCAGGACTCAGCGGCAGAGCACTTGCTTATGCAGCTGCGGGATGCTTTGTGCTGTGCGGCAGCGTGACCGATCCGGATCGAAGATATCATCTGGAAATCGCGATTTCCGACCCTGCGCTTGCGGCAGTGTTTCCGGCGCTGCTTTCAGCCATACAGCCGGATATTCGGATGAAAACGACCGTTCGGAAAAATGATACGGTATTATATCTCAAACAGAATGAGCAGATTTGTGACGCATTGACCTTTTTCGGCGCACCGAATGCGTCCATGGAGCTTGCGGCACGGCAGGTCTATAAGAATTTCCGAAGCATGACAAATCGCCGCATCAACTGTGATATGGCAAATATTGACAGGAGCGTTGCGGCAGGTGAACAGCAAATCGCGGATATTCAGCTGATTCAAAACACAATCGGGCTGGACGCGCTTCCGGCTGTATTACAGGAAATTGCAGCGGAGCGCCTTGCCGATCCGGATGCAAGTCTGCGCGATCTTGGTGCAAAGCTGAATCCGCCGCTTTCGCGTTCCGGCGTGAATCATCGGCTGCAACGTATTTCGGAGATTGCGCAAAAATATAAGACAAAATAAAGGACAGCGCATTTTGTGCGCCGCCGGAGGGTGTATATAGCAGCCTCGGAGATACTATATAAAAAGAACGGAGTCTGTTGTTCGCAGACTCCGTTTTGCTTATTTTTTGCACAAATCGCTGATCCAGCCCGTTACACCGCGCGGAAGCCTTTCATCGGCAGGCGTACCATCGTCAAACATCAGATTGTGCTGAACCCAGTTTATCATACAATGCTGCCCCATCTCAATCCCATAGAAAACCGAGGACACGCCGCCATCTCCGTTATAGACCCATTCGGGGAAGAAGCAGATACAGTTTTCCATGCCCTTGAGCGTTTCTTCGCGTGGGAGAATGCTCTCGTCAAACAAAGCCATTTCATCGTGTCTGCCGTGCGCGATGATCAGGTTTGTACCGCTTTTGGAGATTTTCTCAAGTGCTTCGTCGCTTGGAATATAGGACGAGGAAATCGGGATTGCACCGTCAAAATAATTGCCGTAGTCCTCAAGCAGCTGCCAGGTAAAATAGCCGCCCGCAGATGCGCCCATCACAAATTTTTTTCCGATGTGCTTGCTGTTATCCGCGCATACCTTATCGAAGATTTCTTTTATCGGCGCAGAATGTTCCTTAGACCATGTACCGAGTATGGTTCCATTTTCAAGACGCTGCTCATTTGCCAACGGTACAATGATATACGCGCCGCCCATTGCCTCCTGATAACTTTTAGAAGCATATTGCTCGGCACCGCAGCACATAATGCAGCCTTCTTCCATCAGGGAATTGCTTGCACCGTGCAGCCACATCAGAACGGGATACTTTTTATTTTTATCAGCACCATGTTTAATCGGATCATAGACATAATACCGGATATCACCGGTCTGCTCGCACGGATGGACATACTTATCAAACAAATCGAAATAAATCTTGCTTGTGTAAGTATTTGTGTAGCTGATGAATTCTCCGTCTTTGAGATATTTTGCCCATTCGGGGACAGCTTGTTTGTTCTGTTCGAGCTTTTTGAAATCGGGCAGAGCCATGACTGCTTCCTCCTTATTATATTTTTGATTCGAAAGGATTCTATCAAAGGGCGTTTGATTTACAAATTCCAATCGGGGTGCGAATCCAGCAACCGGAACCGATAACCGCGATTGACAAAATCATTCAGCACGGTAGATAGAATATTGACTGTTCGCGCCTCGGTTTCATGAATCAGAAAGATGATCGGCGTATCAAGATCATTGTCAAATTTGTGCATAAACGCTTGATAGGACTGCATATAGTATTCGGCGTCCGTCAGCTGACCGGTATCAACATTTTGCCAGTTGTCATTGTCGCCGGCGTTCCAATCGAACCAGCGATAGCCGTTCGCGACAAGTCTCTGCTGCACGTCTTCTCTGATATTTGCTGCATATTCATTTGTCGAGCCGCCCGGAAAACGAACGCAAATGCGGTCGGGCAGTACGCCGCAGGCATTCGTGACCGCCTGCCGCCACTCCATCATCTCATTCATAAACGCATCGGCAGAGGCGTAGCACTGCACCATATCATGCGTATCGGTATGACAGGCAATCAGATTGCCGCGCCGGATAATTTCCTTTGCGTATTGGGGATAGTGTTCGACATTGTCACCGATTGTAAAAAAGGTTGCCTTTGCGCCGAAGCTGTCGAGCGCATCCAGAATTTGCGGCGTATGTTCACTTGGCCCGTCCTCAAACGTCAGGTAAATATCCCGCGTAAATACAGGCTGCGATTCCGTTTGCGGTGTGGTCTCTGTGTTCTCAGAGACCGTGTTTTCCGCAGCTGTCGCACTGGCTCGGCTTGTTTCACCCGGCGGCACATAGTTCACAGCGAATGCAATCATCGCATAGAGTCCCCAGATGCCCAACACCAGCATTTTCAGCGTGGATTCTCTGGATTCGGATTCTTGATTACTCATATTCTACAACTTCACTTTCTTTCAAATTCCGATGATCAAACGATCTTTGTAGATTTTGGCATTTTGCAAAATTGAACAGCGCGTTTTGATGTTTCGATTGTGCATATATACAAATCGCATTCGAAGCCTGAAACCTTTTTTCACGGATGCGGTCGATATAAGCAGACGGGCAAATTTCTCGTTCAGTATTGTGCTGCGCCGGTGATGTCGGCGAATACGCTGCTCAGAGAGGCACCGCGCAGCAAATACGCCAATTTGCTTTTACGGCAACACCGCGCAAAGTCCGCCTTACGGCTTGGCGGCACATCTACTTGCATATTTTTCGCCATCTTGCACAGAAATTCCCTGCGCATCTGCGCGGAGTACGAATGCGAAAGGGACAATCCAAGAACGAGGGGAATCGTCGCCGCGCTCCGGTCTCCCCTCTGCTTAGTTGAATTTACTTTTACTGTGTAGCGGAGAGTAGTTTATTTCGCGGATTTGCAATTAGGGGGAAAGGGGGAATGCGAGTGCAGCACATCTGGGGGTCGAGGGGGCGCAGCCCCTTCGTCGCGCGAAGCGCGAAATCAAATA
>JAZNTW010000051.1:0-4913 GCA_045591925.1 Oscillospiraceae bacterium
CGGTACGGTGAACGCGGCAGTGACCGCTGCACCGGTCTTTTCTGCGGATTCCGGTTTTTATCAGAACAATTTTGCATTGACGCTTTCCTCTGCCAATCAGGAGCAGATTTACTACACAACCGATGGCAGCGACCCGACTACTTCCTCTACGGCGCAGCTGTATTCCGGCACAATTACCATTCAGGATCGCTCCAATCAGCCCAATCTGTACAGCGAATATGCGGAAGATGAACAGTCGGCGCAATCCGTCTCCCGCGGTACGGGCTACAAGAAGCCGCCGTATTCCGTGGATAAGGCAACGGTTGTGCGTGCGGCTGCCAAAAACCGTGACGGCGTATTCAGTGATGTTGTGGATCGCACCTATTTTGTCACGAACGGCAACCTTTCCAAATATCAGGATATGATGGTCGTTTCGCTTGTGACAAATCCGGATAATCTGTTTGACCCGGATACCGGTATTTATGTCACGGGTACGCAGTATTTGAATTGGAGAAACAGCGGCGCATATAATCCGAAAAAGAGCGTCTGGGATACGGACAATATCACGAATTATTTTTCCAAAGGCAAAGAGTGGGAGCGTGAAGCGTCGATTACCATTTTTGAAAACGGTACGCCGGTTGTCGCGCAGAATATGGGCATTCGCGTCAAGGGCGCGTCTACCAGAAATACACCCCAGAAGAGCTTCAATCTCTATGCGCGCAGTGATTACGGCGCTTCAAAAATCGAGTATCCGCTGCTGCCGGATAATCTGGATACAGACGGAAATCTGATTGACAAATATGATACGATCAGTCTGCGCTCTGTGAGCTCGGAGGAACGTCTGCGTGACGGCTTTGCGCAGGGCTTGCTTGCGGAACGCGATGCGCTGACCACACAAAATATGCGCCCCTGCGTGATGTTTCTCGATGGCGAATACTGGGGTCTTTATATGATGACCGAGAAATATTCCGATTATTTCATCGAGTCTCAATACGACATTCAAAAAGAGAATGTCGCGATGATTAAAAACGGTGAAATCGAAGAAGGTCCGGAGTCCGAGTATGACAGCTTCTTTGAATTTGCAAGAGAATACGAGAAAAAGGATTTGACCAATGCGGCAAATTATCAGACAGTCTGTGATTTTATTGATACCGACAGCATGATTGAGCATTATGCGACGGGACTGTATCTTGGCACATACGACTGGCCGAACTATAACTATGGTATCTGGCGGAATATGGGCGAGACGATTGAGGGGAATCCTTACAGCGATGGAAAATGGCGGTTTATGACCTTTGACCTCGATTATACGATGGGTGCGACCTATCAGGATTTCGGCGGCGTTGAGGGCTATGCCTACGACAGCTTCCGGCATATGGACACAAGATATTCTCCGACCGCGCTGTTTAACAATCTGCTCAAAAATCCGACGTTCCGGAATCAATTTGCCGCAGTCTACTGCGACTATGCAAACGAAATTATGACCGAACAAAAAGCGCGCGACCGCGTTTCGTATTATCGTGAGAATTATACGGAATTGATGGCAGGCTCTCTGGTCAGATGGTGGGGCTTCTACGGCGGCAGTGTGGAAAGCAATCTGGAGTACAATCGCAATGATTACCGGAAAAAGCTCGACCAGATCCAAACCTTTTTCTCGCAGCGCGCAGGCTACACGCTGGAGGATATGAAAGAATATTTGCAGCTTTCCGGCAATCTGCAAAGCGTTACGCTCAAAACCCGTGGCAACGGCAAAATTCAGATCAATTCCATTACGCCCGATTGCACAAACGGCTGGACAGGCAAATATTTCTCCGAATGTGATGTGACGATTACCGCAATCCCGGATGCAGGTTCATCCTTTGCCGGCTGGGAGGGCGATCATACCGGAACTGAGAAAACCGTGACGATGAAGCTGTCGAAAGCAATGACCTTGCAGGCAAATTTTGCGGAGGGTGCTGCTTCCGGCGATGTCAATGCGGATGGCCGGGTGAATGTTGCGGACGCAGTGCTGCTGCAAAAATATCTGCTCACGATGCCGGACGCCAAGCTCGCTGACTGGAACGCGGCTGATTTTGATGCAAACGGCATCCTGAATTCAGCGGATCTTGCGCTGCTCAAACGCGAGCTGCTTTCTGCCCGATAATCTCAAAATGGATTCGCTGCGCGACTGTTCGGCGCAGCTGACACACAAGTGACATATCGCCCGAAGCTGCCGTCAATCGGATTCCGAAACAGCGGCAGCTCCGGCGTGCAGTATGTAAATAAGCCAAACAGCACCGCAACCAGACACAAAATGCAGATTGCGATATAGGAAAATCTGCAAGCTGTCCCGTTTTCTTTGAAGCTGCGAGCCTCGTATATCAAGGCAATGATCACGGATACAAAGAAAACGGCTATGTTCATCCAATCCGGAGTGGTGCCGAACATTCCGTTTAGCGTGTAAAACAAAACCGGAATCAGCAATCAACCAAGCATGGTGCTTTTCAGCTTGACGCACCAGAAATTTGCATAGCATTTCCCGAATGCCGTATGCTGCGTCCAGTCATACAGGAAATGCAAAAGCACGCCAAGCCCCGATACGAGCACAATCCCGATGCTCCGCCAGAATACAAGTTTACGTTTCGTATGCCACCTCACTCTTATTTTATGAGACATTGTATTGACGAATTGCGTGGTTTATGAAATATCCAACAAAAAGTATCCATCTGCTTTTTCAATGACAATTTTACAAAGGAGAATACCCCCATGACAAAAAATCGTTTTATGATATCGGTTCTGACAGTATTGTGCGGCAGTATGCTGCTACAGGCTGCTCCCGTCAGCGCACTGGAAGCCGCCACACAAGAGCAGCTGAGTGCGCAGAATCAGGAAATACAGGAGTTTCCGGATCCCGATGCGGCGTATACGAAAGCCGTTGAAAATGACCTCGAATTTCGTCTTTATGCAGACTATGCGGTTCTGACCAATTGCAGCAACAACGAAATCACCGCTGTTGAGATTCCTGCTGAGGTCAGCGGTCTGCCGGTTGTCGGTTCGATGGATTCGCCGTTTGGTTATTGCAGAAAATTGCAGAAGATTACCTTGCCGGATTCGTTTTTGCATTTCGAGTGGGTGGATTTGATAGACACCACCTTGCATACCATACAGTCAGGTAATATCGGTACGCACAGCGGCGTCGTCCAGATTGCTGCCGCTGCGGATGAGGAGGAGCTGCTTCCGTCTGTATCAGAGGTCATTGTCTCGGAAACCAATCCGAATTACACCACGGCTGACGGGATTCTCTATACCAAAGACATGAAAACGCTGGTCGGCTGTCCGCCTGCCAAGGAGCTTCAAAGCCTGAGCATTCCGGAGCAGACCGAGCGCATCGGAGATTTTGCCTTTGTCGGATGCCAGCACCTTGAAACGGCTGTGATTCCCTCCCATATCACGCATATCAATAATGGCGCATTTGCCATTTGCCCCAAGCTGAAATCTATTGCATTTCCGAAGCAGATTACCTCTGTTTCTGGCAATATGTGCTATTCCTGCGAAAGTCTTTCCGAGGTCATATTCCGCGGCGAGCTTGATACAATCGGCTACGGCGCATTCGGAAAATGTCCGGCACTGAAAACCTTCATCATTCCGGAAACAGTGACCTATATCGGCAATCTGGCTTTTGAAGAATCCGGCTGCATTGAAGATGCCAACGGAATCTATTACATCGGGAACTGGGTTGTCGGCAGTGCGGAGAATATTGAAAATGCTGACATCAGAGAAGGCACAATCGGCATTGCAGAGTGCGCATTCTTTACGAGAAGTCAGATGCATACCGTCTCCGTTCCGGCGTCTGTCCGATACATGAACTACATTGTATTTGCACAGCTCACCGCTTCGATCGTTGCAAGAATGGATTATCATTGCTCGTTCATACAGGAAAAAACAATTACAGTCGCACGCGCAACCAAGGATTTTTATATCTACGATCCGGAATGCGATATTTTTGACAGCGAAAAAACAATTCCTGCGACATACAGATATTTAGAATATACCGAAAGCGACGGAGATTTCGGTACGCTGATTGACGGCAAATTTTATACGGAAACAAAGGTTGCGGGCGATGTCGTGATTCATGGCTACGAAGGCTCAACGGCACAGGCATATGCGGAAAAATATAACCGTAAATTTGAAGTAATCGAGGACAGCGTAGTAAAGGGCGATGTGAATGCGGACGGTGTCTTTGATATCTCCGATATCGTCGCGGTTCAGAAGTGGATTCTGACCGTTCCGGATGCTGTGCTGGCAAACTGGCAGGCTGCGGATTTGCATCAGGACGGCGTGCTGAATTCGCTCGACATTTCCCTGCTCAAACACCGGCTGCTCTCGCCGGAGATTTCTGCGTAATCCTATCATAAAATGAGTCTCCCTACGCCGCAAGGTGTAAGGAGACTTTTTGTATCATGTTTATCAGATTGCGCATAATAAAATTAAAATATTATAAAATATCGAAAAAGGCTTGACATCTTATTCATTTTATGTTATTATCATATTGTAAATAACAAAAAGGAGAATATCCTATGGAGCATGAAAAAGAGTTCCTCGCAAGGTATCGGATCGAGGATTATGAACGCCCGTCCGTCACGGCAGACGTTGCCGCCTTTATGATTCGTGCCGAGGACAAGGAAAATTACAGGAAAAATCCCGAAAATAAGCTGCTTTTGCTTCTGGTTCAGCGCGGCGGTCATCCCTATAAGGGGATGTGGGCATTGCCGGGCGGCTTCCTGCAAAAGGGCGAAACCGTTGAGGAATGCGCACTGCGCGAAATTCAGGAGGAAACAACGGTCAAGCCGGTCTCGATTCTTCCGGTCGGCGTATTCAGCGAGCCGGAACGCGATCCGCGCGGCTGGATTATCTCCCACGCCTATGCCTCCATCATTAGCGAGGACATTGTCCGG
>JAZNTW010000052.1:0-77925 GCA_045591925.1 Oscillospiraceae bacterium
GAGAGTCAGGAAAGAGAGAGCGCGAGAGGGAAAACCTAAGAGAGAGGGGAGACCGGAGCGCAGCGACGATTCCCCTCTTTCTTGGGTTGTCCCTCTCGCATTCGTACTCCGCGCAGATACGCAGTGCGAGGGGAGAACCCCAAGAGGAAAGGGGGGAACTCGCTGCACTCGCATTCCCCCTTAATTGCAAAGCCGCGAAATAAACTACTCTCCGCTGCACAGTAAAAGAAAATTCTACTAAGCAGAGGGGAGAGAGTTAGGAAAGAGAGAGCGCGAGAGGGAAAACCTAAGAGAGAGGGGAGACCGGAGCGCAGCGACGATTCCCCTCTTTCTTGGGTTGTCCCTCTCGCATTCGTACTCCGCGCAGTGCGCGGTGTTGCCCTAAATACAAAACAAGCCGCCGATGTACGTGTAGCACATCGGCGGCTGCTTTATTGTCATGAAGAATCAATCGAGTTTTGCAATGCTTCTGAGGAGCGCGGTCATGTCGTCCGTTTCAATCTTGCCATTGCCGTCCACGTCCGCATTTTTCTTTCCATGCTCTGTGATAACCGCAGCATTGTCCTCTGCACAGAATCGTGCGAGCAATACAGCATCCGAGACATCTGCCGTGATATCGAGATTGACATTTCCGGGGATTGCAAGGGCGTTCTGACCGGTCATGGGTGCGCTGAAGGATGCCGGACACAGCCATTCTGCGCTCAGTCCGAACTGTGCATAGAGATCAGCCGCAATCGCAAAATGCTCCGGAAACGCCGTTCCCTCCGGTGGAATCACAGCATACATGACAATATCATTGGCAAAATACACTTTATCCTGCGCATAATCATAGTATCCGATCTTCTTTGCAAGCTCGATATCCTCCTGCGTGACGCGCAGAAACTCGCATTCGGGATAATTCTGATCGACATATGCGCCGATGGCATCCCAGTCAAACTGAACATCCTCCAGCTCCGTGAAGCTGCTGTTCCATTTCTGATCGACCATCGGATAGGCAGTCGGATTCTTGTAGCATACCTGCTGATAGTCTGCGGTCTGCCCCCATGTGTAAAATTCAGCAAGCAGCCCTGCTTCTGCCAGATCCTTCATGATGGACGCAGCAATTTCCTCCGAGATTTGCGCATCGTTTGCGGCGCGCAGGTGGTAGGTGTGATCCAGATCCCCAGTGCCAAAACCAAGCGTATAGATTTTGACGGAATCATCATAATACCGATGAATAATTTCCTTCATCTGCTGCGCTGCCTCGAACGGGTCAAGCTCAGAACGCAGCACAATCCGAAGCTCATTCTCGCGCGGCATCACGACATACAGCGGATAATTGTCGATATGTTGGATTTCAGTTCCGACAAAATTGCCATTCTCGTCTACGATCGTGTGCTCCACATCCCGCACATTATGATACGTCAGAACCTGATACTCGCACGGCGTACCGGGAATGCCGCCATAGCCAACCCATTGGAGCATCTCCTTATCATCAAGCGGCGTCATCTCCTGAAATTGATCGCTTCCGGCAATGCCCCACCAGTAAAGCGCTTCTGCGGATGCTGCGGGGATTGCGCCGCAGCCGATCACAGCGCTTGCACACAGCGCCAATACTTTCATCAGCTTTTTCATAATAATACCTCCGTTTCATTTTCAGATTTTTGAATATGGATACTGTCAATCGGCAGACACCAGTGTTTTGAGGATCGCGGTCATATCGTCAAGGTCAATCTTTCCGCTGGCATTCATGTCCCCCTCGCGCAGCGTCGGGTCGATGCCAAGACCAAGCTCTCTTGCAAGCTCTCTTGCAAGCACGGTGTCTTTGTCTGTCACGCAGACAAATTCGCATTCCGGATGCTGTTCATTGAGCCATGCTTCGATTTCTGCCCACGGAACTGCCTGCCCCGTCGATGTCTCCGCGTATGACCTGTATGCAGTCAGATAGCCGTGTTCGATTTCGATATCATTCGAGGTCTGCCCCATGAATAGAATTGGGAGATGAGACCTGCATCGGCAAGCTCGTTCATCAGGGCTTCGGAAGCAGCGTCCGCCACATAGTATTCATAAATGTCATCATAACCATTATGACTAAAAGGCTCACCATCCGGAAAATGCTTCTGTACGATTACAGAAATCTACGCATCTGCATCGGGTGCAGAGCATCAGCGTGCCTGCAAGAATTGCAGAAAATCGTGTTGATTGTTTCATCATGATCCCTCTGATTCATCCGGAATTTCAAATAGAAGATAATCACACTCCATGTCCGCAAGCCATGCCGCATCCGTCACGCTGTCAGCATCCGCACTGCAATTCTGCGCGTCCATCCGGCACTGCTCCGGAATCGGTATCACGTAATGGATCATCTGATATTCGGGCGGTGTACCGTCATCCGCATAAGCCACGGTGACACGCAGACCGTTTTCGGCAGTATGCAAATCTGCGATGACAGCGTGACTGTAGGATGTTTCAATCCGAATCAGCAGCCATTGCCTGTTTGTCAAATCATAATCCTGCGGAATGCCGTAGAGGATACGCAGGCTCGCGTCCACATCGCCCTCATAAAGCGAAAGGCTCGTATTCAGGAGCGTTCCGAAGAAGGAATCCGGCGTGGATACCGGATGCCGTATCTCCCCTTTCCAGATCGGCGCTTTCACCTTTTGCGGCTCCGGAGAATCCGGCGTGTCAACAGTCTGATTTGGCTGCGAGACCGGCACAGTCTCCAGAACGTTGGTGCGTGTTGTGGTCACTGTTATGGGGAAGATTTCCTCAGCGAGCGTGGTGGTTGCGGGGATGGTTTCGGCAGGCGAATCGGCACTCTCTTGCTTCCCCTCGGTTTCAACGGGCTGATTTTCAGGCACGGTGGTGGGAGTGGTTTCGGGCGGCGCATCCGTCACAGTCGCAGGATTGGTCTCCGGCGTTATTTTCGTCGTATCTGCGGCAAAAAGCGTCATCAACGCCTCCGATGTGTGTCGGGATTCAGTCGCAGAGGATAGGGTCGTTTGCGCCGTTGTGGAATTGGATTTGCGCACTTCGGACTGCTCCGGCGCGGTGGTTACGGTGGTCGCAGCGGTGCTTTGCTCTGCCATCGGCACGGTGAGTTCGGGGGTCTGTGTGCGAAGCCTTGGGTAAACCGCCGCCGAAATCAGCAGAACAATACACGCAGCAATCGCGGAAATTCGATACCATCGGATCGGCTTGCCGTGCAGCTCTGCCGCCGATTCAATGAATTCTTCGGGGATATCGGTCAGGATTTCCGAAAACCGGATTGCATTCATAGCAAGCCCTCCTTTTCCAGATATTTTTTCAGGCGCTTCCGCAGACGGAAAAGCGTGACTGTAACATGGCTTTCCGACATTTGCAGCATAGCGGAAAGCGATGCGATATCGGTTGCATACCAGTATCGCCGCACGAACAAATCTCGCTGTTTTTGCGGCAATTTCCGCAGAAATTCGGTCACTGCGCTTAGAATTTCGCGGCGTTCGACCTCGCTGACAATATCGCTTCTGTCCGGGATAATTTCGGCAAGCTCGTCGATCGAACCGCAATTCTTTGCAGCACTGCGCTTTTCCGCGTGGGCAGCACGGTAGCGGTCATGTGCGGCATTGCGAACCAATTTCAGCAGATAGGCGCGGAAGTTTTGGGGGCTTAGCAGGGGGAATGGCGTTCCAAGCGGTGAGCATGGCGTCATTGAGACATTCCTCGGCATCCTCAAGGCTGCCTGTAATATCGCGCGCAACAGATTTGCAGAGCAATCCGTATTGCCGATGGCTTTCGGAGATTGCCTGCTCATTACGCTGTTCAAATAGTAGGATGATTGCCTGATCGTCCATGGCTGCCACCGCCCTTCGTGTTCGCCTTTCAATCATAAGAACGAGATTTACAAAAAAATACAACACATTTTTCAAAAAAATTTTTTCGTGCAAATAAAAAACACTGCAAACGACGACGCCGCCCTCGATAGGTTTCGGGGACAGCGCCGTCAAAGGAGTTCTTTACGAAGAAGAAGTATCTATATTATAGTGCATTTTATCTAAAATGTCAATAGTTTCCGAAAAATATTTTTTAATTTGCAAAAAATCAGACAATTTGCTGTTCTGAGAGCCATTCGGTCAGACCGGCATAGAGGGTCAGCGCGACCTGATGCTGATAATCTAAGTCAGAAAGCCGCGCGGCTTCTTCGGGATTTGAGAGAAAGCCGCATTCTGCCATGACCATCGGATGCTCACAGAACCAGCAGAGGAACAATTCCTTGCCGCAGCATTTGATTTCGCGTTCGTTCTGCGGCTGGAGCATCGACCGGAAATGCGATTGCAGGGATTGTGCGAGGGATTCGCTTTTGGGGTTTGTGGGGGCATAAAACATTTGCGCGCCGCTGTATTGCGGATCGGTAAATTGGTTCTGGTGGATGGAGATGCAGACGGCGTTCTGCGGCGCATTGAGGATTGCGAGCCGATTGTCCATGTCGGAGCTTTTCTGATTTGCGATTCCCTCTACGCCGGCGTTGTGGATCGAGCGATCGGTATCGCGCGTCACCTGCACCTCGAAGCCTGAGATTTCGAGCAGACTGCGGAGGTTCAGCAGGATATTCAGGTTGATCCCCTTTTCCGGAACACCGTCTGCTGAGGAACAGCCGCCGTCTATGCCGCCATGTGGCGAATCCACGTAATCAGAGTTCCATTGGATTGATTCGAGGCGTGAACGAATCGCGATTTTTATTGCGCAAATTGGAAGCCAAATCAAAAGTTTGCGTGAGTCCTACGGTATTGCTTCGCAAGCCGTGGCAGAGCCTCGGTCGCGCTTTGCAAAGCGCGAAATACCCCTAGCCTTGATAAGAGCTCGCGGGCTTGGGGGCCTGCGAAAGAGGCACCCGTTCAAAATCGCATCGCGGCAGCGATGCAACTTTATTACAATTATGGAATCAAAGCAGCTCCGATGGATTTGAAATGAGCACGCTGTGCCACAACCCCGCGCTGGGGATATTATCCCCAGACCCAATTATTTATATGATAGAGGGGATATAATTGCGTATCCGCGGCTTTTATTATGCAAATGGTACGTTCGGGGTCGTACAATGTCCGGCTCCATTTTGACTCCCAAGCAGCACAACAAAGATTTTTCTCAGCCCTACCATTGTAATTTCCGGCAGAATATGGTATACTTAAGGCAACACCGCACAAAGCCCGCCTTACGGCTTGGCAGAAATTCCTTGCGCAAATGCGAAAGGGACAACCCAAGAACGAGGGGAATCGTCGCGCGCTCCGGTCTCCCCTCGCCCTGCACATCTATACCACCAGCTCTGTGCGGTATTGCCTTAAAAACACGAAAGGCAGGTACACCCATATGCTATTATCTACATTTGTATATTATCATGGTCTATTTGCAGCGATCATGTCAATTTTGCTCCTGATCGCCGCAATCGTCGTCATCATAAAAAGCAAGTCCGAGCTGATTCACACAAAGCATCGGCTGTCCGCAGTCACCGCAGTCGTTCTCATCAATCTTTGCAGTCTGCTTTTGAGTACAATCAGCATAGGGCTTCTCAATATCTCTGTCTCAATCGGATTCCTGCTGCAATATCTCAGCTGCGGCGTAACGGCAGTCTTCAGCCTGATCACCATGATCCTTTGTCATATCAAGAAAAAGAAAACGATACAGGCGCTCATGCAGGAGCAGAAAGAAGCTGCCTCCATGGGAAAAAAGCGGCATCTGCTGCTCCTTGCGTTTCTGCCGCTGATTTTGTTTGGGATGCTGCTGACGCGCGAGCTGTATCTTTTGCGCACGGCAGAGATGATTGCCATATTTCATACGGGAACCGACTTTGGCGACTACAAGGCTGCATATACGATTCATGAAAAAGAGGATGGCTTGCAGTTTCGGCTTGTCTGTGTCGGCTCAGAGATTGGCGGCTATCATATGGCGCAATATCTGCCGGCAGATTTCACACAGATAGATAACATCAATGACGATGTGCAATTTGAGCAAAACGGCAAGTCCTATTGCCTCACGCTTTCCGATGGCGTATTGACGGTGATCGAAAACGAAAAAGAAATCGGCGCGGTTTCAACCGAAGAAAAAACCACCTATGCCGATGGGCTTGAAGATATTTTTATTCGGAATACCCGGCAAAACGAATCATAATCAAAATGAGCTTCCTGTATTGGGAAGCTCGTTTCATATATTCCAGTATATTTGAAGCGCGCGCACACCGGCTTCATCGGTCTGCCCGATCGCAATTTTGTCGAGAAATTCATCCGCAAGGCTGCGGTCGAGCCGTTCAAACGGAAGCAGCCCTGCAAGCAATGCCGTTTGCGGCTGCTGCATTTGCGAAAGGCATTCCGCGATCTGCTGATTATGTGCATCAATCCGTTCAGCGGCAGCCTGTACCTCTGCTGTAAGATCATCGCGAAACAGCGCGTATTCCTCGGCAGAAATCACGCCGTCCAATTTGTCTTTATACATTTGCAGCAGGCGTTTTTGCGCAGAGTCGTGCTGTTCACGATATTTAGAGAGACTGCGTTTCAGGCTGCAAAGCTGCTCTGTGAACAGTTCTGCAATGCAAATCTCATCCGCTTGACAATCTTGCGATACAATTTCGTTCAGCGCGTCAAGAAGCAGCTGCTCCAATCTTTTTCCGCTGATGGATTTGGTATTCGGACAGTTCATCGCGCCGGTTTTATAGCTGGCACATTGCAAGCCGTAATACTGAATGGTTTTCGATTTATTATAGTAGACATTCCGTTTCATCGGGCTGCCGCAGACTGCACAGTACACCTTGCCCGAAAGCGGCTGCAGTATTTGCGAGCGTTTTTCGACTCTGGTATGACTGCGCAAACGCGCCTGTGCGTTCTGCCATGTTTCTGCGTCAATGATTGCTTCATGCGCATCCGGAATCCGAACCCAGTCTGCCGGATCGACCTGCTTTCGCTTCTTATTTTTATAGCTGATATGGTGGGATTTTCCCTGCACCAGCGTACCGGTATACATTTCGTTGGATAGGATTTTTGCAACTGTGGATTGCGTCCAAAGACCGCGCGTGCTGCTGTGCTCTGCATTGCAGTTGACGTAGTTTGAGCCGATTTGTTTTTTATAGGCACTGGGACTCGGTATGCCAAGCGCATTGAGCTGCTGCACGATCTGCCGATAGCCCTCACCGCTGACATAGTGTGCAAAAATCTGCCGAACAACCGGCGCAGCTTCCGTATCAATCACAAGATGACGCTTATGTTCTGGGTCAATCCGATAGCCGTAGGGTGCAAAGGAGCCGATAAACTGCCCCTGCTCCCGTTTATAGGCAAGCGTCCTGCGAATCTTCGCGGAAATATCCTTGACATACATTTCGTTATAGGCAGAGGTAAAAAGGCGGATGGTGCTGTAGCTTTCGTTCTCGGTATCGGCATGGTCTGCAAGCCCGATAAAGCGAATGTCCCACTCCAAAAATTTATCATTCAGATATTCTTCGATGATGACCGTATCGCGCGAAAAACGGGATTGGTCCTTGCACAGCACAATGTTGATTTTCCCCTGCGCACAGTCCCGAATCAGCCGGCAGAACGCCGGTCGGCTGCGGTCGATGCCGCTGAAACCGTCGTCGATGTAGATATCGTAAATCTCCCAGCTTCGTTCCAGACAATAGGCACGAAGCATATTTTTTTGATTGAGAATGCTCTCACTCTCGTCATTGCCGCATTTATTCCGATCCTCGATGGACAGGCGGCAGTAGATTCCGACCCTTGGCGTAATCGCAGCTCCTTTCCGGTAACATTGATTTCTGCTTGGTGACAAGGATTTTCTCAATTTTTTTTGTCACAGCGCGGCGCAGTGCCTCCGGACTTTGCGTTCGGAAGCGACTGTGAATGCAAAATTTTGTCTGCTGCATCGTTCTCCCTCCCCATTCCATTCGTATGTATCAGCGCATCGTTCTATGCGTACAACAAAATTGCCGCAGACCGCAATCACTTTTTCTATTTTTTCCTTTTGAAGCCACTTGAAAAATGACGGATTCTATGCTATAATGAACACTGAATAAAGCGAATCGTATGCAAGCTAAAGGAATATCATGTCGAATCTGCAGAGCGTACCGAATGCCTGGTTCTGCAAAAATCCTACAAGAAATATACCGCCGCGCTTCGGTTCACATCTTCCATGACCAAGCCCGGACACAGCTATACGGCGCTCCTGTATTTGATCAATCAGCAGTCTCAGCAACCGCAAAAAACGGTTTTGTTTCAAGACGCGAGCTTTGCGGATTTGGAATATCGGCTGCACCAAATCAAAATCAAGAAGCAGCAATGTATCATTTGCCCCAAGAGCTATGATACGGATGAAAAAATCTGCGTAGATATTACTATTTAAGGCAATACCGCCAAGCCGTAAGGCGGACTTTGCGCGGGGTTGCCCTAAGGCAATACCGCACAGAGTTGGTGGTACAGATACGCAGTCAGATTTTTCGTCAGATTGTATAGAAATGACGCCGCTGGGCTGACGCCCAGCAAGGAATTTCTGTGCAAGATGGCGGAAAATATGCAAGTAGATGTGCCGCCAAGCCGTAAGGCGGACTTTGCGCGGTGTTGCCTTCAATTACTCAGCCTACCGTAGTTTCCGAAACGATCTGCTCCAACGCATCCCATTTGCGGAGGATATCCTTTGCCAGCGCAAGCTGACATCTCGCACGATCAAAATTGTGCTGCGGATACGTGATCTTAAAATACTGATCGCCGGTGAGATAATCGTCTAAAAATCTCGAAGCAAGCTCGATCGTAATCGAAAACGCTGCAAGCACAAGACTGCTGCGCTCCGCTTCTGTCATCGACTGTCCGACCGCACCGAGAAAGCCCTTGCAGAATGCGCGGAATTTTTCCGTATCAAAGCTGACCTTTGCTGTATCCGGCTCATCCTCGGCAGCAGTATTGGCAATAAAACGAACCGCGTCCGCAAAATCATACATGGACATACCCGGCATGACCGTATCCAGATCAATGACCACGAGGGGCATTTTCGTTTCCTTGTCAAACAGAACATTGTTGGACTTGGTATCATTGTGCGTCACGCGAACCGGAAATTCTCCGTTTGCAAAGCGCACCGAAAGCGCCGATGCCTGTTCGCGCACCTCTGTCAGGAACTGAATCTCGTCCTGCACAGTCGCCACGCGTCCGCACGGATCCTCTGAAATATGCGAAAACAGCGTATCCAGACGTTTTTTCGTATTATGGAAATCCGGAATCGTCTCAAAAAGCTGTGCGCCGTCAAAATCGCTGAGCTGATTCTGGAAATCACCAAACGCCTTGCCGGTCGCCTCGATCACACTCAGGTCGTCGCAGGTATTGAACGTGATGGAATCCACATAATTCATCACGCGCCAGAAATTCTCCGCGTCGTCAAACAAATAGTTCTTGCCATCGGCGGTATGATGGAAATGCAGCGTCACACCATCCGGATTCTTTTTGCGGATATGCGTTGTAACGAGGTCGATATTCTGCATAATCTGCACGGGATTGCTGAATACAACCGTATTGATTCGCTGGAAGATATAGGACTTCGGATTACCGTCCGCATCGTTATATGTGACCTTGAAGGTTGCGTTGATATTGCCGTTTGTCATGGTTTCAAAGGCGTCAAACGCACCGGGCAGCCGGAATGCCGCGCCGATTTTCTGGATTGTTTCAAGCATATTTGATTCTCCACAACTCATAGAATGATAAAATGAAAGAGTATGCGCATCCGGAATGCTCCATGCAAAATCAGGCAGGGATCGCAATAACCACACGAATACTCGTAAATTTAGTATACCATGAAACAAGGCATTTTGTCAAGTCTTTTCAGCAATACGCATATTTTACCGGTTCATGCTCGCACTGTTTTGAGACAGAAAAGACTGCGCACCATTCCGGCACGCAGTCGTTGAGCGATTTACAGTACAATTCCGTTCAGACGGAGCAATTCGCGCGCAGTGTCAACAGAATCCACACCCTCCTTGTTTTTGATCGGTGCAAACTCCTTTTCACGCGCAACCTCGTATGCGAGGCAATTTTCCTGCAGCTTGACCAGATCAAGCGCAAGCGTTTCAAATTTATAGGCATTCGGCTGCTCCGGTACGACAGGTTTCCCCTCGTCATCCATATAGCTGACCTGCTTCTTTGCCTTATGCAGCGGCAGCTTGCAGGACAATGATTTTTCAAGCTGATCGGTGCGGAACAGATAATTCAGAATCACGCCGAACCGATAGGAAAGCGTGCCGTCCGGCTCAAGGCGCGTGCGCATCTCGTCCGTCATTTCGTAGTATTCAACAATCGAGGGCTTGCCATCCTCAAGGCAAAGTACGCCGACCTTCTCATCGGGCGAGGTCTTTGCTACGACCTTTGCACCGGATACGCTGCCGGATGCGATCACCGCGCCGATAAAGCAAGGATCCGCAATCGACTGCAATACATTATCCACAGCAAACACATTCAGCCATTCAATCTGACTGCTCCGCAGCTCGCGCAGAATACCGGTATTTTCCATCGAAGCATACCAGCCGCCGTTTCCGTTTGGCGCGGTCGAAATCACGCCCGGCTCGGAAAGCATCAGTTTGCCATCCAAATCAACAGTCGGAAGCTGCTCCTGCTGGAAAAAGCGAATATGTGCCTTGCTGTAGCCGAAATAATTCTTTTCCTCAAAGAATTTTACAGTCTCATCATGATTCGCAGCACTCGTCATGATGAAAAACGGCACGTAAACGCCAGCCTGATCGGTCACACGCTTCAGATTGTTGATCAGGCACTCAAAAATAAACAGCTCTCTGCTGATTCCGATATCGACCATGCCTTTGGCGTGTGCGCAGCCCAGTCTTGTGCCCTGTCCGCCGCTGAGCAGCACCGCACCGACCTTTCCGGCACGAATCGCCTCCAGACCGATTTCCATAAATTGCGAACGATTCCGGTCAATTTCTTCCAATGTCGTTGCATGGAGCGGCGCAAGCACACCGCGCTGTTCCTCCGCACATTCCGGGTCCAGCACACTGAAATCCAGCGTGTCAAGCTGCCGCAGCATTGCCTCCTGCGCTGCCGCATCAAGCCCCTCCAGATGCTGAATGATATGCGATTGACCAAGTGCCGCAAGCCGTTCACAGATTTGCTGCTTCATTGCTTCGTAATTTTCATTTTTTTCTGTCATCTATTACTCCTTTGCCATGTCCATCCGGCATGGCGATGATATATGTATACTATTTCGATTATAGCATATCCGCCATGCAATGTCAAGTCTGCCTACCGCCGAATCCGAAAAAACGCCTCCCGGTAGCGCTTCGGCGTATAGCCTGTATAGGTGCGAAAGACCTGAATAAAATGGCTCTCCGAAGAAAAGCAAAGATAATCCGAAATCGCAAGACAGGAGAAATCGGAATACCGCAGCATATTTTCCGCAGTTTCGATGCGCTTTCGTTTGATATATTCCGAAACCGTGATGCCAACCTCCTTGCGGAACAGCTTCGACAGATACGGCACGGACAGCCCTGCGACATTCGCAAGCTCTGCAAGTGACAGTCTTGTATGCAGATTATCATAAATATAGTCAATGACAATGGTAATGGCTTTCGGGTAGCGATTCTGCTTCCGGATCAGCTGCATTCGCTGCGCATAGTCCAATACAAGTTCGCTGTGCAGCATATTGATCTCGTCCACCGAGCCGCACTTGTCAATCGCACGGATATAGATATCGCTTAAATTATAAGCCTCCTCCATCTCCATGCCGCCCTCAATGCAGGAGCGTGTGATCAGTGCAACGGTAATAATCAGATGATATTGCAGATTCCGCAGCGGATCCTCGCTGAGTCTGCCCATATTGGATGTGCCGAGCGGCGCATAAAGGCGCTGCATTTCGGCTACATTGCCCTGCTGGATACTATTAAAAAACGCATTTTCCCGTTCATACGCCAAATGTGAAATACTGAGTTCACGATTCAGGAACGCCTGATGCGTCAATTTTTGCTCAATATCCATACGAAACACCCCGTTTCTATTATACATGATACCACAAAAAAATGCAATACCGATTTGACAAAAAAGCTGTATATATGATATTATGATACAGACAAATGTGCTATACTGAAAAAAAGCCGGCATACAAAAATAAAACGGCTGCAAAGAGAAGCAAGGACACTACCACACAAAGATGGCGTGCTGAACCGCAGGCGGTCTTTGCACGATATTGTCCACGATAAAACAAGGAGGATTTGGGATGAAAAAAAGAGTACGAATCATGGCTGCATCCGGTGCGCTGCTGATGACTGTCAGCATCCTGACAGTCGCCGTGCTTGCAGGCATGACCGCCGACCTGAACGGCGACGGTACCGCAAACCGCAGCGATGCGGCAATGCTTTCCGACGCATTGCTTGGTAAGTCGTCATTGTCAAAGAATATGGACATGGACAATGACGGCACCATCAATGCAAAAGACCTTTCCCGTCTGAAAAACGAAATCCTGTTCCCCAAGGCATCCAGCAGCATTCCGGATCTCGGAACAAAGATGAATGCCAATGCAACGATGGTTTCCAATTTCTCCGCGGGTCAGGCAGGCGATTTCTTTGCTTCCGACGGCTGGACAAACGGCAAGCCGTTCGACTGCTGGTGGTACAAGAGAAATGCCGAAATCGTCGGCGACCACCTTGAGCTGCGCATCGACCAGAAATGGAATCAGGGCGACTCGAATCCGGATTGGAATCCCTCTTATTCCGGCGGCGAATTCCGCACCAATGAATTCTATCACTACGGTTATTATGAAACCTCGATGCAGGCAATCAAGAATGACGGTGTTGTTTCCTCGTTCTTCACCTACACAGGTCCGACCGATGTCGTAAACGGTCAGCAGAATCCTTGGGATGAGATCGACATCGAGATCCTCGGTAAGGATACCACCAAGGTTCAGCTCAATTACTACCGCAACGGCGTGGGCGGTCACGAGAAGATGATCGACCTCGGCTTTGACGCATCCGAAGCATATCACACCTACGGCTTCAACTGGGAGCCGGGCAAGATTACCTGGTACGTAGACGGCAAGGAAATCTGGTCTATGACCGGCGATGTTCCGGTTACACCGAGTAAGATCATGATGAACGCATGGCCGGGCAAGACCGTTGACGAGTGGCTCAAGCCCTATAACGGCAACAAGCCGCTGACCGCGCGTTATCAGTGGGTCACCTATCAAAAGAGCGATAGCAATAATAACAACAATAACAATAACAACAATAATAACAACAATAATAACAACGGTCCCAAGCAGCCGTTTAACGCAAATGCAACCATGGTTTCGAACTTCTCCGCAGGTCAGGCCGGCGACTTCTTCGCTTCCGACGGCTGGACAAACGGCAAGCCGTTCGACTGCTACTGGTACAAGCGCAATGCTTATATTCAGGACGGCACACTCCGTCTGATCATCGACCAGAAATGGAATGCAAATGACGGCAATCCGGACTGGATGCCTTCCTACTCCGGCGGCGAGTTCCGCACCAACGAATTCTACCACTACGGCTACTATGAAACCTCGATGAAGGCAATCAAGAATGACGGTGTTGTTTCCTCGTTCTTCACCTACACGGGTCCGACCGATGTTGTAAATGGTCAGCAGAATCCTTGGGATGAGATCGACATCGAAATCCTCGGTAAGGATACCACCAAGGCACAGCTCAACTACTACCGCAACGGTCAGGGCGGTCACGAGAAGATGATCGACCTCGGCTTTGACGCGTCGCAGGATTTCCACAGATACGGCTTCGATTGGCAGCCCGGAAAGATCACATGGTATGTAGACGGCAAGGAAGTCTGGTCGATGTCCGGTGATGTTCCGGTTACACCGAGCAAGATCATGATGAACGCATGGCCGGGTAAGACCGTTGACGAGTGGCTCAAGCCCTATAACGGCAACAAGCCGCTGACCGCCTACTACGAGTGGGTTACCTACGATAAGAACGGCAAGAGCAGTAGCAATAACAACAATAACAACAACACCAATACCAGCACCCAGCAGCCGAATTCCGGCATGAACGCAAATGCAACCATGGTTTCCAACTTCTCGGCAGGTCAGGCAGGCGATTTCTTCGCTTCCGATGGTTGGACAAACGGCAAGCCGTTCGACTGCTACTGGTACAAGCGCAATGCTTATATTCAGGATGGCACGCTCCGTCTGATCATCGACCAGAAATGGAATGCAAACGACGGCAATCCGGACTGGATGCCTTCCTACTCCGGCGGCGAATTCCGTACCAATAATTTCTACCACTACGGTTACTACGAGACCTCGATGAAGGCGATCAAGAATGACGGTGTTGTTTCCTCGTTCTTCACCTACACAGGTCCGAGCGATGTCGTAAACGGTCAGCAGAATCCCTGGGATGAGATCGACGTCGAAATCCTCGGCAAGGATACCACCAAGGCACAGCTCAACTACTACCGCAACGGCGTGGGCGGTCACGAGAAGATGATCGACCTCGGCTTTGACGCGTCGCAGGATTTCCACAGATACGGCTTTAACTGGCAGCCCGGAAAGATCACATGGTATGTAGACGGCAAGGAAGTCTGGTCGATGTCCGGTGATGTTCCGGTCACACCGAGCAAGATCATGATGAACGCATGGCCGGGCAAGACGGTTGACGAGTGGCTCAAGCCCTATAACGGCAACAAGCCGCTGACCGCTTATTACCAGTGGGTTACCTACAATAAGCAATAAATTCTGATTTCCTCCCCCACCTTATATCACAAAGCCACTTTTGATGCGCTGTCAAAAGTGGCTTTGCGCTGTTTTCGGGGCAGATGTTCTATATTGCAAAATAAGTGCCTGAGAATTCGTTGGTTCTCAGGCACTTGCTTTCATACATTGTGATATTGCAGCTTAGTCGTCCAGTGTATTCGTGGTCAAGCGTGCGTGTTTACCAAGATCAGCACCGGCGCCTGCTTCGTTGATCACGATCGCATTGTCATCATAGTGCATACGAATGACAAATGCAACGAGACCAGGGTTGTTTTCTATGAGCAGCTTCATTCTGACAGTCTCACCCGGCTGTGCGCTGATCGTCTCCGGTCTCAGCGTCATCTCGGTTCCGGTTGCCGGAACTTCCGGCTGATCGGTATTGACGCAGACATAACCCGGAATGAACTTGACTGCATCCAGCTTTGCTGCATTCTCATCGGTATTTGCGCTGTAATTGGAAAGATCTGCAAAATAAACCTCAACCGGATAAATACCGTTCGGTGTATTTTCCTTTACCTGAATCTCAAATTCCAGCAGGCTGCCGTCAAAGACAAAGTCCTGTTTCTTGGAAATATCGAGCCAATATGCCTGATAGGTCTTGATACTCGGCGTATAGTCCTTTTCATAGAGCGCAGCATTGGTCTCACCGGTATAAAGCTCTGTCGCTTCACTGCCGTTTGCCTCTGTCACAACAACACCATTGATATCGGTTTTCGCAACATAGACGCTGCCGTCCTCTGCACGCTTCGTCGAAACAACAGGCTCGTCATCAAGCAGCTCCGGTGTTTCAAACACCAGCTTGTGGTTCTGTGCGCCATTTTCATCAATTACAACATCGTCGGTATTGATTTCAACGCTGTCCTCGTTGTTGGCAGCCTTACTGCTGCTGTCGGAGTCCGCAGAATCCGCATTGCCCTTGCTGCTCTCGGCATTGCTGCTTTCTTCATTGCTGCTCTCATTAGCGGAATCGCTGACCTCTGCCGTTGATTCATCACCGGACGGGATCTTCTCGCCGCAGGAAAAAGCAGGCAATGTCATCGCGACTGCAAGCAGTGCAGCCAAAAGTCTTTTATTCATATGCTTCATGTTAAACTCCCTTCAGGATTTCTGTATCAGAATTGCTCCTCTTCGAAATTACCGTGCCGTACACACGTTCAATATAATTATACACTTTTACCGCCCAAAAGTCAAGTGAAATTCTTGTGACATTCCGGTATCAGTTTGATAACAAGCAGAAATCCTTGCATCAAAGCGCTGCAAATACAGCGCCGATCTTTTCGTGCAGCACGAGGTTTGCAGAGCTGTCAAAGGGCGTTGGGTCGCGGTTGACCAGCGCAAGCACCTTGCCCTTGAAATAGTGAACCAGACCGGCTGCCGGATAGACCGCAAGCGAAGTGCCGCCAATGATCATCATATCCGCCTCACGGATGCAGCGCACAGCCTCCGTCATCACAGCGTCATCGAGCGACTCCTCATAAAGCACAACGTCCGGCTTGATTCGTCCGCCGCAATCCGTACAGCAAGGCACGCCGCTGCTTTCCTTGATAACGCCGACATCGTATCGCTTGCCGCATTTCATGCAGGTATTCCGCAGCACGCTGCCGTGCAGCTCCAGAACCTTTTTGCTGCCTGCCGCCTGATGCAGACCATCAATATTTTGCGTGATGACGGCATTGAGCTTCCCCTGCTGCTCCCATTCCGCGAGCTTTTTGTGTGCAGCATTCGGCTTTGCGTCAAGGCAGAGCATCTTATCACGGTAAAACCGGTAAAACATCTCCGGATTCCGCATAAAAAATGTATGGCTGAGAATGGTTTCCGGCGGAACGTCATAATTCTGATTATACAGCCCGTCTACGCTCCGGAAATCAGGGATTCCGCTTTCCGTGGATACGCCTGCGCCACCGAAAAATACGATCGTTTTCGATTCTTTGACCGCCTGACGAAGCTGTTCGATTGTCGCTGTCATATCAATTCAACCTCCATTGCTTACAGTGTCACCGGAATGGATTTGCAAAGTGCAACCGCGTAGAGCCAGCAGCCGCGAACCGGCTTCTTCATCAGCAGACTCAGCGCCTCGGCATAGAGCCGGATCTGCTCGGTATACGCCTCCAGCAATGCCGCTTCATTTTTTCCGGTATCCGTTTTATAGTCCACCAGAACAATGCCGTCCTGTTCCTCAAACACCAAGTCCATAATGCCCGTCACCATGCCATCTGTCTCGGCATAATCCGCGCCGATTTGCGCCAAGGGTCCATCCAGCTGCAAATCACAGATGCGTACCATAAATTTCTGTTCACGCCAGATATGCAGTGCATTCCGTATCCGCTGATACAGCTCCGATTGGAAGAAATCGGCAATTTTGCTTTCCATGACCGCCGCAGCCTGCCGTGCAGACAATCTGCCAAGCGCACGGCATCTCTCGATTTCTGCCGATAAATCCGAAGCTGCTGCTTCAAAATCCGCATACTGCATGAACGTATGCACCGCCGTACCGCGCTCCGAGCCGGTCATTTTACTGCCGCTGCTCCGAAACTGCGGTTTCTGAAGCGGCGCGTCGAAGTCCTCTTTCTTTGCAAGCTCCGATACGCCGTATTTTGCGGTTAGGGCAGCCAGTCTCCCGTCATATTCCCATGCGCACTGTGCAGCAAGCGTTTCCGTCAATTTGAAATCGGGCAGAATCGACTCTGTGTCCTGCAATTCCTGTGCAGCCGTCTCTGCCGCTTCGGGCGTAACCGTCCATACAGCGACCGGCAATGGCGGTAATTCTGCCGCGCCGCAGTCTATCGCTAGCTCACGCCGCATCTGCTCGCAGGATGTATTCCGAATCAGTGCCATAAACAGCCAATCTGCAAAGCAGCCCACTCTGCCGACGCGCGAAGCGGATATGCCGTCTCCGGAAGCCTGCAAATACGCCTCCGGTGCAATGACATTCGCGCAGCGGCTATCGGTATACGCAAGCGGCAGGATCAGATATTCCCGCGCACGCGTCAGCGCAACATAAAGCAAACGCATTTCCTCGCTGACCATTTCTGTGCGATTTTTCTGATAAATCAACGTCCATGGGAGCGATTTGCCCTTGCTGATCGTTTCCGGGTCATGAAGCTGGAAGCCGACGCCGAGCTTGCTGTGATATTGTACGATTTCGGACGCGTCCTTATTGGAAAAGCCATGATCTGCATCCGCAAGGATCACAAACGGCGCCTCCAAGCCCTTGGACGCATGAACGCTCTTGATTTGTACGACATTCTCCGTGCCTGCCGGAACGCTGCCGGCGGTTAAGTCCTCGCCGCGATCCCGGATCGCATCCAGATATCGTAGAAATGCGGAAAGTCCGCCGCCGCGGTTTTCCTCGAATGTCCTTGCATATGCCGTCAGCGCGCGGAGATTTGCCTTTTTCTGTGCGCCGCCAGCCGACATCTGCATCATACCAAGAAAATCCGTCTGCCGATAAATCCGTCGAATCAGCTGCTCCGGTGTGTCCATCGCAGAAAAATTCCGCATCGCATCAAGAAACTCTGTCAGCACACGGCATTTTTCCGTCAATTCCGGTGCATTCTCTGTCATTTCCTCATCGGCACGAATCCGCAGCATTGCCTGGAATAATTGCAGCTTCGGCGCATAGAGCCGCACCTGTATGAGTTCATCCACCGTGAAACCGAACATCGGCGAAAGCATCGCAGAAGCAATCGGCACCTCCGGCAGCGGATTGTCAATCGCGCGCAGCAAATCAATCAGCAGCAGAATCTCCGGCGACTGCAAATAATCCTCATGCTCCGCACCCGTTACCGGAATACCGGCTTTCTCAAGCGCCGCAGCATATGCCGGCATTCTCGTTTTATAGCGCATCAGAATCAGGAAATCACGCGGCTCGCAGGGGCGCGGCTCACCGTCTTTACCCTGCACGAGCGTCTGATGCGCCAGATGCCACGCAATCCGCGCCGCAATCGCATCCGGCTCGGTTCGGGTTTCCTCGCCGGTCTGCGGCAAAAGCATGATCTCCGTGCTGCGCCGATGTGCAAAATATTTCGCGCCCCGTACAAGCGCCTGCGTATCATCATAACCAATTTCACCGACCTGCTCGGACATCATCTGCGAAAATACATGGTTGATGACCGTGACGACCTCCTCGGCACTGCGGAAATTCATATTCAGATGAATACAGGTATTTTCGGTCAGCATCGGGGCAACATACGGCGCACCCTCGCGCATGGCACGATAAAAATTCTCCGGATTCGCATTGCGGAAACGATAGATACACTGCTTACTGTCTCCGACTACAAATAGATTTGAGCCGTACCGTTCCGCGCTGCCGCCGCGTGACAGCATCCGGAAAATCAAATCCTGCGTATTATCCGCATCCTGAAATTCATCAATCATAATGCAGACATATTGCTCTGAAAGCTGCTCGGCAAGCGGTGTTTTGCAAATCGTGCCGTCCGGCAGACGCTCAGCCAGAAGCGATAACGCAAGCCGCATCGCATCATTAAAGGTTACGCCGTTCCGTTCACGCTTGCGCTCGGTATACCGTTCATCGAGTTCGCGCACCAGCTCCGAGAGCAGCAGCAGCAATTCCGCATGACGGCTGATATCCTGCTCAGCAAATTGCAGCGGTATCGCCCATGTTTTCGCAATTTTCTCATATAGTGCCTTGGCATAATTCCGCAGGGCGCGAACGGTCATTTTTTCACTATCAAATTCGCCCTTTTTGCGCGGCAGCGTATTCAGCGTGCCAAACAGATTGGGCTTCAGCATCTTGCCGATTTCTGCGCAATTCTCCGTTGCAAGCGCGTCTGCAACCGCAAGAATATTCTGCTGCTCCGTGCGCAGCAGGGCAACAGATTTTTCCGAATTCATCTGCTCAGCAAGCGCAATCGCAGGCGGATAACACGATAGAACCTCCTCGATGCTCTCCCTGATCATCGCAAGCGCATCCCGACAAAGTGCATCCGGCAACGCGTATTTTCGTGCGGATTCGGCAAGCATGGCTTCACCAAACGGCTCTAATTCCGTCAGTCCATGCAGAGAAATCAGCAGCCGTTCCAGCGGCGCATCATCATGACCGCAAAACGCGTCAAACAGCAGCTTTTGCTGCGATGCAGCAGTCTCATCCGCAGCGGCACGTACACTCAATGCCTCCATCACATCCGCAGCCGCCTGCGCACGCAGCTCATCTGCCTCACTCTGCTCCATGATCCGGAAATTTGCCGAGAGGTCAAGCTGTGCAAAATGCGCACGCAAAAGCTGCAAACAAAAGCTGTGAATCGTTGAAATACTCGCACTTTGCAGCATAATCTGCTGCTGCCGAAGCCATGTATTTTCGGGGTCGGCAAGGATTTTTTTGGAGAGCGCACGATTCAGACGCGTGCGCACCTCGCCAGCCGCATCATTGGTAAAGGTCACAACGACCATTTTCTCTGCCGGATATGCCGGTTCCTCCAGCAGACGAATCAAGCGTTCCACCAAAACTGAGGTTTTTCCGCTGCCAGCCGCCGCACTGACGACGACAGACGCGCCGCGCGCAAGAATCGCCGCTTCCTGTTCGGGTGTCCATTGGCTCATGCCTGTTCATCTCCTTTCCGCTGCGTATCAGAATCCAGAATTTGCTGCATTTCTTTTTTGACAGTATCCTGCCGCTGCGGCTTGCGAATCCGGTCGGTATCCTCTGCCGTCAGACCGCAGATGCTGCTGTATTTGCAGTAGGTACAAGCATTTGCATAATAACCGCCGCCACCGCCCTGCATCGGACTGGGCGCAACCTCGCCCGAAAGAAAGGTTTCCGCGCAGCTCCGCACCAGTTCCTCTACATATTTGCGCAGTCGGGATAGCTGCTCCGGCGTAAAGACCTGCGAATCCTTTGTCAGCGTGAGCGTACCGGATGCCGCCGTTGCTTTTTCATCGAGCCTTGCCGGAATATAGACGCCGGCAAGCGCTTCCTCCATTTTTGAGAGAATATTCATATCGCGCAGCACAGTTCCGCTCATGCAGAAATATTCGCGCAGATAGGTTTCGGTATCCTTCATGCCCTCACGCTCCTGCGCCTCCGGCGTACTCGCCGGCATATACAGCACGCCGGCAGGCTTTGCATCCGGATACGCATTCGGATCATCCAGAAGCGCAAACAAATACAGCAGCATTTGCAGATTCAAACCATAATAGACGTTTGCGAGCTTAAATTCTTTTTTGTGAAGTCCGGTTTTATAGTCCACAATACGAAGATATTGCTCACCTGTCTGTGCGTCACCGGTAATATCCACGCGGTCAATTTTTCCATGCAGATAGAGCGTAACACCATTCGAGAGCGCCAGTGTATAGGGTGCAATGCCGGATTCCTCGCCAAGCTGTCCGATCGTCAGCTCACAAGCATCGGTCGTGAATTGTGATTGCCGCATCTCGTCCTGCGTATGCCGGAGCAGATGATAGAGTCTGCCGGCAATCCGTCCGAACTGCTGAAGAAACCGCTGTGAACGGTTCTCTTTGCCGCCAAGCTGTGCCGTCATGAAATCCTCGGTACAGCGCTTGGCGTGGGCGCGCAGATCATCGGGGGTCATTGCAAGAAAATCCTCCCGATTCGGATATTCACGGAACAAACGCTCCATGCAGTCATGCACCATATTGCCGACATTCAGCGCGCTCAAATCCTTTTTCTCCGGACGATACAGCTTTAAATTATCCTTGCAGAAGCTCATAAACGGACACATGATCTTGTTTTCAATCTGCGTTGCGGACATATACAGCTTTTTGCCGGTCAGTTGTCGGAGCAATGTTGGATTTTTCACATATAAACGAGAAAAATCAGACCGCCGGCGCAACCGCTCCATCCGCGCTGCCTCCGATGGTACAGCGTCCAGCATCGCCCGAACAGAAACGCGCTCGGTCTGCGACATTTCATAATCCTCAACAAAGCTGTAATACGCAGCCGCATTCGTAGATACGTAAAATTCTGCGCCCATTTGTGCGGCGTAAACAAAATGCGGTGCCTGCATGGTCAACGGGAGCAGACTGCGCACCTCCTCCAGAAGCGGTGACGGGATCAGATGCTTGCCGTCCTCCGTTGCAAGCGGATAGCTCAGCCACAGCCGTTCCGATGCCGCCGATAAGGTTTTATAGACAATCAATCGTTCATCGGCGCAAAGATCGCGCACCGAACGCGACAGCTCTACGCCGCAGTGATCCAGCAAGGCGCGCTCCTGCTCCGAGAAAAATCCGCCGTCCTGAATATCTGCCGGAAATTTTCCCTCGTTGACGCCCATCACAAAGACCACCTTCGGTGCGTCATACCGCGCTGCCGCCGCACTCTGTACGGTAACTGCGTCAAGCGTCTGCGGCGGAACCGGAAGCTGATTGTTCCGCAGAACCGGCGTCAGCAAATCAAGCAGCTCCTGCGGTGTGAGTTCGGTATGTTCCAATGCCAGATACATCGCATCGAGAATATCCGTCATGTCTTTCCAGAGTCTCCGCATCGCTCTGCCGCCCGTGACATCGCCGCAGTCATGCAGTGCCTTTGCCGTCCGAACAACCGCGCGCGGAATATCCAGCTCCTCCATGCAGGTATAGAGCGCATTGCAAAGCTGCGCACCCGTTACGGTCTGCCCCTCGCGCAGCAAGCCGCTCCGATACATCTTCCGAATCGGCTGCATGATTTTTGCACGAAGCTGCTCCATTTCCTGTTCCGGATCAATTTCTATTGAAAACGGCTTTTCCCAAGCCGCACCCTCTATATCCCAGATATATGCAAAATCCGTGAGCTTTGCCGTTTCGGTCGAGCCAAGCGGCACCAAGCCCGTTTTCAGCAGCGTCATGATTTGCTCGGTATCGATCCGGTGCATCAGAGACAGCAGACAAACCGGCAGCTTCATCACCGCCGTATGCAGAACGCTTCGCCTTAAATCCATGAAATACGGGATTTTATAGCGGTCAAACGCCGCTTCGAGCAAGGAGCCGTAGCTGCTGAGATCGTGCATCACAACCATAATATCCTGCGCGCGCAGATTTCCCTGCATCAGAAGCTGTCGGATCTGTGCCGCGACATATTCTGCCTCCAGCGTCATATCCCGCGCCTCGCAAATCGTCACGGCAGGCGCTTCCGCAAACGGCTTCTGCTGCAGCGCATACACATACCGGCTCAAATGTGCAAGCGAGGGCGACTGAAACCGATATTGCTCCGTCAGCAGAAGCGTATCGGTCTGGACATTATGTGATTTTGCGATTTTGCGCAATCTGCGCGCTGTTTGATTTACCGCGTCAAAGCGTGTGAAATCCGGCGCGTCAATATCATCCGAGCGCAGCGCGATCCAGACCTCTGCCGCATCGCGCAGCATCACATCCAGCATCAGGCATTGGTCGCCGGTAAAGGATTCAAATTCATCGAGGAAAATATGTGTGCCGCACATCAGCTGACTGCCATCCGCAGCAGCCGCCGCATGAATCGGGTCACGCAGGGCGTCGCGCATTCCGCGCGCTTCCAGTTCTGACAGATAATCCGCATAAATACGTGCAATATCGTATAGTTTTTCCGAGAGAATGCCATTCTCCCTTTCGGTATCCGCAGCCGCCTGAAACAGCGTTTCCGGTTCACTGCCGGACTGCATCAGTTCATCGAGCTGCTTGAGCATTTCCGGCAGAAAGGACGGCTTTTTCACCTGTGCGCCGTAAAACCGAAGCACTTTCTCTTTTTCGAGCCTCCGCAGAAGCTGATATAATATCACGATCTTTGCAACATGGTCAGCCGAATCGCGCGGTACGCTTGCAATATCAGACAAAATTTCCTCTGTCAGCATCTTGAAGCTGCCCGTTCTGAGCGCATTAAACCCGACTGCACCGAGCGCAGCGTAGAGTCGCTTGTCATAGGTATAGCTGAACGGCTCAGGCACAAGCGTCCGAACCGGATGTCCGGCCTGCGCTGTTTCACGGATTTTTCCGATCAGATATTCGGATTTTCCGCAGCCTGCACCGCCGAGTATCAAATGCAGCATCGTATTTTCCTCCCTGCAAAGCTGAGTTCTCAGGCAATTTCACGCGAAAATCGCACCGTTTTCAATGATTTCATTATAGCACACAGTTCACCAAAATGCAAGGGCGATGATGTGCAGAAGTCTGCACACCGCCGTTCGTTTTTTCAATTTTAAAATATGGTGATTGCTATTGACTTTTCATATGAATTGGAGTATAATATTTCTGTATTTTAGAAACTCGCGTTTGTGCAAAATTCCGAAAAATTCATAGAAATTACCAAGAAATTCGATTTTATATATGCAATTCCCCCACTGCTTTTCGCATATTTTCGCCAATTTCATCGTTACTTTGCACAAAATCGCACATGATATAGAAAGGAGCGGTATTTATGGATCAAACAATCCGGAAAATTCTGGAGCTGGATGCCGCAACCGAGGAGCGCCTCAGTGCCTCCCGACAGCAATGCCGCCAACTGATTGAAGATTCACAAAAACAGGCAGCTGCCATGAAGCAGGCGCAGCGACATCACACCAGAGACAGCATTACCGAGCTTGAGGAGCAGACACGCACCGAATATGAGCAGAAAATCAATGCGATGCGCGCTGATTTCGACCATCGGACAGAAGCGATGTCAGAGCAGTTTACCGCGCAGCACGAAGCCCTGCTGACTGCGCTCTTTGCCGATACGCTGCAGGAAGCGGAGGCGTAATCCATGTCAAATCAGTATCATGCAACGGTTGCTGCGATCCGTACCGCCTACGGTCACAGACTGCGCGCCTCCGATTACCGGAATCTGATGAATATGCACTCCGTCGCAGAGATCGTATCCTATTTAAAAGAAACAGACGGCTACCGCGGACTCCTTGCAGACCTAGAGCCTGCCTATACACACCGCGGTCACCTCGAAATGCTCCTTAAACGCAATCTGTTTACGCAATGTCTGCGGTTTTGCAGTCTGGAGCATTTGCAGAATACGCCGTTTTTCCGATTTTTTATCTATGACTACGAAATCCGTGAGCTTGTCAAGAAGATTCAGCTCATGCCAAGCGGCCCGCAGGCGTATATTTCTGCGATGGATGGATGGCTCGACCCGTATCTCGGCTTTTCACAGGAAAAGCTCGCGCGTGCGGAAACACCGCAGGAACTCATCCAGGCGCTTGCCGGTACGCCCTATGCCGCTGTCATCAAGCAGCATCTCTCGGAATTCGGCAGCGCGCATCATCACAATTATACCGCGCTGGAAATTGCCCTGCGCGCCTGCTATCTGGAACGTGTGTTACAGGAAGCGGAGCAGACTGTCCAAGGCACCGACCTCGACGCTCTGCGCAAGCTGATCGGTGAACAGGTCGATCTGATCAATCTCATCAATGCCTATCGGCTCAAGCGTGTGTTCCATGCCGATCAGGAAACCCTGCGCAGTATGATGCTGCCCATTCAGGGACGGCTTCCGCAGCGCGTCTGTGAGGAACTTTATGTCGTGCCGGATATCAACGCGTTCATCGCGGTTCTGAAGAAAACACGCTACGGCAGAATGATGAACTGGAATTCCTCCGAGACGTCCGAATCCGCACGGCTCGAACACGCTTTCCAATCCCTGCGCTGGCAGACTGCTCGTTCTGCGCTGCATTTTTCCAGCCATGCCGCAGTGAGTCTGTATGCGGTTCATGTGCTTTATCTCATTGAGATCAACAATCTCATCACCATCATTGAAGGTATCCGGTACGGCAAATCCGTATCGTACCTGCAATCTCTTTTAATCACGAAGGAGTAAGCGGCAATGGTTTTTCGTACCGCTATTCCCTTCAGGAGGTGTTATCTTGTCCATTGAAAAGCTGGAACTCGTCAGCATTACAGGCGCAGCTCCAAGTTTGAACGATGCCATCGTCGCCTGCCTGCAAAGCAAGGTCTTTCACATCGAAAATGCGCCCAGACTGCTCGGCAGCACAACGGATTTCGGTGGAAGCCATGCCGAACAGAATCCTTATGCAGAACCGCTTCATGCGCTCATGGAGCTGGATTTGCGGCAGGCAATGCTCGGAGAGGACTCCGAACCGGCATCGACGGCATTTACGCCGGAAACAATTCTTTCGGAAACCGAACGCATTTCCGGCAAGCTCAAATCAATCCGCGAAAAGCTCACCAATACGCGCAAGCAAATCGCAGAATATGAAAGCGCGACGATCCACCTGAAAAATCTCGCAGGCTCCGAGCTGAACCTCGGTGAACTGATCAAATGCAAGCATATCCTCTACCGCTTCGGCAGAATGCCGGAAGAAAATGTGACAAAGCTCGATTTTTACAGCGATGAGGGCTTTATCTTTCAAGCGTATCACACCGCGCATGAATACGTCTGGGGCTTCTATTTCGCCACAAAGGAACGCATCCTTGCCATTGACGCGATCATGAAAGGGCTTCTCTTTGAGCGTTATGAGCTGCCGGAGGACATTTCCGGTACGCCGGAGGAAGCACTCGGTGAACTGCAAGTCAAGCTGACCGAAAAAAAAGCCGCACTCGCAGAGCTGGAAAAACAGCGAACGGCAATCTATCAGACCGAATCGGAGCTGCTTGGTCAGATGTACCGCTTTGCAAAGTATCAGAGCGAGGTTTGGAAGCTGCGCGGACAATGCGTGGTGACGCAGGATAAATTCACCCTCATGGGCTATGTACCGGTCTCCGAAAAGGAAAATTTCCAGAAGCATATCAACAGCGTCCCCGACCTGACGATGATCTGCGAAGCGCCGTGGGTTGATTCCAAGGTGCAGCCGCCGGTCAGACTCAAAAACGGCTGGTTTACAAAACCGTTTGCGATGTTTGTGGAAATGTACGGCTTGCCGAATTACAACGGCTACAATCCGACAACCTTTGTCGCGATCACCTACACGCTGATTTTCGGTCTGATGTTCGGTGATCTCGGACAGGGCATTCTGCTCGCGCTGATTGGCGTATTTCTGCATAAAAAGAAAAACTTTGAGCTTGGCGCGATTATGGCGCGGATCGGCGTATCGAGTGCCATATTCGGCGCACTGTACGGCTCTGTGTTCGGCTTCGAGGAATTGCTCGACCCGTTCTATGAGCATCTCGGTATCCCATTCCTGCCGCTGAAAGCGATGGAGAATACGAATGTCATTATCTTCGGTGCGGTCGGCATCGGTGCGGCGCTCGTCATCATCTCCATTCTTGTCAATATTGTCGTCAAGCTGCGGCATCACAGCTACGAGGACGCACTCTTTGGAAACAACGGCATCGCAGGCTTAGTCTTCTTCTGCGGATTGCTGCTTGTCGTGCTCGGCATTGTGACCGGTAAACAGCTTGCCGGAAAGCCCGTCATCATCCTGATGCTGGTGCTGCCGATGCTGATGATGTTCTTCCGCGAGCCGCTCGGTCATTTTGTATCGCATAAGAGCTATGAAATGCCTGCCATCGGCGATTTCATTGCGTCAAACTTTTTTGAATGCTTTGAATTTCTGCTCGGCTATGCAACCAATACGCTTTCCTTTATCCGTATCGGCGGCTTCGTCTTTTCTCACGCAGGTCTGATGAGCGTGGTCATGCTGCTCTCTGAGATGATCGGCAAGGATCACAAATCCTGGATCACCATCATCATCGGCAACCTGTTTGTCATGTGTCTGGAAGGCTTGATCGTTGGTATTCAGGTGCTGCGTCTGGAATTCTACGAGATTTTCTCGCGCTGCTACGAGGGCGACGGAAAGCCCTTTACCCCGATCACCGTCACGTTCGATGAGATCAATGAGCTGAGTCAGTCCGAGCAGACTGCATAAGTCTCATCCGTACTATATGAATCAAAGAATATTCAGGAGGAAAAATCCCATGTCTATTTATGAAATCCTTGAGCTGATCTTTTTGCCGCTGCTCATCGTTGCAGCACTCGCACTGCCCGTCTATGCGGCAATCACCAAAAAGAAAACCGGAAGCGCCATGCGCCGTGCCATGCTCACAAATCTCTGTGCATTCGGCGCTGTGATGCTCTGTGCAATCGCACTGCCGCTGGGCGGCTTTGTCTCCGCTGAGGAGGCTGCCGAAACCGCCGCAGTCGTCAGCAATTCCGCAGCAGGACTCGGTTATCTTGCAGCAGCACTCGCTGTCGGCATCGGCTCGATCGGATGCGGCATTGCGGTTGGTCATGCAGCACCGGCTGCGATCGGCGCGATTGCCGAAGAACCGAAATCCTTTGCAAAAGCACTGATTTTCGTTGCACTCGGTGAGGGTGTTGCAATCTACGGTCTGCTGATTGCCATCATGATTCTTTCCAAGGTCTGATGCGCTGCCGACTGATCAGTGACAATACCGATACCCTTGTCGGGATGCGTCTGGCGGGCGTAGAGGGCGTAATCGTGCATACACGCGAGGAAACGCTCGACGCACTCCATCAGGCGATGAATATGCAGGATGTCGCAGTTGTCCTCATGACCGAAAAGCTCTCCGATCTCTGCAAGGCTGAGATACAGGAGCTGAAAACGCAAATACCGCAGCCGCTGCTTGTCATCATCCCCGACCGGCACGGCGCATCGAATATGACCGCCGCAATTTCCCGCTATCTTGCGGAAACGGTCGGCATTCAACTTTGAATACACCTTGCTGCACACTGCATCTCTGATGCACCGTACAGCCAAGCAAATACGCAAAAACCAATCCATAAATAATGACCGGACTGGAGTTCTGAAATGGAAACAAATCCGAAACTCAAGCAGTTTATGGATGCTGTCAACTGCAGCATTGACGCGGAAATCGCTCGTGCAGAACAGGAAGCAGAGCAGAATGCACAACAATATCTGCTCAACACCGAAGTACACTGCAAGGAAGATCACGACCGCGCGCTCGCAGAAGCAACATCCAAAATCACTGCAAAATATCAGAAGCAAATGTCGCAGATCGGCTATCAGGGCAAAATGACCTTTCTCAGCCGCCGTCAGATGCTGCTGATGCAGCTCTTTGCGGAGCTGCAGGAAAAGCTCAAAGCATTCACTGCCTCGGAGGATTATCTGCCGTGGCTCAAAAAGCTGTTGACCACGCATCAGCCTGAAGCCGGCGCGGAGATTCTGCTGCGTGAAGCCGACCTCAAGCTGCAGGATGCGCTTTCTGCGGCGATTCAGCAGGAGGTCAGCTTTCGTGCGGATCCGATGATTCAGCTCGGCGGACTCTCGATTCTTTCCGCAGACCGCAGACGTTGCGAAAATCATACGCTGGATGAAGCCTACGCTTCGCAGCTTCGCAATTTTTATCGCAATCATAAAATCGGCGGAGGTGACGAATGATGCAGCAGCCTGTGATTTACAGCGTCAACGGCCCTGTTGTGAAAATCCGCAATACAAAGGCGTTTTCCATGATGGAAATGGTCTATGTCGGCAAGCAGCGACTGATTGGTGAGGTCATCGGTCTGACGGATGTTGAAACAACCGTTCAGGTCTATGAAAGCACCTCCGGTCTGCAAACCGGCGAACCGGTCGAGCCAACCGGCTCCCCGATTTCGGTCACACTCGGCCCCGGCATCCTGAACAATATTTTTGACGGCATCGAGCGTCCGCTGCGTGCGCTGGAAGCAGCTTCGGGTGCATTCATCGGGGATGGCTTGTCCGTGCCGCTTCTCGATATCGAAAAGGAATATGATGTATCCGTCAAGGCAAGTGTCGGAACGATTCTGCACGCCGGCGAAGCCTATGCTTCCTGTCCGGAAACAGCAGCGATTCTGCATCTCTGTCTTGTTCCGCCGAATCTTTCCGGTAAGGTTGTCTATGCCGCAAAGGACGGAAAATATCGTATCAACGATGAAATCATCCGTTTGGAGGATGCTGCCGGCAAGGTTCACTCGCTGACGCTCTGCCAGAAGTGGCCGATTCGCCGTCCAAGACCTGCGGCAAGACGCATACCGCCATCCCGGCCGATGATTACCGGTCAGCGCGTTCTGGATACGATGTTCCCCATCGCAAAGGGTGGTACAGCGGCAATTCCGGGCGGCTTCGGTACAGGTAAAACCATGACGCAGCATCAGATTGCAAAATGGTGCGACGCAGATATCATCGTATATATCGGCTGCGGCGAACGCGGCAACGAAATGACACAGGTGCTGGAAGAATTTACCGCGCTGAAAGACCCACGCACCGGAAAATCCCTCATGGAACGCACTGTTTTGATTGCAAATACCTCGAATATGCCGGTTGCGGCACGTGAGGCTTCGATTTATACGGGCATCACGCTTGCCGAATACTATCGCGACATGGGCTACCACATTGCGATTATGGCAGATTCCACATCCCGTTGGGCAGAGGCGCTCCGTGAAATCTCCGGACGTCTGGAGGAAATGCCGGCAGAGGAGGGCTATCCTGCCTATCTCCCCTCCCGTCTTTCCGAATTCTATGAGCGCACGGGTGCTTATGAAACACTCAATGGCAGAGAGGGCAGCGTGACGGTCATTGGTGCCGTTTCACCGCAGGGCAGCGACTTCTCTGAGCCGGTCACGCAGAATACGCGCCGTTATGTCCGCTGCTTCTGGGGACTGGATAAGGCGCTCGCCTATGCGCGGCATTATCCTGCTATCAACTGGAATATGAGCTACAGCGAGTATCTCGATGATCTCGCACATTACTATGAATCACAGGTCGATCCGAAATTCAACGACTATCGCACCGAGCTTAGCGCAATTCTGAAAGAGGAGCAGTCGCTCATGGACATTGTCCGACTGATTGGCTCCGATGTCCTCCCGGACGACCAGAAGCTCATCATTGAGATCGCACGCCTGATTCGCGTCGGATTTTTGCAGCAGAACGCCTATCACGCCGAGGACACCTATGTTCCGCTTGATAAGCAGTTCCGCATGATGGAGCTGATTCTTCATGTGTATCATCATACAAAAACACTGATTGCCGAGCAGGTCAGTCTCGAAGCAATCAAATCCAGCGGCGTGATGGAGCTGGTCATCAAGGTCAAATACGATATCCCGAACAACAAGCTCGAACAGTTTGATACGCTCACGCACCAGATTGACGATATGCTGGATTCGCTGCGCACCAAGAAAAAGGAGGTGCTGTAACCCATGAGTCTGCAATATTTCGGGCTTCACAGCATCAGCGGTTCCCTGGTCGTCCTCGATCAGGTTGAAAACGCAAAGTTTGATGAAATGGCGCGCATCGTACTGGATGACGGTACGGAGCGTACCGGCAGAGTCGCCATGCTGGAGGGCGACAAGGCGATTTTACAGGTCTTTGAGGGAACGCATGGTCTCTCGCTGACCAATACGCGCACACAATTCACCGGCAGACCGATGGAAATGCCGCTGTCCGGCGATTTGCTCGGCAGAGTGTTTACGGGTGCAGGCAGACCGGCTGACGGTCTGGGTGAGATTATGCCGGAGGAATTCAGGGATATCAACGGCGCACCGCTGAACCCGGTTTCGCGGCAATATCCCAGAAACTATATCCAGACTGGTATCTCCTCCATCGACTGTCTGATGACGCTGATTCGCGGTCAAAAGCTGCCGATTTTTTCCGGAACGGGTCTGTCGCATAACAAGCTCGCCGTTCAGATTGTTCAGCAGGCAAAAATCGCAAAGGATTCCGGTGCGGAATTTGCCATTGTGTTTGCCGCAATGGGCATCCAGAACGACGTTGCGGATTATTTCCGCCGCAGCTTTGCGGAAAGCGGCGTTCTGCAAAATGTCGTTATGTTCTTAAACCTTGCAAGCGACCCGATTGTAGAACGTATCATTACACCGCGCTGTGCGCTGACTGCCGCAGAATATCTCGCATACGAAAAGCATATGCACATCCTTGTTGTAATGACCGATATGACGGCGTATGCCGAGGCACTGCGTGAGTTTTCATCCTCAAAGGGCGAAATTCCGGGCAGAAAAGGCTTTCCGGGCTATCTGTATTCCGACCTTGCCTCACTCTATGAGCGCGCAGGCATCATCGAGGGCATCGAGGGCAGCGTGACACAGCTCCCGATTCTGACCATGCCGAATGACGATATCACGCATCCCGTTCCCGACCTGACAGGCTATATCACAGAGGGACAAATTGTTCTGGACAGAGGTTTGGAGCAGGGCGGCGTTTATCCGGCAATCTCGGTGCTCCCATCGCTCTCCCGTCTTATGAAGGACGGCATCGGTGAGGGCTATACCAGAGCTGACCATTCTGCCGTTGCAAATCAGCTTTTTGCAGCTTATGCGCAGGTACAGGACGCGCGTTCTCTGGCGTCGGTCATCGGTGAGGAAGAGCTTTCTCCGCTGGATAAGCGATATCTTGCATTTGGTAAATATTTTGAAAAATGTTTTCTTTCACAGAAATTCGATGAAAATCGTTCCATGGAAGAAACGCTTGATCTCGGCTGGACGCTGCTTTCGATTCTGCCGAAATCTGCGCTCGATCGCGTAGACGACCAGATGCTCAATGCGCATTATGACGCGGAGGCAGCCGAAGCATTGATCCGCAGAGTGGAGGGATAACGTGGCAGCGCAGGTGTTCCCTACAAAAAGCAATCTGATGGCGGCAAAGCGTTCCCTGATGCTCGCAAAGCTCGGCTATGACCTCATGGATCGCAAGCGAAACGTGCTGATTCGTGAGCTGATGCAGCTTGTCGATCGCGCCAAGGAGCTGCGCGGCAATATCGAGAAAACCTACGAAACCGCTTATGCCGAATTACAGGAAGCCAATATCACGCTGGGCGTTGTTGAACGATTTGCGAATGTCGTCCCGATTGACGATAGTATTCAGATCGAAACACGCACGGTCATGAGCGTTGAGATTCCAAAAATCACGCATCCCGACGAGCTGAACGCCAATATCCCCTATGGCTTCCTCGATACGAATGTGCAGCTTGACGAGGCATATGCCGCATTCTGCAAGGTGCGCAATATGACGTTGATTCTCGCGGAGGTTGATACTGGTGTATTCCGGCTTGCAACCGCCATCCAAGCAACACAGCGGCGTGCAAATGCGCTGAAAAACGTCCTGATTCCGCGCTACAGCGAAATCATCCGGACGATCTCCGACGCGTTGGAGGATAAGGAACGCGAGGAGTTCACGCGTATGAAGATTATCAAGGCGACCAAGTAAACAGGGGCGTTCAACCAGACCTTTCCCGGCAACCATTCCGCAAAAATGCAATGGCTGCCGATTGAATTTCATCCGAAAAGGAGTGCGGAAAAATGAGCAGACTTGTCACAGTCGCAGCTGTGCAGATGCAGTGCAGCACCGATCCGGCAGAGAGCCTTGCCAAGGCAGAACAGGCAATCCGCAAGGCTGCCGCAGACGGCGCACAGATCATTCTGCTGCCGGAGCTGTTTGAACGGCAGTATTTCTGTCAGGAGCGCCGCTATGATTATTACGCATTTGCGCAAAAAACAGAGGATAATCCTGCTGTATGCCGCTGCATGGAGCTTGCAAAGGAATTGCAGGTCGTGCTGCCGGTTAGCTTCTATGAACGAGATGGCAGCCGCCTTTTTAATTCCGAAGCGATCATTGATGCGGACGGCACACTGCTCGGCGTTTACCGCAAAACACATATTCCCGATGACCATTACTATCAGGAAAAATTCTACTTTACGCCCGGCAACACCGGTTTTCGCACATGGAACACGCGCTATGCAGCAATCGGTGTCGGCATCTGCTGGGATCAGTGGTTTCCGGAGACTGCACGCTCACTCGTCTTAAACGGCGCAGAGCTGCTCTTTTTCCCGACCGCAATCGGCTCCGAACCGATTCTCGATACCGACAGTCAACCGCATTGGCAGACCACCATGCAGGGTCATGCCGCTGCAAATATCACGCCGGTGATTGCGGCAAACCGCATTGGTCTGGAGCGTGTTACACCCTGTCCCGAAAACGGAATGCAGGAATCCTCGCTGTGCTTTTACGGCTCATCGTTCCTGACGACCGAAACCGGCGCAATCGCAGTACAGGCATCACGCGATACGGAAGAAGTGCTTATGCAGACCTATGATCTGGACGGAATCGCGCAGGCAAAGCTCGACTGGGGCTTGTTCCGCGACCGCCGACCGCATTGTTATGATGCCATCACAACCGCATAAAGCAAATCCCCCGAATGCAGAGCTTGAAACCATGAATGGTGCAAGGCTGTGTTCGGGGTTTTTTATATGAGACAAAACGCCCTCTGCTTTGCGTGCAGAGGGCGTCCCACTATTGATTTTCGCGATGACAAACCATATCCGGTGTCATAGCATTACGGATTTTCCGATTCTTCCGAATCCGCTTCGATATCTGCGCCGTCTGTGGCTGCTTCCGCTTCTGCTTCTGCTGCATCCGGCTCCAGAATGCTGATTTGTTCCTTTTCAATCTTCTTGGCAGCTTCCTCCGCCTTGCGGCTCTCAACAGTCAGCTCACCCTTCATGATTTGCAGGAATTCTTTCTCATTGACCTTTTCATATTCCAGCAGGAATGCGGTCAGTGCGTCAAGCTGATCGCGGTTCTCACGCAAAATCGTCAGCGCACGCTCATATGCGCCCTCGACAATGCGGCGAACCTCGGTATCAATGCGCGCTGCAACCTCCTCGGAATAATCGCGAACATGACCGTAATCTCTGCCGATGAACACCTCGTCATTGTCCGAGCCGTATGCGACCGGACCCAGCGCATCGGAAAGACCCCATCTTGTTACCATATTCTTAGCGAGCTTGGTTGCACGCTCGATGTCATTGGATGCGCCTGTGCAGATATCTTCGAGCGCAGTCTTTTCACCGGCTCTGCCGCCCATCATCATGACGATGGTTTCGAGCAGCTTGGTACGAGTCATGTGATTATCCTCGGTATCCGGACGGGTCCATGTCATACCGGCAGCCATGCCGCGCGGAACAACACTCACCTGCTGCACACGATCCTGCGTTTTGAGGTGGTATGCTGCAACAGCATGACCTGCCTCATGAACCGCTGTAATGCGCTTGTCACGTACAGTCGGAATATGCGACTTCTTCTCCGGACCGGAGATGACTTTCATCGTTGCTTCATCAATATCCGCTGCCGTAATCGCCTTACGATTTTCTCTTGCGGCAAGAATTGCAGCTTCATTGAGCAGGTTTTCGAGGTCTGCACCGGTAAAGCCCTGAGTATCCTTTGCAATTTCACGGAAATCAACATCCGGACCAATCGGCTTCTTGCCCTTATGAACCTTGAGGATTTCCTCTCTGCCCTTGACATCCGGATAATTTACCGTAATCTGACGGTCAAATCTGCCCGGTCGCAGCAAAGCAGGGTCGAGAATATCACGGCGGTTGGTTGCCGCAATGACAATGACGCTTTCCTTTTCGGTAAAGCCGTCCATTTCAACGAGAAGCTGGTTCAGCGTTTGCTCACGTTCATCATGACCGCCGCCGAGACCGGAGCCTCTGTGTCTGCCGACCGCGTCAATCTCGTCGATGAACACGATTGCCGGCGCGTGCTTCTTTGCCTGTTCAAACAGGTCGCGGACACGGCTTGCACCAACACCGACGAACATTTCAACGAAATCCGAACCGGAAATCGGGAAGAACGGTACGCCTGCCTCGCCCGCTACAGCTCTTGCAAGCAGCGTTTTACCGGTTCCGGGAGGACCGAGCAGCAGCACGCCGCGCGGTACACGTGCGCCGATATCGTCATACTTCTTCGGATTTTTGAGGAAGTCAACGATTTCAGCCATTTCAGCCTTTTCTTCATCAGCACCTGCCACATCGGCAAAGGTTGCCTTTTTGGCAGAACCGCTTTGCGCCTTGATATTTGCTCTGCCGAAGGAATTGATTTTGCCGCCGCCGTTCGCCTGTCGGAACATCACAACAAACAGCACGATCGCCATAATCATCAGCAGCGCGGTCGGAACGACCGTCAGCATCCACGAATTATCTGTGATCTTGAAATAATCCTGCGACAGCTCCGCATTCGGATGCTTTGCATTGTAATCATCACGATAGGTCTCGATGTCGTCCAAAAACAGCGATACATTCGGAACCTCATAGGTATGCGTTCTTTCTTCGCCCTCGAGCTTATATTTCAGCTCTCCGGTGCCGAGATCCAATGTATATTCCGTCACCTTGAAGTCATCAAAATATGCAAGAATCTCCGAATACTTTGTCACGTGCTGTTTGCTTGAAAGCATCGGCATCAGCACCCAGATCGCAACAATGAACACCAGTGCAATCACCACATAAGTCAGCAAGCCACGATTTTTGCCCAAGTTAAGATCCACTCCTTTTTATATTGTCAGTTCTCAGCCGCCCGAACGTCCATCGTCAGGATTCGGCGGCTGTCTGCATTTGGTTTTACACGTGCCGCAATGCCGATCCGTTCGCACCAGACGCAGCCCAGATCGTCATAGAGAATATGGAGCGTATTGCGCTCCGGCGCCGGCACAAGCGCCTGAATCTGTTTTTTCAGCTTTGTATGAAATCCGCGTCCGGGCAGAATCAGTTCATCCTGCGGACGGCACTGTCGAAAATACAGCTTCCCTTTTATTTTATCAAAATCCAAAGTCTTTTTTGTGTCTGCTATGTGAAGATTCCGTGATAATACGTCACTTGCATCGCAGCGCACATCGCATATCTTTTCCGGAAACACTTGATTTTCACCAAGCTGCATCGGAATCGGCGCAGTCGGCTGCATATGCGTCTGCATATACAGAATGCCCCGATGCACCCTTGCATAAACATCCCGTGAGAGATTTACGCAGCCATCGCCCTTTGTCAGCGCGCCGTCGATTGCACAGAGCGTCTCGTATGCCGGATCAATATGCACCGGCAGATACATTCGCGCCAGCCGCAGCATATATACACGCATCCGCACAGGTCTTGCGTACTGCATCAAGCCACGCAGTCCCAGACCAATCGGGTCAAATGCGGCAGTATATGCCCGTTCCGCTTCCGCGGTAATGAACGCGTCATCCTCCGTGAGGATCGCTGTCATTCTGGCAATATGCGTGAGTGCCGCCGGATTTTCGCGCAGCATCAGCGGCATCAGCTCGGTACGGATTCGATTCCGGCTGCTTTCATTGGTAAAATTGGTGCTGTCCTCGACATAGACTTCTCCGCATTGCTGCAAAAATGTCAGGATTTCTGATTTTTCAGCAGTCAGAAGCGGTCGGATGATTCTGCCGGAGCGCGGTAAAATTCCGCGCAGACCTCTCATACCGGTGCCGCGCAGCAGATGGAACAGAACCGTTTCGGCATGATCCGCAGCATGATGCGCTGTCGCGATATCACCCTCCGGAGCCGCCTGCTCCAATGCTTCATAGCGCAGAATCCGCGCTGCCGTTTCGATGGAAAGCCTGTGCGTCTCGGCATACGCCGGCGCATCGACATACACAAGCTGAAACGGAATCCCATACTTTTTACAAAACTCCGCGCAGAACGCGGCGTCACGGTCAGCCTCATCGCCCCGTATGCCATGATGCACATGAACAGCACGCAAATCTATCCCAAGCTCCGAACGAAGCCGATACAGGCAAAGCAGCAGTGCCGTACTATCCGCACCGCCCGAAAACGCAGCCGTACAGATACCGGAACGCGGTCTGCCTGCGCCCGAGCGCACCGTGTCAAGCAGCAAAGTCTCCATGCTCATTCCGGCGGCGCCTCGCCCTGCTCAACCGGTGAAAATCTCGTAAACTGCGGGTCCCAGATCATCTTGATCGTTCCGGTGCTGCCGTGACGGTTCTTTGCAACAATACATTCCACCTCGACCGCCGCATCCGTTTTTTCTTTCTGATAGTAAAAATCATTGTAGAGAAACATGATGATATCGGCGTCCTGCTCGATCGAACCGGATTCACGCAGGTCGGACATCATCGGCCGCTTATCGGTACGGCTCTCAACGCCACGGTTGAGCTGTGAAAGCAGCAGAACCGGAACATTCAGTTCCTTTGCCATCAGCTTTAAATTTCTTGTGATATCGGAAATGACGAGAACACGGTTTTCCGATTTCAGCGGCGCATCCATCAGCTGCAAATAGTCGATGACCACCATGCCCAGATTTTTCACTCTGCGAAGCTGCGCTTTCATGGCAGGAACCGTGATACCGGTCGCTTCGGACAGATACAGGTTCATTCTGCTGAGAACATCGGCGCTGCTTGCGATTCGATTCCACTCCGCAGGCTCCATTCTGCCGGTACGCAGCTTATGTGCATTGACCAGTGCCTCCGTCGAAATCATACGGGAAGCAAGCTGCTCAAGACCCATTTCGAGCGAATAGATCGCGACATTTCTGCCGGTGCGTCTTGCGACATTGGAAGCAAGATTCAGCGCGAACGAGGTCTTACCCATACCGGGTCGTGCAGCAAGAATCACAAGGTCGGAATTGTTCATACCGCCTGTGACAGCGTCTAGCTCCGGATAACCGGTCTTTGCACCGATATACTGTTCACGCTCCGGACCGGTAATTTTGCGCAGATAGTCAAAGGTCGAGACAACAACATCCCGAATCGGAACCAGTCCTCTGACATCTCTGCCCTGCCGGATATCATAAATCCGCTGTTCCGCAGAATCCAGCAAGGTCTGCGCGGATTCGGAGCCGACTGCAATTTCACGCAGAAGCTCCCGTGCGACAGTCGCAAGCGAACGCGCACAGTATCGCTCCGCAACAATCTTACAATAGCTGACAATATTCTCCGCAGACGGCACGCTTTCCATGAGATTGCGCAGATAGTTTCTGCCTTCGCTTTCGTTTTCAAAAATGCCCTCGCGAACGGCTTCATGCACAACCACAACCGGATCAAGCTGCTGATCCTGACCGCCGCTTTGGAAAATGGACAGAATCACATGAAAGAGCTGCTTGTGCTGCTCCAAATAAAAATACTCCGCACGAATATGCTCCAGTGCAATGGAAATCATTTCCGGACTGACCAGAATTGCACCAAGCACCGCCTGCTCCGCTTCATCGCTATAGGGCAATGCCTGCTCGGTGAGCGCGTCGGAATATCCCGAATAGCCGGCAGAATCAGCCATTTTCCACCACCACAGAAACCGTAAACTTTGCGGAAATGCCGCTATACAGCTTGGCTTCTGCGCTATAATCTCCGGCATTCTTCATCTCGCTGCTGACAGACAGCTTGCGCTTGTCAACCGCAAAGCCAAACTGCTCTTTCAACGCATCTGCGACATTGCCAAGCGTTACAGCGCCAAAGAGCTTACCGCCCTGACCGCCCTTTGCGCGAATGGTCAGCGTTTTGCCTTCGAGCTTTGCAGCCTGCTCCTTTGCCTCCTGCGTTGCAACATCAATCTTATGCTGTGCGGACGCCTTCTGTCCGGCGAGCTTATTCAGGTTTTCGTTGGTTGCTTCGACGGCAAGACCCTTGCCAATCAAAAAATTACGGGCATAGCCATCGGACACATTTTTGATTTCGCCCTGCTTACCGGTGCCCTTGACATCCTGCAACAAAATTACTTTCATTCTTATCTCATCCTTTCAACTCAGAATCTGTTTCTTCTGTTTGTGGTTTGGTATCCACCTGATTCAACACCTCGATGAGCATTTCACCGAGCTTTGCGAGCGAACAATCCGTGCGCTGTGCAGCAGCCATGATCTGATGACCGCCGCCGCCGAGCTGCTCCATAATGACCTGCACGTTCACCATACCGAGCGAACGCGCCGAAACACAAGCCTGTGCGCCGATCTGGAACAGCACAAACGATGCCTCAACGCCTGCGACGCCCAGCAGCTCATCCGCAGCCTGTGCAGCAATGACGCGGATATCCGGTATCTCCTCTGTTGCGACGGAAATTGCATATTTTCCATGCAGCTTCGCACCGGAAACCAGTCTGGAACGCCGCTGACAGGCCTCCATGGATTCCGCAAACAAGGTCTTGACCTCAATCGGGTCTGCACCGCGTTCACGCAGGAACGCCGCGACCTCAAATGTATGTACGCCAGTCTGCATGACAAAGTTTTTCGTATCGAGCATGATGCCAGCGAGCAGTGCCGATGCACAGAACTTCGGCATTTCCTCACGCCAGTCAAAATACTGAATCATACCGGTAACAAGCTCCGCAGCCGAGGAAGCGTGTGGATCATGCAGCTTCAGCGTTGTATTATCGAGATAATTCACCATTTGTCTATGGTGGTCGATGACAACCACATGACGCGCCAGACGATACAGCTCTACGTCCTCCACGATATCCTTGCTGAACGTATCGACAATGACAAGCAAATCGGTATCGCGAATCTGCTGCCGTGCGGTTTCCGGTGGGATCATGCAGCCCGGCATCTCCGCAGCAATCTGATTTGTCAGCAAATTGGCAAGGGTCGATTCGGTACGAATGACAATATTATATGGGATACCGGTTTGCTCCGCAATAAATGCAACGCCAACCGCTGCGCCGACCGCGTCAAGGTCACTCGCACGGTGTCCCATAATATATACATGAGAGCTGTGCGACATCAGGCGAAGCAAATCCTTGGCGATCGCACGGTTCTTCGCCTTGTTTTTATGCTCAATGCCCTGCGAAACGCCGCCGTAGAACGAAAATCCGCTGTCGGTCTTGACGGCAACCTGATCGCCGCCTCTGCCGAGTGCCATGTCGAGTGACTGCTGTGCGAATCGTTCATTCTCTTGGAGCGTATCGCCGCATCGTCCAACGCCAATCGAGAGCGTCATGATATTTCTGCCGCGGACATTGATCTTGCGAACAGCGTCCAGCAGCGGAAAATGTGCGCGCTCCATTTCAAGGCAATGTTTTGCTTCGGTCAGCACCATAAAGCGATCCTCATCAAGATGACAGAAGATGCTTTCCGTACCATCGAGCATTTTGTCAAACAGGGATTCCAGTGCAGCCAGCACCGCGGCGCGTTCACTCTGCCGGGTTCCGCTGAACAAATCCTCATAGTTATCAATATTGATGAGAAGCACGCAGGTACGCGTATCCAGATATACTCTGCGCAGTGTGGCATAATTCGTGATATCCTCTAGGCTGAACAGCATCGCATAGCCGTCCTTGCGCACATAATCGGTACGCGTCACACGAAACTGCTTTTCATTCATCGCAAGCTCGATGGATTCGCCATCCTCAATCGCATCCGGACGAAACGGCAGCACCGATCGCAGCTGCAAGCCAAACACATCGCCGCCTCCGGCAATTTGCTCGGAGAATGCGTCGTTGAACCAGATGATCTCATGCCGCTTATCGACAATCACAAGCGGTACCGACATATGTGCCGGCGCCGTCTGCATCGTCCGCGTCAGCGTATTATTCATGCGCGCAATATACCGCAGCGTATTTTTCCGGATCAGGTAGATTTCATACCCCAGCCATCCTGCGGCGGCAAGCAGCATCAGCAGCGTCACCCAGAACATGGCAATCTTCCCTTTTGAATACGCCATGATCACCGCAATCAGACCTGTCAGCGCGAGCAGTCCGGAAGCTGTAATCAGTCTCCACGGCTGATTTTTTTGCATGATAACACCTGCCTTTTCGTGAATTCAGACATACCCGATGCTCAAACCTCCATAATAATCGGCAGGATCATCGGAGAACGCTTGGTCTTTTGGAAAATATGATCAGACAGCACATCGCGCAGCTTGCCCTTGAGCGCATTCCAGTCGCGCAGCTCATTGGGCATACACTGTTCCAATGTTGCAGCAAGCAAAAGCCGTGCCTCGTCCATCATCGCCTCTGCCTCACGGACATAGACAAAGCCTCGCGAAATCAGCTCCGGACCGGATACGATTTCATTTTGTGCAGAGTCAATGCCGATCACAATGATAATCAAGCCATCCTGTGCCAGATGCTTTCTGTCGCGCAGCACGATCGAGCCGACATCGCCGACGCCGAGACCGTCTACCAGCACTCTGCCGGCAGGAACCTGCCCGACAATCTTCATATCCATGCCGTTTGACTCAATCACATCACCGATTTGTCCGACAATGATATGATCCTCTGCCATGCCAAGCTCCATGGCAAGCTCTGCGTGCTTTTTGAGATGCTTATACTCGCCGTGAACCGGAATGAAGAACTTCGGCTTTGTCAGCGAGAGCATCAGCTTCAGCTCCTCCTGACAAGCGTGACCGGAAACGTGTACCTCATACATTTTCTCGTACACGACCTGCGCGCCGGATTTCATCAGTTCATTGACCACGCGCGTTACATATTTCTCGTTACCTGGAATTGGTGTTGCGGAAATAATGATGAAATCCTGCGGCGTAATGTTGACCTTTTTGTGGTCGCCCATCGCCATACGCGTCAATGCGGACATCGGTTCACCCTGACTGCCCGTTGTAATCAGCACGATCTGCTCTGCCGAATACCGGTTCATAAGGTCGATGTCGATGATGGTATTATCCTTGACCTCCAGATAGCCCAGCTCACGCGCAATCGCAATGACATTCACCATGCTTCTGCCAAAGACGGCAACCTTTCTGCCGCTGCGCTCCGCACAGTTGATGATCTGCTGGACTCTGTGGATATTGGAAGAAAATGTCGCAATAATGATGCGTCTGCCCTCTGCCTCGGAAAAGAGCTTATCGAAGGATAAGCCAACCTTTCGCTCTGTCGGCGTATAACCCGGACGCTCCGCATTGGTCGAATCTGCCATCAGCGCAAGCACGCCGCGGCTGCCCAGCTCGCCAAATCTGCCCAGATCAATGATACCGCCGTTGATCGGGGAATAGTCCACCTTAAAGTCGCCCGTATGCACGAGCACACCTGCCGGCGTGTGAATCGCAAGACCGACCGCATCCGGAATCGAATGGTTGACATGGATCAGCTCAACTGCCATGCAGCCCATCCGAATCGTTTTCCGCGGCTGTACGACATTCAGCGAAACCTTTCCGCTGAGCTGATGCTCCTTCAGCTTTGCCTCAAACAGCGCAAGCGTCAGGCGCGCGCCGTAAACGGGCGTGTTGACTTTTTTCAGCAGATACGCAAGTCCGCCGATATGGTCCTCGTGGCCGTGGGTCAGCACGATGCCGCGCAGCTTGTCGGCGTTCCGTTCAATATAGGTGAAATCCGGAAGCACCAAATCAACGCCGAGCATTTCAGCATCCGGAAACGCAAGACCGCAGTCGATGATAAACATATCATTGGCGCATTCGATGACGGTCATGTTCTTTCCGATCTCACCAAGACCGCCAAGCGGAATAATTTTCACGGGTGTTTTTGTACGCAGCGGCTTTTCTTTCGGCTGTGTCTGCTGTGCGCGCTGCACATTCGCGTGACGCGGCGTGCCTACTTGCTTTCCGGCGCCATCAGCACTGATTTTTTTTGAAACGGCAGCCTGATTTTTCGCTGCTTTATCGGCTTTTGCACGCTCCTGCTTTTCCAGTTTTTCACTGACAAGCTCCAGCGAATTGATTTTTCTGCCGATTGCCGCAAGCGGGATACCGTTCCGCTGCGATTTCCCTCTTGGAAATCCACCCTTGCCGGAACGGTCTGTATTTCTGTTCAAATTATAGTTCCTCACTTTCCGCAAAATTCACAGTGAACTCTGCAAAATAATTCTGGGTATATCAATACAGAATAAGTATACGCCAAATACATAAAAAAGTCAAGTCTCTGCTTGCCTAACCGCGCGATTTTCGGAAACTAAGGCAAAATAATGCGTGAATCTGCACGGATTTTGCCGAATTGATGCAGGCGTCAAATTTTCGGTGAAACGTATGAATCAATATTGCTTTTGTTTGCTGTAATATTGCCATTTTTGAGGTTTATGAATCGCAACTTGTTACTTTATCATTGACAAATCTGCTATCCGTAACTTTACTAAAGCGCGGCGTTCTCGTTTAATTGCCGAATTTATCAAATTTCATTTGACATCCACAGGATTTCTGTATATAATATAGGCATACACAGAGAAATTCTTCCGCATACTGTAAAAATTTTGAAGGAGTGGTTATTATGAGAAACAAAAAAATCCCTGCCGTTCTGACGGCGCTCGCAACCGCAGCCCTCTCGCTCTCGGCAATCACCGGCGTCCATGCCGCCGCAGCCGATGGTGCCGGTGGTTTCACATGGGAAAAAACCAGCGGCTATCAGGAGGGCACCGACTCAGTCACAAATGAAAACAATCAAACCGTCGTCACATTCACTGACGCAGACAACGGCGACAACACCGCCGGCTTCTGCGCACAAAACGGCAGCGGCTGGGACTGGTCGGACTACACGAAGCTTTCCTTTACGCTGGAAAACAACGGCGACGACAGCATCAATTTCGCGCTTGCACTCGGAACCGGTGCGGAATGGGCATGGTATCAAGCCACATCCAACACGACCGTTGAAGCTGGCAAATCCGTTGATCTGACCTACTATCTCAACGGCGAGGAGTGGGCGTTTAACGGAACCGAAGCACCCTCGAAGCCTGCCGACCTCTTTGCAGTTCACCGCATCAATATGATGGTCATGCCCGTTCACGGCGCAGAATCGGTCTCCGGTTCTGTCACGATATCCGATTTCCAGCTCGGCGGCAGTGCATCGGCTACCATCGAGCCAAAGGACGGCTTCTATGTTGACGGCAGCGTACTCCGCGATGCCAATCAAAATCCCTTTGTCATGCGCGGTACAAACTATGCCTATACATGGTACAGCTGGGATGGCTTGACCGAAGCAGGCTTCGCTGAAATCGCCAACTACGGCGCAAATACGGTTCGTATCGTTCTCGGTGACGGCGACCAGTATACAAAAAATACCGCCGGTGAAATCGCAAATCTCATTCAGCTTTGCGAGAAAAACAAGCTCATTGCCGTATTTGAGGTTCACGATGTCACGGGCAAGGATGACGCACAAGCACTCTATAACGCCGCAAATTATTTTGCAAAAGACCTTGCCTCCGCACTCAAGGGTCATGAGGACACCGTCATTATCAACATTGCAAATGAATGGCAAGGCACCGCCAACGACACTGCATGGCAGGCTGCGTATATCGAAGCGGTCAAGATCATCCGTGACGCCGGCTTGAAGCATTGCATCATGTGCGATGCAGGCGGCTGGGGACAGTCTGCATCTACGGTCATCAATGGCGGCGCAGCGGTGCTCGAAGCCGATCCGGAGCACAATACGATGTTTTCCGTCCATATGTACGGCTACGCAGGCGGCTCCAAGACCATGATCAAAACCATCATGGACAGCATGATTACCCGTGAGCTTTGCCTTGTCATCGGCGAATTCGGCTATAAGCATTCCGATGGCGATGTGGATGAAGCCTACATCATGGAATATGCGCAGACAAAGGATATCGGCTGGTTATCATGGAGCTGGTACGGCAACGGCAGCCCGGTGGAATATCTTGATATGAGCAACGCAAACGCTGGCGGCACGCTTTCGAGTGAATGGGGCGAGGTTGTTGTGAACGGCGAATACGGATGGAAAAACACAGCGGAGGTCTGCTCCATTTTCACCGCTGAAAAGCCGCAGACCACGACCGCAACCACAACCACCACCGTAACCACCACAACCGCAACCACCTCGATTTCCACCATAGCGACCACGACTTCAACCGCAGCAACCACCGCAACTTCCGTTTCATCTACGTCCAAATCAACCACAACAACCACGGAAAGCACAACCGCTTCCGGCAGTTCAGCAGAAAAAACGCTCTCCGGCGATGTCAATGAAAGCGGCGTGGTCGATGTATCGGATGCAGTTTTGCTGGCAAGATTTGTCGCAGAGGATGCCGCAGCAGAAATCTCCGTAGCTGGCAAGCTGAATGCAGATACCAACCAGAACGGCAAGCCCGACAGCGAGGATATTATTATCATTCTCAAATATATCGCAAAAATGATTCCGACTCTCGCATGATTTCCTCTCTCATTTCAAAAACATCCTCCGGCAGCGAAAACCGGAGGATGTTTTATCTTGACAGATCGCATTCATCGCGGTATAATCATGATAGCACTTCATCAAAAGGAGAAGATATCATGGAAAATCAGTTTTCTAGAACCGCATTGCTGTTCGGTGAATCCACCCTGGAAAAGCTGGCTGGCAGCCGTGTCGCAGTTTTCGGCGTGGGCGGCGTTGGCGGCTATGTTGCGGAAGCACTCGGCAGAAGCGGAATCGGTACACTTGATCTTATCGACAACGACACCGTCAGCCTGACCAATCTGAACCGTCAGATCATTGCGCTGCACAGTACGCTCGGACAATATAAGGTCGATGTTGCTGCGGCACGTCTGCGCGACATCAACCCGAATATTCATGTCAATGCACACAGATGCTTCTTTTTGCCGGAAACCGCCGACCAGTTTGATTTTTCAGAATATGATTATGTTGTTGACGCGATTGATACCGTCAAAGGAAAAATCGAAATCATCATGCGCGCAAAGGCTGCCGGCGTTCCGGTCATCTCCAGCATGGGAGCCGGTAACAAGCTCGACCCCTCCGCAATGCGCCTTGCCGACATTTATCAGACAAAGGTTTGCCCGCTTGCACGCGTCATGCGATATGAAATGCGCAAACGTGGCGTGAAGTCGCTCAAGGTCGTCTATTCCGAGGAGCTTCCCGTACCATGCAAGAATGCCGAAAATCCTGCCGAACCAAGTACAGAACGCCGCAGCATTCCCGGCTCGAATGCCTTTGTTCCATCCGCAGCAGGTCTGCTGATTGCCAGCGCAGTCATCCGTGATCTTGCAGCACAATAATCAATATTTTCATATACAACAAGAAGGACATGAACCTTTCGGCTCATGTCCTTCTAATTTTAAGGATTGGTTTTATTTGCGAATATCACATTCATCTAAGCGGTAAATGTATCGCAAAATGGAATCTGTTTGCTGAAATTAGAACTTGGTAATCAGCTTTGCGATGTACTGAAGAATCAGAACAAGGTCGTCGCTATCCGGAGAACCGTTCTTATTGGTATCAGCATTCAGCTTACCAACAGCAGATACCGTTGCAGCAGAATCTTCTGCATTGAATCTTGCAAGGAGAACTGCGTCAGAGATATCGATCACGCCACTCTCATTCACGTCACCAAGCAGGGAAGCCTTTTCCGGTGCCTTGGTGGTTGTGGTGGTAGTCTTGGTGGTTGTGGTTGTTGTGGTCTTGCTTGTAGTAGTGGTAGTGGTGGTTGTGGTGGTTGTGGTCGTAGTAACCTCAGCCGGAACCTCATTTGCAAGAGCAAGGATATCATTGTAGAATGACTTCGGCTGGCAGTTGCCATCGAACGGCAGCGGCTTACCGCCGTCTTCGTAGCTGTTTCTCCAGCTTGCGGAGTCGCAGTGACCCCAGAGCGTGAAGGAGGAAATGCCCTCATGACGCTCCATAGCTGCTCTGAAGATGTCAACAAAGAGGCTTGCGCCTGCGGGATCTGCACAGTTGGTTACGTCGAGCTCAGTGATCTGAACGTCGAGGCCGAGGCTGCTGAACTTATCAATGGTGTCAGCATAGGTGTTCCAGCCACTCTGGGTGTTCTTGTGTGCGCTACCGGACTTACCGAAGTCAGCAGCGTGCATATGGGACTGCATACCGATACCATCAATGTACGGACCTGCTTCCATAACTTTCTTAGCCATGCCGTAGAGGTCGTTGCACTTAGAGGTGAAGTACTCGTTGTAATCGTTCAGGTAGAGCTTGCAGTCTGCCGGAGCATACTGTCTAGCATACTTAAACGCATTGATAACGAACTCATCGCTCTTGTAAACAGTCCACCAGTTGGAAAATTCGCCGCCGTCGCCACGGAATCCGCCGCCGTCGTTCTTGAACAGCTCGTTGCAGACGTCGTATGCGTAAACCTTGAGGTTCGGGTGGTTCTTCTTCAGCCATGCGAAGGTGTTGCGGATCATGCTCTCGAGACGCTTGTTCATACGCTCCTTAGAAACGTAGTTGTTGCCGTCCTTGAAGATCCATTCCGGAGTCTGGGAATACCAAACGAAAGTATGACCACGGAGACCAATGTTGTTCTGTTCGCAGAAACGGAAGATAGACTCTGCGCCGCTGAGGTCAACACCGATTTCGTCATTTGCAAGGTTAGAAAGGTTCTGCTTGCAGATGCTGTCCGGCTTCATTTCGTTTTCGCAAGTGATAGAGTTGAAGTTCTGCTTAATGAAGTTCTGAGCCTGCTGATTGTTTGCGTTCATTGCGTTCAGAGCAGTACCAAGACGGAAGTACGGGCCCATAACATCCTTAAAGCCTGTGCCGCCCTTGGTGTAGGTGTAATCATTGTTCTGGTGTGCTGCAACGCCGCTGCCGGCAGTTACAGGCGGATTTGTGCCCTGGCTGTTGCCAGTGGTGCCGGTTGTCGTAATCGTACCACCCTGCGGCTTTGCGCCACTGAGGTCGATATTTGCCTTTGTACCGGAAACTGCACCGGAAATGCTGTCAACATAGAAATCGGGAGTGCTGCCCGGAGTTTCGATGTAGAGCTGGAGATTCGTTGCGCCGGACGGGATCGTGTAAGAACTATTACCGATTGTTGTCCAAGTGCCGGCGGAACCGGTTGCAGTTGCGATCTCGTCGTAGTTCTCCTCACCGTTCAGGGAGTACTGGAGAGACATTTTGAACGAGGTGGAGCTTTCCTGCTCCTGCATAACCGCTGCATTGAAGCTGTAGCTCTTGCCTGCGCTAAATGCAGCCGGATCAAGCGGAATTGTCGCACCGGTATAATCCTGATCTCTGCCGGTGATCTTGAGGGAGGACTTGCCCTCTGCATAAGCGCTGGTGTTGGTTGCAACAGTAGCGCCTGCTCTACCTTCAAAATCGCCTGCGCCGCTTTCAAAGCCTTCGTTGAAGTAGTAGCCGTTTGCATCCGGCTCAACGGGCTCCGGAGGCTCTGTGGTTGGAACTGAGCCGGAAAGTTCGAGCTTGGTAACATTTGCTCTACCGCTGCTCTCCCAGCCTTCAACGTTCAGAGCGATCTCGGTCAGGTTACCGATCTGCATACCATTCTGACCCCATGCCTTGAAGTGGTCGGTAACGGTGATGGAACCGGAGTTTCTGGTCTGCTTACGGACACTGAAATACTGCGGGAATGTTCTGGTGTCACCCAGAATGGTCGGGCCGGTGTGCTGGTTAGTGAAGATCTCATACTCAGCGCCGTCAACCGTAATAGTCTTGCTGTTACCGGTCGGACGCCAGTTTTTCCAGTCCTCGATGATGTAGTACTCAACGAGCGGATCGGTGAACCAACCATAGACGCAAAGACGGGAGTTACCGCCGTTTGCGGAATAGTCAGCAGCATAGGTGAGAACAGTGTCCTCAATCTGGTCAGCCTTTTTGGTACGGTCGTAGGTTCTGCCGCGGCGAGCAAGGAAGTTACCACGGGAAACCTGTGCACTCCACTGGGTGTCAAACGTACCGCCGCTACCCAGCGTCATAGAACCGCTACCGCCAGTCGTATCGATCCAGATCTCGTAGCTGTAACCCTCTGAGTCACCGATATACTGGTTTCTGCCGTTTCCGACAGTGAAACTTTGACCAGCCGCTGCAAACGATGTCATCGGCAGTATTGACATACCAATAACTACAGCGGAGGTCGCGCAAAAAAGCCTAAATTTTCTCATAATACCCCTCCAAAAGTGTTATGAATACCTCATCACGCACTTCCGGCGCGTGATTCTTCCGTAATTTAAGTTTAGCACAAAAACTTCTACAAGTCTAGAGCATTTTTTGCTGAAATTCAAGAAAACCCTTCAATTATTGCTAAACATTCGTTTAATCGAAAAGTTGTCTGATTTTTTGATTGATTTTGGCAATTTCGATTGTTATGGTTATGATTTTCGGCGATTTGTTTGTTCAGTATGCCGTTTAATATATTACGATATCGTTTTTTCATATGTAAATCTTGCAATTATTGCGATTGACAAATTAAAAATACCTCTCATTCACAGCCGTAAATCGCAACCAGCGGTGTGCATTATTTTGCACATACAACACCCCGTGCCTTGACAATCCCATATTTCTTTGTTACAATGAAAGAAAAGAACAAATGTTCTATTTTACAAAAATCGGTTCCGGAACATATTACGAAAAACAGGAGGACGCGATTATGAATCAAACATATCAGGAAGCATGGGTGCAAGATCATCCATTTACCACCATGCTTCAGCAGTACAATGAAGCTGCCGACCGTCTGAAGGAACGAATTCTCATTCTGAAGCTAGCGCTCAAGGAGATGCAGTGTCATAAGAAAAACACCTTGGAATCCGCGAACGCCCAAAAGGTTCTGGAGCGCCGTATTGATCTGCTGCGCACCGAATACTACGAAATCACACACACCATCCGCGAAATCGCATTCTATGCAGCGAGGGAACAGATATGAGCCGTCACCGCAGAGTGTCGTTCGATGTGCTTGCGTTCGATCCGGAGATTGTCGGCAAGCTTTCCGCAGAAGCAGAAGAACAGTTGCTCCGCGAGCCGGATGGCGACAGAAAACTCATCAAGGCGCTGCACCATGCGTGGACTGCGTCACTCACACCGATTCAGCGCACCTATATGCACGAATACTATTTTAATATGAAACCCATGAAGCACATCGCTGCGGAATACGGCGTCAATATCGGAACCATCTCGCGCACGATTACCCGCGGCAAAAATCGTCTGCACAATGCGCTGCAATTTTATCTTTGAGCCATTGCTTGACATCCGCTGTAAAATACGGTATAATGACATCAAAACACATGACGGGAAGGGGTCGGAACTGCAATGGATGAGATGTCCATACGGCTATCGGAGCTGGAAGCCGAGACGGAAGAATTGGAAAAGCAGACCGGAAAGCTGTCCGCGCATCAGGAACGGGATCATATCACACTCGAAAAGACGGTCACAGCCATTCAGGCACTACATGACACGCAGAAAAAAATACTTGCCGATCAGGAAGAGCTGCGCAGTCTGCTGCATAACATTCAGCGGCATCTGGATTCGCTCACCGATCGTGCGGATTCGATTGACCAGACCGCCGATATTCTTGAGGATCGCATCGACGCGCTGATGGATACCACAAAGGTCTTGTCGAACGATATGGACAATCTCTATGAGGATATGAACATACTTGCTGCCGAAACCCGTAACCGCGGCATCAAGCTGAAAGAGGATGTGCAGCGTTTCCTATGGGATTCCACCGAATCCAAATATGACGAGGAATCCGATACTATGTGGTAATTGCATATATAAGTCAACAGCCGTAAAGCAGCGAAAAATCGCGTGTTTTACGGCTGTTTTTCATTATTCTGCCGATTTCAGCTGCTCGATCAGCTGCTTGGCAGCGCGCTGTGAACGACCGCCGCTGCGCTGTGCAAATTCCTCTGCCGCATGATACAGCGTTGCAGCGTCCGTATGCAGCTCGTATTGCTCCGCCAATGCCTGCACAAAATCAAGATACGCTGCCTGATCCGGACGGCGAAACCGCACACGAATCCCGAATCTTCCTGCCAGCGCCTGATGCTCCGTTATCACATCCGGCACGGGCGATACCGCATTCGCATCCGCAAAATCCGATGGCTCAAGATATGGACTGCTGCTTGTCGCGTAAATCAATGTATTGGCAGGACGTTCCGCGACCGAGCCTTCCAGTGCTGCACGCAAAATGCCGAAGCTGTCGTCACCGGAAGCAAATGTCAGATCATCCACAAACAATATAAATTTCAATGGATTATCATGAATCCGTTCCATGATCTCCGGCAGCATGGGCAGGTCGGATTTGGAAATCTGAATCAGGCGCAGGCCCTCTCCGAAATACGCATTGACAATCGCCTTGACGGTTGCAGACTTTCCGGTTCCGGCATCACCGTAAATCAGAACATTCTGCGCACATTTTCCATTGATAAACGCAAGCGTATTGGCAAGCACAGCCTGTCGCTCCGCTTCATAGCCCGAAAGCGATGAGAGCTGCACACGATCCGGATATTTGACCGGAACGATCTGCTCGTCACGAATCACAAACATCGGATTCGAAGCGTAAATGCCATAGCCGAATTTGCCGATCTCACGCAAACGCGCATGATACTCCGCGCCAAAGTCTATATCGGAATTTTTCCACTCCGGCAGAACGCCATAGTAGGATACTTCTTTCTGTAGTTCATGCGGACGAATTCGCGCAAGACGCTGCAAAATTGCAAGCTCATTCTGCACACAGGCGGCAAGCATTTCCGCAATTTCATCGCCGCGCGCAACAGCACGGACATAGAAATTATCATCCTCGCATATCAACTGAAAGATATACTCCGTCAGATTCATACTGCGCGCATAAAGCCGCGTGATGAACTCCGTATACTGCCGCAGTTGGATCATCGGATCCATGGTTTCCGTATCGAGCAGCGCACGCAGCGGCAGCATGACGTCATTTGTCAGCAGCTTCCGGAATACGACCAGCGAATTGAGCGCCAGATCAATTTCTTGTAATTTTTTATTTCTTCCCATTGTATCTTACCTTTTCAAGACGAATCCGTTTTGACTATAGGATGACTGCTTCATCATCAGATAGCTCCCATAATGATTTCCAGCAGCGGTATGCCGCATAGCAGACGCCGGCGGTAATCAGACCGTCCGCAAATATGACAATCGCCGCCGCAAAATAAAATATTCCACCGATCGCATTGCTGAACGCGTGTACAAATATCGCAACCGGCAGCGTCAGCTTCGATTTTCCCATCTGAATGCCATAGAAAATCAGAACCGTCAGCGACACAGTAAATACCACGCCATTCACTGCGCTCCAGAGATTGACCCCCAACATATCCGAAGCGATATTGCTGCTGCCGATCAGCCCGAAGCAGGATAATCCGGCAGAGAAGCTTTCCTGATAGCCGTGCGCCAAACCATATGTCACGGCGTCCTTTCTGCTGTCATAGTTCTCAAGCAGAAATTTCATCGCCAGAAACTTCGCACCCTCCTCAAGAATGCCGTAGAGCAGACCGTTTGCAAGGCGATAGCTAACAAAGCTTTCCATGCCGAAGCAAGAGCGAATCATATATCCGACGATAAACGCCGGAACGCATACGCCAAAGGAAACCAGAGCCGGATAAATCCGCGCACGGGTCTTTTTATGCCAGAGAATCAGCAGCACCGGAGCTATGAGCATCCGTACCATTCCTGCCAGTACACAACTCATATCATTCATCTTCTTCCAGTCTCATTCTACTGCGGCTTCTTTGCGTGTCCGCAGACAGTTTGCACCGCGTTCGAGCGCCACGATACCCGTCCGGCACATCTCCATGATGCCGTATGCCTTCATCAGATCAATAAACGCGTCTATTTTTGACGTTTCACCGGTCAACTCGCAGACCAGCGCCTCCTTGGAATAATCAACAATCTTAGAACGGAATATTTCTACTGCCGCTATGATATCCTGCCGTGTTTCGGCGTCATTGCGCACCTTAATCAACAGCAATTCTCGAATCATGGTTTCACGCGGATCAAGTACCTCAACCTCTTTGACATCATGCAGCTTTTCAAGCTGCGTCACAATGCGCTCCTTGATATCATCATCACCGCAAAACGCAACCGTTATACGGGAAAGCCCCGCTGATTCTGTTTCGCTGACGGTCAGGCTGTCGATGTTAAAGCCGCGCCGCGTAAACATCCCCGATACGCGGGACAGTACGCCTGAAATATTCGCAACCAGTACGCCAATCACATATTGCTGTTCCATATGCTCCTCCGTATCCGTATACTACTTATTCTATCTCTGTAATGATATGATCAATCGAACTGCCCGGCGGCAGCATCGGCAGCACAAGCTCATCGCTGCACATCTGCGCGTCAATCACAAACGGCCCGGACTGTGAAAATGCCCGTTGCAGCGCGTCGGAAAGCTGCTCTATCGTTGCTACCCTTGCACCGCACGCGCCGAAGCCCTCCGCAACCTTGACAAAATCCGTCTGACGATTCAGCGTGGTGCTGATATAGCGGCAGTCAAAAAAGAGCGTCTGCCATTGCCGCACCATGCCGAGCGCACCATTATTCATAATGATGATGGTGATATCCGTCTGCTCCGAAACGGCAGTTGCAAGCTCATTGAGATTCATGCCAAAGCTGCCGTCACCCGTAAACAGCACCGTGCGTTTGCCTGTCGCAAGATTTGCACCGATTGCCGCACCGAGTCCAAAGCCCATCGCACCAAGCCCGCCGCTTGTCAGGAACGTGCGCGGCTGCCGAAGCGGATACCGCTGCGCCGTCCACATCTGATGCTGTCCGACATCCGTTACAATCACCGCATCCTCCGGTGCCGCCGCACTGACTGCATCTATAATCTGATCATGCGTCAGATAGGGCATAAAATCACGCAGCTTCTTTTCCTGAAGCGCATGGGCATACGCAGTGCGCCTCGTTTCCTCCTGACGGAGCGCTTCAATCTGCGCACGCCATTCCGGATTGCTTCGCTGTTCAACCAAATCATACAGACGCTTCATAGCGTCTTTCAAATCACCGCGGATTGTAAGCTCTGCGGATATATTTTTATTCAGCTCCGCACCGTCAATGTCAATATGGATAATCTTGAAATTCTCGGAAAAACGTCCCTTTTCACCGGTTGCACGGTCACTGAACCGCACGCCGAGTGCAAGCACAAGATCCGCCGAATCCTCTGCCATTGAGGAGGCGTAATGACCGTGCATTCCCTGCATTCCCAGAAACAGCGGATGCGCTGCTGGTACTGCGGAAAGACCCATCAGAGAACAGCCCATCGGTACATCGAGCTTTTCGGCAAGTGCAAGCAGCTCCGCAGAAGCATTTCCTGCAATCACACCGCCGCCGAAATAAATATACGGCCGTTTTGCTGCCGCAAGCATCTCTGCCGCTTTTTTGAGGCGTTCCTCCGATGCCGGTCTGATGCGTTCCGGCGCTATGGGTTGCTCGCATGGCGTAAAATCACAGACTGCCGTTTGCACATCCTTTGGAATATCGACCAAAACAGGTCCCGGTCTGCCCGATTTTGCAATCTGAAACGCCGTGCGGATGGTATCTGCAAGCTCATCCACGCGCTTGACAATGAAATTATGCTTTGTCACCGGCATACTCACGCCGACAATATCCACTTCCTGAAAGCTGTCCCTGCCAATCTGACTGCACGGCACATTGCCCGTAATCGCCACCATCGGCACGGAATCCAGATAAGCCGCCGCAAGACCGGTCACAAGATTTGTCGCACCCGGACCGGAGGTAGCCATCACAACGCCGACCTTGCCAGTTGCTCTTGCGTAGCCGTCTGCCGCGTGCGCAGCACCCTGCTCGTGCGCAGTCAGAATATGCCGAATCCGGCTGCGGCTGTCATACAGCTCGTCAAACAGATTGATGACCTGTCCGCCCGGATATCCAAATAGCACATCGCAGCCCTGCTCTATCAATGTTTCAATTACAACTTTCGCGCCTGTTATCTGCATACTTCGTCTCCTTTGATCCACAAATGAAAAAACGTCCCTTTCACGCCGATTCATCCGGCAGGAAAGAGACGAAGCTACTTTTGTATACTCCGCGGTACCACTCTTTTTGACGCAGGTGCGCCCACTCACATACGCCCAGAAGCGCATTTCTCTGTCACGGGAGAACCCGTCCGGACTTAATGAGCAAGCGCTGTTCTGTCCGGCTGCTCAGGGAGGACTTATGACCGGAGACGTCTGCTGTCTTTCAGCAAACCGACAGCTCTCTGCAAGACGGGATTCCGGCTTTTTGATTCCCTTCACCGCATTTCTATATGTTCATTATAATCGCTTTTCTTTCGTTTGTCAACCCCTATTTTATGCAGAAGCCGCAGCATCCATTTTACGGATCCTGCGGCTTTCATTACAATATTCACTGATGCAGCGAGAAATTCGTTGCATACCAGCCATAGCCGGTGTTGACCAGCACCCATCGAACCGTACAGGCGTAGTCATTGACGGCGACCTTGCCGATCGTCGATTCCAGACGGACATCAACCATGCAGACATTATCCGCATAATACCTGACATTCTTGACCTCAAACACATGATCCTCGCGCATATTCGGGTCATTGTTATACCAGATATCCGAAGCAATCGTATACATCAGATTGGAGAACGGAGAGCCTGCGAGCATATAATTGCTGAGCACAGCAAGATTCTGATTCACTTCACAGCGCGTATTGATGACATAATCCATGTACGCCTTTGTCAGCGCCGTAACGCGGTCAACCAAGCCCTGATCCGGATTCGGGTCATTGGCAATCGGGAATATGTATTCCTGCGACGCAAGATCGGGAGACGGCGTTTCATACGGTTCCAGAACATTGCCATCCGCGTCCATTACCGTCACCTTCGGCGCACAGTACAGACCGCCGATTACACATTTCCGCGCCATCGGCTGCTGCATGAAATACAGCTCGGTCGGGGTGAGCAGAAATTCGGATTCCGTTTCCAGATACTGATCCTCCGGCACCTCTACACCGTTCACCTTCATGGTCGCGCCCTCCGGCATCGTAACAGTCAGCGTAAATTCCGGCGACGCCTGAAGCGAAATCACAGAAATCGGCGTATCTACGCGCCATTCCGGGAAGTTATACTTTTCTGTCCAGCCGGAACGCGCCAGCGGAACCTTGGCAATCGCCTCGCCATCCTGCAACACATAATAAATCGGCTGCGATTCCGTGAAATCCTCCGCAGGCTGATAGGTAAATTCTCCGAGTTCCCCTACCTGACTGCGTGCCGATTCATAGAGCATCTCCGGCTTTTCGTAAGCGGAAAAGTTCAGACCGGTGGTTGCCTGTGTCATCATATCCGCTAAGAAATTTTCATCGAGTGTTTCAAGATAACTTTCAATGGCATACTTCGGACGGGAGCTTTCAAACTCCGCAAGATATTTGTTCGCTTTTTTGTTGATGCTCAGCATCAGAAGCAGGAAAATGACCACATAGATCGCAATGAAAATCAGGAACATTCCCGTACTGAGAAAGCGTGTGCTTGTCGTTTTCTCAGCCGCCACGGCACGTTGTCTTGAACGGGATTCGGGTGCTCTGCGGCTTGCCGTTTGCTGAATGGGCGCACGATATCTTTCCTGCGAAGCCATACGGCGTTCTGCCGCTGGAGCATGGGTCGGACGATTCCGCTTGGGGCGCATCTCGCCGGATGCTGCCGAACGTGCCGATGTGGATGCTGTGCGCTGTTCTGCCGCCGCACCCTCTACCGGACGCTTCTTTTTCTTCTTTGGGCGCGTCTCGCCGGATGCTGCCGACTGTCCCGATGATGCAGCACGCTGTTCTGCCGCCGCACCGTCAACCGGACGTTTCTTTTTCTTCTTACGCACCGGCTGCTCTGACGCCGGAGCCGCAGACGGTTCTGTTTCTGTGAAATCAGCACCCGTCATCTCAAGTTTTTCATCCATTCTGCGACGCTCCTTTCATCAGGATTCCGGCGCAACAAGCCAGCAGTTCGGAATTGCGCGCGCACCGTAAAGCGTAGATACGATCGTATTCTGCTCGCCCTGATAATACATCACAGAGGACGCGCCGCCGTCCATATTGCCGGCATTCACCATACCAAGATCATAGCAATAATCCACGAGCTGCGGATAGGTCAGACCGATACTCGTAAACATTCTGCCCTCAATCAGCAGAATCATGACCGTGCCATCCTCTGCCTGACCGATGACTGTGCGCGGATTATAGCCGCCAAGCCGACCGTTCATATTCTGCTTTACGCCGTCCTTGACCAGAATCGGGCCGAAGCACGCCGCATCACGAATGCCTTTGTCAAGCGCCTGCTGACCGGTCAGCCATTCACAATGCAGCTTTCCCTCGTTATCAAAACCGATGACTTCGTAATACGACCACAGATCGCCATAGCACAGCTCGCCCTTTGAAATGACCAAGCCAATCGGGATGCCGCCATTGCTCGTGCCGTCCGGATCGACAAAGCCGCTTGCATTGACCGCAGCGATTGCGCCGTTTTCCTCTGCCATTTCCGAAATCTGTCTGCCATAGGAGGTCGGCAAGCCAAGCGGTCCGGCAACGCCGATATATACACGAGACGGATCCTTGATTTTCAGGAGCTTTCCATGGAACATCGGTTCATCAATCTCAATCAGCTCTGTTTCCGGCTGTTCGCTGTTCGGTGAACCAATCGGTGATTCCAGCGTGACCGACGCAGCCTCCGGCACATTCACCTTGTAAAACTTATTGCCAAGTTGACTTCCGCTGCTCTCAGACGGCATATTTTTGCCGGAAAACAGTGCCTTCAGTGCCAGCAGTCCACCGCGCTCCTCTGTGAGCTGTGCATATCTCTGTGTTGCAGACGGATATTCCTCTTTGCCGACCGTCTGAACCAGCCGATTTTTGATAATCACGAGCATGATAATCGTTATGACGAGCAAAATTGTCAGCCGAAGCAGTAATGTTCCGGATTTAAATTGGCGGCGCATCTTTACCATATGAGGTTCCTTTCTTTTGAATCATATTATGCGTATTACCGCAGTGTTTTCCATACTATATTTTAATATAAAATCGTCAAAAATGCAAGGCTTTCATTCAGAATCGACAACTTTCTCATGGAAACAGAAATCAATAACCATATTTTGTGAGAGATGAACAAAGCATTCCGGAACAGCGTGTGCTGCGGTCAGTCGCCGCACAAAATCAGCGCATAAAGAAACCCGAACGCGGCTGCATTCGGGTTCCGTATCATACTACTGTTTTCCCTTTGGAGACTTTTTCTTTTTGCGCACAGAGTAGCCAAATTCGCCGCATTTCCGTCCAAGCGCAAAATATTCGCCATGCGCATAGGCAAGCAGACCGCTTTGCTGCAAATTCAGTTTGCCCTTGCTGTCCACATATCGGCTGTCAACGGTAGTTCCGATGATTTCTGCCAAAAACATATCATGCGTACCAAGCGGCAGAATCTGTGTGACCTTACAGGAAAGGCTCACCGGCGCTTCATCGAGTATCGGCACAGTTCCATGCTCCGGCATGACCAGATGCAGACCGCATTTTGCAATTTTATCGGTATTGCGCCCCGACCGCACGCCGCAGAAATCCACGGCTTTGACGAGTGCGGTTGTCGGCAGATTGATCGCAAATTCGCCGCTGTTTTTGATGATATCATAGGAATACCGCGTCGGGCGCACCGATATGTAGGTCATCGGCGGATGCGTACAGCAGATTCCCGTCCAAGCAACAGTCAGGATATTCGGCTGCTCCATTGTGCCGCAGGTAACGAGTGCCGGCGGTACGGGTGCAAGCATCGCGCCGCCGTTCCAGTGTATTTTTTCCATTTACGGATGCTCTCCTTTTTCTTGTTCGGAGGATTTTCGCGCCTGCGCTTTGCCATAGAGCGTTCTGCCCAGCAGGAACACACAAAATCCAAATACAGCAGAAATCAGCAGGACAAGGGCAATACCGCACAGAGTTGATGGTGCAGATACGCAGTCAGATTTTTCGTCAGATTGTATAGAAATGACGCCGCTGGGCTGACGCCCCAGCAAGGAATTTCTGTGCAAAATAGCGGAAAATATGCAAGTACAAGTAGATGTGCCGCCAAGCCGTAAGGCGGATTTTGCGCGGTGTTACCCAAGATAGCCCGTTTTTGTGATTGCTCCGCTTTCCGTTCTGAGGTCATTTTTTCCGAGTAATTTCACCGTACAGTCCTCTTTCAAATCATGCTCTCTCCGGCAAGACTGCCCGCATCGACATGAAGCCATTTGCAGACCGTCTGCCCGATATCCGAAAAGCCTTCGCGAACACCGAGGTCACGCGGCACAATCGTCTTTCCGTACATCAGCACGGGAATATATTCGCGCGTATGGTCTGTACCGTGCGCTGCCGGATCGCAGCCGTGATCCGCAGTCAGAATCAGCAGGTCATCGTCACGAAGCTGCGGCAGCAATGCGCCAAGCTGTGCGTCAAACGCATTCAATGCGGCAGTATAGCCTGCGATGTCGCGGCGGTGTCCATAGGCGCTGTCAAATTCCACCAGATTGACAAAGCATAAGCCGGCAAAATCCCGCGCGGCAATCTGAATCGTTTTCCCCATGCCGTCATCATTTGATACGGTGCGGTTGCCCTCTTTAATGCCCTGATCATTGAAAATATCCGCAATTTTGCCGACTGAAATCACCTGCTGACCGGCTGCGCCGATTGCATCCAGCATCGTTGGCGCAAACGGTGAAACGGAATAATCATGCCGATTGGATGTACGCTTGAAATCGGGATATTCTCCGATAAACGGTCTTGCAATGATCCGTCCGACCGCATATTCACCCTGCATAATTTCACGTGCCTGCTCACAAATCCGATACAGCTCGGGCACCTGAATGACATCCTCATGCGCCGCAATCTGTAACACGCTGTCCGCAGAGGTATAGACAATCAGCGCGCCGGTTTCCATATGCTCCCTGCCGTAATCGCGGATGACATCCGTGCCCGAATACGGAAGATTGCAGAGGATCTCCCGTCCGGTTGCTTCCCGCAGCCGCTCCAGCACCGCCTGCGGAAAGCCATCCGGATAGGTTTTCATCGGTGTTGTGGAGATTAGTCCTGCGATCTCCCAATGTCCGGTTGTGGTATCCTTTCCGGCAGAACGCTCCGCACATTTTCCATAGGCGGCACAAGGTGTGCCTGTCGGCGCGCCGCAGCCAAGCCCCGAAATATGAAACAGTCCCATCCGTTCGAGATTCGGCACATACAGCTTGCCCGAATCAAAGCAGCTTCGGAGCGTATGGGTTCCCTGATCGCCAAATTTCTCCGCATCCGGCAATTCACCGCAGCCGAAGCTATCCATTACAATTAAAAATACGCGCTTTGACATCACAACGCCTCCTTACAATCTATAGTCAACGTCAAAAAATTTGACATTGACTATAAAAACGATTTAAGGCAATACCGCACAGAGTTGGTGGTGCAGATACGCAGTCAGATTGTATAGAAATGACGCCCAGCAAGGATTTTCTGTGCAAGATGGCGGAAAATATGCAAGTAGATGTGCCGCCAAGCCGTAAGGCGGACTTTGCGCGGTGTTGCCTATATGGTCATTATAGCACAGCGCCGCCTGAAAGTCAATCCGATTGACAATCTATCAGATCGTATAGAGAATCACACCGCCGACCGCAAGACCGAGCGCAAGCAGTCTGCGCAGCGAAAACGGCTCCTGCTCCGCACCAAACCAACCGGTCAGCGCAATACAATACGCCGCCGCAAGCTGTGAGACTACAATCACAAGCTCTGCCTTTGCAGTCCCAAGCCGACTGATGCTGTATACGACCGTTCCGGTAATCAGCGCACCGAATAAACCGCCGAGCAGTAAATATTTTGGTCTGATTGTCCAGAGCATGGAAAAATCCTCTCCGGTTCCACCGAACATCCGAATCAGAAAACAGACAAGCGCAGCCGTCAGCGAAACAAACACACCGGTTGTCCAGATGCCTGCATTCTTCGATACAGCCGTATTGCAAACGCCCTGCACGCTCATCAGAATACCGGAAAGTGCCGCAGTCAAAATTCCAATCAGTAGCATATGATCCCTCCGTTATCTCCTAGCTTGCCCAATTTTTCATGCAATATACGCTGAATCGGTCAATCCATGCGCCTACAAACAAATAACCCGAAAGCAGCTTTGAACCGCCTTCGGGCTGTTATCATGATTGATTTTCTGCGATTTGCAAAATCTGCTCTGCACAGCGAATGCCGTCTACTGCCGCAGAGACAATACCGCCGGCATAGCCAGCACCCTCGCCGCATGGGAATAATCCCTGAACCGTCATCGCTTCCAGCGTTTCCGGATTGCGCAGAATCCGAACCGGAGAGGAGCTGCGCGTTTCGGGTGCTGTCAGAACGGCGTCCGGCTGCACAAATCCGCGAAGCTGACGTTCCAGCATCGGAATTCCTCTGCGCAGCGCGTCACAGACAAATTCCGGCAGACAGCATTCCGGCTTTGCAAAGACCGTTCCAAGCGGATAACTTGGCTGCACATTTCCGAACGTCTGTGATTGCTGACCCTTGAGGAAATCTGCAAGCAGCGTGACCGGTGCCTTTCCATTACCGACCTGATAGGCAGCACGTTCGATGCGCCGCTGCAATGCAACACCTGCAAGCACATCCTCCGAACCAAAATCCGACGGATTCACTCCGACAAGCAGCGCACTGTTCGCATTCTCCGCGTCACGTGCAAAGCAGCTCATGCCGTTTGTGACCACAGTTTCCGGCTCGGATGCCGCCGCCTGTACCGTACCGCCCGGACACATACAAAATGAATACACACCGCGTCCGTCCGTCGTATGTGCCGCAACCTTGTAGCTTGCCGCAGAAAGTCTCGGATGTCCGGCAGCTTTTCCGTAGCAGAAACGGTCAATATCTGTCTGCCGATGCTCAATCCGCACCCCAAGCGAAAACGGCTTCTGTGCAAGCGGCATTCCCATTTCCACAAGCATCTCAAAGATATCGCGCGCACTGTGTCCGACTGCCAAAATCACATGATCGGTACGCAGAGAATGCGCCTCGCCATTCTGCTCATATGTGACCGAGACGATTTTCCCATCCGAAACAGTCAAGCCGCTGCATTTTGCCTGAAACAGCACCGTACCGCCTGCTTTCTCAATCCGTTTCCGCAGATTCGGGATGCAGACAGCCAGCTTATCCGTACCGATATGCGGCTTTGCCTGCCAGAGAATTTCCTCCGGCGCACCGCATTCCGCAAACGTATGCAAAACCTGACGGATGCGCGGATCTTTCGTGCCGGTATTGAGCTTGCCGTCCGAAAACGTGCCTGCGCCGCCCTCGCCAAACTGCACATTGCTTTCGGGGTCAAGCTGACCGGTCAGATGATACTGCGCGACGGATTTCTGCCGTTCCGCAACCGGTTTTCCGCGCTCCAGCAGAACCGGATTCAGCCCAGCCTGTGCAAGCACCCATGCCGCAAAGAGTCCTGCCGGCCCTGCACCGATCACAACCGGCCGCTGCGACAGCACTACAGGTCTATATTTCGGAATAGAAAATGTCTGCACCTGCTGTATTTTCGTGTTTTTCGGCAGTGCGTTCAAAACAGCATTCTCATTGTGAACGCCAACATCTGCCGTCACGATAAAGCACACCTGCTTCCGCGCGTCTACGGCACGGCGAACAAGCGTGAGCGACCTGATATCCTGCACCTTGATACGCAGCTCTCTTGCCGCTTTCGTCCGCAGCATTTCCTCCGTATAATCCAGCGGCAGCATCAGATTTGAAATCCGCAGCATATTTCCACTCCTTTTTCGTATTATGATTCGCTGATTTTTTCCAGATAAACAAATTGCAATTCCTCGTCAATTTGCTTACGGTCAAATATTGTATAGCCCATCTTCCGATACAGCCGGATATTATCGAGGCTTTTGCTGCTCGTAAACAGTTCATAGCGCTTGTTCGGAAACCGGTTTTCCATCTCCGATAACAGGTAAGAGCCATATCCCCTGCCCCTGAAATCGGGATGTACCATGAGCTTTCCGATATAGACTGTCCCATTTTGCGCCTGCGCACGAACCGAGCCGATGATGCTACCATGCAGCGTCATTTTCAGAATCATGCCATTGCGATATTCCGCAAGCAGCTCGTCAAGCGTTTGCTTCAGCGGCGGAATATCCCGATTGGAGAACAGCGCCGCCTCACTCTGATATGCAAGATACTGCAAGGACAATATCTCCTGCAAATCAGATTCCTGCGCTTTGCAAAGCTGCGGCATATCTTCCTGCACAGCCGTTTTCATTGCTTCTTCCGATATCATATTTTTCACCTTTCGGCATCCCAATGCGCAAAACGGGCAGCACAGATCACTCCGCACCGCCCGTCAAAATTACGCTCCGGCAAGACCGGCTTCATATTCACTCCGCAGAATGGAAAAATACAATCTGCCGACATATTCTCCGTTCATATAAAAATAATCGCGCAGCGTGCCCTCATACGTAAAGCCGCATTTTTCGATCACGCGCTTTGACGGCTGATTGATTGTTTTCGTGCAGATCTGCACCTTGTGAAGATTCATCTGCTGAAATCCGAATGCAATCACCGCTTTGGTCGCCTCGGTCGCATAGCCGCGGCACTGGTACGCCGCACCGATGCAGTATTCGATTTCCGCAAAATGATTTTTATTGTCAACCAGAAAATACGCGATCTGTCCGATACATTCGCCGCGTTCCCGATCAATCACAGCCCAGCGATATTTGTCCTCGTTTTCGTAGGCGCTGATATATTTTTCCAGCAAACCAAGAACCGCTTCCTTTGTCTCATAGACAGGCTCGGAATACAGCGACTGCACCTTTTCATCAGACGCCCAGTTCCGAAACACAGCGTCCGCGTCATCCCATGTAAATCTGCGCAGAATCAGACGTTCCGTTTCGATGGTCTGTGTACCGATATGCGTCAACATGGTCAAGCCTCCATCTTCGGCAGCTTGGCAAACGATGCCGAAAGCTCCTCATCGGTCGGGATATAGTTCTGAAGCACGCCGTCATTATATTTCTGGTAGCCTGCAAGATCAAAATATCCCGTACCGGTTAAGCCGAATACAATCGTCTTTTCCTCGCCGGTCTCCTTGCAGCGCATTGCCTCGTCAATCGCCGCACGAATCGCATGGGAGCTTTCCGGTGCCGGCAAAATGCCCTCAACTCTTGCAAACTGCACTGCCGCCTCAAAGATTTCCGTTTGCTGATAGGAAACAGCCTCCATAATACCCTGTGCGCGCAGCTCGGAAAGCGCCGTATTCATACCATGATAACGCAAACCGCCTGCATGATTCGGTGCCGGAATATAGTCCGCACCAAGCGTATACATTTTTGCAAGCGGACAGATCATTCCGGTATCGGCGTAATCATACGCATAGGTACCGCGCGTCAAGCTCGGACAGGACGCCGGCTCAACCGCAATAAACTTATAATTCGCTTCTCCGCGCAGATGCTCTCCGACAAACGGTGCAATCAGACCGCCGAGATTGGAGCCGCCGCCGGCACAGCCGATGATGACATCCGGCTTGATGCCATACTTATCGAGTGCCGCTTTCGCTTCCAGTCCAATGACCGATTGATGCAGCATGACCTGATTCAAAACCGAGCCGAGCACATAGCGATAGCCCTCGTTCTGGAGTGCCGTTTCAACAGCTTCGGAAACCGCACAGCCAAGGCTGCCGCCGGTTCCGGGATGCTCTGCGAGAATCTTTCTGCCGACTGCGGTTGTTTCCGAGGGCGACGGGGTCACGGATGCGCCATAGGTACGCATGACCTCCCGACGGAACGGCTTCTGCTCATAGCTGACCTTTACCATGAACACCTTGCAGTCGAGGTCAAAATAGGAGCAAGCCATTGAGAGCGCCGTACCCCACTGACCTGCACCGGTCTCTGTGGTAACGCCCTTCAAGCCCTGATTTTTTGCATAATACGCCTGTGCGATTGCGGAATTCAGCTTATGACTGCCAGAAGTATTATTGCCCTCGAATTTGTAATAAATCTTCGCAGGCGTGCCGAGCTTCTTTTCCAGACAATACGCACGAACCAGCGGAGACGGACGGAACATTCTGTAAAAATCGCGAATCTCCTGCGGAATCGGGATATAACGATCGGTGTCATTCAGTTCCTGCTCAGCAAGCTCACGGCAGAACACCTGTGAAAGCATATCCAGCGTAGCAGGCTGAAACGTCTTGGGATCCAGCAGCGGAGCCGGTTTTTTCACCATATCCGCACGGAAATTATACCATGCTTCCGGCATTTCGGATTCTTTCAGATAAATCTTGTACGGGATTTCATTGCTCTTTGACATAGATACACACTCCTTTTCTACCTGTGAACGGATTGTCAGGAACACGCAAAAACAAAAAACGCCCATCCCTGACAGCTTCTTACAGTCAAGGACGAGCGGTTGCTCGCGGTGCCACCTTGATTCACGGCGTTGCTCCGATCACATACGGATACTGCCGTGCCCTTTTCGAGATACGCATGATATCTCTGGCATCTGACGCGTGCCTTGACGTCGCAGCTTTGACTGCGCCCTCCGCGGGCCATTGGATGCGCTGTATCCGTCCGGTTCTCAGCAACCCGAACTCTCTGTGGGGCATACACACCGTTTCTCTCCGCTTCATCGGTTTATCCAGATTATACCACAGCCATCTTGTTTTGTCAAGTACCATTTTTTATTTTTCATATTGATTTTTGTCAGAAAAAGAAAACTACGCCGACAGCCTTTCCGCGCTGCGGCGCAGTGGAATTGTGAACCGGATTCCGGATTGGCGAGGCGTCTGTAGCAGTCAGAAACGCGATAGGCATATTCGGAATACTTTCCCACAAACATACTGTCGATGATGTTATCCAAGGCTTGAATGAGCTGCGCAAGCACAACGGATTTTTCCTCCACCGCACAAAGCGACTTCATCAGCGGTTTTGCATAGCGTTTGCCGTTCTCGGTGAAAACATACGCCTTTTCACGACCTTTGCTATGCTCCGACCTTGTTGTTCATCGGGACACCTCTGACTTCCGATCAATTCGTAACTGTAGACTTGACTAAATTCCCGAAAACATACATACTATACTCAAAATCCCCCGTTATCGGATGCGCATAGGCAGAGTAGGAATAACCTAAACCGTAGTAGTGCGATTGGGATGAATCTTTAATACAAAAAATGGGCGGACGGCTAAAACCTGTGACTGCAATCCAATCAGTAACAGAAACGGCAAGCCATAGCAAAAGAATAATGCCCACAATTTTAAATACTTTTTTTCGCGTCAAAAAAGCACCTCCGATTGTTTGGGTTGATTTGTTGGGGGGAAGCTGATTATTAGCAACGCCCATTAAACCAATATCTCCCATTTGCCATATCTCTTCCCGTCAACTCTGCAAATGTATTGTTTTTCTTTCAAAGAATCAACAATACGCTTTATGCTTCTGATGGATTTTCCTGTTTGTTCTGCAAGCTCTGTTTGCTTCACAGATGGATTCTTTTTGATTGATTCAAGAACGGCAAATTCTTCTAAAGTGCAGTCCAAAGTGTCAATTTGGCACTTTGGAGATGTGTTTTTGGCACTTTGGGGTTCTGTTTTATCGACATAATCAACGTGCATATAACGATTTTTCAGTTCATGATTTGCTCCGAGAAGTAAATTTCCGAAGAACAATTCCAAAAATTTCGTTGTAGAGTGAATACCCTTTTGCAAATCATTATAGTTTGCTCTGACGAGTGCATTGCGGAAATACCAAGAATTTTCACGAAAAGCATCATTGTTTATGCGGAAGCCAAAGGTTTTCATATACTGAATCATAAATACAGCAGTAGCTCTTGTGTTACCCTCGCCAAAGGGATGAATCTGCCAGATATCCGAGGCGAATTTCGCCAGATGCTTTACCGACGCTTCTACCGACAGTCCCTCGTAAGAAAATTGCTTTTCGGTGGCAAAGTCATAATCCAAAGTGTCTTTAATACTGTTGAAATCCGCATAGATAACCGTTTCGCCGTTTAATACCCATTCCTTTTTGGTAATGTTATATTTGCGAATCTGCCCTGCGTGACTGAAAACTCCCTCAAATAATCTGCGGTGGATAGTGAGCCACTCGGCAGGAGAAAACTGAAACGCCTTTTCGCCCAACAGCTTTGTGATTCTTGTGGAAACAATGTCGGCTTCTTTGGTTTCATTTTCGACTTCGGTGCGACTTTCTCTTTGCTCGTAGTAACTATAAATGCGATTCTGTGCTTCATCAATGGTGATTTTTCCCTCGATATGTTCTTTGGCAGTGTCAAGCAAGTATTCGGAAGTCTTGAGCCCATCAACTGCCTGCAAGCCGATTGCGGTCTGCCAAGCCTTACTTTTTTCGGATTTTTCAGGCTCTCCCTGACGGATATATTCTTCTAAATCATACTGCCATTTCTGATTCTGAGACACAGCAAACCCACCTTTCAAGGGATATTTCTTCTATTATATTATATCACATTTTCAGGATGAAATCAAGATTTATAGATTTCAAATCTGTAGGGTTGAAAATCCTGAATCTGTTGGGTTGATATTGATAAACAAGAACAGCTGTACCTTTTTGCGGGTACAGCTGTTGATTTTATTACAACTCATTCGATTTATATGTGGTATAACCCTCGTAATAGTAGCTTGCGTCGATGCCTTTCATATACATTTCACGGTCGTTGATTTTATCTGTAAGAGCATTTTTAAGAACGTGCTTGATTTCAATATCACGGATAGGACTGCGTTCCATTGCTAACAGGTAATCATCCTTGTCAACCTTGCTCCAGTCGATAACCTTTTTGAGATTTGCTTTCAGCATAAGGTCAAGCCATATTCTGCCGCTTCTGCCGTTACCCTCACGGAACGGATGGGCAACATTCATTTCAACATATTTTTCAATTATTTCGTCAAAGGTTGATTGTGGCATTTCATCAATATGCCTGAGAGCAGCCTCCAGATACATAACAGGTGCAAATCTGAAATTATTCTTTGCAATATTCACGTCACGGATTTTACCTGCAAAGTCATAAATATCTTCAAACAGAATACGATGTATTTCCGAAAGAGCACCAAAAGTTCCGGGAGCATGGCAATGATGACCGAAAAGACTGACAGCTTTTTTCTTGCTGATGCGTTCTTCTTCACGGGCAAGCTCAGCGGATTCTGTTATCCCAAGCTTGTTTTCAAGTGCCATTTTACTGTTCCTTTCGTTGATGTTCATTATATTTATTATAGCACATTATGAGTGAAAAATCAAGATTTCTCTTGCTTTAAAGGAACAACCAATACTGTTTTACACATTTTATATGAATTCTTAATGGCGTTTTACACATTATTTGAAATACGGAGAAAAGATATGCAAAAACCGCCTGTGTGTGCAGGCGGTTTGAAATGATATCGTGCATTCTGACAAACAAAAGCAGCTCTCCTGCGCGCAGGAAAGCTGCTTTTGATTAACCGGTAATGTTAAAGAATGTCCTTTACAATCAAATTTTGCCAAATGGATAGAACCGAAGCAATCATCCTTCTTGTAATTTTCATTTGGACAGCCGCTTTTCATTCTTAATTTTACGAAAGCGGAATTTGATGCTTCCGTACATATTCCATATCTGCGGAATGGCGATTGCCCCTGCAAGCCGGTGACAGCTTGCGCACCTTATCGATCAGGATGGTGATTTTCATGATCTGCTGCTGTCCGTTTGTAAACGGGAACCGCAGCTGTTGACCCCATTTGTCGTATACGATCAAATATTCATCTTTGCCCTGTACGCCGTCCGAATAGGCGGTCAGCGCATTCGGATAAAAGAGCAGCATTTCCAGATTCTGCCTGTCCAGCATATATTCCTCGGTGACAAGCAACCTGCCGCTATCAAAAAACACCTCGCTGCTGCCGCTGCGGATACGCGCTGCAACCGTGTCGGGCGTGCCGTATTTGCGGAACACATCTGCCGATTCCGGATGCAGCCATTTCGAGAGCTTTGCTTTCACAGGAACAATCGCCGCAATCAGCAAAGCCAAGCCCACTACAGCACCAAGCACCCGAAACCGAATTGTCAGCAGAATACCGATGACAAGCATCAAAGCCGCAATCACAAGGCATTTCAGCAACGCACACTGCCCGTTTCGGCGAATACACGCTATCAGCTGCGCGCCATCTGTTTTACTCACTTCCGCATCAATCATCTTCATACCGCTCCACAATCTGTTTCAGCAGCGCGATAATCGGCAAATGCTGCGGACAATGCTCCTCACACTGACCGCATTCGATACACTGTGACGCCTTGCCGTTTTCGATTGTCAACGCGATATATTCTGCCTGTGCCGCATCACGATTCATCAGCGCAAAGCATTCCGGAATCGCAATCTTCATCGGACAGCCCTCGGTGCAGTAATGACACGCCGTACACGCAATATCATTCCGGCTTGCAAGCTGCATCCCGATTTCCAGACAGAGCTTCTGTTCATCCTTTGTCAGCGGCTTGAAATCCTGCATATAGCTGATATTATCGCGAAGCTGCTCCAAATTGCTCATACCGCTGAGTACCATCGTAACCGCCGGCAGCGACGCGGCAAAGCGAATCGCCCACGACGGAATCGACATCTCCGGCTCACGCTCCTTGAAACACGCCTCTGCATCGACAGGGAGATTGACCAGCTTGCCGCCCTTGACCGGCTCCATGATAATGACCTGTTTGCCGTGCCGAATCACAGTCTCATAGCAGCGCCGCGACTGTACCGACTCGCTTTCCCAGTCCAGATAATTGATTTGCAGCTGCACAAAATCGACCTCCGGATGCGCGGTCAGGATTTCGTCAAGCAGCTCTGCCGTATCGTGGAACGAGAAGCCGAAATTCCGGATTTTTCCAAGCCGCTTCTGTTCCAGACAGAAGCCGAAGCCGTCCAGACGCTCCGTGATCGCATAGTTCTCCTGATCGAGACAATGCAGCAGATAATTGTCAAAATACTGCAAACCGGTACGCTCCAGCTGCTCTGCAAAGATGCGCGGCAGATCCTCCGGCTCCTTCAGGAACATGGTCGGCAGCTTATCCGCAACAAAAAACTGCTCGCGCGGATAACGCTCCACAAGAGATTTTCGAAGCATCTCCTCGGATTTTCCGTTATGATACATATAAGCCGTATCAAAATATGTAAATCCGGCTGCAAGATACGCGTCCACCATCTGGCAAATCTGCGCCTCGTCAAACAAGGTTGGATCATTGACATCACGCAGCGGCAGGCGCATAAAACCAAAGCCCAATTTTTTCATATCGGATTCCTCCACTGCCTGTTGTCAATCCGCTTCCGGTGTGGTCTGCCAGATACCGTGCAGCGTGCAGTATTCGTATGCGGCGATGATCTCATCGTCCTCTGCAACATAAAACTGCGCGACAGGCTCATCGGTCGGCTGCAATTCAATGCGCGCCTCACCGCTTTTCGTTTCGAGCAGAATCCATGCAATATAATGTTCATCCGTCATCGGATGCAGCACGGAGCCGACAGTCACGGTTACGGTTTGTCCCTCGCGGCTGATGACCGGCAGATGCTTCTCCTTTGCCGCATCGACGGTATTGGCAATGATCTCCTCTTTTCCGGTCAGATCGACCGCTTCGCACGCATTGCAGGCGAGAATCTCGCCGCTTTCTTCACAACGGTAAAACTTCATCATGGCTTGATATTCCTTTACTTTTTATTGATAAAAACAATGCTCATTCCGCAGAGAATCGGTTTCCGTGCGTTGATTTACGTCAGCGGAAGAATTCCATCTTACCGCAGGATTTGCAGTGATAGACCCGAACGCCGGCGTGGTCTGCAATTTTCTGAAGCTGCTTCATCAAAATGCTGCCCGGCGCCCATTCCTCCACCTTGACGCGCTTCATCTGCACATTGCAGCGCATACACATCACAGGTCCCTTTTCCGGAATCAATACATTTGCATCCAATGGATTACTCCTTTACTTCATATACGCTTCCAGACGGCGGCGCGTTTCCGCTTCACCAAGCACATTACTGATTTCCCAGATATCCGGAGCATTCTGTCTGCCGGTCAATGCAACACGCAGCAGATTCGTGACATCGACAATGCTGCCCTTATACAGCTCAGGATTCTTCTTGTATTTCTTCGGCTGTGCAGCATATCCGAGTGCCTCGGTCAGCTCCTTGACCTTGCCGAACCATGCCTCCTGCGTATCCGCAAAATCGAGTGTTTCCAGATAACGTGTGAGAATCTCGGCTTTCATATCGCCGGAAGCATTTTCAGGGCAAGCGTCCTCATAAACAAAGGTTTCCACGTCATAGAACGCAAGGAATTTTGCCGCAGCCGACCAGCTTCCGTAATCCTTGCGCGGCTTGTCGCTGACTCTGCCGACATTGATTGCGGCTTTCCAGAAATCCGCGTTTGCAGTCATACGCGCAGCCAGTGCGGCATCGTATGTTTCAGCCCATTGCAGCAGACCGTCATACACAAAGTCTGCCGATTTGCGAGAGAGATATTCCTTGCAGATATTGTCGAGCTTTTCCAGATCAAACAGCGCACCGGAAGTGCTCATTTTTTCCAGCGAGAACGTAAATTCGCGAGAATCCGCATCCGGATTTGCAAGATACCATTCCTCAAAATTGCTGTTGAGAACAGTCAGCAGGTAGAGCCATGTTGCCTCCTGCGGGAAGCCTGCCTCACGGTAATAGGAAAGGGCGAGTTCGGGATCCTTGCGCTTGGAGAGCTTGCGCTTTGATGTGCCATCCATTTTCATAAGCGTTGCGGTATGGCAGTAAACCGGTCTTTTCCAGCCGAGCGTATCAAAAAGCTGTACATGAATCGGTAATGTCGCAAGCCAGCTTTCATCACGGATGACATGGGTTGTGCGCATGAAATGGTCGTCGCAGACATGGGCAAAATGGTAGGTCGGGATGCCGTCGGATTTAAGCAGAACAAAATCGGTATAGTTCTCCTGCACCTTTACCTCGCCGCGGATGCCGTCCTGCACGAGAACCATATTCTCCGCATTGCCCTCGGAACGGAAGCGCAGCACCCATTCGGTACCCTTTTGCAGCTCCGCTTCGATTTCTTCAAGAGAACGGTCACGCCATTTTGCATATTTGCCATAGTATCCGTAGTTTTCCTTTGCAGCTTCCTGTGCCTCGTGCATTTCCTTGAGGTCATCCTCGGTGCAGAAGCAGGGATACGCAATGCCGCGCAGCACCAGAGATTTTGCAATCGTCTGATACAGCTCCTTGCGCTGACGCTGACGATACGGGCCATATGCGCCGATTTCGCCGTCAACGGTTGCGCCCTCGTCAAACTGCACGCCGTAGAAATTCATCGCTTCAATGACAGCCTCAACCGCGCCCTCAACCTCGCGCTTCTGGTCGGTGTCCTCAATCCGAAGATAGAACACGCCGCCGGTCTGACGCGCAAGACGCTCACCGATTGCGTTATAGAGATTGCCAAGATGCACAAAGCCTGTCGGACTCGGTGCAATACGCGTGACAACAGCGCCCTCAGGCAGCGCACGCGGCGGATATATTGTTTCATAGTTCTCGATTGTTTTTGTAATATCGGGGAACAGCAGATTTGCAAGTGCCAGAGTATCCATCATAAAAACATCCTTTCAACTGAAATGATTATGCCAAAAATGATTGCATATATGCAGAGCAAGACCCCTGCCTTACCAGTGACCGCCGCCGCCGCCATGCGAGAAGCCGCCCGAGGAGCTGGAGGAAAATCCACCGCCACCGCCGCCACCGCTGCCACGGTCGGGGTTGATATATGTTTTGTTCACGTGCTTGCGGATAAAGATATCATCCTTGACATGATATCGCGTATCCTTATAGCTGATGTAGTTCGATGCGTCCAGTGATTTGACAAGGCGATATCGGTTACGGACAACCAGAACCGTAACCAGAATCGTCACCAGGAAAGCAGCACCGGCAATCGAGCCCCACAATGCCCAGTTGATACCAAAGCCCATCGGCAGCTTATCCGCAAAGACCAGCTCACCCTTATACGCATACGCATATTTTCCGGTATTGCTGTTAAAGGTATAGGTATTTTTCGGCATACCCATATCTTTATAATTTTTCAGATCGGAGCAGAACCGCTGCACCGCGCCGACATAATCCGAGCTTCTCATGTAGTCAACCATATTCTGCCACAGGGCGTCAACGCGATTGTCCTCAACACCGTTGTAGTAGTAAAGCTCACCGAGTCCGCAGGTCGAAATATAGATGTAGCGCGTCGGCATATTCAGAAGCAGCATCACGCCGTCGGTTTCCTTGCCATACGGAATATTGAACAGCTTATCATAGAGATCCTCCGCATATGCCTGCGAAGAATCATCCGAATAAAATACACCGTTTTCATCCAGCACGCAGACCGCGACATACATATCAATCTCATCGCTGGTCTCGCGAATCATATCATTGATCATGTCCTGATCTTCGGGGGAAAAGAACTGATCCTCGTCATACAGCTTGCAAGCGGGAATCGTATCCTCCAACGGTCTTGTCGCGGAGACCGTTACGGACGCACAAAGGATACAGCAAAGAACCAAAACCGTTTTCAAACATAGTTGCAGCATTCGTTTTTTCATATCAGATACCTCCCACCAAAAACGCCAACAGAACAACCAGTGCTGCTGCGGCAAGTCCGAGTCCGATGGCAAATGCGGCAAGACGGCCCTTGCAAAGCGGCGGTGTACCGACAAACTTTGCAGTCTGTCCGTTCAGCGCAAATTCATAGATTTTGTCTTTATATTTATATGTCATAAACCAGACAGGCAGCAGCATATATTCCCAATCCGTGCTCATAATCCGAATATCCGAGCGCGTGACGGAAACGGACGAATATTCGATCATCGTATTGCGCAGAAGCTGATCGCACGCCTGCGTTGCACGATTTCGGATACGCGGGAACATCTTCGACATATCCACATCATATTTTTCTGCAAGAAAACCGCTTAGATACTGCATCTGAAAGGGCTTGACCGCATTGTAATCAAACGGCTCGACCGCTTCCATCAGCGAATCGTCAATGTGACTTGCGCCGTCTGCCGGCAAGCCGCGAAGCAGAATATCCGCCTTTCTCGTAAGCGCAAATTCACGCGTCTCGGTATAATGATAATCGCCGGCGGTCCATGAACGAACCTTTTTTCCGAGTGCATCCATTTCCGCGCTCACATTCACATCCGTCACCCAGAACGGAACATACAGTCCGACAATCTTCTCCTGCTGACCGGCAGAGAGAAAATCCGGCGGCAAAAATATCTTCTTTTTGCAGAACTGCTTGAAATGATTGATTGCCGTATCCCGATCAATCTGGAACGGCAGCACATAGGACGGGCGGTATTCTCCGGAGACTCTGCCCTTGAGAATGACCGGATTATGGCAGTAGTAGCAAAATGTCGCAGCGGTATTTTCGTCTGCCATAATGGTTGCGCCGCAGCTGTCGCAGGAATAAACCGACACCTGATCGGAAAATTCCGCATCCGTCTGAATCTCCTCCTCAGGTCGTTCGACGCGATGCTGTTCCTGCCGCAAAGCGATCTCTTTCATTTCCGGCTCGGTAAAGCTGCTGTTGCAGTATTCGCAGACAAATCGCTGATCCTTTGCTGAAAACTTAATATCAGCGTTGCAATTTGGACACTTGTAGGCAAGTGCTTCCATAAAAAGACTCCTCTCATTGTGTATTGATAAACTGTCGGTGATATTCATTCAGTTTTTTATCAGGATTTCTCTGTCATATGCAGCCGCGCACTCGGTGCAATATACTTATAATTCTTCTCATGTTCCTTGACTTCTTTTGCAGTACAGCTCTGCGAGAAGTCATCGAGCTTATCCTGATAGAGATCCTGATAGACCTGGTTTTCCCAACCGGTTCCGTCATTCGTATTTTCAAAATATACAAGCATGACGGATTCTGCGCGCGTTACCAGCGTCATATCCCCTTGCTTGCGCTCACGGTCGAACGCCCATGCGGCAATCTCGTCGCCATATGCCGTGCGCACTGCGGAATAGCCTGTTACAAGGCCGCCGTTTCTCTTGGTCTGCGCGTCAGCGGAATACGTCCCTGCACAGCTTGCAAACGCCGCAGACGGGTCATCCGATTTCTGCACATCCTCCTGTATCTGCTTTGCCGTGTTGATTGCGTTATCTATACCGCCATGATCTGCCGCAGCCAAATAAATCAAACGGAAATCAACGGTCTTGGAATCATCCACAGCCGGCTCGTCAAGCAGCATATAAACCGAGGCGTAACAATAATCCTCACGCGGCCAAACAAGCGTTTCACCGACCTTTGCGCTGCCGTTGATCCAATTCTGCACATTCTCCGGGAACGTCTTGATCGAATCCGTAATCATCAGATTGGCAGCAATCTGTTCGGCATTCGAGCGATCCTCGGCTTTCTCCTCTGTCAGATAACGGTAAACGTATTCCGTAAATTCCTGCTGCGTCTTGCAGGCACCAAGCTCCTCGGCACGTGCAACCGCAGCGTCATGCTCGGTATAATCGCCCGTAATAATGCCCTCCGGATTCCATGGGAACGAATATGCCAGCGTGCTTGCCGTCAGATATTTGTCCGGATTCTCCTGAAAGCATTGGTTCACTTCGTCATCCGACACGCTGATTTTTTCTCTGGCGTCTTTCTGATAGCTGTCAGCGAGAATCGTCAGACGGGTTGCCGCCTCCAAATCGGAACGCCGCACACCTTTCTGATAGCGCGAGAGATCAGCCTCCGCCGTAATGCTCTGCACATTCGCCTCATCCTCTGCGCTCAGGGTATATCCATCCGCAAACGCCGCCTCGGCATATTGCAGATTCTGCTTGACCGTACTCATCGTATTATCAAGGAACATATCATACCACGTAATGCCGTTGCCGTACTCCTGCTCCTGAAGTGAAACGCTGGTATCAAACACCGATGCACTGTCGTCCTGCTCGGCATATCTGAGGTAGCTGTCCGCACATTGCCGGAAATAACAGGCAAACATTGCCGCCGTAACCTCGTAGTGCTCCGTTTCCGCAATCACCTTGCTCCGCAGTGCTCTGCTGCCGGTATTGAACCAGAGACAGCAGCCGCCTGTCACCGCAATCACAACCGCACCGCCAATGCCGAAGATTCGCTGCATCTGCTTTTTGTGACGCGCCTTTGCAGCCTGCGCACGCTGTTCTACTTCTCTTGCGCGGCGGTTTGCCTGCTTTTGTTCAACTGTTTCTTTTTTACTCTGCTTTTTACCCATAATTGAAGTAATAATCCTTTCTTATTCCCTATATTTAATCGGAATCCTCGGTCGGCTCTGCAAGCATCATTTGCAGTCCGGATTCATCCGCGATGGTTTCTGTTCCGCAGAGAATCAAAATCTGCGAATAAGAGCCTGCCGTCAAATCGCGCCAGTTGATATCCGCACAAGCCGGAAGATTGACCGCGGTAATCATCCGATAATGCTGCATCAGAAACGGTATCATACTGTAGCCGCAGCGGTCGGTCAGCAGCAGCAGGTCTTTACTGCTCTGATTTTCCGTTGTAATCCGAAGAACCGGCTCTGTATCCAGTGCAAAGACCTTTTCAGGGTTCTCCTTTGCCTCCGGATGATCGAACAGATAATAACCGGGCAGCGCAGGGTTTCCATCCGTCCGCAGGGCAGTGACTCGTGCCGGCTGGGACTTTTGCGCGCTGTCATAGAGGTCGATCGTATCCGGCAGCAGGTCGTAGTAATGATTGCGCCGCGCCAGATTTCCGTAATAATTACAACTAAAATGTGTAACATTAAAATAGTCGTAGCCATACGCGTTGAAGCCGAGCTTGCGAATCGCAGAACGATACACACAAAATGCACCATACGATGTCCAGTGCGAATCCGTGCGGTAATAGATATAATTATCACGCTCGCCGGAAAGCCAGCTTGCCGCTTCAATCCAAAGAACAGGCTCCTGCAAGGATTCCGCAAACGTCCGCAGAATCTGATGTTCATTGGTCAGCGGAACGGAGTCGGAAAGCATATCGCCATAGATACCGGCTGAGGTCGGCACTGCAAGCATATATACCGACGCCCTCTGTGATTCAGCATACAGATTGACTGCTTTCGCCGCATTCGAAACTGTATCCGATTCCGGCTCCTGCAAATGCGGCAGAAGCCGTCCGTTCGTGACATAGACAGAACCGATTCGGTCGTTTCCAAGCGTCTGCGAAAGCTGATCATGTACGCGCAAAAGCGGCTGCCAGAATGGCTGTTCCTCCACCCCGGCACCGTTTCCGCTCACGATTGCACAGAATGCAAAGACAGCCGTAGCGGTTCCGAGAATCCAAGCAGAAAGAGTATCAGAAATACGCATTTTTTCGCGGCATTTCTGTTCAGCCATGCCGCAAGCCCTCTACATCGGATAAATCGAGAACCAGCATATCGCGCAGCCACTCAGTCTGCTGCATATGAAGCGCCTTTGCAAAGCCCTCTGCCTCCGCGGTATGCGGAGCTGCACAGGCAAGGAACCAGAGCTTTCGTTCTACCGCCTCGCCGGCTGCCAGACACATCAGCATTCTGCCAAGCCCATGTCTGCGGTATTCCGGCAATATCACAACATCGGTCACAACCGCACATTTCGGCTTATCCCCGACAGGCTCTGCCGCCATGCCAAGCAGACCGATCAGCTTTTGTTCCTCATACAGCACAAACAGCACATCGCCGTTTTGCAGCGCTGTTTCGTAATATTCTGCCCCCTGCGGAAGCAGTGTCGAAAGCGGTTCTGCTTTCCAATCAGTCTGATTCAGTTCTTCCCTGTTCAACTTATGAAAGCGCAGCATATGTTTTCCTCCATAATTTCAGATATTCTTTTCTATCATACCACAAAAAGCGAATTTTGTAAAGGTTTCCGCCTCCGGATTTCATTTTTTCAAAAATGTTATGATACAATAGATATGATACAAAAAAAAGAAGACAAACAGCCTCAAATATGTTATGATGTTAATAACCACAAAAACACATAACGAAAAGAGGCGTTTATCTTCATGAATATTATAGCACAAGAAGCACGGTTT
>JAZNTW010000053.1:0-12120 GCA_045591925.1 Oscillospiraceae bacterium
TTATGTCCTCTAATTTGTGCATGAGATTTCCGTAACTCCTCCTCGGATCTCTTACGGTTTTTATCTCTTCTTTTAATTTTGTTATCTCCATATTTCTATTTTACCACTCTTTTTCAAAAAAGTAAATGCTGTTGCCGTGATACAATATAAGAGAATTTGCAAAGATGCCGCTGCGACAAATTTCGCAGTGAATATGCAGTATAATATGCTGAGAAATAACAGCTTTGCGCAAATGAACAAACTGCGCACACAAAAGGAAGGATGATCCCGATGATCGAATGGTCTCAACTGCATGAAAATCCGCATATCCGGCGCGGCGGAACGCTGCTGCTCTGCACCCTGACAGCCTGTCTGCTTTCCCTGACGCGATTCGGTGGACTGGCTTTGCCGCTGAATGCCGCGCTTGCGGCTGCACTGTCTCCGGCAGACGGCATTGCGGTACTTGCCGGCAGCGCGACGGCAGATTTCCTGACTGGCACACTGCAAAAACATCCGATTCTGCTTTGCTCCACGGCTCTTGTTACAATCATCCGTTGGCTGCTCAATATCAAGCAATCGCCCCGTGCCGCTGCGCTGCTCGCCGGCTGCAGCACAGGCGCTTCTGCCGTGATATTTGCAATCGCACGACTGACATCCGGCAGCGAGTGGATCATCTGGCTGATATTCAGCTTTTTTTCAGCTGGACTTGCATATTGCATCCGACAGGTATTGGTTCGTGCCGAAACAGACCTCCCCATACGGCTGCACGAGGGCGACACGCTTGTATTTTCCGTTTGTGCTGTCATTGGTTTGACAACACTCTGCGCACTGCGGCTGTTCCGGATGAATTTCGGCATCATGTTCGCTGCGGCACTGATTCTGACTGCCGCCAAGCGTTATCGAATCACAGGCGGCGTGATTTGCGGAACGCTCTCGGCACTGGCAATCGTACTTGCAGACAGTCAGGCTGCACCGTATGCCGTGATGCTGCCGGCAGCCGGTTTTGCCGCCGGACTGCTTTCCGGAAAACCGGCAATCATCAGCTATTTGGTATTTCAAATCAGCGGTACAGTCGGGCTGATGCTGGTGGAATGGGAAACAGCAGTTGCCAATGCGTTAGTCAGCGGCATCATCGGTGGACTGATGTTTCTGCTGCTCCCGACCGTACAGGCTGCCGACAGACTGCTCCAATGGAGCGATTCTGATGCAGACCTAGCCGCACTGACGGAAGCACGCTTGGAATTTTTGTCGCATTCCATTGCCGGTGTACGCGGAAATGCCGAGCGCATCGCCAATGTCATGTCCGGAAGCAGTCCGGCAGCAGATCAATTACAGACAGTCTGCGATACGGTTTGCAGCCGATGCCGAAGCAGGGCGCTCTGCTGGGAGCATGACGACCGCGAAGCGCGAAATTGCTTCCGACAGCTTTCCGAAGCCGATCTCTCCGAGAAACTCAAAGCACCGTTCGGGTGTGTGCAGCCGGATCAGGTTACGGCTGCTTTTTCGCGTACCAAACGACAAAACGCCGTCACGCGCGCACTTGCCGCAAGACTGCGTGAATCGCAAAAGCTCTTGTTCACACAAATGCGCATTACCGAGGAATTGCTGCATGGTGCAGGCAAGCAGTCACGCCGCACATATCATCGTGAATTGACACGCTATGTCTCGGACGTCCTGACAAAATACGGCATCCCGATTCTCGCGGCGGCTGTCTCAACGGGCGAGCATCACAGAATGCTGATTGAGCTGTATGTTCCGGCAGACGAAACGCTCGATTCTGTGTTGATTTCCGAGTGCCTATGTGACGCACTGCAAAAGCCGGTTTCCTGCTGTGGAATAGAAAAGGCAGGCAGCGAACAGCGTATGATTCTGCAAACCTCCGGCGGCTACAGCGTCAAAACCGCTGCCGCACAATGCGCCGTTCATGAGGACGAGCCCTGCGGCGACTGCTGGGATACCTTTTCCGATAACGAGGGCGCTGTGTATCTTGCTGTCTCGGACGGCATGGGCTCCGGCAGACACGCCGCAGTCGATGCACGAATCGTTCTCTCCAATTTCCGGCAGCTTGTGCAATCCGGCATGGACTGCAAGGCGGCAGCACGGATGATCAACGCAATCATGCTAACAAAATCCGGCGAGGAACGCTTCGCAACACTCGATGTCGCAAAAATCTGCACCGATACCGCGGCCGTCACACTTTATAAATACGGTGCAGGTCCGACCTTTGTAAAGCATGGCAATCAGATCACGCTTTGTCAGGCGGCAACGAATCCGATCGGCATTTTGCCGAATGCCGAGCCGTATACAACCGTATTGAAGCTGGAACGCGGCGATATGCTCTTTTTGCTGACGGACGGACTGGACGATACGCTGTTCCCGTATGTCCGGCAAAAGCTCAAGCAGGGCGGCGATTTGCAAACGCTGGCACACACATTCTGTGCAAAAGCACAGCGTGAATCCAAGGGTGCGCCACGGGATGACGTCACAGTTTTGGCGGCATCTATTTCCGTTGCGGCAGTTGATGAATAATGGGGAATATTGCAGGTAAACTAAAATTATATTGAGCGCATATTCGTTAATTATACGCATATTTTTTCTCATAATCGCAAGAGGATATTGTAAGGATGCACAAAAATTAGAAGTGAAATTGTCTGAAACTCCGAAAAAATTTGCTAAATTGCAAAAAGGCTTGAAACTTATGGTGGAATATGGTAAAATGTATATACGTCATAACGGCGATTACATGGTTTTTGCACAACCTGCACCATTGTTCCCGTTCGATGGGAGTATACATATTAAACATAAAAAAATGCGAGAATGATAATCGTGCAATCTCCGCCGGAGCTGCTACAGGAGGAATCTATGAGTATTCAACAGACAAAACGGAATCCAAATTCTTTTCCGCTTCACCTTTTCTATGAAGGAAAAAATTTTGATGCGCAGCGCTATTTCGGTGCGCATACGGAAGTACAGAATGGAATCAAAAAGACAGTGTTTCGCGTCTGGGCGCCGAACGCAAAGGAAGTCTCCGTTGTCGGTGACTTCAACGGCTGGGATCGAAACGCAAATGTTATGCTGCCTGTGGCAAGCGGCGTCTGGGAACTCGCACTCGATCAGCTTCCGCCCTTTACAATCTATAAATACAGCATTCTGACGCAAGCCGGAGAAGAAAAACTCAAAAGCGACCCCTATGGCACACATTTTGAAACCGCGCCGCAGAATGCAACCAAGCTGTTTGAATCTTCCTATCAATGGAAAGACGCGAAATGGCAGAAGAAAAAAAGTGAGACGAATATTTATAAGTCCCCAATGAATATTTACGAGGTGCATTACGATTCGTGGCGCACCTATGAGGATGGAAATCCGCTGAGCTACGAAGATTTTGCAAAGCAGATAATCCCCTATATGAAATCGCTCTCCTATACCCATATCGAGCTGATGCCGCTGTCGGAATATCCGTATGACGGCTCCTGGGGCTATCAGGTAACGGGTTATTTTGCGCCGACCTCGCGGTTCGGTACACCGGATGATTTCCGGAAGATGATTGATATGTTCCATGAAGCCGGCATCGGCGTCATTCTGGACTGGGTGCCTGCACATTTCCCCAAGGACGAGCATGGTCTTTATGAGTTCGACGGCACCTGCCTCTATGAATATACCGATCCGCTGAAGCGTGAGCACAGAGCATGGGGGACCAGAGTCTTTGATTACGGCAGACCGGAGGTTATCTCGTTCCTGATTTCCTCGGCGTGCTGGTGGCTCGATGAATTCCACATTGACGGACTGCGCGTGGACGCTGTGGCTTCGATGCTCTATCTCGATTACGACCGCCGCGACGGCGAATGGTATCCGAATGTCAACGGCGGCAGAGAAAATCTCGAAGCGGTTGCGTTCCTGAAGCTGCTCAATGAAACCGTATTCGCACGGCATCCCGATGTGCTGATGATTGCCGAGGAATCGACTGCGTGGCCGCTCGTCACAAAGCCGACCGACACTGGCGGTCTTGGCTTCAATTTCAAGTGGAACATGGGCTGGATGAACGATATGCTCAATTATATGTCCATGGATCCGCTGTACCGTGCATTCAATCACGATAAGCTGACATTCTCATTCTTCTATTGCTTCTCGGAAAACTATGTCCTGCCGATCTCGCATGACGAAATCGTTCACGGAAAATGCTCCATGCTCGAAAAAATGCCGGGACTCGATGGCGATAAATTCTCCTCGTATCGTGCATTTCTTTGCTATATGTTTGCGCATCCGGGCAAGAAGCTGCTCTTTATGGGACAGGAATTCGGTCAGCGCAAGGAATGGAATTATAAAGAACAGCTTGAATGGTTTATGCTCGATTATCCAAACCATAACGCATTGCTGGAATTCTCCAAGGCACTCAATAAATTCTATCTGACAACGCCTGCATTCTGGGAGAATGATGATTCGTGGAAGGGCTTTAGCTGGATTTCCAATGACGATTACCGCCAGAGCGTCATCGCATTCCGCAGAATTGACGACAGCGGCAATGAAATTATCGTTGTGTGTAATTTTGTACCTGTCGGCAGAGAGGATTATAAAATCGGCGCACCGTTTGAGGGAACCTATACGCTGGTGTTCGATTCCGACGCAGTGGAGTACGGTGGAAGCGGTCATGCCGAAAAAAAGGTCAAGTCCGCTGACTTCCCGATGCACGGCTTTGAACAGTCTATTTCACTGACGCTGCCGCCGCTTTCCGTGCAGTACTATAAATTCACACCAAAACGTACTCGCACAAAGAAAACAGCCGATGCGGCAGAAACCGCGTCCCCAACGACGACAACAGAAAAGCCGAAGCGCAGTAGAGCAAAAAAAGCCGCTGCACCTGCGCCGGCAGTTGAAGATAAACCCAAAAGAACCCGTAAAACGACATCGAAAAAAAATGAAGCATAATTTGAAGGAGGCGTTTGACGCATGAATACAAAAAAAGAAGTCGTCGCAATGCTGCTTGCAGGCGGACAGGGAAGCCGTCTGTATGCGCTGACAAAGGATATGGCAAAGCCGGCAGTTCCGTTCGGCGGAAAATATCGCTTGATTGATTTCCCGCTTTCCAACTGCACCAATTCCGGCATTGATACTGTTGGTGTTCTGACGCAGTATCAGCCGCTTGTTCTGAATGATTATATCGGCAACGGGCAGCCGTGGGACCTTGATAAGATGAACGGCGGCGTTCACGTTCTGCCGCCCTATGAGAGCAACTCCGGCGCGTCATGGTATGAGGGCACTGCCAATGCAATCTACCAGAATATCAGCTTTATTGAGCGATATGATCCGGAATATGTCGTTGTCCTCGGCGGCGACCACATCTATAAAATGGATTATTCCAAGATGGTCGATTATCACAAGGCAAATAAAGCGGATCTGACGATTGCCGTTCTCGATGTGCCGCGCTCGGAGGCATCGCGTATGGGCATCATGATCTGCGATGATGAGATGCGCGTTACGGATTTTGAAGAAAAACCGGCAGAGCCACGCTCTACACTCGCGTCCATGGGCATCTATGTGTTCACATGGTCGAAGCTGAAAAAATATCTGATCGAAAATGAGCTTGCCAATACCGGCTCCAAGGATTTCGGCAAGGATATCATCCCTGCCATGCTCAATAACGGCGAGCGTCTGCTTGCCTATACCTTTGAGGGCTATTGGAAGGATGTTGGCACACTGGATTCACTCTGGGATGCCAATATGGATTTGCTCGCACCGGCTGAGCAGCTCAATCTCTATGACAAATCATGGCGCATCTATTCGCGACACAGCAATTTCCCGCCGCAATATATCGGCGCAAATGCGGAAATCGAAAATTCTATGATCACAGAAGGCTCCGTCATTGACGGCAAGGTCGATTTTTCTGTCATCTTCGGCGGCGTGACGATTGAACAAGGCGCAAAAGTGCAGTATAGCGTCGTGATGCCGGGTACGGTCATCAAGGCTGGCGCGATCGTGGAATATGCGATCGTCGGTGAGGACTGCGTCATTGAAGAAAACGCACACGTTGGCAGAAGCCCAGAAGAATATGAGGGCGATGCGCGCGAACACTGGGGCATCGCTGTTACCGGACACAATATCACAGTCGGCAAAGAAATGCAGGTTGCACCCCAGCAGATCCTGTCCGAGTCGATCTGAGCACGGCAGGAAACGGAGGATTATCAATGGGAATGATTCAAAATGTATTGGGACTGGTATTCGCCAGCATCCATGACGAAGCAATTTTTGATCTCACAAAAAATCGTACAATGGGTTCTGTTCCGTTCGGCGGCAGATACCGACTCATCGACTTTCCACTTTCGAATTTTGTAAATTCCGGCATCTCACAGGTCGGCGTTATCACAAAAAATAATTACGGCTCTCTGCTCGACCATGTCGGCTCCGGCAGAGAATGGGACCTTGCTCGTAAAAAGGGTGGTCTCCATCTGCTTCCACCGTATGCGCACACCAGCTCGACTGTCTATCACGGCAAGCTGGACGCGCTCGGAAATATCTGGAGCTTTGTAGAGCATTCCAATGCAGAGTATGTCGTCCTGACGGACTGCAATATCGTGACGAATATCGACTACCGTCCGGCTGTTGAAGCGCACATGAAATCCGGCGCGGATATCACTGCCATCTACGCAAAGGGATATTATGATCAAACAACAGGCTCATCCGCTACCATCTTCGGAATCGGCGGCGATGGCTTTGTGAATGATGTCATGATCAATCCGCCCATGACAGGAAACTGCAATCTCGGTCTGGATATGTATATCATGAGCAAGGATTTCCTGCGGAGAATCGTCAAGGAATCCATGAGCCGCAACCGAAACAGTCTGCGCCGTGATATTCTGCTCGACCGCAACAGCCAATATAAGATTCTCGCCTACGAGCATACGAATTATTTCTCCAAAATTGATTCGCTCGCAAGCTATTTCGCTGCGAATCTGGCTCTGCTCGACCGCACAAACCGTGATGCAATCTTTGCGAAAAACGCGCCGATTTTCACGAAAACAAAGGATGAAGCACCGGTGCATTTCGGAATTGCATCACATATCAAGAACTCCATGATCGCAGACGGCTGCATCATTGAGGGTAAGGTCGAAAACTGTGTGCTGTTCCGCGGCGTTAAAATCGGAAAAGGCTCCGTCATACGCGACAGCATCATTGCACAGGATACCGTCATCGGTGAACGCTGCTCGATTCGCAATGTCATCATGGATAAAAAAGTCATGATTGCAGATGAACGTCAGCTGACCGGCTCGGTGGGATATCCGTTGTTTATCGGAAAAGGCGCGGAAATTTAATGCGACCGGATAAGGAGGCAAGATATGAATATTTTATATGCAGCAAGTGAAGCAAGACCTTATGTTGCATCCGGTGGACTCGCAGACGTTGCAGGCGCATTGCCGCTTGCACTGAATAAAAAAGGCCATGACTGCCGCGTTGTCATTCCGCTCTATAAATCCATCGGCGATGATATGCGGAAGGATATGACCTTTATCACCTCAATCACGGTTGATGTTGCATGGAGAAAGCAATACTGCGGCGTTTTTTCTGCTGTCCATCAGGGCGTAACCTATTATTTCATCGACAATGAGTATTATTTCAAGCGCGATGGCATTTACGGCTTTTATGACGATTGCGAACGCTTTGTATTCTTCAGCCGCGCAATTCTCGAAATGCTCCGCGTCATTGATTTCAAGCCGTCGGTCATCAACTGCAACGATTGGCAGACCGCGCTGACTCCTGTGTATTACCAGATTTTCTATAAGTATCAAGAGGGCTTTGATCATATCCATACCGTATTTACGATTCATAATATCGCCTATCAGGGCAAATACGGCATGGAGGTTCTGAATGAGCTGATGGGCATTCCGATGTATCATTCCAATCTGCTGGAATATGATGGAAATGTCAATATGATGAAAGGCGCCATCGAAACCGCCGATAAAATCACAACGGTTTCCCCAAGCTATGCGTGGGAGATTCTTGATCCGTGGTATTCGCACGGGCTGGATCGTGCGCTGACCAATAAGCAGTATAAGCTGACAGGCTTCCTGAACGGCATTGATGTGGACAGCTACAATCCGGAAACGGATGACGCACTTGCCGCACCCTATGCGCATTACAGCGTGAAAGACCTTTCCGGCAAGCTGACCTGTAAGCGTGCATTGCAGGCAGAGCTTGGACTTCCGCAGGATGACCAGCCGCTCATCGGTATTTGCACACGCTTCGTCGCACATAAGGGCATTGATCTGATTCGCTATGTATTTGAAGAAATGGTGCATGACGGCTTCCACTTTGCAATTCTCGGAAGCGGCGAACGTGTCTACGAGGATTTCTTCAAGGAAATGGCATGGCGTTATCCGCAGGCGGTCAGCGTTACGCTCGGATTCTATCCGCAGCTCTCACGCCGCATCTACGCAGGCTGTGATATGTTCCTGATGCCATCGCAGAGTGAGCCGTGCGGACTCGCACAGATGTACTCCATGCGCTATGGCACGATGCCGATTGTCCGTGAAACGGGCGGTCTGCGCGATTCTGTCCGCGACGCCGGCGACGCAAACGGTACCGGCTTCACCTTTAAAACCTATAATGCACATGATATGCTCGGCGCGTGTCTGCGTGCAAAGGATATGTATGCAAATAAAAAACGCTGGACAGAGGTGCAAAAGCAGGCAATGAGAGCCGACTTTAGCTGGGCATCCTCTGCGGAGCTTTACCTTGGACTTTATAAGGAATTGGAAAGCTGGAATCAGTAAATATTACTATATTAAGAGTACCGGCAGTGCTGTCGGTACTCTATTTATTGCGATAAATTCCATTGTAATGTTCATTTTTTGCGGTGATTCAACAAGGTGTTTGTGAAAGATGCACAAACAAGTTGTGTGAGACAAACTTGTAATTACGTTCGGAATATGCTATAATATCATTACCGCTATGCGGAATCTTATTTTGGAGGAAAGTTTTTGTGAAGTATACCAAAAAATTAGCAGCTGCTCTGCTGAGCGGCATGCTGGCACTGCAGGCAACGCCATTCCTCAGCCCCAGTGCCGCAGAGGGCGATCTGTTAGTAACAGATTTTGAGGATGGCAAGGTCGAAATGTTTTCGAAGCGCGGCGACGACGACACATCCGTCATTGCTGCCAGCACAGAAGATGCACACGGTGGTTCAACCTGTATGTCCGTCACGGAGCGTTCCGAGGGCTGGAATGGTCCGTCTATTACACTGGAAACACTCGGCTGTGAGCCCGGCGTTCAGTATATCGCAACCGCATGGGTAAAAATGCAATGGTATAACACTGTTCGTCTGAGTATGCAGTATACGGACGAAGAGGGTCAGCAGCATTGGGATAATCTTGTCAGCATCAATTCCGATGGCAAATGGACGCAGATTCCTCCTACGAAATTCAGCTTCACATCTAATATGAAAGACGTTTCCATTTACATCGAGGGCAGCGACAATGCAAATATGTGGGTAGACGATTTCTCTTTAACCGCTGCACCTGTCTATGAGATCGAAAAGGATATCCCCGGCCTCAAGGAAGTCTATAACGATTACTTCAAGATCGGCGGCGCTGTAACGGCAAAGGAGCTTTCTCCGAACTCCACACAGCAGCTGATTCTCAAGCACTATAATTCCATCACGCTCGGCAATGAGCTGAAGCCCGAAAATATGCTTGACCTCGCAAAGACGCTTGCTTATTACGAGGAATCCGGTGATAACACCGTACCGCAGGTGAAGCTGGACGGCGCTGCAAAGATTATTCTTGACTTCTGCCGCGACCACGATATCCCTGTCCGCGGTCACGTTCTCGTATGGCACAGCCAGACACCGTACTGGTTCTTTACCGAGGATTACACCACAGAGGGCAAGCTCGTTGATAAGGACACCATGCTCAAGCGTATGGAGAACTATATCAAGGGCGTCTTTGAAATCTTAGAGGAACAGTATCCTGAGGTTGACTTCTATGCTTGGGACGTTGTCAACGAAGCATGGGAGGATGGCGGTCAGCCGCGTCAGAAAGGTAAGTATGAGGACAACAATGGTTCCTCTGCTTGGGTTGCAGTATTCGGCGACAACTCCTTTATCGAGCCGGCATTCGAGTACGCAAGAAAATATGCACCGAAGGAAACCAAGCTCTATTACAACGATTACAACGAGTATATGCAGGGCAAGCAGGAAGCCATCATCAAAATGGCTACTTCCCTGAAAGAAAAAGGTCTGATCGACGGCATCGGCTTGCAGTCTCACCTGAATGTTACCAACAACGGTTCTCCTGATCCGTTCCCGTCCGTTCAGATGTACGAAGCTGCACTGAAGAAATATGCAGAGCTGGGTCTGGATCTCCAGGTCACCGAGCTTGACGCAACCTACACTGCAACCGTCGCAAACGGTGAAGAGCTGCAGGCTGAGTATTACAGCGGCATCATGGATGCAATCGTAAAGTATAAGGACAGCATCTCCGCTGTTGTATTCTGGGGCACAACCGATGACCAGAGCTGGCGTAAAGAGCAGTTCCCGCTGCTGTTCAATGAAAAATATCAAGCAAAGCCTTGCTTCGATTCGATCATCGACGGCATCACCTACACAACAACCGCTTCCACTGCTACAACTTCCAAAACCACTAACTCCTCAACAACAACTACAAGCACGACCACAAAGGAAGAAGTCGTCATGCGCGGCGATTCAAACTGCGATAATGTCGTAGACGTATCGGATGCAGTTCTGCTGGCACGTTTCGTTGCAGAAGACAAGGACGCTACGATCTCCGCAACCGGTAAGGCAAATTCAGATGCAGATGGCGTTGACGGTCTGACCAACGACGACGTTGTTTACCTTCTGCGTATCATCGCAAAGCTGGTAAAATAAGCAAACCTACATACCAAAAGCCCGAAAGCAAATGCTTTCGGGCTTTGTTCTTCCTATAAAATTATATGTTCGTCAAGCGAAACAGCCGCACAGCATTGTCCGCTGTCATCTGACACATCTCGGCAAGCGATAGTCCCTTTTCACGCGCCATTACAGCAGCCGTCTCTGTCAGCATGGTGCTGTCGCAGCGCGTTCCACGGAATGGCACAGGCGCCATATAGGGGCAATCTGTTTCAATCAGCAGACGCTCCGGCGGAACGTTCCGCAGTGCTTCCAAGGGCTTGCGCGCATTCCGGAACGTAATAACGCCCGTAAACCCGATATACAAGCCCATTTGCAGAACCTCACGTACTGTTTCCACAGAACCGCCAAAGCAGTGCATCACGCCATCCAGCGGTGCAAACTCGGATAAAATCTCCATCATATCCCCGATTGCATCCCGACAGTGCAAAATCACCGGCAAATCCAGTTCCTTTGCAAGCGCGAGCTGTTCCCGCAGCAACCGCATCTGCATTGCCTTGTCATATCCCTCATAATGATAATCCAGCCCGATTTCACCGATTGCCTTGACGCAGGGATTTGCCGCCAGCTGCCGCAGTGCGTCAAGATAATCCGCAGGCGGCATCGGACATTCCGGATGAATCCCGACCGCAGTGACGAGCAATGCCGGAAATTGCTCCGCAAGCGCAATGGCAGCAGCAGAATCTTCAAGATTCGTACCGCAAACCATGCAGCCAATCACGCCTTTATCCGGAAAGCTGCTGAGTAATTCTTTACGGTCAGCATCAAACGCCGAATCGGTATAATGCGAGTGACTGTCAAATATCGTCAATGGTGACCCCATTTTAGACTGCTCCTTTCGAAAGTTCACAGGTTGTTCATGGAAAATTGAAAAAAAGTGCATTCACTTTCATAAATGTTGTGCTATACTATAATTGTAATCATGATAAATAAATACCTCTCTATTTCTTCCCAAAACGCGGCTGACTGATCATCAGCCGCGTTTTTATTGTAATATATGATAATGTGTTCTTGCAATCCCGATTGATTTGTGATATAATAATCATAACATATCTTCTCAAAAAACGCAAGCAAATCTTTCGCGCTTCCATTTACAGTGCAATTTAAGGCAATACCGCACAGAGTTGGTGGTGCAGATACGCAGTCAGATTTTTCGTCAGATTGTATAGAAATGACGCCGCTGGGCTGACGCCCAGCAAGGAATTTCTGTGCAAAATAGCGGAAAATATGCAAGTACAAGTAGATGT
>JAZNTW010000054.1:0-3700 GCA_045591925.1 Oscillospiraceae bacterium
GTTGAATTTACTTTTACTGTGTAGCGGAGAGTAGTTTATTTCGCGGATTTGCAATTAGGGGGAAAGGGGGAATGCGAGTGCAGCACATCTGGGGGTCGAGGGGGCGCAGCCCCTTCGTCGCGCGAAGCGCGAAATCAAATATAAATACAAAATCAGGGACACTGCGCTTGCAATGCCCCTGTTTGTATATATGGCAACCCCGCACAAAGCCCGCTTTACGGCTTGGCGGCACGTCTACTTGCATATTATCCGCCATCTTGCACAGAAATTCCTTGCTGGGCGTCATTTCTATACAATCTGACTGCGTATCTGCACCACCAACTCTGTGTGGTATTGCTTTAAGAATATTTGATTTCGCGCTTCGCGGAAGCGCGACGAGGGGGCAAGCCCCCTCGCCCCCCGTAGACTCACAACTAACGCAATTACACGCCATATCTCTCAAAATGGGTCTGGAAGTTCATTGGGAGAATGGAAGTGACAGCCTTTGTTTCGCTGCTTGGGAGTCAAAATGGAGCCGGGCACTGTCCGGTCGGAGACGCCTTACTTGAGGAAGCCGTTGATGATTTGTTCTTCGGCTTCTGCCTCAGTCAAACCGAGGGTCATGAGCTTAATGAGCTGATCGCCGGCGATTTTACCGATTGCAGCCTCATGAACGAGGGCGGCATCAATGCTGTTTGCCTCCAAAGAGGGGACAGCAAGGATCGTACCGTGATCCATAATGATCGAATCGCACTCAGTGTGACCACTGCAAGCGGCGTTTCCTGCGACACACAAATCGAGCTTCTGATAGGAGCTGTCGCGTGCAACAGAGCGAGAAACGACATCCGCACTGGAGCCGTCGCCGTTCAGTTCGACCTGATAAACACTGACTGCGCGCTGTTCGCCATGGGTCATCAGGCGCTCGTGAACAATGAGCTTTGCATCGGCACTGAGCTTTGCGATGGTGGTACGATTGGTCGAATCGACGCCCTTGATCTGCACCATTTCCATTTCACAAACACTGCCGTCCTCCATGTAGACCTCAGTGACGGGATTGAGAATGCGTTTTCCCTCGCCATCGCCGGAGCCGTAGTGCTTTTCGACATAGCGGATTTTTGCGTTTTTCCCGATATAGAAGCGGTGAATGCCGTCATGCTCGGAATCCTGCGTGCCGCAGTTGTCAATTCCGCAGCCGGCAATAATCAGGACATCGCTGTTTTCACCGATATAGAAATCATTGTAAACGGTTTCCTTGATGCCGCTTTCGCTCAGGATGACGGGGATGTGAACGCTTTCGTTTTTGGTGTTGGGCTTGATGCGGATATCAATGCCGCTCTGATCGGCTTTGGAGATGATCTCGATATTGGCGGTCGATTGTCTGCCGACAGATTCACCGTTTGCGCGGAGATTGTAAGCACCCTCCGGGATATCATGCAGGTCAGCGACCTCCTGCAAGAGCTGTTTTTGAATGACGTCCATCAATGATCGCCTCCTCAGGATAATTTCCGACAGATATCGGCAGCATATTTTGTTCCGATGATGGAGGGCAGAATTTCCTCTCTGGAACCTTGCTTTTCGATGACGCCGTTTGCAAGAACGATGATCTCATCAGCAATATTGAGAATTCGTTCCTGATGGGAAATGACGAGAATGGTACGATTCTGCGAGGCTTCACGCATATTCTCGAAAATACGGATGAGGTTCTGGAAGCTCCAGAGGTCGATACCGGCTTCCGGCTCATCGAAGATGGCAAGCTGAACATCACGCGCAAGAATGGTTGCGATTTCGATGCGTTTCAGCTCACCGCCGGAGAGTGAGGCGTTGATTTCACGATGGATATAATCCTTTGCGCAAAGTCCGACCTCGGAGAGATATTCGCAGGCTTCACCGATTTTGAGTTGCTTGCCGGAGGCGATCCGGAGCAAGTCCAGAACGGTCAGACCCTTGAAGCGAACCGGCTGCTGAAATGCAAAGCCGATGCCGCGTTTTGCGCGTTCGGTGATAGAAAGACCGGAGATGTCCTCACCCTGAAAGACGATCGAGCCACCGGTTGCAGGGACGATACCGGAGATGATTTTCGCAAGGGTAGATTTACCGCCGCCGTTCGGACCGGTAATGACGATAAACTTATTTTTATCGAGGTGCAAGCTGATATTGCGGATAATTTCGGTTTTACCGTCGTTTGAATCTGTATGAAAGGAAATAGAATTGAGCTGCAGCATAGTCTGCACTCCTTTCGATGGAATACTCTTTTATATACTATCATTATATCAGAAAATGACTGCTTCGGCAACTTATTCCGGGATTTTCTCGGTTTCCGCTAAACGGACTGCAAAACAAGGTGAATTTATGTATATTTTGCGGATTGGATTTTTCGTTTGATTCCGGTGTGGAAAATTGCAAAAAAGCGTGAAAACACGTTAGATTGAGATATAGTGGGAATCATGGTTTCGGGCTTTGAAATGGGCGTCGATGCGGTCGTGCTGCAAGGACTCTCCAATGACAATCAGTACAGCCTGACCCTCTGCTGCAGGGGTGATCGTGATGCGATTGTTCTGCGCATTGACTGCAAGCCATTTGCTGTCCTTGGCAGGGAGCGTACCCTTGATTCGGTGAACCAGACCGCAGTCCGGGTCGTCAAAAATGCCCTGTATCACGGGACGAATATTCTGTTCATCAAGCCGGATGTGCATGAAATAATGCACCTTGCTGCGCAGCATATCCATGTGAAATTGTTTGACATAGCTAGCAGCGCGATACCCTGCGGCGGCGAGCATTTCAAAATCTGTGGAATCGAGCGCATCCCAAGGCTTTATGAGTGCATCTGCAGCGGTAAATTTACGGTCACATTGGATGCGTTCGAGCGCGGAATTGAGGTGCGCAAGGATTTGATCGGCACGTGCCTGTGGCTGCACCGACGGCAGCTTGCTCACAATGAGCTTACCGGCGCAGGCGGCTTCGGATGCAAGCAGATACGTCATTTCATCGGATAGATCAGGCTCTGTTTCCGCGTCGAGAATCGTGAGGACGCTGCCGATTTCAAACCATTTGTCGATGGGGGATTCGTGGAGAATATCAAAAAATTCGTCAATATCATAGATGCCGGAGGGTTCGATGAGAACGCGGTCGAAGTGCAGCATACCGAGGGTGATGAGCTGGGTGCGGAAGCGTCTGCGGTGACAGTGCGCGTCGCCGCTGCCGGAAACCATGGCGATCTGACAGCGATCGCATTTGAGTTCCTGAAGCAGTGCGACATCCGCGTTGACTGCACCGAAATCGTTGACAAGGATGGCAATGCGCTGACCGTTATCTATGAGATGCCTTGCATATTTCAGTAGAAACGTGGTTTTTCCGGCGCCGAGCATACCGGTGATCAGGTCTGTTTTTGTCATGAAGCATAGCCCTTTCGTTGAAGCGTTAAGGATATTGTAGCATAAGTGCGTAGAAAAGTCAAACGATAAAAATGCGTCATTACCAACTCTGTGCGGGATTGCCTTGAATTTTCTATTATTGCACAGCGGAGAGTAGTTTATTTCGCGGCTTTGCAATTAGGGGGAAAGGGGAGACTCGTCCTCAGACCCCATTTTTGTAAATGCAGCCCCAAAATAAAAGTTTTGATCAAGTTTTTTTAAAACTTGCTAGGTCGAGGGGCAAAGCCCCCGGCGCACTCCGCAGAGTGCGAAACACTCTTAGCCTTGATAAGAGTTCGCGGGCTTGGGTG
>JAZNTW010000055.1:0-8900 GCA_045591925.1 Oscillospiraceae bacterium
AATTTGGAGATACTTCAGGTGGATTTATATTGAGGCTCCGCCTCAAACTCCGCCAAAGGGACATTGTCCCTTTGGAATCCCGTTCCAAATCCTATAAGCCCTCAACGAGGGCTTATAGGATTTGATATAGGAGTCCAGAGGAATACTATTCCTCTGGCAGGGGTGTGGGGACAGCGTCACCACATAGATTTACTGAAACACCTGCAACTTCCGGTTTATCGCTCTGAATGGATATCGGAAATGCCCTTGCGTTTATGTTCCGTGCTAATAATCTGAACGATAATCAGACTTTAATGGCTGATTGAGAGTACAGGCTCTTTGCTGCATAACAAAAGCGACCAAGATCTCTCTTAGTCGCTTTGCATAACTTTTCTCTTTTTAGTTTGTATAACTTTTTGGGGGAAGTTCATTCCTGTGGGAGCTTCTTTTTTATCATGTATCATGCTATGTTAACGCTTGCTTCATCATACTCAAATCTGCGGCATTCAAAACGCCGTCCAGCGTGAAATCTGCCGCCTGCCAATCAGCAAGCACAGTATTCGGAACGGTCAGCAGATGTTTCTCGAACAACGACAAATCTTCGCGGTCAAATTGTCCATCTGCATTGACGTCGCCGCACTGTGACCGCAGATACGCTTCATACTCCGACATCGCGTAGAAATCTGCACCCAGATCGTTTTGCGCAGAGCTTTGCGCTGTCAGGACGGTCGATTGCGTGCCGTCAAAATAATATAAATCATAATCGCCGTTTGCCGTTGCGCTGTAAATCATACGGCTCGCGTCAATCGGACAGGCATCCGAGCAATCATACTGCGCCGAATTAAACGGCAGACGTACACATTCTGCCCCATCATACCGCATCAGCTGGTCGCAATGATTGTCTGCGCTGAACCATTTTGTAAAGTACAGCGATTGCCGCTTCACAATCGGATAATAGGCAGTCACACCGGGCTCGGCATAAATGGTTTTCGTCTGACCGGTTTCAAGCGCCATCTGATAAATCGCGCCGATGCCGTTTTCATATTTCGTATAATAAATGGACCCGCCGCTGTCGTCAAAGCATGGCATAGCTTCCTCCGCAGGGTCGTCCGTCAGCAGCGTAACAGCCCCCGTCTGCACATCAAGCAGCGCAAGATCATACGAAAAATCCTGTATCTCATGGCTCCAGTGACCGCGCTTGAACACAATCTTTCTGCCGTCCGACGACCACTTCGGATCCTCATTGCGAAAACCGCTGTTTGGCGTAAGATTCCGGATGCTGCCGTTCTCATACAGAAAAATATCCCATTCGTCTGCCGCTAAGTCAATCGCCATAAACACGATCTGATCCGGCGTGACACCAAAGCTGCCGTTCATCGCATGAATGAAATCGCCTGCAATCTCCTTGATTTCACCATCCGGCGCACAGCAATACAATCGGCTGTCAGACGCGGAATATTCGCTGTAGGAATGCCACAAAAGCCAGCCCTCCGGCAGCGCTGCGGATTCCACGGCAGAAACCGCCGTCATCGGCTGCATGGTCAGCATACTGCCTGCCAGAACCATCGTCAGCCATTTGCAGACATGGACTCTCATCGTATCACATCCGTTTCAAACCGCGCAGCGCAATTTAAGGCAACACCGCGCAAAGTCCGCCTTACGACTTGGCGGCACATCTACTTGTACTTGCATATTTTCCGCTATTTTGCACAGAAATTCCTTGCTGGGCGTCAGCTCAGCGGCGTCATTTCTCTACAATCTGACGAAAAATCTGACTGCGTATCTGCACCACCAACTCTGTGCGGTATTGCCTTAATCCAAATTTTGGCAGAACACAACGACCAGTACATCATCACTCGACGGATTTTTCACAAAATAATCCGCAGTTTCAACCGGATGATACTGCCCGTCATCGCCCATCTGTCTCGTCACGCGCTTGACCACCTTTGCGCCCTGCTCGTATTCACGCAGCAGATTTTCTCGATTGAATGTATTGATAAATACTGCCTGATCGTCCGGGTGCATGGTCGTTGCGCCATGCGAAATCAGCTCGTGGAAGCTGCCCGACGCTGCACAGGTTCGCTGCATAAAATCCTCATACGCCATCATATAATAGCTGTCGCGCGTGAGATTTACCATAATCACAAGCGGAAATCTTGCAAAAATCGCGTCATTCAGCAGCGTCAGCGCACTGGCACTCGACTGCGTCATCAGAACGTCATCCTCGTCAATCTCATGCCGATGTTTCAACAATTCCCGATATTCCGCTTCCGGCATCGGTTTGGAGAATATGTAGCCCTGAATCCTAGTACAGCCACAGGTTCGCAGAAAGCCTAGCTGCTGCTCTGTTTCAACGCCCTCCGCAACGGTTTTCATTTTCAAGCGCGTTGCAAGCTGAATGGTACCCTCCAGCAGAATCCGTTCCTTTTCCTCTGCACAGTTCTGGCTGAGCAGCGAACGGTCGATTTTCAGCACGCTGGCATCAATATCGTGCAGCAGCTTCATGGACGACATTCCGCTTCCGAAATCGTCAATCGCAATATCGAACCCCATTGCCCGCATATGGTTGACAAACTGAATCGTGCGGTCATCATGCGACTGCACTGCCGATTCGGTCAGCTCGATGCTGATGCGCTTATGCGGAATCCCATACGAATCCACAATTTCGCAAATCTGCTGCTCAAAATCCGGATTTTTCAGGTGCAGTCTGGAGAAATTACAGGCGACCGTCTTGACCGCTTCGCCGCAATCCATTTGGTTCCTGAGACAGGCACAGACTTCATGGAGAATATACCAGTCAATTTCCGTGATGATGCCGTTTTGCTCGGCAAAGGGAATGAATCCATCCGGTGTAACAATCGTGCCATCCGGCTTCACCCATCTCGCCAATGCCTCCGCGCTGACAACCTTTCTGCTTACAGCGTCATACTGCGGCTGATAATACACCACAAATTCATGCTGCGCCAAGCCGTTTTGTATGTCCTGTAATAAACCTTGATTTGTCATAGTTCTCTACCCTTTCTCGTTTCCCCGTACAAATGCGATTATATTGTATCATCTCTAATACACCCAGTATATCACATTTTTCCAGAAAATGCAATAGAAAAAAGAAAAAAATATACCTTTTGCTTATTTTTTTAGAATAAAAAAGCGTAAAAAAGCAATATTTACTAGACAAAATGGATGTTGCAGCCCCGCAAACAGCAAAACCTCTCCGTTTTTCACAACAGAGAGGTTTTGATACGATACCGATTTGAATTAGAAAACGCGGTTTTAACCGGCAAAAATCTCTTGCAGTTATCCGCGTTTTTTCATGCTTTCCATCTTTTTCTTTGCATCATCGACCTTGTCCGTGATCGCAGATTCAACGGAATCCAGTGCCGATTCCGCACGGTCAATCAGATTCGGTTCATCTGTCTCGGTCTTACGATGCACGTCATCCTCTTCATAGAGCGCATGGTCACTGTCGCTATCGGTCTGCGGTGCGGTTGTCTGCTTGGTGGCAGCAGGTTTCGCTGTTGTCGCACGATTTGTATGCTCTGCGCGGTCAGCCATGCCGTTCGTTCCGCATCCGTTCATCAGAACACCGCAAAGCGCCGCGCTCATCCAAAACGCCGTATTCGTTTTTTTCATACAGGCATCTATTCCTTTCCGGCAAATCTTGCCACGAGTATCCCTGCAAAATGCTTGCAGAGCAACTCTATCATGCCCGTAAAATCTGCGATTAACCGATATTTCAATGAAAAAAACGATTATACAGCCTGCAAATCTGCGGTCTTGCCGCCGGTCGCTTCGAGAAATACATCCGGTGATAGGAAAATCTGCGTGCCCAGTCTGCCGCCGCTGATGATGATTTCGTCATACAGCACCGCGGTTTCATCGAGAAACACCGGATAATCCTTCTTCATCCCGATTGCGGTACAGCCGCCGCGAATATAGCCCGTAACCGCAAGAATCTCCTTGACCGGCAAGAGCTGCAGCGATTTTTCACCTGCCGCCGCTGCCGCTTTTTTCAAGTCCATTTCCGCTGTTCCCTGCATCACAAACGCATAATATCCACCGCTTTTTCCGACACACATCAGCGTTTTGAACGTCATCTCCGGGTCTTGTCCGAGCATCTCCGCAATCTGTACGGCATCGGTGAATTCGTCGCAATCGTAGAAATTCAAACGGTGCGGCAGTTTTTTCTGCTCCAAAATCCGCATTGCATTTGTTTTTTGCTGCTTTGCCATTTCGTTCACTCCAAGTCTTGATAGATTCCTATACAGTATACCACAATCCAGCAAAAATTGCAATCGGATATTATGAGGTATCGCTTGGCGATGATTTATAATGGGGCTACCGCGCACGCTGCGCAGTGAGTTTGCATAGCAAACTCACCCAAACCCGCGCTGGGGACGAGTCGCCATTTCCGATTCGTAAGGCGGACTTTGCACGGTGTTGCCATATATACAAATAGGGGCATTGCAAGCGCAGTGTCCCTGTTTTTTTGTATTTATATTTGGTTTCGCGCTTCGCGCGACGAAGGGGCTGCGCCCCCTCGACCCCCAGATGTGCTGCACTCGCATCCCCCCTTTCCCCTAAAAAATTTTAAGTCAGCAGAGGGGAGACCGGAGCGCAGCGACGATTCCCCTCTTTCTTGGGTTGTCCCTTTCGCATTCGTACTCCGCGTAGATACGCAGGGCGAGGGGAGAACCCCAAGAGGAAAGGGGGAAACTCGTTGCACTCGCATTCCCCCTTTCCCCTAAAGAAAATTCAACTAAGCAGAGGGGAGAGAGTTAGGAAAGAGAGAGCGCGAGAGGGAAAACCTAAGAGAGAGGGGAGACCGGAGCGCAGCGACGATTCCCCTCGTTCTTGGGTTGTCCCTTTCGCATTCGTACTCCGCGCAGGTACGCAGTGCGAGGGGAGAACCCCAAGAGGAAAGAGGGAAACTCGTTGCACTCGCATTCCCCCTTTCCCCTTAAGGTTTTCCCCTCGCGCTCCCCTTTCCTGATTCCCTTTCCCCCTAATTGCAGAGCCACGAAATAAACTGCTCTCCGCTGCACAGTAAAAGTAAATTCAACTCAGCAGAGGGGAGAGAGTTAGGAAAGAGAGAGCGCGAGAGGGAAGACCTAAGAGAGAGGGGAGACCGGAGCGTAGCGACGATTCCCCTCTTTCTTGGGTTGTCCCTTTCGCATTCGTACTCCGCGCAGATGCGCAGATACGAGGGGAGAACCCCAAGAGGAAAGGGGGAAACTCGTTGCACTCGTATTCCCCCTTTCCCCTTAAGGTTTTCCCCTCGTGCTCCCCTTTCCTGATTCCCTTTCCCCCTTAATTGCAAAGCCGCGAAATAAACTGCTCTCCGCTACGCAGTAAAAGTAAATTCAAGTCACCAGAGGGGAATCGTCGCGCGCTCCGGTCTCGCCTCTGCTGAGTTGAATTTTCTTTAGGGAAAGGGGGATGCGAGTGCAGCACATCTGGGGGTCGAGGGGGCGCAGCCCCTTCGTCGCGCAAAGCGCGAAATCAAATATAAATACAAAAAACAGGGTCACTGCACGGGGTCTGGGCACTCGTCCCCAGCGAGGGGTTTGGGTGAGTTTGCTATGGAACCACGCTGCGTAGCGTGCTGACCCCCCGATTATCAATCCCTCGGAGATACCGCATTCCCCACGCGGTACTTGACAAATTAGGGGAAATGTGATACAATGACTTGTAATTTGAAAAAGGTTATCATTTTCATTTCCGGAGGTGACAATATGCCGCGCAGCAGTGAATATCAAACCAAACAGCGTACACAGATTTTGGAATATCTTGCGGAGCATGGCAGTACACATATGACGGCAGCAGAGCTGCTGATCGCGCTGAACACAAGCGGTACGCCAATCGGTTCGGCAACAGTCTACAGACAGCTCGAAAAGCTCGAAGCACAGGGGCTTGTCAGACGATATACGCTCGATGACCGCGGAAGCGCCTGCTGGCAATACGCCGGTGAAGATTCAGAGCATGGAAGCTGTCACCAGCATTTTCATCTGAAATGCACCGCCTGCAATCGGCTGTTCCATCTCAACTGTGAGCATTTACAGGAGATTCAGAGCCATGTTTCGGCAGAGCATGATTTTGCCATTGACCCATCACGCACCGTGTTTTACGGCGTATGCGGTTCCTGCCGCAGCACCGATGTCACCCAAACCAAACAAGGAGTATCAGAATGAAAAAATGTAAATTTATTGCGATAGCCGCTGCATGGACGCTTTGTGGCACAATGCTTTCCGGCTGCGGTACACAGCAAAATGATACGCTGAAAATCGTCACCACCGTCTACACGACCTATGATTTCGCAAAGCAGCTGACCGCCTCCTATGAGCAGCCCGTGGAGGTCAAATTGCTCCTGACGCCCGGCGGCGAAAGCCATTCCTATGAGCCAACGCCGAACGATGTCGCTGCTGTCCAGAGCTGTGATTTGTTTGTGTATATCGGCGGTACGTCCGAGCAGTGGGCAGAAAAACTCATCGAAACGAGCCGCAAGGACAAGGAAAATCTGCGGATGTTCGACTGCGTTGACCTGCTCGACGAGGAACACGACGAAGCCGACGAGCATGACCACGACCACGCCGAGGGGGAGCATGATGAGCATATCTGGACTGCGCCCCTGAACGCCGACCTCATGCTCACGGCAATGCAGACCCGTCTGAACGAAATTGCACCCAAGGAGCAGGAACACTGCGACGCGGAATACGAAAAGGTTCATGCTTCGCTGCTGGAGCTTGACCGTCGCGCGCAGGAAATCAGCGAGAATTCGCAAGGAGATACGTTGATTTTTGCAGACCGGTTCCCATTCCGCTATCTGACCGAGGCCTATGGCTGGAAGCATTACGCCGCGTTCACCGGATGCAGCAGCGACAGCGACGCTTCGCCGGCAACGCTGTCCTTTCTGATTAAAAAGGTCAAGGAGGATAACATCAAAACCGTGTTTTATCTGGAAAATTCTACACAAAAGGTCGCGGACGCCATTTGCAGCGCGACCGGTGCAAAGGCTGAGCTGCTCCAATCCTGCAACAATGTTTCGCGCATGGATTTTGACGCAGGGATGCACTATCAGCAGCTTATGACCGAGAATCTCGACGCGATTGAGGAGGCGTTGAACTGATGGCATATATCACCTGTGAAAATCTGACGCTGCGGTATGAATCGCTGATCGTGCAGGAGGGTCTGAGCTTTACGGTCGAACCGAACGATTATCTTTGTATTGTCGGTGAAAACGGTTCGGGCAAAAGCACGCTGATGAAATGTCTGCTCGGCTTGAAGCAGACGGACGGCGGCACGATGAAATTCGGGGATGGACTCAAGCGCAATGAAATCGGCTATCTGCCGCAGCAAAGCATGATCCAGCGAAATTTTCCGGCATCGGTGCGAGAGGTTGTGCTGTCGGGCTGCCTGAACGGTCGGGCGATCCACCCGTTTTACAGCAAAGCGGAAAAGCAGCGCGCCGCAGAGCAGATGGAGTGCCTGAATATCACGCAGCTTGCCGACCGCAGTTATCGGGAGCTTTCGGGCGGTCAGCAGCAGCGCGTGCTGCTGGCGAGGGCGCTCTGCGCGACAAAAAAGCTCTTGCTGCTCGATGAACCGCTGACGGGTCTTGACCCGCTTGTGGCAACTGAGCTGTATGGCATTTTGCAGCATATCCACGATGACCACGGGATTACTATTATAATGGTCACGCATGATGTGGAATGTGCGGTGCGCCATGCGAAGAAAATTCTGCATATCGGCAAGCAGGAGAGCTTCTTCGGCCGCTGCGAGGACTACGCGGTAAGCGAGGTCGGCAGACGGTTTTTGGGCGACCATGCGGAGTCGGAGCATTGTTCGAATTGTGCGCGTACGCATCAGACGGGGGAGGACGGAAATGAGTGATCTTTCGATGATTTTGACGCCGGAATATGTTTCCGTCATCTTGCTGCCGGCACTGATTGCCGGTATTGCGGTGAGTCTGTGTTCGAGTCTGCTGGGCGTGAGTCTGGTGCTGAAGCGCTGCTCGATGATTGGCGACGGCTTATCTCATGTCGGCTACGGCACACTCTGTATCGCGGTCGCGCTTGGCTGGGCACCGATGCAGGTAACGATTCCGGTGGTGATCGTCGCGGCATATATTCTGCTGCGGCTTTCCGAGAACAGCCGGCTTGGCGGTGATACGGCGATTGCGCTGTTTTCGACCTCCGCGCTTGCGCTGGGCATACTGGCTTCCTCGAAGGCGAATCTGACCACGGATGTCAGCCATTATATGTTCGGCAGTATACTTGCGATGACGCGCAGTGATGTGATTTTCAGTGTTATTTTGAGTATCTGCGTGATTTTGGTGTATGTGTTGTTTTATGACAAGATTTTTGCTGTGACCTTTGACGAGAATTTTGCGCGCGCGACCGGACTCAACGTGCAGTTTTACAATTTGCTGATTGCGGTGCTGACTGCGGTGACGGTTGTGCTTGGCATGATGATGATGGGTGCGCTGCTGATTTCGAGCCTGATGATTTTTCCGGCGGTGACGGCGATGCGGCTGAATCGGCATTTCCGTGGTGTTGTGCTGACGGCGGTGCTGGTATCGGTCGGATGCTTTCTTGCGGGATTGTTCCTGTCGCTGTGGATGGATACGGCGGTCGGCGCGAGTGTGATTATTGTGAATCTGGCTGTGTTTGCGGTGTCATCCCTGATTTCCGGCATCCGCAAGCGCGCGGTGAAATAATGTGTCTCCGATGGATTGGAAATGGGGACTCGTCCCCAGACCCCATTTTTGTAAATGCAGCCCCAAAATAAAAGTTTTGATCAAGTTTTTTTAAAAACTTGCTAGGTCGAGGGGCAAAGCCCCCGGCGCACTCCGCAGAGTGCGAAACACTCTTAGCCTTGATAAGAGTTCGCGGGCTTGGGTGCCTACGATAGAGGCACCCATT
>JAZNTW010000056.1:0-3297 GCA_045591925.1 Oscillospiraceae bacterium
TCAGATTTTTCGTCAGATTGTATAGAAATGACGCCGCTGGGCTGACGCCCAGCAAGGAATTTCTGTGCAAGATGGCGGAAAATATGCAAGTAGATGTGCCGCCAAGCCGTAAGGCGGACTTTGCGCGGTGTTGCCTTAACGGAATATCAACTGCGTGAAAGGAGGCAAGTTCCGATTTGAAACGTTTTTTCTCTCTCTGTGCAGGAATACTTTGCGCATTCTGCACGCTGACTGCCTGCGGTGACCAATCAGGGGACAGCAACGCCGCCTCAGGCGAACCCATTATGCTGACGCTCCATACCGGCATGACGGTTCCCATCTGTGATGATACGGATGAGGTACGCGAAACCGAGGAGGGCTATGAGTGGCTGTTCCGGGACGGCGATTGCTCTCTCACGTTCCCGAAATCATGGGAATCACGCTTCATTATCCGTGCGAACACGGTCTATTGCGTTGCCTGCTTTGAGCGTGCTGAGCCTTGCAGCTCCTTGTTTTCGATTGAGTTTCGCGCGGCTGAGGAGGTCGCGTCCGACCCATATCCGGCAATGATTCTCGGTCTTTCCGGCAAAGAATATGTCTGCGCAGTGTATCCGAATGGCGGCGAACCGCAAAACTCTGTTCTGAAGAATGAATATCAATCGCTTTTTGCCGGTTGCAGCGCCATTTTTAACAGCGCAGCCTGTGCGGATTCCGTCAGCTTCAAGCCGATTGATACAAATACATATGTCCCTGCCGACAGCGGTATTAAATCTGCACTCTTCGGCAACTGGAAAATGCACACAACGAAAAACGGCAATCTTGATGAACAAATCACGATTCACGATGACGGCACAGTGACCTTCCTCTCGAACGGGGCGTCCATCAAGGGAAGCTGCCTGTTCAATATCTACGCCGCAACCTACGATTGGAACAATCAGACAAACTGGGGCGAAGCCGCTCTGCTCTTCCTCAATGGCGGCATCTACCATGCAACCTATTACGAAACCGATCCATTTACCTTGGATTTCAGTCCTCTCCAGCTGCCGCTCGACCTGAGCGACCCGCTGAACGGCACTGTTTTTGAAATTGCGCCATAAATCAATCAAATTGACAACGCCTGCATCAGATTTTGTCCGCACATGAATTTCATGTGCCGTCCGATGCAGGCGTTAGTGTCATTATACGCAGAAAAGGTGATAATATTGTGAAATCCCCAATATTTTCATATTCTTTTCATGTAATCTTCATAATCATAATAGAAATATAGCAAATGAGATTCAGCGCAGTGTCCGGAGATATGTTTTTGTCTCATCGGAAATCCGGCGGCTCTCGATACATTTCTGAATGGTCTTTTTGTGTATCCACTCCGACAGACGGCGTTGCTCCAGATAGGGCATGATGGCTGCCGGCTGCTTACTAAGCGCCGTTGCAAAATACCACGCAATTTCCATATTGATATAGTATTCATCCGAATGGATGGCTGCGATTCGGTCGGCTTGCGCGACATCAAACCGTTCATCCAGAAAATACCGCATATACATTCCAATCGCAAATCTGACCGTATAGGGATGCGGCGACTGCATCCATGCTTCCAGATATGGGCACAGCTTCGCGGTTTCCTTTCGAAACACAGGCGGAGAAAGCTGATCGCAGGTTGCCCAATTATCCACATAGGGCAGAAATTCGGAAACTGCCGCGATACATTCCGGGAAGCTGCGAATCTGTGAAATCAGAAAGGCATGAAGCTGATTCTCGTCAAAATATACGTGCGGCAGCGTTTGCAGGAACCTATGCACAGCATCAGACTCCGTGCCAAGCGATTTTGCAAGCGCACGCAGCGCCGGCGTTCGACAGCCCAGAATCCGTTCAGACGGAATCTGCGGAATCAGACGACTGACAAACCGTGCATTTCCGGCATCCGCAATCGCATGAAGCTGCTCTGAAATCGTTTGCATACTTGCTCCTTTATGTACAGCATTCTTCATGATTTTGCAGGACTGTCATTACGCACAGGCTTGATCAGGAATGCCATCACAACCAAAAATACCGTCAAAAACTGCGGGAATATCCATAGTCCGACCAAGTCTGCAAGAAAGCCAAACAGCGGCGGCATCAGCGTTGTACCGATATACGCGCAAGCCATCTGCATCCCGATCATCGCCTGCGCAGCTTCCTTTCCGAACAAGGTAGGCGTTGCATGAATCTGACACGGATAAATCGGCGCACAGCCAAATCCGATCAGCACAAGTCCAGTCAATGCAAATACATTTCCTAGCGGCAATAGCATCAGAACGACACCGGCAACTATGCCCCATAGACCAAACCGCGTCATTTTATGATCCCCGAATCGTTCTGTGACAAAGCCGCTGAGCAGACGTCCAAGCGTAATTCCGATGAAAAAGAGCGACGCAAATTTTGCTGCCGTCTGCGGATCCACATCGCGCTCCTCCACCAGAAAGCTGCTCGCCCAAAGACCTGCGGTGCTTTCCAGCGCACAATAGCTGAAAAATATCACAAGCGAGTGAATGACGCTGCGCTTTCGCAGTAATTGCCGCATAGAAACAGGCTTCTGCTGATCGGTATTTTCTGTCGCGGTGCTTTTCTTCCAAAGCGGCAGCGAGCAGAACAGCATCGCCGTCAGGATAATTTGCAGCACCGAAACCGCACGGTAGCCGCCCTGCCAATCATTTCCACGGAGCAGATAATGACTCATGATGTACGGGCTGACCGCGCAGCCAACACCCCAGAAACAATGCAGCCAGCTCATATGCCGCGCCGCGTAATGCACCGCAACATAATGGTTCAGTGCCGCGTCCACGGCACCTGCGCCCAAGCCATAGGGAAGCGCAAAGACGCATAGCATCAGGAAGCTGCTAGATATCGAAAATCCAAACAGCGCAATCGCCGTCATCAGCACACTGCATGAGACCAGGATCGCTGTACCGAACCGGCACATCAGCCGATCCGCAAACAAACTCGAAACCACAGTGCCGCAGGAAATCAGCATCGAAACAATTCCGGCATATGAAAGCGGTACGCCGAGCTGTGGCTGCATCGTGGGCCATGCTGCGCCGAGCAGCGAATCCGGCAAGCCAAGACTAATAAACGAAAGATATATGACGATTAACAGCACCGAAAACAAGGTGAACTCCTTTCGCTGACGCTATCGACAGCTTAAGGCAACACCGCGCAAAGTCCGCCTTACGGCTTGGCGGCACATCTACTTGTACTTGCATATTTTCCGCTATTTTGCACAGAAATTCCTTGCTGGGCGTCAGCCCAGCGGCGTCATTTCTATACATTCTGACGAAAAATCTG
>JAZNTW010000057.1:0-24697 GCA_045591925.1 Oscillospiraceae bacterium
TTTCCGTTCCCGATAAGAGAAGTGCAGACAGATAACGGAACGGAATGGACAACGCAGCTGCTTGTAAAAGATCCTGAAAAAAAGACGTTGTTTGAAAAAGCACTTGCGGAAATGGATATAATATATCATCGTATAAGGGTAATCACCCACCCAAAAGGAATACCACTTTACGATTGATGAATTTCCACGCAATTCTGCGAAAGTAAGAGGTTTCTGCTGTCTGCGAGGGGCTTGCTGATGAACTTGTAGTAAATGTCGATCCTGCGTGGTGCGTTGCGATCTTCTGGACGGGCGTGAACTACAATAAACTCTATCAGGTCAAGGCACAGCTCACGGGTAAGGCAAGGTGCATCGCTCCACTTCTTCAAACGCTGAATGAATTTCTCAACGTCCTGTTCGTCCTGCTGTTCCTGCGCTCTTGCTTTGCGATACTGTTCTGCCTGTGCGGAAAGTTCTTTCTGCTCGGCAGAGTATTTTTCAAGCATTTTGGCACTCAAATCTTCAGGCAGTTTACCGAGCATTCTTTCCTCATAGGTCTTGCTGATGATCGTGTCAAGTTCCGCCAGACGGCTCTCAGCCTGTTTCAGAAGTCGGCTCTCGTCCTCGGTCTGCTGTTTACGTTCGTTCGCCTTGATTGCAAGATAGCGCTGTCTCTCGCCGTCCTCGTCTTCAATGACACGCTTTGCCCTTGCACGAATATCCTCAAGCACAAGCCCCTCAATGATACGCTGTAAAATCGAATGCGAGGAGCATACCTCTTTGCCGTGATTAGCGTAGGTGTTGCAGATGTAAGTAATGAGCTTGTAATCGCCACGTTTCTTTGATGTATGGAACGTGGTATTATTTTTCATCTTTGCCCCACAGTCGGCACAGTACATCAGACCTCCGAGCGGAAGTATCACTCCGCTTTTTGTCATTTTGCCGTGACTGCACGAAGCATTGACCTCCTGCACCTTGTCCCAAAGCTCCTGCGAAATGATAGGCTCAAACGCATTTTCTACAACGATCCATTCATCGGAATCCTTAATGTATTTCTTGTGGTTTTTGTAAGAGATTGTTGTATACTTCTGATTGACCACAGAACCGATATACACAGGATTTTTCAGAATATCACGCACCATTCCTGCACTCCATAAATGTGTTGTAATATACGGATTCGGCTTGCCGAGTCGCTGATAGGTGTAGTCAGACGGAGTAGCGATATGGTCAGCATTAAGCGCTTTTGCAATCTGCGGAGAGCTTGCACCCTCAGAACGCATTTTGAAAATACGCTGGACGTTAGGAGCAGTGTTCTCGTCAATGACGGGACGGCGGTCATCGGTATCGCTCACAAGATAACCGTAAGCAGCGACAGGTGCATGATACTTACCCTGCTTTGCATTCGACACCATAACCGCTCGAATTTTTTTGGAAGTGTTGGCAGCGTGCCACTCGTTGAAAAGGTTCATGATCGGCATCATATCCATTGCCGTACTGTTGCGTTCAAGCGTATCCACATTGTCGCTCAGGGCAATAAAGCGGATATTGAATGATGGGAAAATGTAATCCACATACTGACCGACCTCGATGTAATTACGCCCGAAACGGGAAAGGTCTTTACAGAGAATCAAATTTATCTTTCCCGACTTTGCATCGGCAAGGAGCTTCTGAACACCGGGGCGGTTAAAGTCTGTACCCGAATAGCCGTCGTCCTCGCAGATTTCGACCAAGCTCCAATCGGGCTGCTGGCTGACATATTCCGTCAGCATTTTCTTCTGATTTTCTATTGAAATGGATTCTCCTGCACGTTCGTCCTCCTGCGATAAACGCACATAGATACCCACGTTGTAATGCGACTGCTTTGTCATAATGATTAACTCCTTTCTGACAAACAAAGCAGCCATATTCGGTATATCTATCTCAAAGAGCATGGAATACCGAATACGGCAGTAAGGACTACATTGTTTCGGAATTTTCCATTGCTCTGTGAAAAGCATGATCGTGAATCACTTTATCGAGATTTTTAACCCCGACAAAGTGTGCGGTGACAATAAAAGTCTGTCCCTCAATTTCATAAGTCGCTGTATCGGTAGGCTTGTCTTTATATCGCTCCACCTTTTCAGCAAGTGTCTCTTTCTTCTGCAATTTTCTCCTTTCCGCCTGCGATTATCTATCTCTACACGCATATGCTCAATGTTGCAGGGGCGTTAATCCTGCACAGTAATATTATAGCGCGCACCGCTGAGACTTGTCCATAGGTATTGCGCCCAAAATTTTTGTTTCTGATTTGGACATACAGAACACTATTTCGGGCGGTACGGCTATCATCGTTTTGTTGTCGGTTATATATCAAACCGCATAGGGATTTCTCTCCTCAGAGAAGAAAGAAGTCTGCCCGATTATCTGGTCATTGTCCGCATTAGATTTTTCAGCTTCTGAGCTGTTGTCAGCCGAGGAATCATTATCGGCATAGCTTTTATCCGACACGGATTTTTTATCAGCAACAGGCATAGCCGCCTGCTCGTGGTCTCTTGCGATCATATCGGCAAGAGCCTGCCCCTCACAGCTATACTGCTTGCACAGCGACTGATAGATCAGCAGAGCTTTCTGCTCACTCAGCTTTTCGCACTCAGCCGTGTCGGTCTGGATACGCTCTTTCAGCCTACCGATCTTCTCATCGAGCTTCACGATCTTCTTTGCGATGTCAGCCATATCATCACCACCGTTCGTTTCAGATTTCGGGAGGATACCCGATGATAATATTATAGCAAATTTCGGTGCTGTTTGTCTATTGGCAGTGCGCATGAACTTTGGTGTGCCAATTGAGTTTTGCGTTCGACAAGTTGTTATGGGGAATTTATTTTGACAGCAAAATAACACCGCAGAGATACTGCTTTCAAGCATCGATAAAAGGATTATTCAATACAAGTCGCACAGCTCCAAACGCTCTAAGGAGCGAAAGAGCGATTATAAAAAATCGCTCGAAAATAAAATTGCTCCGATGTTCAGAATATCCGGCTCAAAAGCAGATATTTTTCGGAGCAAAAAATAATCACGACCAAACAGGTCGTGAAAATATCTATTCATGAGTAGCAAGCACGGTGCTTCGGGGGTACATTTTGAAAAATGACACCCCGAAGCACACAGACTTGTTAGAGGGTTTTGCACCCCTAAGACCCCGCTTGAAAAAAGAAAGAAAAAGTGATATAATAGACAATGAAAATGGGCGAATACTAAAATTTTGGAGGTTTGTCTATGAATGTAAAATCAGACGAGGAACGTAAAACCGTGCGAATGAAATTAAAGCTCAACAGCAAGGAATATGACAAGCTGAAACGCTACACACAGGAGAGCGGACTGCACTCAATGTCGCAGTATATGCTCAACTCAATTATCGCCACTCCCATAATCGAGATCACGGACGAAGAACTCGCACCCGAAAAGGCAAGACTGAAAGAAATATCCGACCGCATAAATGCTATTGCGATTCGGGTAAATCAGACAGGAAAAATATATCCTGAAGATATGGAAGAAATCCGTCAGGGAGTTGAGGAAATCTCGGCAAGGCTTTCGGAGTATCAGGCGAAGCTTGAGAGCCTTGCCGTCACTCCGCAGACTTTCAGAGCGATAGTCGATAAGGCACGTCAAGAAGCTAAAATAGTGCCGTAAATATTAACCGAGGAAACTGCTATTGTTCCTGCGCCTTGTACAAGAATTATTACAAATATTTCGCAGAGCTGGACTCCAAAAACGGAAATAAAAGATAAAGACTGCTGCCAGCAACCGACAGCAGTCTTTATTATTAGAATTTTAAATCCGTTTTGAATTCTGTATCCGTACAGGAAATGACAAGCTTGAAGCCATTTGCAAGTGCAGCTCTTTCGGCTATAGCAAGCCCCAGTCCGTTACCGTCAGCATTGCTTCTGGCGGCATCTCCACGAACGAACGGGCGTTTCAGCTCCTTTGTATCTATCTTCTCTGAAACGTAGTTGATAACTGTCATGTGTTTCTTTTCAATTGCGATTTTTAGTGTGCCGTCATTCGGTGTATACTTAACTGCATTAGAGATCAGGTTTTCGATGATCGTTTCCATTGCAGTTTTATCAGCGTGAACCTCGGCATTTCCGCTGACGCTGTATACGATCTTCTTTTCGTGCAGCAGGAGTGCATATTTACCGAGTATATCTTCCACCATATCATTTATCTGAATTGTCTCTTTGTATGTGTTTTTACTGTCCATGTGATTCAGATACAATGTCCGGCTGATAAGCGAATCTGTAAAGGAAACATTATCCAGAATGGAGTTCAGGTATTCCGTCTGCTCTGCCTCGGTGAGCTTGCCGTTCAATACATTTTCTGCATAACCGCTGATCGCCATAAGAGGTGTTTTAATGTCGTGAGCAAGGTGGTCAGTCAGGTCACGCTGATAATCTTCAAAGGCATAGCGAACCTTGTTGCGTACATTTTTTTGCCACGCCCACAATAATGCCAGTAATACGGTTAATGCTCCAAATGCTACGATTCCAAGACAATAATAGGTTTCTACGATTGTTCCCTTAGCTACGAAGTTGCAATACAAATTCAGTGTGCATTGTTCACCATTCAAATATACGGGCATTTGCACATTACATCTATATGTATCGAATTTTGTCACCCAACCACTTGACCATGAGCTGCCGTCTTTCATATATCCACTGACCTGTCCACTGTTGTTGTCAAAGCATTCCCATGAAGTACCGTATAAATTACCCATCATTCTTCTCGGATAGGCATCTTCGCCTTTATTCTGTTGAAAGTTCACAAGTTCATAGCTATCATCATTCAGGGTAATAGAAATGTGTCTGGTATCGACTTTTTCAGTTGCAACAAGCGGCTCTGACCAGTTACCCTTCACATAGATTTCAAGCTTCATATCTGCCTCGTGCGGGATAAAGCTGTGCGTTGTTTTATCCACATAGGCACTCTCAATATCTAATGTCACATAGCGGTAAGAGCTGGGCTTTGTTATTTCGAGCAGTTCATAATAATCTTCGTATAACTTCTGCACTTCTGGAATGTCTAACTGCTGCGGATCACAGACATATTCACCGTTATCATCGTGACCCTTGCCAAAGAGAAGAATCGCAGTAAACTTTGCACGGCTTGTCGCAATGGTATTTCCATTTTTGCCTACGATTGCAGACATTGCAAAATTATTAGGATTCCCAAAATCGGAATTGATTTGATATAGATCAGGATTGTTAGACATGAAATCCGGCAAATTTTCAAACAAAACAAAATAACGTGTGTACATACTCATGTATCCCGAAAGATCGCCAATCGGTCTGCCTGTCGTTTCATTTTGTGCGATACGGGTGGTAATCTGTCTTGCACTGTCCTCCACACACTGTTTGATGTCATTATTTACTTTGTTGCTGAGTATCTCTCTGAAAACGCTCGCAAATATCGCCGTGCAGATCAGTGATAAGCAGACGGCTTTCAGGAACAACCTGAGAAATGTTGTACGTTTCTGCACACTGTAATCTCTGTTTCTTTTCATAATGACCCCTCCTTCATTTTTCCGTGAGCTTATAACCTCTGCCAAACACCGTGTGTATCTGACCGCCCGCACTTCCAAGCGTTTTTCGCAGCCGTTTCATATGATTATCTACAACACGGTCAATGCCAAAATAATCATCGCCCCATACCTTGTTTAGCAATGTGTCCCGGTCAATGACCCAGCCCTCATGTTCCATCATATAGTACAATATCGCAAAGCCTTTGGGTGTCAGCTCAACCTCCTGACCGTTCACACAGCAGATGAGCTTTTTCGTATCGAGCGTAATCGCACCGCAGGAAAGCACTGTATCAGCCTGCCGTTCTGTCCGTTTCACAAGCGCACAGCACTTTGCATACAATGCCGACAGCAGGAACGGTTTTACAATATAATCATCACAACCGAGCGCATAACCGTGCAGAATATCCTCCTCCCGTCCTTTCGCCGTTATGAAAATGATAGGTACATCACTGTTCTTGCGGATAGAACGGCAGATTGTGAAGCCGTCTGCACCGGGGAGCATAATATCAAGTAATATCAGCGAATACTGACCGATTTCCATTTCAATATGCGACAGAGCAGCATTACCGTCCGTTACTGATATGATTTCTACACCCTGATCGTTGAAATACTTCTGAATGACCTTGCATATCTGCAAGTCATCTTCAATCAGCAATATCTTCATTGTCATACACCTCCCTCTTTCCATGTTCTTATTATATCATGAAGTTGTGTCATTTGTATATCATTTTGGGTTTATTTTTGTATTATTAGAAAAAATCAGCCAAGAATTGAGAGGTTCGTCTGAAAAGAAAAATAGGCTATGCCTTCCGTTACATACAGTCACGGAGGACATAGCCTTATCATTTACATTATACCGAAATATAGCTGTTTTGCTATCACTGGTTTTCCGTTCTGCCATTTTGGGCAGCGGCAGTGGCAACACCAAGACATAATGGTAAGGTTGAGCGACAGCATAGGCTTGATGAAGCAAGATTCTATAGCAAAATGCGGATGTACAGCCTTGAAGATGGCAGAAAGCAGCTTGCAAGGTACAATAAGTTATCTAATAACATATCTAAAAGTTGCCTTAAATATCGCAGTCCCAACGCAGTTTTAGAGGATTATCTGGCGGTGATGTGGTGAGCCGCCGAAATGAGCCAAATCCTCGTCGCTCCGCTCCTCACATTTGGCTCATTTCGTTTATTCTACTTTTACATCTATTTTTTTGAGGTTGTGTGTAACATATCATTGACAACTCTACAGAGCGTCAGCGGATTTGCAAGAAATACAGTTGACAGTCTTACAACTGTCCGAAAACTAAAAGAACATGGCATTGAGTGCTATTTTGAAAAGAAAGACCCCTTGACAGCAAAAGTGCCGTAAAATCGCAGTTTACGGCACTTTTTATTTGGTGTTGGCGTTTAGTTGGTGTTTGAATTTATGAAACAAAACTGAACGATATTTAATACTACAGGAAGATATTATGGTGCTATACTAAAAAAGTAGACACAAAAAAGCGAAAAAGATGTATAATAATAAAAAAGGAGAGAAAAACATGGAAAACAACAAATATAATAGTCTGCAACTTCATCCACTGGGTGAAATGGAATATGACTGATAAACGAGGCGTTTATTCTGTATAATCTGGTCTTTTCGTCTGTTTAGCGATTTCAGTTTTGCGGAATCAGGCTATGGAGTTTGATGCCTTTATACAGCCGTTAATGCATAACATTCTACAATAATTGCACCTATTAACAAAATTAACGAAAAAACAGTCAAAGTAATTGCAGTTTTTATGTCTTCCTTTTCAAGACAAGATTTATTGGGATTTTGTTGTGAGTAGATAATTGTTACACTATCACCAACTTTCCATTGATCTTTTATTCGCTCGCCGATACATAAATATTCTTCATTATTTACATGATACTTGATCTTATAGTGGCTTCCTCTTCCATAGCCAACATAAATGATTTCGCCTGTAGTACGGCAACCGAATTTTTGAAGATATATCGTTTTCACAAGAAATTTCATAGAATAGCCAAGCATAAATGCAATTATCAATGTAAAAAACGAAAACACAAAAAATATCACAATATTATCCTTGAAAAAACACATCCCAACAAAGAATATAATAAACAGAATAGATACAATAATTAGTGAACCCAATAATATTTTTAATGTGATTTTTCTTGTTCTTTTATTAGTTAAAAATATCACAATAGCAATTAAAACCAATGGAATCCAATAAAAGTCAGTAATCCTAATATACATTGTTATTCACCATGCCTTTACATAATATATTATAGCATATTTCTATCTGGATTTCAATCAGTCCCTTGCACCAACTACACCGTTCCTACACCAAACCTACACCACACTTTTCTGCTATTCTGCGTGGTTTCAGCGTTTTTGGTGTAGCCGGTGTAGTTTTTTCTGAAATCTCTTTTCCCTAAAAATAAACCTTGTACTTTGTATTTATGTCAGATACAAGATTCAAAGTTTTTTTCAAAATGCAAGAAGTTGTCAGAAGCTACACGAACTACACCCGAGAGCTGAATTGTGGCTAAAATACGTGGTTTTGAGAGGTGTAGGTTCGGTGTAGGTTGGGTGTAGTTGGTGTAGCTTTTATCACAAAACCCCGTCATAGCCGTAAATTTTGCAATACTGCTGCTTGGTATCAACGGAAAGCGTATAGTTGCGATACACAATTCCTGCTTTCGTACGGGCAGTAAGAGCAGCATGATCTGTATTCAGATGTTCACAAATAGTATTTCTGAACTCCTTTGCAGATTTTGCGTAGCCGCTGTTGTTGTCCTGACACCACGCCTTGTAGACGTCATAGATTTTACCGACCGTAGCCTTATCGGAAATTTTACTTCTCTGCACCATACATTCGTTCCAAAAGCTGATAACGGTATTATTTTCGTTCATATACTGTTCCCTTGCAGTTGTTACGGATTTCGGTTCGGAGAAACGATAGCCGTTCCGGATAACCCTCGTCATCGCCATCACTGCTTTGCATACAATGCCCTCACGCTCGGCATACAGCTTGTCAAGTAACAGCTTGTCCTGTTTTTCGGGCGGTATGACATTTTTGCATTCCACTACCATAATTCTTTCATACACCCATTTTCCATCATCGCCACCGAACTTCGGCAGACGATTCATACAAAACCACAGCAGACCGTCATAGGTAAACTCAAAGGCCTGTTGTCCCTTAAATTCGGCAAACAGACTGTCGCCGCCAGTTATCTTCTTGAATGTTTTCAATTCATCTACAGAGAGAAAACTCATATCGGAGCTGCCTGCAAGCCTTGTACCATAAATTGCACCCGTACCGAAACGCGCTTCAATTTCTTTGAGGTCAATGCCGATGAAGTTACCTCTGCCAATCAGACGCTCCGTTAAGGCTTTCAGAACGGATTTGCCCGTATCTCCCGCACCGACAAGGAACAGGGATTTCTTCATACGATAACCCTTGATGTTGGAAATAACCACACCCATGAATTCCAGCAAAAGCTGCTGCACATCACGGTCGCCATTTGTCAGCGTATGCAGATAACGGTCGAAGTTAGGCGTATCAATCAGATTCTCTGTATAGTTACAGGGAATCTGAATGGTTGTCAGAATATCGGGCGTATGCGGTATTAAGCGTACATCCGCAGCAGTTACAACAAGCAAACCGTTCCGGAAATTGATGATATCCTCTCGGGCATTCAGTTTCTCCTGCGGCGTATAATCAAGGTCAGTCGTCAGGACCCAGTACGTCTCATGCACCGCACCCATACTGACAACATCCTCGTCATACTCTGCAATGATATTTTTTATCACAGCCTTGAACATATCGGGAGCGTAGTACACATATACGCCATGCTCATAGACATACACACGCACGCCCTCTTTGCCGTTATCACGGACGAGAATATATTTCACTCTTGTTTTTACTTCCTTTGCGAGCTTGGTTGCAGAGATGCGAGGCACGCCCTTTTCGCTGAAAGAAATCCAGTCAGGATGGGGCTTAACGTTCCGCTGAGATTTTTCTCCGCAGGCTTCAATCGCTTTGTTGATTGTCATTTCACGATAATCTGCCCTGTCCCATTTTGAACGATACAGAGCCGACTGACGAAACAGCGTATCAATCAGAGTCGGGCTGTTTCCTGCACGGAACGCAAGCATGGTACAGAGAGCAAGGTCTGCTTCGGAGGCACTGCCATAATCACTATAATCGCCCTTGTCAAACAGCTTGATAAACTTTGCACCATTCTTCTGCTTACGGAGATTGCAGATAATGTCAAAAGTCTTTCTGTCACCGTCACGCTTTGCACTATAATTGATTGGCTGATTTCTTCTCATGTCCTTATCCAAGGTTGTCAGCACCGCTTCCGTACAATCGCAAAGCGGAACATCATGCACGACATTGCTTGTAAAGGTTGCGAAACGGTTTGTCAGACCGCCGATATACAGCTCTGTTCCGTTATTGGGATTTTTCATATAAAACTGTCTGTCAAGCATCTGCTTGCCGTTCTTAGCTAAAACAATCGGCAATTTTGACATATCCACCAATCCGTAAATATGCAGACCGTTCCCACTCGGAGAAATCTCTGCATAGGAATTGAAGCGTTTCAGCATTGTTTGTACAAAGGGATTGTCCAGCTCCCGATGGTCGATGTCAAGGAAGAAATATCCGCATGGGATAACAAAGCCGATTCCATCAGCGTTCAGGCGATTTTTAGCGGATACAGCTTCATCATAGGTCACCCACGTTTTCTGATATTCGCTGTTAGTACCTGTCGCACTGCCATATGCTGCGATGGGCTTTTTTGTTTTTCTTCCATTGACCTCAATATACTTCCAGCAGAGCCAGATTTTCATTTGTTTCAGTTTCTGCATATTCAATCATCCCCTTTCACAATAGGCTCATAATCGGGAAATAGTTGCACATCTGAATGCAACTGTTCAATAACTGTTACCAAAATGTATCTTCTTGCGCCACACAAGCTGAAAGAATATACCTTATTTAAGGAGCTGCTGAAAACACGTCCCCCGAATGTGCATATCCATGACCTGCGTCACGCAAACGCTTCACTTCTGAATATATGAAAACGCCATGCCGATTCGGACACAGAAATCCGTTCAGCATGGCGTTTATTTGGCGTTTAAACCTGCAAAACAAGCCGATATTTTGCGATACGATATGCAATTCCAAAATCGCAATAATGCCGTAAACTCGGCACTTTTCAACGATATAGCACGATGGTATGGCGATGGGGGGGCTTAAAAAGGAGAATATCTGGACATTTGACGGTAAGGGAGAATTGCTGATTTCCATTATGTCCTCACTTGCACAGGAGGAGAGCCGTTTCATTTCCGACAATGTAAAATAGGGCATCCGGAAACGCTTTCAGGCGGGAACAATCGGGACTGCAAATAAGCACATTCTCGGTTACCGCTACGAGGAAGAAGCAAACTGGTATGTGAAGCCACACTTTTTATTACAATGGTTGACGAGGTAGTGGTTGAGCCTGATGGCTGGATTGTGTTTACCTTTATAGACGGCAGCGTGGTGGGCGTAGGCGGATAATCGTGAATATCAAAAATGCGGGCTGCATCTTATAACCAGAGAGACCCTCCGAAAAAAAGTCTGTAAAAAGTCAGCCAACTGTGGTATAATAGAAAACACAGTAGGCTGATTTTTATGGCAAGAAGAAAAAGAGAACCAATGAGCGAGGGGCAAGAAGAACATCATATCAATGCTACTAGAGGAATACGACATCAAAACAGCAGAAGATATTCAGGACGCACTCAAGGATCTGATGGGCGGAACAATACAGGAAATGCTTAAAGCAGAAATGGACGAGCATCTTGGTTACAGTCACTACGAACGCTCAGAAAACACAGATTCACGCAACGGAAAGAAAACAAAAGAGTTCGTGGAAATCTTGGTGAAACAGAAATAGAAGTGCCACAGGATCGTGATGGTACCTTTGAACCGAGAATCGTAAAAAAGCGTCAGAAGGATATCTCAGGAATTGAACAGAAGATAATATTCTTGTACGCAAAGGGTATGACAACCCGTCAGATAAGCGAAACAATCGAGGATATATACGGATTCGAAGTAAGCGACGGAATGGTTTCAGACATTACAGACAGGCTTCTGCCACAAATAGAAGAATGGCAGAATCGTCCACTTGACGATGTTTATCCAATCGTTTTCATAGACGCAGCACATTTTCTGTGCGTGACAACGGGCAGGTAAAAAAAGCTTGCAGCGTATGTAATTCTCGCAGTAACGCTTACGGGACACAAGGAAGTTTTTTCCATACATATCGGCGAAAATGAGAGTGCCAAATATTGGCTTGCTGTACTTAATGAGCTGAAAAAACGCGGTGTTAAGGACATTCTGGTAATCTGTGCAGACGAACTGGGACGTAATTTCGCCGATTTTCAAGTTTTCCTCGCAGGTCAGGAAGGTCATTTACACCACCAATGCGATTGAGAGTCTGAACAGAGGCTATCGTCGTCTGAACATGCAGAGAAGCGTATTTCCGAGTGATACAGCCTTGCTGAAAGCACTGTATCTTGCTACGCATGAAATTGCCCAAAAATGGACTGTACCACTCAGATGCTGGGGTAAGGTGCTTGGAGAACTGGAAATTATGTACCCTGACAGGCTCGTCTGACGGCGCCGCATATTATTCTGATTTTATTCCGCTTCGCTCCATTCCATCAGAATAATATGCATTGAAACTTGACAAATTACAGTATCAAGGCTATACTGTAAAAATGGAACAGCCAACTTTGCTGCTCCCATAACCTATGATTTTATCACAGTTTGCGTTTTTACAGAAATTTCTTCGCAGGGCCTGCTTTTTTTCTTGAAATTCACGTTGGTGTGTGGTATAATATATGACACTGAACGGCGTACAAATTTCACGCTGCACGAAAACGGAATCAGGAATTTTTTAAGGTAATTGGTTGAAGCCCACTCATATCCGAGTGGGCTTCGCTTGTTCACTTCAATTTTTCACGCTTCATCAGGCTGAGGTCTGCGGCATTCAGCTTGCCATCCGCATTGCAATCGCCTGCTTTCCAGTCGGCAAGCGTTGTTTCTGGGACGGTTGCAAGCCACTTCTGCACCAAAACGATATCCGCAGTCTCAAAGCTGCCATTTGCATCGACATCGCCTTGGATCCGGTCGGATTGGATTCTTGCCATCACCGATGCGGTCAGGAAAATCATCGCGGCATTGCCGTAAATCGTATTCTCATTTGTTGTAAATTCTGCGTCGCTGTCCATATAGCATTTGCCGTCAAACTTCGAGAGCTGACGGTTATCCGCAGGGTTGGTACCCTCTGTCACATAGCCATCCGGACAGCGATAGGGGTTCAGCTTTGCAGCATTCGAATAGATGCCGCTGTAAATATTTTCGACTGAATTTTCACCGTAGCCCGAAACATAGCTGAATGAAATCGGATTGACACCGAGCAGATAATTGAACGCGCTCTCGCCCGACAAAATAATTTCATCAGGAAGCTGTTCCTGTCCCTCCAGCACAATGCTGCTCACCAGCGTACTCGTCGCGCACTGCGTAATCACCATATTCGAGCCCCACCAGTAGCCCCAGTCGGGATGGTCGGTACCCCAGTTGTCATAGCTGATGATGCGGTCACGCCATGCAATCGCCTTTTGGAAAATCTCGGTGAGCTTCGCTGCTGCATCATCGTTCTGATAGAGATAATGGAAAAATCCGAGCAGGGAGCGGCCGTGCTGATGATAGCCGAGGGATGCACCGGTAAAGCATTTTGTGATATTTTCCTCCTCACAATGCGCCAGCAGATAGCTTTCATAGGGCGCAGTGTCCGCTTTTGCAGCCCTTTGCGCACGGTAAATCGCACCTGCCGCCCAGAACATACTGCGGTCAAGCTCCTCCTGCGTATAGGTATAGGTACGATTCGCCGCGCCGATCGACGGATGCTGCGGATTTGCAGGGTCGTTCACCCAGTCCCACGCACGAAGTGCTGCAGCAAGACAGGTTTCCGCAAATTCTGCATAAACCGGTATCTCCTTATAAATCAGATACGCGTGCGCAAGCATCGCTGCCATCTCCGCAGTTGCATGATGGGAACGGAGGTCGCGCTGCTCCGGCGGCGAATTGTGGTCGGAGCTTTGATAGAGCGTATCTTCGAGATAAATCACGCCGTCATTGTAATTTGCCGCGACATAAAACGAGCCGTCCTTGCTTGCGTGTTCGAGCTTCAGGAGCATATCAATCTCCCACTTGATCTCACTGAGGTAGCCCGGCGCATCGACATAGGCAGGATTGTTCGGGTCGGTTTCGGGAATATGCAGCTCCATATCCGCAAAAACCTGCGGATAAAGGTCATACGCAAGGAGCAGATTTTCAACAGAGGTTGCGCCCGGCGAGGTGTATTTTCCATAGTCGCCGGCATCGTACCAGCCCTGCGTGATGTCAAAAACCTCCGCGTCGGGATTTCCCCTGTCTGACCATCTCCTGACCCTGACATCGTCCGGATGCAGATTTTTCCGCGCAAAATCGCCGGCATATGCTGCATCCAAATCCATGCCCTGCCGCTGATAATAATAATATTTTGTCATATCACTGAGCAAATTGTCGTAGATATCATCGCCAATCTGAAAGGATACCGAGGTCAGCGTATCCGTTACAAGACCCGCCGCCACATCAAACGGTGAACGTGCTTTGGCATCGAGATTTGCGTCCGGCACACGGATATAATACGTTCCGGGCGTTTTCAATTCGTCAAAATGGATGATATGCACTGATTCGCCCGAAAGATGCTCATTCAGCACCGCTTCACCCAGTGTTCCGGTCAAAACCGTTTTTCCGCTTACCTTGTCAACAATCTCATAAGTCTTGCCGTTCAGCGAGCCGAATTTTGCAAAATAACTGATGCGCGCGGTCTTTGCACCGTTCACAGAATAGCCCACCTGATTGACCTTGATGAACGGATACTGCCTTTCATCATCCGGCGAGCTGATTTTGACATTGCGGAAGGTCGCGCTTTTGCCGGATTTGATTGCAGAGACCGCCACTCTGCGCAAATTTGCAAGGTCAAAACCGCTGTCCGGAAAGGCGTCAACCAGTTCCTTGATGGGCAGCGTATAGGTTTTCCAGTCGGTTCCGGCAATCATCTTTCCATTGTAGGCGCTCAAATCCGTCCAGTAGATTGCGACCGATTCCGAATGACAATAGGAGTTCAGTCCGATTGCAAACGACAATGCTTCTGAATCATTTGATTTGACGTCAAAGGACAGCTGACCATTGTAATAATAATCGCAGATGTCGGTCGTGCGCCAGTTTGAATTCGGAAGAATATTCGCACCGCCCCAGCTTTCCGTCACCCATTGGTCGGAATCCCCGTTCTGAAACAGAACCGTTTGCAGCTGCAAGCCCGGCGTTTCCTCTACCGTTCCGGCTGATACAGCAGGCGCAGCTGTAACAGCTAGCAGCATCGCCGCCGACAGTGCCATCATACGCAGCCTCAGATTTCGTTTACAATTCATCACAATACCTCCTCTTGTTTATATTGACGATTTTACGCCGTTTTATACTTCCATTATATCAGCATACAAGCGTTCTGTCAAGAAGAAAATACAGCGATTTCCATGCAGTTTCATCATCAAAGCCAAATGCGCGCAAAGATTGACTTTGCGCGGTGTTGCCTTAATTATAGGTAGTTTTTCAAAGTGACCTTATACCGATAAATCAACCATCTATACCTATATAACACAATGGGCTCTGAGAAACGATGTATCATCGCTTCTTAGAGCCTTTGCTTTTACAGCTTCGGGCGTTTTTCTTTTATTGGTCATATGAACATGATGAACGGAAACAGACCGCTCTGTATTGTCCATCGTAGCGGAGCAGATATATAGCGCTCGAAAACTATTATTATAATATCATCTCCATGGGAAAATCCTGCGGAGATTTTTGTCGGTATTAGGTCACTTTGAATCCATGTCTATATTTTACGCTTACAAGGTTGACAGAGCAGCCCTTTTGTGCTATAATAGAGAAAACAACGGCCTTACTGTTGTTGCTCCTTACCTATGAGGGATTGAATTTCAAGCATATCAGCAAGTATTCCGGATGGGGTGTTGCTCCTTACCTATGAGGGATTGAAACTCTTTTATTCATTTGGGGTATTTCCTTTTTTCAGTTCGAGCCGTTACTCCTTACCACATAAGGGATGACCATTGAGTTCGCAAAATAATAGTAAAAAGAATCAATGTATTATTCAGCCTAAAGATGATAAAATTGATGATTCAATAATAGTTGATATTGAGGTTTAAAACATAATATATATACCAGCCGTATTCGGAGAAATCCGAGTACGGCTTTTCTTATTCCTCACTTTCGGTTTCATTCAGATGATTGACCTGCAAAAGGCACATCGTAATTACGCCCATCGTTCACATTGACATTGACGAAAAATTGTGGTATACTATGAGCAACATCCGTTTCATGCAGCAGCGAACAAAAACGCCATGCTGCTGGAAATTTCGTTGATACCATTGAACTGATCGGAGGTTCCAAACACTATGAAGCGAAAAAATATCATCATCTCATGTGCTTGCATGTCGTTCGTCCCATATATGCTCAGTCCCCTCACCGCCTCTGCAACTACCGTTGCCGATGTGATCGCACACGCCTATGCCATCGGTATGCCGGAAGATATGATTCAGGAATATATTGCGATGGGAAGCGGCAGAGAATGGTCATCCGCACAATGCGATAAGGCAATCGGCATCCTGAATTCTTGGGCTGCACAGCGCGATCAGGCGATTTCCGGCAACGGTGATTCCTCGGAAATCATTGAAGAACCGATGGCACCGGAAGAATTTGAAGAGCTGCCGGTTGAAGAAAAAAAGGACTATATCACGAAAATTCCAACCGAAGAAAAACAGGAATATATTGACGCCATGACGAATGAAGAAAAAAATGCAATGCTCAAGGAACTGGATACGGAGCAGCAGGTTGAGGTGATTGCCGGAATGCTTGGCTTTGGCGACGCATTCGGCTATAGCTTCTCGATTGAGGATATCTCTGACGGTTCTGTGATGATCAGTGCGCGCGACGAGAATGACAAGCTCGTTGGCTTGACAGTGCTTGGCGATTCCGTTGAGAAAACCGGTATCCCCTATACAGTTCCTGTCCTGACCGCGCTCGGACTCATGCTCCTATCCGGCGCAGGCATCACCTATTCCCTCAAAAAAGCAGGTAACAGTCATGAATGAGAAACAAACGCCCATCGCCGTCAAGCTGCTCTTTCCGCTGCTGATTGCCGTATTTTGCGGTTCTATCATTTTCTTGCTCTCGATTCGTCCGTATGAGAAGGTCAAAACCTATCTTCAAGTCGCGTTTATGGACCATAATACCGTCATCCCGACCTCCAACGGCATCGCCGGACTGAATATCGTCCAAACGGATATTGATACGGAGTACAGCGGAGATGTCGCCACAGCCGGTGAGCCGGTTTACCCCGAATACGGTACGCAATACGCGGTCATTGAGTGCGAAACGGTCGATATTTTTGCACCGGTCTATTGGGCGGCGGTGCGGATTTGCTCGAACGCGGCGCTTGCAATACGCCATCCTCGGTCATTGCCGGCGGTGAGGGCAACACCGTCATCAGCGCACACGTGAACACCTTTTTCCACGAATTAGCGCAGTTAAAGGTGGGCGACCCCGTCATGCTCTATACCGATTACGGAAGATTCACCTACAAGGTCACCGAAGAAATCGAGTTCCAGTCAACCAATAAAGCATATCTCAAAAATACTGACGACAACCGTCTCACGCTCTATACCTGTGAGCCGAATCTGCTCGCGGAATCCACCAAGCGAGTCGGCGTGATATGCAGCCTTGAGAAAAGTGAATTTTATGTAAAGGGGGCGGCGCAATGAAAACGAAATTACGCCCTGTATTGAAAGTTCTGCTGACCATGCTGCTGGTTTTTTCACTCATAGGTACCAGCTTGTCTGTGTTCGGATATGGCATTCTCATGCGTCCGGATTATCTGATTTCAAAGGTCGAACATACGAATACGTATGAAAATACGTATCATGCACTGATGAAGAAATTCGAGGAGCAATATAACGCGACTGCAATTCCCGTTGCCATCATAGAAGAAGCGGTCACGCCCGATTGGACGCGGAACGCAATCAATGCGCAGATTCAAGCTTCATTTGCACAGTTCGATGACGAAACGGCGCAGCCGGATACCGATTACAGCGCGATTGCCGACACAATTACCGCATTTTTTGAGGAATATGCCCACGAAAATCATGCGATCAAGGACGAAACCTACCAGACAAAGCTGAAAGAATCCATCGACAATACCACACAGACCGTCGCTTCCGCCATTGACGTCTACCGTCTGGAAACCATGAAAAAAGCCGGTATCTTGGCGAAAATCGGCAAGGTCAGAGCGTTGATCCCAACGGTCATGTATGGCTGTATCGGCGCGACAGTCGTACTGATGCTTCTGTTGCTGCTGCTGAAAAAGCCTGTATACTGGCTTGGCACCGCGCTTTTTGCAGCCGGCTTGATCACGACTCTGCCGACTGCATATGTGATTCTGAGCGATCTGGTCGAGCGCTTTTCGTTCAAGGAATACACGACATTTACCCTCGTCACGGGAACAATGAATCACCTCGTCGAGACGCTCCTGACCATCGGAATCGGGATGAGCGTAATCGGATGTATTTTCATCGGCATCAGCCTGTTGAAACGCAAGTCCTGAATGAAGAATACGAAATAAAACGGAGTCTGCAAGAACAGGCTCCGTTTTTGATTATTATGAACATCTTGCGCATCATCTCAAATGCGCTGCAAGAACTTGATTTGCAGACTCTATGTAGGCTGCCTTGCATTTTTTCGCAAGCAAATCCCAGTTTGGCTTCCGCGTGCTGAGATTGTGACTGTCGGAGCCGAATACGACCGGATATCCCTCTTTAAGAAGCCGGTTGACAAAGCGGCGCTCTCTCATATTGCCGAATGCTTCATGGTTCACTTGGAACAGCACATCCATGGAAAGCACCTGCTCCATCTCCGATTTCGTGAAGAAATCAAGATAGCGGTGGATATGCGCGACCATGACTTTCAGACGATATTGCACCGAGATATTATAGATTTCCTCGGTCATCCACGGCTGAAAACGGTCATACGGAAATTCCAGCAGGATGATGTCGCTGTCCGTAAACACAAGCGACTCGACGCCCGGTACCTCCGATATGCCGCGCTCAATCGCAATTTCCGCACCCAAGCGAATCGGGATTTCTATGCCAGCTTGCGCCATGGCTGAGCGCAGCTTTTCATGCGCTCTGGCTCGTTTTTCAAGGAAATGCGTTAAATTTGTTTCACGATGATGATAGTAATGCGGCGTTGCAATGACCTCTTTCACGCCCTGCGCCATGAGCATTTTCAGCATCTCTATCGAAGTTTCCACACTGCTGCTGCCGTCATCCAGATTGGGCAGAATATGAATATGCGCTTCCGTAAACGCACCGTCACGGCTCATGCTTTCTTACCCTTTTTCTTCGAGACAGCGGCAGACTTCGGATTCTGCTCGGCTGCTTCGATCGAATTTTGCTTATCTTGCGCTGCAAGCTGCTCCTTTGCGCCGTAGCCGTAAGTACCGTGGGAGCCGTATTTTCCGTATTTGCCATATTTTCCGTATTTGCCATATTTTCCGTAGGCAGAACCGGATTTGCTCTTAATGCCGTTGATTGCAAAGCCAAGCAGATTCATATTCGCAAGCCTGATTTTCTCGACCGCCTCTTTCAAATCCTCTTCTGTCGTAATACCATAGCGGACAACCAGCAGAATGCCGGCAACGTGCTCGCTCAGGTTCAGCGCGTCGGAAACCATGTTCACAGGCGGTGCGTCAATGATGATGATGTCAAACATCTCGCTGACCTTTTCCAGAATTGCCGCCGCCTGCTCCGATGCCAGAAGCTCTGCCGGGTTCGGCGGAATGGGTCCGGAGGTCAGAATGCTGAGATTTTCCACATCCGTTTTCTGAATACATTTCTCAACCGGCTGCATCTTTGACAGTGCCAGTGAAAAGCCGATATCGTTTTTCGCTTTGAACAGCGGTGCCAGCGTCGGCGCTCTCAGGTCACCGCCAATCAGCAAACAATTTCGTCCGCTTTCGGCAAAGGTAATCGCAATATTTGCCGCTGTCGTGGATTTTCCGTCTCTCGGATTCGGGCTGGACAGCACAACGATTTTCTTTTCGCTCGTGGACAGCGCGAATGTGATATTGGTTCGCATGGATTTGAAGCTCTCCACGATGCCAAACGGGATATCCTTATCCAGAAGCGTTTTCCGCGTCTCTGCCTCGCGCTTTTTCTTTTTATCGGTCGGGAACTCCTGAATTTCACCGAGAATCGCCTTGTGATACTGCGCGGTGATCGTTTCCGGTGATTTTATCGTATTATCGAAGAAATCAATCATCAGAATGATCAGCATGGTCAGAAGCATTCCTGCCATGGCTGCAAGCGCAGTATTCTTCATGATGTTCGGCGCAACCGGTGCATGATACTCCTTTGCATCGTCAATGGTCGCGATGCTGCCGACGCCGATCGCCTTGCTTGTATAATACGATGCCGGCTCTTTCATGGCATTGCACAGTGCAGCAGAAAGAGCAGCGTTCTTGGTGGTTGCGGTAATGGTGATTGCGGAGGTGTCCGTAACCGATGTGATCGACAACGCGGCGCGCAGTGCTGAATTCGTAGGCTTGCTGCCGTTCATGGTGAACGAACGGGATAACGTATCTTCGTTAAATTTCTTCGACAGCGTTTCGCCTACGGTGTCCATCACCGCATCGTTTTTCAGCACCTCGATATAGGTGTTGATCAGCTGCTTGGATTTTGTGATGTCGCTGTAGCTGTTGTCCGACTGGATGCCGGTATAGCACTGAATATACATCGAAATATGGGATGAATATTCCGGCTGAATGATATATTTTGAGACGCAGAAGCTAGCCGCGGCACAGACAATGGTAATGCAGATAATCCACCAGATTTTACTGAGAAATATGTTGATCAGTTCTTTGATCGTATAACCGCTATCCATGTTTTCCATAAAATCTCCTTCACATATGTAATGTCAATACTATTTAATTATAGTATATCACAAAAATATTACAGTGTCAAGATTTATTCGGTTTGATTGTGACAATCGGAGCACGCCTCCGCGCCCTGTATCTCGATTGCCGTAATCTGCGCGGCTGCAATCGCAAAGCCATCCGCAAATATCAGCATACGCCGTTCCGCATCATAAAACCGAAAATTTCCGGTGTATCGTACATAGCTGCCGCCCTGCTTTTTTGCATCACGCTGAAAATACGTGACGGCAACCGCCGGCCGCTCTGCGGCAAGCGACAGCAAACGCTGAAACCGTTCGTCAAGCAAAGCAATATCGTCCTCGCTCATCGCCGCCTGCATATCGGTCAGACGACCGGTTTCTGCAATCTCATCCTCAAAGCCCTCCAGCGCCTTGAACGCTGAAAATTGTGCCGCGCGCTCGTGCATCGACATCGGCTGATGCGATTGCAGCACATGGCGCGGATGCCGGAGCAATTCCTCATATTCGCCCATCATTCCCTCATGCTTTGTGTCCGCCGACCTGTCCGTTTCGTTCGATCGCGGTCGATTGCGCCTGAAAGTTCATGCACTTCAAAATCGCGTTCTTGCCGTATTTTGATTTAATGGACAGCATCGTTTTTTGCAGTGCATACTCCTTTTTCAGTTTCTCATCCTGCTTTTTTCGCTTGGCTTCCAGCGCGTCTACATCATCAAATAAGCCGTATTGAACCGGCCGTTCGACCGCCTGCGCTTCCGGTATCACATCCAGCGCAACGACATTGATTCTCCGAATCAGCAGAAACGGATTGACAATCCGCTCAAAAATTTGCAGCATCGCCTGTGTCGCCAATTTTGCAGACGCGGTTTGCCGTTCGAGCAGCATGGAGCCGTGTACCGATTTCGGGATGACGCGCTGATAATGGTCAAGCTCAAATGCGCCGTCATAGTCGTGCGGCACGCCCTCGTGGTCATAGCCGATCCGCAGCTCTACCTTTTCCGTCACAAGCCGCCGTTCAACCAATTCCAGCATCAGATATTCCGTCATTTCTTTCACGATCAGCCGCGCGTCCGCATTGCGGTAGCCGGATTTCAGCACCTGTCCCTGACTGACGCTGTGCTTTTTCGGCACATACGCCTTAATATCCGCAATCGTACACGGCTCATAGCCCCACGCATGGTCAATCATCAATTCCGCCTTGACCCCGAATGCCCGAAACAATTCGCGCTCGCCGTATTCCGAAAACCGCGCAATATCCCCCATGGTATAGAGGTGCATGGCGTTCAGTCTTTTTGCCGTACCGGGACCGGTGTTCCAGAAATCCGTCAATGGCTGATGCGCCCAAAGCTCCTTGCGAAACTGCATCTCGTCCAATTCCGCAATCCGCACGCCATCCTTGTCCGCAGGCATTTTTTTCGCAACAATATCCATCGCAACCTTGGCAAGATACAGATTCGTGCCGATGCCTGCCGTTGCCGTGATGCCGGTTTCATGCAGCACCTCGCGAATCATTCGCATCGCAAGTACACGGGCGGTACAGTGATAGGTCTGCAAATAATCCGTCACATCCATAAACGCCTCGTCAATCGAATAAATATGGATATCCTCCGGCGCAATATATTTCAAATAAATCTCGTAAATCCGATTGCTGATCTGCTTATAGAGCGCCATGCGCGGTTCGGCAACCACATACGAAAGCTCCAGCTTCGGATTTGCCGCAAGCTCTGTCGGAATCACAGACTGCCCTGCAAAGGCTTTCATGCGCAGCTTCGCAAGGCATTTTTGATTATACGCCCGCACAATCTGCACAACCTCAAACAGGCGCGGTCTGCCGGGTACGCCAATCGCTTTCAAAGACGGCGATACCGCAAGGCAAATCGTTTTTTCGGTACGGCTTTTGTCCGCAACGACAAGATGCGTATTGAGTGGGTCTAAGCCGCGCGCAGCGCATTCCGCTGAGGCGTAAAATGATTTCAGGTCAATACAGATATAGGTCCGCACGACAATCCCCCTCCGTATTTTTCGGCAATCATCTCCGTCAGAGCAGCTTCTGCGGCTTTCTCAGGTACACCATCCGGACGAATCCACTCTGCAACGCTTTCTTTCCCTAAAATCAGCGGCATCCGGTCGTGCAGCCTGTGCAAATCGGGGCTTGGCGCTCTGGTCAGGATCGCAAATACCGGCACTTCAATCCCCTTATGCGTTTCGTAACGGTACAGTCCTGCAAGCCATGTGACTTCCACGCCCTTTGGCTGGACGAGATACCGGCTGCCGGTTTTGACGCTGCCATCCGCAGAACGAAAATGCTCCCACTCATAATACCATGCCGCCGGAATCACACAGCGGCGCCGAAACCATGAATCCTTCCAGAGATTCTTCCGGTCGGCGGTTTCCAGACGGCAGTTGATGATCGGGGATTCAAAATCGGAAACCGTAAAGCCCCACATCATCGGGAATACTGCCATTCTGCCTGCCTTATCGGGTGCGAGAACCGCGGCAAGCTCGGTCGGATGGATCTCCCCTGACAGAAAGGTGGGTTTCCCAAGCACCGTCATGAACTGTTCGGCAAGCGCGGTCTGCCTTGCGCGTGTGATAAACGGCAGAAACAAATTCTCCGCAACATAAAACCGCGTACACATGAAAATCCCCTCCTTCTCCGATGCACTGCTGCATTATTCCATATATATCGTATGCGCTGTTTCAAATTCCGTAATTTCTTCACGGAACAGCGTTTCCAGAACCGGCTGCTCCGCGGCTGTCGGATAATCCTCCTGCGAAACCTTGCCAATCACACGGCCGATGATGCGGATTTCAAAGCTCTCATCCCGTTCCGCATACGGAATATCGGGATTGACCGACTGCAATGTATGCGCCGCAGTCAGCCGCTTGATAATCAGACCGTCCGGCGTATCGCAAACGACATCCTCCCCCGGCCGCGCCGTATTCGTATAGGCAATATAAACACTGTCGCCGTCGTGATAAACGGGCAGCATACTGTCGCCCACAATGCCAATCACCGCGTCCGCATGACTGCTGTGCGCGGTTTTCCGCATGATGCAGTATCGCACCGCTTCATCCGTATACATCGTGCCGGAGCCTGCCGCCGCTCGGACTGCCGGTGTTTCCAGCAATATAAACGACGCTCTGAGGCTCGCATCCCGTTCTGCCTGTTCCTCCTCCAGCATACTCTGAATCAGCCGTTCAGCCACGCGCTTTCCAACCGGACTCAGCCGGCGAAATTCCAGCAGCATCTGCAATTCTGCCTGTGAAACCGTATTCGTTGTCACGCCGTACAGCGCATCGAGGGTCATGCCGAGTGCCTCACACAGCCGCACGGTCGTATCATGATCCGGCTTGTAGCCGTCGTTTTCCCACTTGACAACCGTATTCCGGCTCACGTGCAGAATGTCCGCAAGCGCTGCCTGTGACAAGCCTGCCTTTGCACGGAACGCTTTGATTGCCGCGCCGAATTTTACAGTGCTCGTGCTGTTATCCGGTCTGCCAAGTGTATGGCTGCGCGCCGCGGTGGTCTGCATGGAAAGCTGTTCGTCACCGCAGATCGGAGCATCCATGAGATTGGCGTTCTTCATCATCATATCCTCCGTTCCATGAAGCATTTCTGATATGTATTCATTATAGCACATATTAACTATTCTGTCAACAGTATATTTGCACATATCATATTGTCAATATATGGGTGAAAACCGTCCCTATCAATTCAATAATTGACTTTTCACATTTTCAATGTTATAATAATTTAAGACAATACGGCAAGCCGTAAGGCGGACTTTGCGCGGTGTTGCCTTAAAAAAGGTAGAACCACTTACTCTTATTGACGCTCATTTTGGCTCGTTACACGAAGGCTATGCTTCAAACTGAATTTCTGCTCTTATATTGTACCAAATCAGAATTTGGAGATACTTCAGGTGGATTTATATTGAGGCTCCGCCTCAAACTCCGCCAAAGGGACATTGTCCCTTTGGAATCCCGTTCCAAATCCTATAAGCCCTCAACGAGGGCTTATAGGATTTGATATAGGAGTCCAGAGG
>JAZNTW010000058.1:0-3792 GCA_045591925.1 Oscillospiraceae bacterium
TGATCCGACAAGTTCAGAAGGCACATCAGATTTGCCAAGCAATCTTGAAGGTGCGGATTTCAGCCTGAATGCCACAAAGCAAATCGACTTTGCAGCACTCTCCGAATATGATCTGCCTATTATTGCAGACTACGGTGCAGACTCTTGTATTCCGTGTAAGCAGATGGCTCCCGTGCTGAAAACGCTGAACGCCGAAATGCAAGGCAAGGCATTCATTAAGTTTGTGGATGTGTGGAAGTATTACGAAGCCGCCGCCAATGTTCCGGTGCAGGTCATTCCTACGCAGGTGTTCTTTAATGCTGACGGAACTCCTTTCATTCCAAGCGATGAGCTTGCCAAGGAAATTCAGTTTGATATGTACTCTGATAAAGAAGGCGGTAAACATATCTTTACTGTTCATCAAGGTGGTCTAACAGAGGAACAAATGCGGTCAATCCTAAAAGAGATGGGAGTGGAGTAAATGATTGATGCTTGGCTCTCACAAATAGCTAAAATCATCAGCGACAATATGTGGCTTGCACCGCTTTTGGCGCTCCTTGCCGGAATACTGAATTCGGTTACACCTTGCTCACTTTCAAGCGTTCCGTTGATCGTAGGATATGTTGGTGGTGTCGGTGAGAAAAACACAAAGAAAGCGTTTGCTTATTCTGTCGTGTTTTCTGTCGGTACGGCGGTTACATTTGTAACACTCGGCATTATCGCTACCTCGGCAGGAAAGCTGATGGGAACATCCTCGCCAGTGTGGTATATGATTCTCGGTGCACTGATGGTGTTGATGGCATTGCAGACTTGGGAAATATTCAACTTTATCCCCTCAACTAATCTGCTATCCAAAAGCAGGAAGCGTGGCTTTATCGGTGCATTTATTGCCGGAGTTTTGGGTGGTGTGTTTTCCTCGCCTTGCTCAACACCCGTGTTGATTGCGCTGCTTGCCATTGTTGCAGGTGAAGGAAATCTGCTTTGGGGTATCCTGCTGATGTTACTGTATTCTATCGGGCATAGCGCACTTGTAATGGTAGCAGGAACATCGGTAGGCTTCGTGCAAAAGATAAACAACAGCGAACGGTACAAGACCGCCGCAAAGGTCTTGAAAATAGTGATGGGTACTGCGATCCTGCTCATCGGTCTATATATGTTTTGGCTGGCATTTTAATCTTGATAAAAAAATTTGGAGGTATCGTTATGGCATTATTCAATTTTGGAAAGAAGAACGAGGAAAAGAAGGCACCTGCCTGCGCTTGCAACTGCGGTTGTCCCACAAGCGAAGCAACAGAGATTGTAAACAAGTGCTGCGGCGAAGCGGTAAACCACATTTGCTGTATCAAGGTGTTGGGTGCAGGTTGCGCATCCTGCCATCAGCAGTATGAGTACGCAAAAGAAGCCGTGAAGAATATGGGGCTGACCGTTGAGGTTGAATACATCACCGATATGGCAAAGGTTATGGAATACGGTGCTATGAGTATGCCGGCTCTCGTTGTAAACGAGAATGTTGTGTCTATGGGAAAAGTGTTAAAAGCAGCTGATGTTGAAAAACTCCTGCACAAGTTGGGTTTCTGATATGAAGAAAAAAGTAGCTTTTATCTGCGTACACAATTCCTGCCGCAGTCAGATTGCCGAAGCGCTCGGAAAACATCTACGTGGCGATGAGTTTGATTTTTACTCGGCAGGAACAGAAACGAAACCGCAGATTAATCAGGATGCTGTCAGGTTGATAAAGCAGCTCTATGGCATTGATATGGAAGAAACCCAATACAGCAAAACCTTTGATAAAATCCCATCCCCCGATATTGCTATCTCTATGGGGTGTGATGTGGGATGTCCCTTTATTGGCAGAGCCTTCGATGATAATTGGGGATTACCTGATCCGACAGGACAAAGTGATGAGGTGTTTGTTGAAGTCATAAGGCGAGTAGAACAAGAGGTGCGGTCCTTATAATTTTCTTGTTATAGTCTAAATTTTTGAATTTTTTCATAACACGATATAACACAGCACGTCTGGCAGTAATGTCAGACGTGTATTTTCGTCATAAATTGTTTCCAATTTGAGGCAAAAAAGTTGCTGTTCAACCCTTGACTTTTGGACCAAAAACGATTATTACTTAAGTGTAGAGTGTAAATTCTCTACCCCTCCGGTTTTACCCTACGGCAGGTACGAAAATTGCTTCGGAACCGAAAAAAATTTCAAAGTTTTTTTCAAAAGTGCACAGAAACGATGCTAAAGTGCTATGAAAACGACATGAAACGTACTCATTCCGCATGATATTCGACTCTAATCGACTCTAAGCCGTTCTAAACGCATATAAACGGCTCTGGCTGATTTGACAAGAGGAAAAATTTAGGGTAAAATTATAGTACAACTGAATATTGTTTCCCGAGGTTATCTTATTTTCCCCCGCATCTTATTTATTTGAGCGCAATTGATCGCTCATCCTTTTCGTGTCGCTTAGTCGATACCATACATACTACTTAACGGGTCTTGTCCTAATCTATAACCAATTAGGGCTTACTTGTTATGCGTATGTAAGGTATCGACTATTTTGTTTTGTTTTTGTTACCTCAAATGAGGTTCAAAATATACTTGTTTTATATTTATGAAGGAGGAATTCAAATGAAGAACTATGAAAACAGGAAATGTAAAGGGTAATCCGAGATTAAAGCATTGAGCAAATGATTACCCGGTGTTTTGACCAAAGCGAGGATGCTGACCGTCAAAACAAAAACAATGTGACTGAAAGAAACCGGTCACAGAAAAGCCCTTCGCTTGGCGATCCCAGGAGTGGATCAAATGCGATATACAGCAGACGAAACCTGGTCTGCTGCGAACAGAAGCAGGCGGCAGACAGAGCTGAGACAGATCGCTGTATGGTCTGACTGTCAACTGACAGCCGATACTCTAAGGCTGCAGTAACTCTGTACCAAAAAGGAATTTTGGTACAGAGGAAAAGGGTTCCGTGTCGGTGGGCGGTGAGTTTTCCTGACGAAAATGTGTTTACCACCGACGGCAAGGGTATCTGCCGAAGCTCGTGACGAAAATCAATGAGATGCCCACGACGTTTGAGAGTTCCGTCGTTAAATAAAATTGCTCAAACGGTAGTGCGACCGTCCTCCCTTTATGGGAATTTCGCGCAGCGAATTGTTTCCGGGATTTAATCGCCTAACAGCAAAATGAAAATCCCCGCTGATCAGGTCTATCGTACCTGAACCGGATCACCGGCACTCGGCGCAGCGTCTCAAAGCTACGGATTGACCACCGTAAATTTGGCCTCTTGAATGCAAGGGGATACGCTCGGCAAGTCGGAGATGATGATCCTTTCAAAGTCTCTGATGAAGCCAATTACTAACCTCTGTTCCAATTGAATATTGCACCCCCAACTCTCTTTTCGATATGACAAATGATTATCTCTTCGAAACGAATATGACCTTCGTTTCGAAATGAGGATTTGCACCTGCGTGATACAGCCATTCGGCTCTCTGCAAGTTGTCATTCGCTTTAGTGAATGACAAGCTGCAGGAAGCCGAATACGACAACTACAGACTTCCGAAAGCAGGTGCCAGAACTATCCTTTTGAAATGATAAATGACTGTCTTTTCGAAATGATTTATGACTCTCTTTTCGAGAGCCGAGCCGTTTCTATCGGACGGCAGTCAGATAGAAACGGCTCGGAGACGAGGTCGGAGAGCCGTGATTAGCAGGGCATAATTCCCCGCGTCAAAATAGAATCAGCAAGAAATGAGAGTAAATCTACCCCTTTTGACAGTGGGTGAATTATGCCCTGCGGACAATCCTTTAAA
>JAZNTW010000059.1:0-11821 GCA_045591925.1 Oscillospiraceae bacterium
CGAAACCGTGCTTCTTGTGCTATAATATTCATGAAGATAAACGCCTCTTTTCGTTATGTGTTTTTGTGGTTATTAACATCATAACATATTTGAGGCTGTTTGTCTTCTTTTTTTTGTATCATATCTATTGTATCATAACAAAAACTCCCAATTTCAAAAATATTTTCTTTGGAATTTTAAGCTTTGAGAGTTTTTTGAGCTTCTAAACTTAACGGAAAATATTTTTAAAACAACGTACTTAAGTCGTTTGATAGGAGTTGTCATAAAAATAGAAGTCGCACTTCAAAAAGTAGAGTTAATACAGAAATAGATGTGAAAATAGTTGCAATTAGAGTGTGCCTATCACATCTATTGACTTTCGTCGAGAATGAGGATATAATGGGAGATACGAACGAAACGTGTGTTCTTTTTGTTCGTATGCAGCACCTTGACAACTGAATATATCTCTCCGGACACGCCTGTTACATAGCGTAAAGCTGTGTCGGTCTGGTGACCGATTTTACTAAGAAAGGTGGCTATAATATGCCAACTACCAACAGACGTGTGCTTACCATTAAGGAAGACGCAAAGCTTATTGACGGGCTTATCCGTCACACTGTGTTCGGAGAGAACGGAAAGGAGCTTGCCTATGCAGAAAGTAAACTTGAAAATCCGCCGAGAGCAGAAGGTTTATCAGCGTAACACCCTGTATCCCCTTTTGGGTGGTAACGGAGCTACTCGGGGTACAAACGACGAGATAAAGCCGAAAATCTGTAGCCCCGTTTGTAGCACGTTTCTGAAAATGTATCCTCTTTTGTATCACCACAAAAAGAGAGAAATCGGCTGTATTACGGGAATGTATCCTGTGTCACCCCTTTTATACGGGAGAAAGGAGGTACAGCAATGAACGAGATTATTCCAGCCTCCGTTATAATCGAGGACGCAAACTCGGCTGAATATTATGAGGAACCGAATACCGATGAAATTGATGAGCTTCTCTCGGATATTGAGTTTGTGGATTGGGATGATGACAAGCTTGTGAAGCATACCGCCTCTGCGGATGTTCCGATTTCAAACTTTCTTCCTGTGCCCGTTGAGGATATTATCTACGATGACGGCGGAGAGCGTTCTCGCTTCTTTCGAGTAAAAGGCTTGCAGAGTGAAAACGGCGTACAGCGTGAGTTGCCCACAGTAAAGGTTGACGCAAATGATATTGCAAATCTGAACTGGGTAACTTCCGAATGGGGCTTCGACGCTTTGATTTATCCGCCTACAATGTCAAGAAAGGATACCCTCCGCAGCGTGATGTTTATGATAGGACAGAAGTCGGCGAGAAAGAAAACTATTTATACGCATACAGGCTGGCGTGAGGAAAACGGCAGATGGTTTTATCTTCATGCAGGCGGAGCAATCGGAAATGATGATGCGGAGGTTGATATTGATAGCAGGCTCCGCTGTTATAATCTGTCGGGAGAAAAACGAAATTTTATTTCCGTATCGACACCCGTGATAAAGACGGCGAGTTGAGATTAACAATTATGGCATCAATCGCCCAAGAGGAAAGCCGTAAAATCTCCGAGCGTGTGAAATGGGGTATGAAGCGGCGTATGGAAAACGGCGTTGTTCTCGGCTGCGGAAGAATTTACGGCTACAAGGTTGTTGACGGTCAGCTTGAGGTTGTTCCCGAAGAAGCGAAAATTATCAAGGAGATTTTTCATAGCTATCTATATGACGGAAAAGGCTCAACGGCTATTGCTCACGAATTGACAGACCGTGGCATTCCCACTCTGAAAAACAGGTTGTGGAGCGGTCAGCACGTTCTGAAAATCCTCAAAAACGAAAAATATGTCGGCGACCTCACGCAATGGAAGGTATACAAACCGAATGTGCTTTCCGAGAAATATTTTATCAACAAGGGTGATAATCCCGAAGCTCCGCTGATAACTGTCCAAAATCATCACGAGGGCATTATTTCAAGAGAGGTCTGGGACGGAGTTCAGGCGGAGCTGAAACGCAGAGGCAGACTTGTTTCCGAAAGCAAGAAATATTCCCAGAGCTTCTGGCTCAGCGGCAAGGTTGAGTGTGGAAAGTGCGGCTACAGCTTTATTATGAGCGGCTCGAAGAAAGATCCGCATAAGACGCTCAGGTGCAGAAATCGTGCGTTGTACGGCAAGAAGAATTACGTTGCAATGAACGGCGAGAGCGTTGGTTGTGACAATCACACCGTTGACGAGAGAATTGTTTCGGCGGCTATGAAAAATATTCTCGGATATATGCAGGACTGCCGTGATATTCTGGAACAGCAGATGATTGAGGAAATCGGATTACTTCAAAAAATTCACAAGGAAGTTGATGTTACGCCATTAAAGGCAGAAATCGAAAAGCTGGAAAACAAAAAGCACAAGGCGATTGACCTTATGCTTGAAGAAATTATTACAAAGGACGAGCTGAAAAAGCAGACGGCATATTATGATGAGGAAATTGCAAGAATAACGCAGCAGATTGCGGAAAATCAGAATGCGGCGGCTCATCACAAAAAGCAGATGGACGAAATCACCAAGACGATTGAGAATATGCGTAAGATGTCGGACAGCAATTCCGAGAGCAAGGAGCTTTACCGTGCTATGCTTGATAAGATTATTGTTCCGAAATACGGCGTTCTGAATATTTATCTTAACGGTGTTCCATTTGGATTTAAGATTTGTTACACTGCGAAAAAAGCTCCCAGACTCGGCATTTATGACGTTGTAATTGATAGTTGCGAGGTGCTGGGTTTATAACGGTTTTTTAGCAATGGATGGTACCAGTCATTAAATACATTCTTGAAAACCATCATCTCGTTTTCGCTGCGGAGAGTATCGACGTTGTCGTTGATAGCAATATAGCGGACATCATAGTCAGGCAGAATCATTTCAATATACTGCCCCGTCATAAGATAGTCACGACCGAAACGGGATAAATCCTTTGTGATAATCGTTCCGATTTTACCGGACTTCACATCCTCCATCATTCGCATAAAGTCAGGACGATTGAAATTTGTTCCGCTGTATCCGTCGTCAACATAGAACTGTGTATTGCCGAGATTGTTGTCATCGGCATACTTTTTTAATATGGATTTCTGATTGGTGTTTGAATTTGATTCACCCTGTAAATCGTCGTCATTACTTAGACGACAATATAAAGCCGTAATCTTGTCTGTTAACATAACCATTCCTTTCCGACATTTTACGGCAGCTAATGTACTTTAATTATAGCACACTTTCTGTAAAATATCAATACTTTAAAGAGATAAATTTTCTGTTGTTTATGATGGATTTTGAAACGGTTATGCCGCTTGTTTTTTGATATCACGCTCTATCAAACGCTTTACTATGTCGGAGATATTCTCACTTGTATTTTTATTGAACACAAGGTTCACAATATATGTCGTATGACCGATTTTGTATTCGGTTGCAGATGTGATATCCTTTTCCATAAAGGCAGACCTCCTTTCCTCGAAAATTAAAATCAACATTTTATCTTCTCCTTTCTTTACTCCAACTCATTATTTTTCTTTCTCTGCACATCACACTGTTGTGCCTTTTCTTCGTAATTTTCCAGCCTCTCCACATTTACAGCAATAGTTTCAAGGATAGCAATTTCATCATTGTTATCATTTTTCATTTCGTCCATTTCACGCAATTTATCAAAATCAATTTGCGATGAATATTTTAAGATGAGCTCTGATAAAAGATAAGCAAGTCCGCTCCAGATATCGTCCATAGATTTTCCTCCTTTCATCTCCTCATTGAGAGGCACCATAAAGTTGCCGTATGTGACCGGATTCTCGCCGATGCCTTGCTCGCTGCCCATCCAGCTGCCGTGGGTGATGCGCTGCGTTTCGCCGTTTTTCCATGTGACATACATTTGCCATGGTTCAAAATTATCTGTCATATAATTCGGCATCATCCATTGGCTACACTTCCTTTCAGGGCCCTCTATCTGTTATGACTATGACAACATTTGCGTGTAAAATGTTACAGCAAATATAATCTTTCCGATGCAAAAGCAGAAAACACAAAGAACTGATGCAGCCCCGCAGGACTGCACCATAATAAAATTCAGTATTGTTTCAAAATACGTTTCATCAGTATATGCTTATATACAATAATTGTCTCCTTACGGATGACAAATACCGCATGGGCTATATCTTTTGGCAATTAGCACATCGCGTGAACAGGTAACATCCGCTCTGTTTTTGGCACTGATTTTTTTAGCGGAAGAACAACTCGGATAATACCAGCCTTATCATTCATCCGCTTTGGCATGAACACACCAGCCAAAAGCAAGCCTCCCATTGTCACCATTGAAACCAGCTTTTAACAAATTTTCATCATGATAGATTCCTCCATTTTAATCGTCATTCTAAGGATTGCATCGTTTACACGGCTCATATTTCAGGTCAATCAAATATTCTCTGCTGCCTGTATAATCCCATTTATTCTCCGAATCCATATTTGTCACTGACGAGCATTCCGGCAAATGGAATTTTTTCGTACTTTTATTGACGATATAACGGCAGTCTCCGGATGGCTCATCATTATTTTCAAGCAGATAATTGGAACCGTCTGTATAGTCGATGCAGATGCGAGGCTGCACATTATAGCAAAATACATTAAAGCATACGCCCTCGCCCTGATCCTCCATCGAATATGCTTCCATTAACACGCCGCTTGCAACAAGATTCCGGTTTTCAAAATACGGCGTGACACGGTAATACACATGATTCCCTGTCGATTCAATGTAATTCGCGGTCATATTTTCAAACGGCAGCATTCCGGTCACATTCAGGTATCTTGTTCCCGTAATCAGATTATTGATATTTGCATTCTCTCCGGTTAGCTGATATCCGATCAGATGACAGCGATTATACAAATAATTCCCGTCAACAATTCCGTCATATCGAACAAGCTGCCATCCGGTGGGCTTAATCGCACTGATGCTTCCGCGGTTCTCTGTCGGCATCAGCTCTGTGCCGATATAAGCCTCACACATTCCGCAGCGTCCGAGCGCGTCCAGCGGACTGTAATATTCAAATGCAGTTGTATGCGTTGTTTGCAGATTGAAATAGGGCAGATTCTGATTGACGGTAACATACGGCTGCTGATTGTAAGCCGGAAGCGTTTTCAGATGCTCAATGTAATTTGTTTCAAAGCCACCGGAAACGGTTGTCTGCGTTTGCGTTTCTGTTGTTTGCGTCTGCTGGATTGCCGTGGTTTCTGTAACAATAAACTCCGGCTCCTGCCCCAGAGGATAGAGCAGCACACGAAGCAGCTGATTCACATCCAAAAGCGTAATGACGCCATCTGCATTCAAATCCGCATTTTGCAAGGGCTTTATTTCCGTATCCTCGGTCACAAACCGCAGCAGCAGCACCGCATCCGCAACCGATACCGTATTGTCACGGTTCAAATCAAGGCGGTCGGTTTCTGCTTCCAGCGCATATGCCATATGATCGAACGGCAGGCAGAACGCGTAGGTAAGGCTCAGTGCAAGCACAGAAAGAATCATCAAGAGTTTTTTCAAAACGGCATCACCTCCATCGAAAAGCGCATTCTCTCATTTATATATTATACAATATATCGAGCAAACTATCAATATAAATCCAACAAAATATACATATCATATAATCTGTTATGCGATTGCAGGATGTTTTTTCATTCGGTTTTCGGTATATTGCACAAGCTGACGGAAAAGATGTGGTAAAGATGACGTGCTGAGCCGCAGGCGGTCTTTGTGCGGTATTGCCTTAATGATTCAATCATAATAGAATTCCCCATCAAAACGCCGGATATTCGCCCGTCACTGCATTGAGTGACTGCATCACCGCCGTTTGATCGCGCACAGCATATATAAAAATTTTTTTTACATCTATTGCTCATTTCTATAGAATATGCTATAATAGCTTTGTCGGGATGCGTCGGAATTTGTCGGCAGTCCTGCGGACAGGAGGAACTATATGTCTCAACGCGCTCAGGGAAGTCTTATGCTCCTCATAGCCGCCTTTATCTGGGGAACGGCGTTTGTCGCCCAGAGCGAGGGCATGAACTATGTGGAACCCTTTACCTACAATGCCATCCGAACACTGATCGGCGGCTTTGTTCTGATACCGGTGCTGTTCATTCTGAAAAAGACCGGTCTCAGGCAGAAGCAGCAGGCACCGCTGAAGGTAACAGTCATTGGCGGCATTGTCTGCGGAATTGTACTCTGCGCCGCAAGCTCCTTTCAGCAAAGCGGCATCAGCGCAACAACCGCCGGCAAGGCAGGGTTCATCACGGCACTGTATATTGTGATTGTGCCGCTGCTGGAGCAGCTCCTCGGAAGAAAGCCGCCAAGGCAAATCTGGCTTTGCGTATTGGGTGCTGCCATCGGCTTCTGGCTGCTTTGCATCAAGGAGGATTTCACGATTGCAAAGGGAGATCTGCTTGTACTGGTCTGTGCGCTGCTTTTCGCAGTCCATATCATCGTTGTGGACCGCTTCAACGGAATTGCCGCCGATGCCGTGCTGATGTCCTGCATACAGTTCTTCACCGCCGGTCTGATTATGGCAATCGGAATGCTTCTCACCGAGCAGCCGAAGCTCAGCGATATCTGGGCGGCAAAGGGAACCATTCTCTATACGGGCATTCTCTCCAGCGGCGTGGCATTTACGCTCCAGATTATCGGTCAGCGGAAAACGCCCCCTGCTGCCGCGACACTGCTGATGAGTCTGGAATTGGTATTTGCGGTGCTTTCCGGCTGGATCATCCTGCACGAAAATCTCGCATACAAGGAGGCACTGGGCTGTGTACTGGTATTTATCTCGGTGATACTGGCGCAGCTGAGACTTCCGGGCAAGACTAAGGCAAAGTCAGAAGCGGCTTTGCAGAACGGAGAAAAATCATTATGAAAAAGCATATCAGCAAGCTCATCTTCGGGGCGATTGTCGTCGTATTCATCATATGCTGCATGATACAAGCCCCGATCTCGAGTGCCATCGGCTCGCTCTGGTCACTGCTCCCGCCGATTGTGGCGATCGGTCTCGCGCTCATCACCAAGGAGGTTTATTCCTCGCTGTTCATCGGCATTCTCACGGGCGGAGCGATTTACGCCGCCGCAGCCGGTACAGGATTTCAGGGGATGTTTACCGCGGTGGTGCAGGACGGTCTCATTGCAAACCTATCCGATTCCTACAATGTGGGCATCCTGATTTTTCTGGTGGTGCTGGGCATTGTGGTTGTGCTCATGAACAAGGCAGGCGGCAGCCGCGCTTACGGAGAATGGGCAGTCGCGCATATCAAATCCCGCACCGGCGCAAGCCTTGCAACCTTCCTGCTGGGTATTTTGATTTTTATAGATGATTATTTTAACTGCCTGACCGTCGGCTCTGTCATGCTGCCTGTGACGGACAAGCATAAGATTTCGCGCTCCAAGCTGGCATATCTCATTGATGCCACAGCCGCGCCGATTTGCATTATCGCACCGATTTCCTCATGGGCAGCGGCAGTCAGCGGTACGGTCGAGGGCGTCAACGGCATCCGACTTTTCATCAATACAATTCCCTATAATCTCTATGCGCTGCTCACGCTGGTAATGGTACTCTTTATCGCAATCAGCGGCATGGATTACGGCCCGATGAAGCGGCATGAGCATAATGCTGTAAATGGCGATCTTTTCACCACGAGAAGCACCGTCTATGCAGAGGTTGACAAGCCCAGTCATTCCAAGGGAAAGGTCATTGATTTGATTCTGCCTGTGCTGATTCTGATTCTTCTGTGTGTGACGGGTATGCTGTATACCGGCGGCTTCTTCGACGGCGTTGATTGCGTCACCGCATTTGCAGAATGCGATGCATCTTACGGTCTTTCTCTCGGCTCACTGGCAGCCCTGATTGTGATTGTGCTCTATTTCATGTGCAGAAAGGTACTCACCTTTACGGAGTGCATGGATGCCATTCCTGCCGGCTTCAAGCAGATGGTGCCTGCGATTCTGATACTGACCTTTGCATGGACGCTCAAAACCATGACCGGTCTGCTGGAGGCAGGCCCCTATGTTTCCGGACTCGTTGAGAGCGCGACCGCCGTCAGGATTCTGCTTCCGCTGATTCTCTTTGTAGTTGCGATTGGTCTTTCCTTTGCTACGGGCACCTCTTGGGGCACGTTCGGCATCCTGATTCCGATTGTCACGCACGTATTCTCCGGAGAGCTTAGCGGCGTCTCCGATACGGGCGCAATCCCCCCGATGGTCATTATCTGCATATCGGCTTGTCTGGCTGGCGCGGTCTGCGGAGACCACTGCTCTCCGATTTCGGATACTACGATTATGGCATCCACGGGCGCACAGTGTGACCATGTGAACCATGTTTCCACACAGCTTCCTTACGCATTTACCGTGGCAGGTGTCTGTGCCGCAGGTTATTTGCTGGCAGGCTTTGTCCAGAATGTATTTGTCGTGCTGGGCGTTTCGCTGGCACTGATGCTCGCCGTATTGTTCGGTATGAAAATGATATGCGGCAAATCGTCTGAAACGGGCAAAAAGGAAGCCCCTGAAAAAGCATAACCGCCGCAAATGTTGATCATCCCAAGAGCCGCTGCGCCTCATCCGAAAGGCATGGGGGCTCTTGATTATGGCTGATTCCGAAGCACAGGCATCTTCACGATTTGCTCTGGTTTGTTTTGGTAAAAATGCATAAAAGTTCAGTGGGAACGTATGAATTCGGAAAAACACTTGCATTTCCCGACATAATGTACTATAATGGTATGGTAATCTGGATATTATGCTCAAAAAAGGAGAATGAGAATGAAAATGAAAAAAGCATGGAGCCTGATTGCTGCTGCAATGCTGCTTGGCATCAGCCTGACATCCTGCGGCACCCCTGCCAACACCGTTCACAGCATGGATGATCTCACAAATAAAACGATCGCCTGTCAGCTCGGCACAACCGGATATATTTTTGCCGGCGATATCGAGGGCGCAACCGTAGAGGGCTACAACAAGGGTGCTGACGCAGTACAGGCACTTGTTCAGGGCAAGGCAGACGCTGTGATTATCGACAGCGAGCCGGCAAAGGTTTTCGTTTCCAAGAATGATTCGCTTACCATTCTGGATGAGCCCTTTGCAGTCGAGGAATATGCCATTGCCTACAAAAAGGGCAATACGGAGCTGGGTGAGCAGATTGACGCGGCTTTGACCGAGCTGAAATCAGACGGCACACTCGATGAAATCGTTGCGCACTGGATTGGCGACGATGCTGACGGCAAATCCTATGAGCCGGATACATCCGTTCAACGTGACGGTCAGATTATCATGGCGACCAATGCGGAATTCCCGCCCTATGAGAGCAAGGAGGGCGACAAGGTAGTCGGCATTGATGCAGATATGATGCGCGCAGTCTGCGATAAGCTCGGCAAGGAGCTTGTGATTGAGGATATGGCGTTCGATTCGATCATTGCGGCAGTCGATTCCGGCAAGGCGGATGTCGGCGTAGCCGGTATGTCCGTAACCGAGGACCGCAAGAAGAATGTCGATTTCTCGCAGGGCTACACGACCACCACGCAGGTGATTATTGTACGCAAGGACTGAGCTTTTCCCGAATCATCCGACAGGTGCCGCTTTTTGGCGGCGCTTGTTGTCTTTTATGGATTCACCGATGCACGCCTGAGACGTATGCCGAGGAATTCATTCAGACTTTCATCAAAAGCCTTATGAGGAGATAAGCCTATGAATCCATTTGAAACCTTCGCCCAGAAAATCTACGATACCTTTGTCGTGGACGCACGCTGGCAATATCTGACAAACGGTTTGAAAACCACGCTGATTGTTACGTTCTTTTCGGCAATACTCGGTATTCTGCTGGGCTTTCTGCTGGCGATTATACGCTCGACGCATGACAAAACCGGTAAGCTCCGTTTTCTGAATGCGCTTGCAAAGATTTATCTGACGGTCATTCGCGGAACGCCGGTGCTGGTGCAGCTCATGATTATTTATTTTGTCATTTTCGCGACGGTGCCGATTTCAAAGGTTTTTGTCGCGGTGATGGCGTTCGGTCTGAATTCCGCAGCCTATGTTGCAGAAATCGTGCGTTCGGGCATTATGTCGATTGATAACGGTCAGTTTGAAGCAGGTGCTTCGCTCGGCTTGAATTATCCCAAGACCATGCTGTATATCATTCTTCCGCAGGCGTTTCGGAATATTCTGCCTGCGCTTGCCAATGAATTCATCGTGCTGCTGAAAGAGACCTCGGTTGCCGGAAATATCGCGCTGAATGACCTGACAAAGGGCGGCGATATCATCCGCAGCGCAACCTATGAAGCGTTTCTGCCGCTGTTCGCGGTCGCACTAATTTATCTGATTATGGTTATGGTACTGACCAAGCTCGTGGCGATGTTGGAAAGGAGGCTGGCAAAGAGTGATCGAGGTTGAGAATCTGAAAAAATCCTTCGGCGATTTGGAAATCCTGAAAGGTATCCATACAAAGATCGAAAAGGGCGAAAAGGTTGTTGTCATCGGACCGTCCGGCTCCGGAAAAAGCACCTTTCTGCGCTGCCTGAACCGTCTGGAGCAGCCCACCAGCGGAAAAATCATATTTGAGGGCAAAGACCTCACGGCGATGAAAGAGCGTGAGCTGTATGCCATCCGTGAGAAAATGGGCATGGTGTTCCAGCATTTCCATCTGTTTCCGCATCTGACAATCCGTAAGAATATCACGCTTGCACCGGTAAAGCTCGGCTTGATGACGCAGGAGCAGGCGGATGAAAAGGCAGATGCCCTGCTGAAAAAGGTCGGTCTTTCCGATAAGGCAGAGCAGTATCCTGACCAGCTTTCCGGCGGTCAGAAGCAGCGTATCGCAATTGCGCGGACGCTTGCCATGAATCCGGATGTGATTCTGTTCGATGAACCGACCTCTGCACTGGATCCGGAAATGGTCGGCGAGGTACTTGCCCTGATGCGTGAGCTGGCAGAGGAGGGCATGACCATGGTGGTTGTGACGCATGAAATGGGCTTTGCACGAGAGGTTGCTTCGCGCGTCATGTTCATGGACGGCGGCGTAATTGTGGAGGAAAATGAGCCGAACGAATTTTTCACCAATCCGCAGAATCCGCGTCTCAAGGAATTTCTGTCAAAGGTGCTGTAACAGCGTATCCGAATGCATTATAATATCATATAGCCGCGCAATGAAGCAAATTCACTGCGTGGCTATTGCTTTTCCTTGAAAAGTATGCTACACTAAAAACACAGAATATACCATAGGCGTTCATCACACTTTTTTTACTTTATGGAAGGGGTTCTTTATGAAAAATCACATCAAACGTATCGCCGGTGTATTGGCGATTACAGTGGCGGCAGCGAGTATGCCTGTGAATTTATGCAGTGTAACCGCCGCTTCGGAAGCAGTTTTCATCAATGAAATCTGCACGCAGAACAAAAGCTGTCTTGCTGACAGCTACGGCAGCTATTCGGATTGGATTGAGCTTTATAATTCGGGCAATTCCGCGCTCGATCTCTCCGGCTATGGTCTTTCCGACAAAGTCGATGCACCGCAGAAATGGGTGTTCCCGAATGGCACAACCATTGCGCCGCAGGGCTATCTGATTGTATTTGCCTCCGGTCAGGCATCAACAGCAGGTGAGCTGCATACCGGCTTTTCACTCAGCAAAAACGGTGAAACGCTTATTCTCAGCAGTCCGCAGGGTGAGCCGATTCAGACCGTCACGCTCCCTACGCTCGCAGAGGATGCAACCTACGGCAGAACGCAATATGATACGTTTGAGGTGATGCAGGCAACGCCCGGTACGGTGAACGCGGCAGTGACCGCTGCACCGGT
>JAZNTW010000060.1:0-41500 GCA_045591925.1 Oscillospiraceae bacterium
ATATATTATCAACAATGCTGTTCAGGTACAAAGTCAGACCCTCATGGTATATATCAATGATTTCTACTATTCCATTGTCATCACCATCAAGGTAACGGCGGTAGCGATCCGCATCGTTCCCCATTTGATTTCCTCCTTCTTGTGATGTGGCATATATGCTTTCTATATATTAATCGCACGAACCTCTGATTTTTCGCAATGATTTTCAAAAAAATTTTCAATTTATAATATTTTACTTTATTATAGTCGATTATAAACCAAAAATCAATAAAAGAGATGCTTCAATTCTGAAACATCTCCTTTATATTGATATGTTATTATCGAATTTGATTCTGCCTATTGTTTGGAGAGAACCAGACCATTGTTGATTCCTATATGAAAAATCTAATTCATGAAGTAGCATAAATATAAAGAGGCAAAATAGCCGTGTCCTTCATAATGTGTTGGACACGGCTCATTATTTACCTTCAACTAATCTCTCATTCATCTTAAGTTTGAAATGTGAATTCCGATGAATACTGATTTTCATGAATCTACTCACTTTTCACTCTCTGACAACATTTTGACGCACTACAAAAAGCCGATTATCATTTTGACGCACTAATCTCAGTGTGCAGAAATGTTGTCAGCCGTTTTTAGTGCGTAGATGTCTTTCCGAATACAGCAAAAACCATACCGGTGCGATGTGTGCGGTTATGCCGCACACTCGAAAACTGCCGTAAAATCGGGCTTTTCAGCTTTCATTCCTTGACATCAAAACCACGCACTCAACGTGCGCCAAGACGTAAGAATTGATAACCGTCAAGGCGGAGTAGGCGATAGTGGTTTTCGTGAGTGCGTAGATTGGTTGTTTTTTCGAGATTTTATATGCGTGGAAATATGTCAATAACCGCTGTGCTTACGGGAGAATAAGCCAAAAAGCACTTGCTGATTGGCGTTTTCTCGCATAGGTTACCACTTGTACATTTCTTTCAGAATTCCAACAATCATATTCGTTCTGTTCTTAATTTTATCAATCGTCCACGTTTCCTCACTGACAACAGTCTTGTTCAGGAAGAGCCCATTTCGATATCCCATATCCTTTTTCTTATCCTTGGATTTACGGTCTTTCTTCTGCTCAAAGGACATATTCGATAGATGCTGATTGTATCCAGTAATAGTAAGATTTCCAAGTGTATGTACATAATCGAAACGATACTGTTTAGCTTTTTCCTTGTCTCCGCCAGCAATCATATTCACCCATGCATCCGGGATGTTTTCTCCTTCGGGGAATATATGCTCAATAGTCCACACATACTTATTACTGCTGTCACGCGCCCACAGGTCGGAATAGATTTCTTTTGTCTGATGCTGTGCTTCAATGCTGCACAGAATAAACCTTGTTGCCTCTGGATTTTCATCATAAATCGAGCCACGCAGTTTACTTTCAAAGGTTTCATCAGAAGCCGAAACGGATATCAACGTCTCACGAATAGTATTTAGTATCGGAGTTCCGTGCATGGTTTTGATCTCACCGATAATATCAATAAAAAGCTGCGTGAGCTTGCGTGTGTTCGGAATATCAGTAACATTACGGCGAACGAAGAAAGTTATGAGCGTCTTTGTGATTTCTTTGATATTCTCATCTGTTAAGCCGAGCTTATCTTGATTCGACATAACATACAGAAGAAGAATGTATGATGGGGCACCCGATATTCTTTCAAGATCTGCAAGGGCAGAACTGTAGACATATTCTTGGTCACTATTATTTGTGATCAAAGCATATTTTTGTGATTTTATCAGAAGGTCATCAAGAAGTGCTTTGTAATCACTCTTGATCATCTTCTCATAGATGTCAAGTAAGGTTGTTCTTGTTGCTAAATAGCCGAGGTAGTATTTCTTGTCTGGGCTGCTATATGGTGCATTCAGCTCTTCTCTGAAGGCATTATAATATTGCCGGAAGAATCGCTCTTGAACCGCATAGTCATCACTTCCGACATTGTTCAGGATTTGTTTCCAGATGTCATAACTATTATCAGCGTCTGACATATTATCAGCTGATGCGATTAGGGTATTCTTTATTAAGTCAAGGGCTGAAAGCGGAACACCTCTATGATTAAGAGATTCAAAAAGCATATAGGCATCTTTATTGGTATCAACTTCGATGCCAACCATGATAGCACTCTCAAATTTGCGAACAATACTGAATAAAGCACCAACTTCACTAATATTGGCGTTATCTTTTTTCAATTCGGTTATTGCTTCGTCGATCAGTTTACAAAAATGCTTATACGCCTTTGCTATTCTTCGATTGCCGAGATTTTTGGGATGGTCTTTGTGTCCAGTGATTATTCCTTTGTCAAAAAGAATAAAAGAAAAGTCCTCATCATTCATATTCTGCTTTTGCAGAATCAGTCTCTGTGTATACTCGGTTTTTTTGCTGCCGTCAGTCGTATAAGATTGCTTTTTATTAGCAAGTTCACTTCGTAAATTGATAAGATCAGTTCGTTCATCTTCATCCATTTGATCTTTCAGGGCGTTCAGTTTTTCATATAAAGCTGTAAGCAGCAATATGATAGTAGTGAATCGTTGTTGCCCGTCAATCAGTTCAAGAGTCGTACCACCAAGAGAGCCGTTGTTGACGCAAATATATGAGCCGAGAAAATAACCAAAGTCGTTCTCTGTGACATCATTGAATAATGCGTCCCAGTCGTTAATGCCCCAAGTGTATTCTCTTTGATATTTTGGTATCCGATAAACAACACTATTGTTGATAGAAAAGATTTCAGATAATGTTGGGTGAGCTACTTGTTTTATCATTCCAATCACTCCTATTATTCATTCTATGATAGATACCCTTTCAAAATTGCAATATCTTCTTCGATATTACGAGGCTTGATACGCTTAAGCACCTTTTCTTCCACCTCAGGTGTCCAGTATATGCGGAGCTGTTTTTGCGCTCTTGTAATTGCGGTGTAGAACACATTGTGCGTAATAAGCTCATCAATCTCATCGGTGATGACTACTTTGACGGAATTATACTCCAGCCCCTGTGCTTTGTGAATAGAAAGTGCATACGCAATTTGGAATGGAACTATAGTTCTCGATGCTGAACCATCATCATCTTCATCTGCACTCTTAGTCTGAAATACCAGAAACTGAACGATAGAATTGCCTTTTGTCGATTCGCCAATATACTTTAAATCATACCATTCTGCCTCGTCTTTATCTATCAGTGTTTCCAATTCAATATCAAACTGAATCCGTGCATTATTTGTATCTGCGTCAAAAATCTCAATACCGATAATTTTCCCTTTCATGTTATTGTGAATGAGCGGATGAAATCGGCTTGATTCAAGAAATAGTATCGGATCACCAACTTTATACTGTAAAATTCCCCAACGGTATACTGGATTAGAATTACTTTCCTGCAAGAAGCGATTAATGTTGTTAATTCCATAAAGTCCGTCATAGTTATAGCAGAGGATCGCTTCATCTTCATTTGTTTTTCTAAATAGAGAATCATCGACCTTCAAGGAGCAACTCTGCCTCTCAATCAATTCAAGCACATCATCATCCATGTGCCGAACCTTAGACCATAATGCAAGTAGCCGTTTGTTATCTCTGGCTCGATATGGTTCTGTAAGTTCATGCACCGATTTTTCAGGAATAAACCGTCCTAATGCAGTAAACCAATTTCCAAAGCGAATCGAACTGATCTGATAGGTATCTCCCACCAATAAAATCGCCTTGAATTCAGCCTTTCTCAGTATTTCAACCATATCAGTATTGCTAACCGTACTGCATTCATCAATAACAAGCAAATGACACGATGTAGAACCAAATATATCCCTATTCTTGAAACTTGTGATGGTGGAAAAATCACAATTCTCAGCCTTGACACGACGCTTTAGATTATTGACTGCCGAATTTGTCTGCGCCAAAAATATTTTATCCTCATCGTTAAATAGACGTGCTACGTGATTGATAAGCGTTGATTTTCCAACACCTGCAGAACCATAGATAACAGCAACACGAGACTCTAAAAACATTCCTGAAAGGATTTTTTTCTTTTCTTCGCAGTCAACTCCTGAGTCACCACTACTTAAAAAAGCATCGATGCATTCTGCATAGCCCTCAAGACCGCTATTTGCCATTCTTTGCAAGGTTTGAATTATTTCACAAGTATCTACTTTATATCCATTTATAAATATATATCCGTTTTGTATAACAAGTTGACTTCTAAATCTATGCTTGCAGTAAAGCACATCATAATACTTCTGCGCTAACTCCTCAACATCACCATAACCCAAAACGTCCTCAACGGGTGTAAAAATACGCCCGTTAATTTCAGTATTATTTTTAATCAGCCTTGCCAACAACTCATGTTTCCGCTTATCTGTAGGTATACAGGAAAAGATAGCACCTAACCGGGGATTGTGACTTCTTGGAGAATGGACAAAAGGTAGCTCATCAAACGGTCTGCATCTATCTGGCAGATAGAGATTTGATAGTGCAGGATTCGCCGTCCATGCAGATTGATTTTTCCTTTCATCACGTTGTCCCTTGATGATATCATTCTTCATATTGAAAAGCAGATAACGTAGTAGGTTTTGACCTGCTGATTCACTTTTTATAAGTTTGCGACAATAGTCTAATATTTTGATGAAAGCATCAGTATGTGACTGTTGCTTTATCTGCTGCATTACCGCCTGATAGTTCCTATCTGAGAAATCTATCAATTCCGTTAATGTATAACCAGCAGTCAAAAAACGACATATCGCTTGTTGTTCGGAATGTGAAACAGGACATTTTTTGCTTGTTTTTCCTGTAATGATAGAGATGAAATTATTGTATTCGCAGTCGCGTATAGCAACTTCCCAGCCTGTTATTATTACGATAGGCATTATTTTGCCGAGTATTTCAATGCTGGATTGTGCCAATTGAAATCGAGAAGAGTAGTTACTTGTAACCCGAAGCTTGGTAAACGCAATTACTCGATGTGATTTGGCATTCTTGACCATAGCGGGTGTAAATGTTACTTCATAATAGATATTGCTATTTACAAAGATCGGTTTGATTTTCTCGATATAGTATTTGTCACTTTTTTGTACAGAATATTGTGCGGGGTATTGCTCGATACGCCCTGCGATTTTTGCATAATATTCCTGTAGAGCCGAATCAAGGTGTAATGGGAATTTACTCAGATTGTGCAGAATTGATATCCTGAAATATTTCCAAATGAGCGATCTTGTTTCCAGCAAGTACTGATAATATTTCAGCATTAATCGCTCAGACGCATTCTCGTCAAGGACGTAGTGTTCTGCCACAATTCTCAAATAATTACGGAATTTGTAGAGTATTCTCAGCTCGCCATTTGTCTGTGCATATTCAATAGCAGCATTAATGTTTTCTTCATCGTCATCGAGGTCATAGCCATTTGAATAGAATTTGAGCATGATATGCTCAACAAAGCTGATCAGCTTTGTAAGAATGTCTTGTGAGATCGCTCCACGGGTAGAGCCGCTGATGCTGTCGATATGGCGGCAAATTGCGTCATCGATCACTTGGATCTGGTTGTCGATCATAAGCATGAAATGCCCCATCTCCCTTCTCTATAGGAAAAGCGGGTACAAGCCCTGTACATATGAAACGGCTTGTACCCACCTATGTCTTTGTCTGGTTACTTCTTGGGCGGAGTGTACGGGTTTCCGTCCGGGTTGTATGTCATATTGAATACCATATCAGCCAACCACTTTCTGAACGCAGGATTGTCCTGATACTGCTTGAAAATCTCCATGTTGTCAGCCATAATTGAAAAGATGACCTGCTGCAAAGCTCTCTCACTTTCGAGCCGTGCACCCTCCTCATCAGAATTGCGCATAGCGTTCTGGTAGCTCTCGTCCTTTGATACCATCGAAGGAATGACCTCGGTCACCTGATGGCGGGCATTGTCCTCGTCCTTCCACTCAATGTTTCCGAACATATCGTTGAATTCAGAGACGATGTTGGACAGCAGATCCATTTCCGGATCAATGATGTGTCCTACCTTTCCAGCAGGAACAGGATCGACCTCCGTGTCGGAATCGTCAAGCACGATGGACATGGATTCACGGGCTTCCGGTCTGTAATTGTTCAGGTCAATGGACTCCAGAATACCCTCTGACAGATCATCTTCACGGGGTGACGGCAGCTTGGGAATCAGCAAATTCAAAAAGATAGACAGCTTCTCCCACTCCGCATTGCCATAGGGCAAAATTGCGCCGAGGAAACCATAGGTGCGAACGAACGCCTTTGCAGCGCTCTTGAACTTGATCTGCTCCTCTGTTTCGAGGTCTTTGTAAATTGCGGCATTGGAATCCAGCAGCGGATCGAGGCGCTCTCGTCCTGCACCGTCCAGAAACAGGGCAACAACGTGTTCGACTTCTTCTGTCGAGAACACCTGATACTCCTCCATCGTGGCGATCAGGTCATAGAGCTTGTTGGGATCAGTTTCGCCGGAAAGAATGGTCGTCTTGTAGTAAGTAGAGAACGCTGTCTGAATGTCCTCTGGCTTGTTGTAGAAGTCAAGCACGAAAGTGTCACGCTTCTTCGGGTGGCATCGGTTCAGGCGTGAAAGCGTCTGCACGGCCTTGATGTCATAGAGCATTTTGTCTACATACATCGTGTGAAGCAACGGTTCATCAAAGCCTGTCTGGAACATATCTGCAACGATCAGCAGCCGATACGGATCCTTTTTGAATACAGAAGGAATCTTGGCATCCGGAAAGCCGTTCATAGCAGCAGATGTTAGCGGAGGCTCCTGCCCTCTATACTTGTGTTCGCCGGAGAAAGCGATGATCGCTTTGAAGGGGCTGTGTCGCTCTGCCAGCAGTTTGGTGATAGCGTAGTAGTATTCGATGCAGCGAGGAATGCTTGCTGTCACGACCATAGCACGAGCCTGACCGCCGATTTTTCCCTTTGCGATAACCTGTTCATGGAAATGCTCGACCATCATAGTGGCTTTACGCTTGATTGTGTACTCGTTGCCCTCGACGAAGCTGCGCAGCTTCTTCTGTGCCCGTTTTTTGTCAAACTGTGGATCGTTCTCAATGATCTTCATAATACGATACCAACTGTCGATTGCAGTGTAGTTCTGGAGAACATCGAGAATGAAGCCCTCTTGGATTGCCTGCTTCATGGTGTAGACATGGAACGGTCTGTGTTTGACTTTGCCGTCCTCTTCATACGGTACACCGAATACTTCCAGTGTCTTATTCTTTGGTGTTGCGGTGAAAGCGAAATAGCTGGAGGTCGGAACAAGCTTTCTGCCCTCCATCATGGCATTGATCTTGTCCTCGTTGTCTGCATCTTCATCTGTGGCAAGACCGGAGAGTGCAAGGTTCATCTGTGCGGAGTTTCTGCCGCTTTGACCGGAATGCGCCTCGTCAATGATGATGCCGAAGTGTCTGTCCTTATGCTCCTGCCCGATCTCGGTAATGATGTACGGGAATTTCTCAACGGTCGTAATGATAATACGCCTGCCGTCCTGAATCGCCTTGCGGAGATCACCGGAATGCTCTGCCCAGACGACCGTATTTTTCACCTGCATGAACTGCTTGATGGTGTTGCGGATCTGCTTGTCGAGGATCTTACGGTCAGTGACAACAAGCACAGTGTCGATGATAGACTTACCATCCTTCTCCAGACCGATGAGCTGGTGCGCCAGCCATGCGATCGAATTGGACTTGCCGGAGCCAGCGCTGTGCTGTATCAGATAGCGCTTACCTGTGCCGTTTTCACGCACATCGGCAAGGAGCTTTTCCACCACGTCGAGCTGGTGGTATCTCGGAAATACCTGCTTGACCTTCTTCTTTTTGGTCTCCTCGTCCTCCTCGGTGATGACCTGTGCATAATTCTCGATTATGCGGGAGAGCTTTGCTTTGGTGAGGATATCCTTCCAGAGGTAGTCCGTCATGATGCCGTCCGGGTTCGGAGGGTTGCCTGCTCCGTCACGGTATCCCTTGTTGAACGGCAGGAACCAGCTATCTTCCTTTGCCAGCTTCGTGCAGAATTCAACGGTACAGTCATCCACAGCGAAATGCACCATGCAGCGCTTGAACGAGAAAAGAATGTCCTTCGGCTCACGGTCGTCCTTGTACTGCTGTACGGCATCGGCGGTGGTTTGCCCGGTGAGGGAGTTTTTCAGTTCCATCGTGATGACCGGTAGACCGTTTATGAAGATACACAGGTCGAGTGCGAGCTTCGCTCTGTCCGATGCATAGCGAAGCTGGCGTGTCACGCTAAAAATGTTCTTTTTGAACATCTCATGCGATTTCTGGTTGTTCTCCGTCGGAGTGAGGTAGAACATGATGAGGTCAGCCGGATAGACCTTGACGCCATTGCGCAGCACATCAATGATGCCCCGCTTGGTGATCTCGCTGCTCAGGCGGTTGAAGAACTGCCGCTTCTTTGTTTCGGAAGCATCAATGCCCAGCTTTGCGATCTCGGTCGGCTGGGTGTCACGCAGGAAGCGCAGCAGCCTTGTTTCGTCAATGGCGTATTCTTTGTCGTAATCGGAGTTAGCACCCTCCTCGTAGCCGTTATGCTGAACGAGCCAGTCCACGATGAGAGTCTCAAAGCCAGATTCTTTAGTATTAGAAAAAATCATGGTTGTCCCTCTTTTCTTGGTCTTCCATTCAGTTCGTCATTATCGTCTATATATACTTCATAGATCTGATTGACTCCAGCAATTTGAGCAGCAGAAGTAACAAGCCTTTTTTCATATTCAGGCATATGCAAACCAAGTATCACCTTGCTTGGTTTCATCATAATATATGTTCGGTCCGGATGCATGAACGGGCGAATCATTCGCCATTCTTGGTCGTGTTCATGACATTTCTTTTTGATCAATGAAATGCGTTCTGCTTCAAAAGCAATATTTTGTTGTAATACTTGCATAATAATAGGATTATTTAAGAACTGTGGATTATTTGCAAGGTATAATGCCATTGCATATCTGGTCGCATCATACTTGCTTTCACTTTCTTCAGCGTAATATACAGGATATATAGCCGGACGAGTCTTTGCTGGACACTGATTACACTTGTCTTGTGTTCCACAAATAAAGGTTTGCGGGTTATTGACTTCATACTCAATAACAAAGCCCTTATGATTATTTGCATATTTCAGCCACAGGGTCTCATTAAGCGCATCTTCACAAAAGCATATTGAAAACAAACTTTTTCTAATCATAGAGCGAACGGCTTCGAGATTTAAAGCTGCTTGATCAAAATTCAACACAGAACTTTCTAATCCACTTAATAATTTTTTTGCATCGATTCCTGTTTGCTGAGCCAATTGTTCCACAACCTTTTGTGACAACAAGGTGCTTTCTGAAAGCTGTTTTTTCATATCATCATATAACGGCTTGAACTGTCTGATATTTATATGAAAATAAGTATCAAATGGATCATCGTAGTAATCTGCCGAGGAAAAGAACATTTTATTATCATTCAACTGCTGAAGAGAACTTTCACTGACAGATCTGAATCTACACAAAGTTTTAGGCAATGGTGTTGCATCCACAAGCTTTTTAATGCTCGGTTCACTATTATCATGAAGGGTATTCAGAACATCCCAAAAGTTTTTTCTTGCATTGCTATCCATTATTATACCTCCTGTTCATCAAATTCTTCTGCTTCCGCTTCAGAGTCGGTGTCCGCTTCCTCGGCGGTGTATTCGTATTCGGGTATCTCGATGCCACGGACATCAATTTTGCCGGTTACAACATCGGAAATCAGGCGGGTTTTGAATTCTCTCAAACAGTCTATTTCGGTTTTCTTTGCTTCGATCGTACTATCTATCTTGGACAACTCATAATCAAGGTGTTGAAGTATATCTTTTTGTTCTTCAAGCGGCGGAACAGGCACAGTCATGTTTTTATAATTAAATTGTGTCATACTTGGTAATGTGGTTTGAGTTTTATAGTATTCGTAATCGAATAGGGTTGCAAGATAGTAAAAGTATAACATTTCGATTCTGCAACCTGCTTTTGCAACAGTATTAAACGCAGTATCAACATTCCAATACTTTCCAGTAATGTAGTGTGGAATATGAAGCGTTGCACCTTTTCTTCCAAGTAAAACTGTAGGTCCGCATTTGTATTCACCACAAGTTTTGAAGCTTTCTGCTCCACTACCATAGACGGGGATATCACCAACCGTGGACGGATCTGATCCGTTTTCAATGTAAAAGTGATGCTTCACTTTGGACACTTCCCAATGACATGGAATGATTCCTAACCATGCCACACCACTATTTCTCATCTCAACCGAATTGTCAAGTCCCTTTGTAACTGCATGAGATATAACAGCCTTCTTCAACTCCTCCAGCCGTGCAATTTCCTTCCGCTTGATATTGATCAACCGGTTGATCTCCGAAACCTTCCAGTCCAGAAAGCGCACAATCTGGTCTTGCTCTTCACGGGGAGGGACGGGATAAAACTGATTTCCGAACACCTCAAACCTAAAGTCTGAAGAGCGTTCTCTGATTCCTTTGTAAAGCGATTGAATATAGCCTCTTCTTGCAATGTCTCGCAGAAGGTAAGCATAGTAGTAATTGTTCAAATCCATTTTGGGTGTACAAACACTATATACAGGAGTTCCTTTTCCATCGGAGTCGGAAACACCAATAGCACCTGCAAAAGCATCCATAACATGAATTACCAAATCGCCTTTCCTAATACCTTGATATCCTATTTCTTTAAGCGATTCTGTAAAGCCTGTTGTTCTTCTGTTTTTTCGGAGTGTTACCATTCCATCTCTAAAACAGGTAACTACTTCATCATTATTTCGAACAGGACGACTCTGTTTTTTATATAAGTATTTACCACGGATAAATTGCCAGTGAGCCGGAAAAGCATTATTCCACTTTACGGGAGAGGGCGTATAACTGTATTTAATCATGAAATCCCCTCCATAATGCCAGCCATCATGCCGTCAGCCTGCTGTTCCAGCGCATTCAGTTCCGCCAGAATATCCGCCATTTCACGAAGCTCCACAGGCTTATAGAAATACTTTGTGAAGCTGATCTCATAGCCCACCTGCGTTTTCTTTTCATCCACCCACGCATCGGGGGCATAGGTCAGCACCTCGTTCTGCATGAAGCCCTCAATGCCGCCCTCGTACTTGAACGGTACAATTTCTGTGTCACGCAGAGCAGTATTTGCAACAGGCTCGCCTTTTTTTGTACGAACAATTTCAGCTTCAGGGTCAATTTCAGTCATGTAACAGAGGAATTCTTCAAAATTACGCGGCACATTTTTCATTCTCGGATTTCGGCACAGCTGCTCGATGAAAGCATTATAATCCATATAAGGTTCTTCGCGCTGTTCTTCAATCAATGCCATGAGGAACTGATGAATCTGTGCGTCTGCGGCTTTGCTTGCAGGTGATTTTGGAAGCTTGATTGAACGTACCTTCGGGTGATTTTCCATATACTCAAAGAGTCCCGACAATGGTACTTCTGGTGTGCCGTCATCCGGCTCTTGAAAACCGAAGGTCTTAAACATACGCCACGTTTCACCGATGGTCTGCGGATTGACATTCACACGCCAGCGAAGCGGACGTTCCACTGTGATCGACCAGTACGCAAACTCGTCGTTGTCGAAGATCATGCTGACCTCGCTCTCCTCCATCTCCATGAAGATACGGAGGATCTCTGCACGGATCTCCGGTGTAAATTCACAGTTCTTCTTGCCCATATTTTTTCGCAGAAGTGATTTCATCTTGGTAGCGTCAATAAGCTGGATTTTGCCCCGTCTGCGTTCCTCCTTGCGGTTGGACAGAATCCAGATGAATGTGCCGATACCCGTGTTATAAAACATATTCTCCGGTACTGCGATGATCGCTTCCACAAGGTCATTCTCGATCATGTAGCGGCGGGCATTGCTCTCGCCGGAGCCTGCATCGCCCGTGAAGATCGACGAGCCGTTGTGCACCTCTGCGATACGGCTTCCGAGGGCGGTCTCCGTTTTCATCTTGGAAATGTTGTTCAGCAGGAACAGGAGCTGTCCGTCACTGGTACGGGGCAGCATGGAGAGCTGTTCGCCGCTTTCCAGATATGCATTGAAGCGGGTATCGAGGATCTGCTTCTTCTTGCTCTTGCCCTCTGTATCGGACACTTCCATTTTTTCGCAGTCCGTTTTCCAGCTCTTGCCGTAGGGCGGATTGGAGAGCATGAAATCAAACTGACGCGCAGGATTGCCGTCCAGAGAAAGAGTAGAGCCATAGCTGATATGCTCCGCCTGATCGCCGTCGCCCTTCAGCAGCATATCCGCCTTGCAGATTGCATAGGTTTCGGGGTTGATCTCCTGACCGAAGAGGTGGATCGACACCTTCTTGCCGGACTGCGATGCAAGCTGCATGAGTCGGTCTTGGGCGACAGTCAGCATACCTCCGGTTCCACAAGCTCCGTCGTAGCAGGCGTATGTAGCGTCCTTGATCTTGTCAGCGATCGGTACAAAGATCAGGTCAGCCATCAGCTCAACAACGTCACGGGGTGTCCAGTGTTCTCCGGCTTCCTCGTTGTTTTCCTCGTTGAACTTGCGGATCAGCTCCTCGAAGATCGTACCCATGCCGTGGTTATCCAGTCCCGGCAGGCGAACGATGGTTCTCTCATCGTCTTTGTAGATCGGGTTCGGGCTGAGGTTGATGTCCGGCGAGATGAACTTCTGAATGACCGCACCGAGAATGTCAGCATCGATCATGGTGTCGATCTGGTTGCGGAACTTGAACTTTTCCAGAATCTCCTGTACATTCGGAGAAAAACCGTCCAGATAGGCTTCAAAATCCACTTTGAGTGTCTGCTTCTTGGAACGGCTTGTCAGGTCACGCAGACGGAACGGCGAGGAATTACAGAAAGCCTGTCCCGCAGCATTGCAGAGTGCGCCCCACTGATTGTCGATGCCCGCCTCGTCGAGCTTCTGCTTCATTGCGAGGACGGCTTCTTTGGTATCTTCCAGCAGAGCATCCAGTCTGCGGATAACGGTCATAGGCAGGATAACATCACGGTACTTGCCACGCACATACACATCACGCAGGCAGTCATCCGCAATACCCCAGATAAAGCTAACGATTTGATTGTGAATCTGATTGTCCATTGATTTTTCCTTTCGATATGTTAATCCTCTCCATCTGCCCAATCCAGCACAAGTGCCTCATACGGGAATACGCCCACATATTCATCGGGGTGAAGTTTGACATAATTATTTCTCAACTGATGCTGAATACCACGGAGGGAAGGCTGAAAAGCTGTAATGGTCGTTCCCTTGGTATTGGGATTCAATGTATCACACATTTGCTTCAGAAGTCCGAGCGTTTCAATTACGCAGGATCGGAGTATGAGGTTTTGAAACTTGCCAGACTCTGACTCCCATTTATCAGTGTATAGGGCTTCGATTTGATTTGAGATGTTTCCGGCAAACCATACTTCTGCATAGCCTTCTCCAATACACAGCTTTATAATTTTGTCGTAATCTGCATGGAAGGATCGCAACAGTTCACGGTCAGCTTGTGAGAGCTCAGTCCCACCGACCTCGGTCTCCGAAACAACGGCTTCGACTTCTGCGGGAAGTTGGGTGGCCGATTTGCTTGTTGCAGGCGGACTAATGATTTCAAGAACAATAGTCACTAACAAATTAGCACAGGCTTCCGGCACAAAAACGTTCTCAATATTGTTTTCCTTCAGCCACGCCTCAATGCTATCATACGATTCTGTATCATCCATCCGCTTATCGATCCAAGAGGTAAACTTCTTGATATCTTTCTGGTCATATAGGAATTGAGCATCCTTCTGTTGAATTAGACGGTCGCCTCTGATATATCTATATTTTGTATCAGGTTTGCGTTTGAGAAGTACGCAGGCATCCATAGCTGCATCTTTGATAAAACTTCCAACCAACTCCGTAAAGTAGTCCGCTTCTGATTTGCCATACGATATGTAGGGAGAAAGTCCCAGTGCATATTCCGAAAATGTCATATTAATCCCCCCCTGTCCGAAACCGTCCGTGTCTGTCCGTCCAGTCCGAGTTTCGGGCAGGGCGTTTTGCTATAATGAAATTGCAAGACACAGAGACACATCAAGCGTTCTCCGGATAAACGTGTATACATATTTATTGTAGCACATTTTGGCGAGAATTGCAAGGATATGTTTACGCGTTTCGATATGGAAAGGAAAGATTATGACAACTAAAGAAAAGATTGTTTCAGCACATCTGGCAGCCAACTTGCTTGCTGCTGTCAGCACCTACCATTCTCCGGAAATCGCCGACTCAGTGGTTGAACACTACGGCGATTTTCAGAGAATCGGTAGATGGGAGCAGAAAGAAATGATGGATGACCTTATCAGCAAGATGAACGATTTAGACTGACCGGTTGCTAAAACCGAAGGAAGTGTCCTATTGTCCCGGACAAGACATTAAACCGTCTGCTGCTGCACACTGAGTCGCTTGATCACCGGCTGCTCAACGGTCTGTGGCAGGACAAGTTAATATGCACGGCTGTCAATTGAGCTGACGGCTGCAATCCTGAATGGAGTAAACCATCTGGAATGCGGTCTGATTCGTCATGCCCATTTGCCGGTAAAGATTCCTCCATTCGCAAGTCAAATGGAGGATTTTTTATGTCAAAACAGTTTTACCTGCCAATGCGTGACGCCAATGATCCGCACAAAGTTACCCTGATTCCTGTTTCCGAGGAAGTCTATACCAATATTACACCGGAAACAAATCGTATCCGCAGCCGCCGCCAGTATCATGGGCAGTGCTGCTGCCCGAAGCAGTACCTTTGGAAATGTGACGGAGACTGTGACGTCTGCGAGTACCGTGCTGCCGGGGACAACCTTTCTCTCGATTATGAGACGGAAATGCACGGCGACACCTTCGCAGATACATCTGATACCGAAGAAATCGTCACCGACCAGATCCTGATGCGCCAGCTTCTCGAACGGCTGAAAGAACTGATGCCCGAAGCCATCACCGTCGGTCAGATGAGCCTTGAAGAAGATATGTCCGAGCGAAAGTGTCTGGAACAGCTCAATCTGAAGCGCAGCACCTATCGTTCACAGCTTGAAAAGGCACGGAAACAGCTTGAATCCGAGTTCGGAAAATTTTTCTGAAAAAGTTTCGTCCAAAACGCCCTTGATCCTGTAGTGGGTTGTGAAGGGAGGTGAACGACACATGAACAGGAAAACCCAAGAACTGATCGACACCCTGATGGCAATCTCTGTGGTGTCAAAGCGACTCGCAAAAAATCTGGCAAAGGAGGACAAGCATAATGGATCCGATGATGGAACTGGTAAACGCCCTAAATGCACTTACTGCTGCATTACAGAAATTCTCGTCGCAGACAACTAACGCCTATCTCGACACCTTCGAGGAAATCTACAATCCCGAAACGGACGAGCCGCAGGCAGCGGAAGCACCGAAAGGACAGCCGACACCGAAGCAGGAAGAAGCGACTGTCACCTTCGTGCAGCTCCGCAGCCGCCTTTCGGAGATCTCCCGCAGCGGCAAGACGGCGGAGGTCAAAGAACTGATCGCCAAGTACGGTGCATCAAAGCTCTCGGATATTGCCGAAAGCGACTATGCTGCTGTGCTGGCAGAAGCGGAGGGATTGGTATGAGCGGTCACGCACTTCTCGCTCCGTCCAGCAGTGACCGCTGGTTAAATTGTACGAAATCAGCTTTACACAATACGGGCGGCGATACCGGCAGCTCCTACGCACAACAGGGCACAGACGCTCACGCCCTCTGCGAGTATAAGGTCAAAAAGGCGCTCGGTCACAAGGTGCGTGATCCTACCGAGGATCTGGAGTACTACGACGAAGAGATGGAGGAATGCGCTACCGCTTACTGCGAATTCGTCATGGAACAGGTGCAGGAAGCCAAGCAGTCCTGTTCCGATCCTCTTGTCCTTGTGGAGCAGAAATTGGATTTATCCAAATGGGTACCTGATTGTTTTGGGACTGCTGACTGTGTGATTGTTGCAGACGGAACAATCACAATAATTGACTACAAGAACGGCGTCGGTGTATTAGTTAAAGCGGATAACAATAGCCAACTTAGTCTATATTCACTTGGCGCTCTCAATCTCTTTGAGCCCCTGTATGACATCCAGACCGTCCGCATGATCATCTTCCAGCCCCGTCGCGATAATGTCAGCACGGCAGAGGTCACGAAGGACGAGCTTCTCCGCTGGGCAGATGAAGTCCTCATCCCCGCTGCGGCGCTTGCGGCAAAGGGCGAGGGAGACTACAAGGCGGGCAAGCACTGTCAGTTCTGCAAGATCAAGGCGACCTGCCGTAAGCGTGCGGAGTACAATCTCCAGATGGCGCAGTATGACTTCGCTGTCCCGGACACCCTTGCCGATGATGAGATCAGCATGATACTCGATCGGGCAGACACCTTCATCGGCTGGGTGAACGATGTCAAAGCCTATGCGCTCGAACAGGCTATCAGCGGCAAGCAGTACCCCGGCTTCAAGGTCGTGGAAGGACGCAGCAACCGCAGATACACAAACCCCGATGCTGTTGCAGCGGCTGTCACCGATGCGGGCTACGATCCCTTTGAAAAAAAGCTCATGGGCGTGACCGCCATGACCAAGCTTCTCGGCACTAAGAAGTTCAACACCCTGCTCGGCTCCCTGATCGAAAAGCCGCAGGGCAAACCCACACTCGTACCAGAGTCGGACAAACGCCCGACATGGACAATCAATGATTTTCAGGAGGAAGATTAACATGGCAAAGATTATCAATCCCACAAAGGTCGTTACTGGCAAGAACACCCGCTTCAGCTACCTCATCGTGAATGAACCGAAGGCGATCAACGGCGGCACCCCGAAGTACAGCGTGAGCCTCATCATCCCGAAGTCCGATACCGTGACCGTCGAGAAGATCAAGGCTGCGATCAAGGCGGCTTATGAGGAAGGTCAGGGTAAGCTCAAGGGCAACGGTAAGTCCGTCCCGCCCCTGAAGGCAATCAAGACTCCGCTGCGTGACGGAGACGAGGAGCGTCCTGACGACGAGGCATACGCAGGCAGCTACTTCATCAACGCCAACAGTGCTACGAAGCCCGGTGTCGTGGATGCTTCCTGCCAGCCGATTCTCGATACCAGTGAGCTTTACTCCGGTATCTACGGTCGTGCAAGCATCAACTTCTACGCGTTCAATACCAACGGCAACAAGGGCATCGCCTGCGGTCTGAACAATCTCCAGAAGCTCCGCGACGGTGAGCCTCTCGGCGGAAAGTCCCGTGCTGAGGACGATTTCGCAGACATGGACGATGACGACGACGATTTCCTTTCTTGAGGTGACGGTATGAGTACAGTATTATCAATGATTGTATGTGTATGCGGCAGTATTACGATGCTTTGCTGGACAACCATCTCGGTCACTATTCTGATCGACACCTTCAAGAACCGTAAGAAATAACAACGCAATGTCGGGTGGGCGACTGACGGGATTCCGTCCGGGTGGGTTTAGGGAAGTGTAACCATGAAAACTATAGAAATTGATCTGGAGACTCGGAGTGACCGTGACATCACCAAGTGCGGTGTGTACGCTTACGCCGATTCTCCGTATTTTGCTATCACGCTGATGAGCGTGGCAGTGGATGACGGTGCAGTGCAGCTCTACGATCTGGCGAACGGCGACCGTGTCCCGGATGAAATTCTTTCTGCACTCGCCGATGAATCGGTCATCAAGCGGGCATTCAACGTGCAATTTGAGCGTGTATGTCTGTCAAAGTATCTGCGCGAAGAGTATCCGCAGATCTTCCGAAGTAACAGTATCAATGAGGATACGGTCGGCGATTATCTTAGTCCGGTCGGCTGGCAGTGTACCATGATCCATTGCAGGACGCTCGGTCTGCCATCGACGCTTGCTTCTGCGGGTGCTGCTCTGAAGCTGGAACAGCAGAAGATGCCGGAAGGCAAAGCACTCATCAAGTATTTTTGTGTTCCCTATGATACCGTTGACGGCATACCGCAGTTTCATACACCTGCCGATGCACCGGACAAGTGGGAGACCTTCAAGGCGTACAACAAGCAGGATGTGGAGGCGGAGCTTGCCATCGACCGGCGGCTCTCCCGTTTCCCCGTGTCGGATGCGATCTGGGAGGAGTTCTACCTCGATCAGGAGATCAACGACCGTGGCATCCGTGTCGATATGGAACTGGTCGATGCCGCCCTCACGCTGGATGCACAGGCGAAGGCAACGCTGTCTGCGGAAATGCGCAGGCTTACCGGTATCGAGAATCCGAATTCCGTGTATCAGCTTCTGGAGTGGCTCGGCGAACAGGGATATAAGTCGGACTGTCTGGATAAGGCAGCTGTGAAGGAACTGCTCAAGACAGCGAAAGATCCCGTGAAATCGGTGCTGGAACTGCGGCTCATGCTGTCAAAGTCCAGCGTCAAAAAGTATCAGGCGATGCAGACAGCAGTCTGCTCGGATTCCAGAGCGAGAGGGATGTTCAGTTTTTATGGTGCATCTCGTACCGGACGCTGGGCGGGACGCATTATACAGTTGCAGAACCTACCGCAGAACCATATTCCGGATCTGACGGAAGCGAGAAATACCGTCAAGTACGGCTATTACGATGAGGTCGAGATGTTCTACGGGGATGTGCCTGATACACTGTCACAGCTTATCCGCACAGCTTTTGTTCCACGTCCGGGGTATAAGTTCATTGTCGCCGACTTCTCCGCCATTGAAGCCCGTGTCATTGCATGGCTTGCAGGAGAACAGTGGCGCATGGACGCTTTTGCGAACGGCGAGGACATTTACTGTGCATCGGCATCAAAGATGTTCGGTGTTCCGGTTGTCAAGCACGGCGAAAACGGTCATCTCCGTCAGAAAGGCAAGGTGGCGGAATTGGCGTGTGGTTACGGCGGCAGTGTCGGCGCAATGAAGGCTATGGGCGGCAATGCCCTGAACCTGACCGATGCCGAGCTGAAGCAGATCGTGACAGACTGGCGTGATGCTTCTCCCAATATCGTCAAGCTATGGTGGGCTGTTGATGATGCCGTCAAGAAAGCAATCAAGCAGAAGACCACCACAGAAACACATGGATTGCAGTTCAGCTACCAGAGCAAGATGCTTTTTATTATGCTGCCGTCCGGACGGAAGCTCTGCTACGCGCATCCGCAGATTGGCGAGAACCAGTTCGGCGGCGAGTCCGTCACCTATATGGGCGTGGGCGCATCGAAGAAATGGGAACGTATCGAGAGCTACGGTCCGAAGTTCGTCGAGAACATCGTGCAGGCGGTCGCCCGCGATCTGCTTATGTTCTCTATGCAGACTCTTTCTCACTGTTTTATCGTCGGTCACATACACGACGAAATGATTATTGAGGCAGACCGCAGGATGTCGCTTGATGAGGTTTGCCGACAGATGTCACGAACGCCTACATGGGCGGAAGGACTGCTCCTGCGGGCGGACGGATATGAATGCGAATTTTACAGAAAGGACTGAGGTTATGAAATACAGTATTGAATGGTTTTATGCGCTGGTCAGCGGAAAGCTGGTCAAGCTTGAGAGTGTTTTTGTGAAATGCCCACGCTGCGGGAAGCTCTGCAATAAGGGCTGTGACAGGAAGCCCTGCGGCAGAAACGAGGTCAAGCATGGCTGATTTCTATAACAGCGAAGGCTATGCAAGTCCGACGGAACACGAGGCATTTACTCGCATCGAGCGTGAGGAGAAGGCTGCGGCAAAAGCTGCCGCCTACCGCCCCGTCGTGTATATCTGTTCGCCGTACTCCGGTAATACGGAGAGAAACGTCGAGAACGCCAAGAGATACAGCCGCTTCGCCGTTGACCGTCACTATCTGCCGATCACGCCCCATATCTATTTCACGCAATTTATGGACGACAATATCCCGGAGGAACGGGATACAGCCATTTTCATGAACTGGGTGCTGATGAGCAAGTGCGTGGAGCTGTGGGTGTTCGGTGATATTATCAGCTCCGGCATGAATGCGGAGATCGAACGGGCAAAGCGCAAGCACATGAAAATCCGTTACTTCACGGAGGATTTGGAGGAAAAGATATGAAGTTCACCCTGTACACTGCCGATTGTACCGGCAACGCAAAGAATACGATTTACCCGAATCAGAAGGTCATTACCTCGGAAGCGGATCTCCGCAAGGCAGTCACGTTCGACCATGTGTGTGCGCTGTATGCGAATAATGCCCGCAGCGATGCCAATTTTCAGCTTTCAGATGTTGTGCCGATGGACTGCGACAATGACCACAGCGACACCCCTGACGAGTGGATCACACCGGAAAAGCTGTCCGAAATGCTCAGCGATGTGGAGTTTGCGATCACATACAGCCGTCATCATATGCTGGCGAAAGGCTCTGTAACAGCCCGCCCTCGTTTCCATGTGTTTTTCCCGACTACGCCATGCAAGGATGCCGCATTCCATAAGAACATCAAAGCCCGCATCTACAAGGAGCTTTCTTTCTTTGACGGCAATGCACTGGACGCTTCACGCTTCCTGTATGGCTCGAAGGGTGAAGTGGTATGGCACGAGGGCAGTCTGTCGATTGAGGACTGGCTCACGCTCATGAAGTCGAGCCGAAGTATTCCGGAGGGACAGCGCAACAGCACCATGTCCCGTATGGCGGGCAAGCTGGTCAAGCGTTTCGGTGTGACGGATGATGCCCATGCGAAGTTCCTCGAAAAGGCAGCGGAGTGCGATCCGCCGCTGGACGATGAGGAGCTGGAGGGCATCTGGCAGAGCGCCTGCAAGTTCGGCAAAATGGTCACCTCACAGGAAGGTTATGTGCCTCCTGACCAATACGGCGATAATGTGCTGATCCCGGACGATTTCTCAGATGTCGGTGAAGCCCGCACATTCGTAGAGTGCTTTGGTGATGAGATCGCATTTACGATTGCTACGAATTATCTGCGCTATAACGGCACCTACTGGGAGGAATCGGAACAGGCGGCGGTTATGGCGATGATCGAACACACGGATGCACAGCTTGAGGAAGCGGACAGGCAGATGGAAGAAAAGCTGGGAAAACTGGAGGGACTTGGCGTGAACCGTGCGCTTGCAATGGCAGGCGGCAAGAAGTTCAGGGACAGTCTGAACGATGCGCAGCTCTCGGCGGATAACGAGTTTGAGTTTGCAAAGGGCTTTCGTGCCTTCGTCATGAAATACCGCCACATCCGCAGCCTGAACAATGCGCTCGATGCTGCAAAGCCGCTGGTGCTGAAGCACCCGGAGCAGCTTGACGGTGATCCCATGCTGCTCAATACCCCCGGCGGCACCTACGACCTTGCCAAAGGTCTCGACGGCTGGAGAGCGACTGATCCGACCGACCTGATAACGAAAGTGACGGCGGTCGTACCGAATGAGGAAGGTCGCCAGATCTGGGAGGACGCCTTGCAGGTGTTCTTCTGCGGCGACCAGAGCCTGATCGACTATGTGCAGATGATCTGCGGTCTCTGTCTGATCGGAAAAGTATACACGGAAGCGATGATTATTGCTTATGGCGACGGCAGAAACGGCAAGTCTACCTTCTGGAACGTCATCTACAAGGTGCTGGGCAGTTATTCCGGCAATATCTCCGCCGATGCCCTGACCGTCAACTGCAAGCGCAACGTGAAACCCGAAATGGCGGAGCTGAAGGGTAAGCGACTCATCATTGCGGCGGAGCTGCAGGAAGGTATGCGCCTGAATACTTCTGTGGTCAAGCAGCTCTGTTCGACCGATCCCATTTTTGCCGAAAAAAAGTTCAAGGCTCCGTTCTCCTTTGAGCCGAGCCATACGCTGGTGCTGTATACGAACCACCTGCCGAAGGTGGCTGCCTCTGATGACGGCACTTGGCGCAGACTGATCGTGATCCCGTTCCATGCAAAGATTCAGGGACAGGCTGACAAGAAGAATTATACTCAATATCTCATAGACAATGCAGGCGGTGCGGTGCTTTCGTGGCTGATCGAGGGTGCGATGAAGGTGGTCACTGCCGATTTCAAGGTAGACCGCCCGCAATGCGTGCTGGACGCTATCGGTGCGTACCGTGACGGCAACGACTGGCTCGGCTCTTTCATCAATGATTGCTGCGAGGTCGATAAAAGCTATATGGCAAAATCCGGAGATCTCTACAAAGAGTATCGTGATTATTGTACAGCAAACGGAGAGTATGTTCGTAGCACTACCGACTTTTATGGCGCATTGGAGCAAGCAGGTTTCAAACACAAAAAGACCAATAGCGGAAGGTATATCATGGGACTTTGTCTCAGGGTTGACTTCCTCGACTGACACTTTCATCATTCAAAAACAACGTAGAATCGGGAAAGTGACAGTCGGTGAACCTCATATCCCAACCTTACGCAGGCGAGAAAAAACATAGAATTTCTTCCTATAGAAAGGTTTGTAAATGACCATCACCGACTGTCACTTTTGCCCGGAAAGGTCGAATCTATGCGAGAAAATGAAATTGAAGCAAAACTGGTCGCTGCCGTGAAAGCAGTCGGCGGTGTCTGCTGGAAGTTCACCTCTCCCGGAACAGCGGGTGTGCCTGACCGCATCGTATTGATGCCTTCTGGCAGAATCGGCTTCGTGGAGGTCAAGGCTCCCGGCGAAACACCCCGTCCGCTGCAGCGCCTGCGTATCAGAACACTTCGACGGCTGGGCTTCAAAGCCTTTGTGCTGGACAGTCCGGAGCAGATAGGAGGAATCATTGATGCAATACAAACCTCATGATTATCAGAAGTTCGCCGTGGACTTCATCGAAACACATCCGCAGGCGGCGGTATTATTGGAATGCGGATTAGGCAAGACGAGCATAACGCTGACAGCGCTGAACGATATGATGTTCGACCGCTTCGAGGTCAGAAAGGTTCTTATCATCGCACCGATTCGTGTATGCAAAAATAGCTGGGCAGCAGAGATCGGAAAATGGGATCATCTCAAAGGGCTGACCTACAGTCTAGTTCTCGGCAGCCGCGACCAGCGCCTTGCAGCTCTCCGGCAGAAAGCTGACCTGTATATCATCAACCGTGAAAATGTCCAGTGGCTCATTGAAAGCAGCGGAATGCCGTTCGACTTCGACATGGTGGTGATCGACGAGCTGTCCAGCTTCAAGAACCACCAGTCAAAGCGCTTCCGTGCGCTGCGAAAGGTGCGTCCGTTCGTGAAGCGCATTGTCGGGCTGACCGGTACACCATGCAGTAACGGACTGTTGGATTTGTGGGCGCAATTCCGCCTGCTTGATAAAGGCGAACGCCTTGGCAAGCGTATCGGGCAGTACCGCGATGCCTACTTCACCCCGGACTGGAACGGCTTTACCTATTCTCCCAGACCGGGTGCAGAGAAACAGATATACAGCAAGATTGCCGACATCAGCATTTCCATGAAAACCACCGACCACCTGCAGATGCCGGAACTGGTGATGACTGCTGATTCCGTTGAGCTGGATGAAGCGGCGGCAACGGTCTACAAAGACATGGAGCAGGATATGTGTCTGGATTTTGGCGGTGATTCCATAACTGCGGCAAACGCAGGTGTCCTGTGCGGAAAACTGACGCAGCTTGCCAGCGGTGCGGTTTATACCGACGGCAGCAGCGTGATGCGGATACATTCGCACAAGCTGGATGCACTGGAAGATCTGATCGAAGCGCAGAACGGAAAACCGGTGCTGATCGCTTACTGGTACAAGCACGAGCGAGACAGCATCATGCAGCGCTTCGAGTGCAGGGAGATCAAGACCGATGCCGACATCGCCGACTGGAACAAGGGCAAAATCCCGGTCGCACTGATACAGCCTTCTTCCGCTGGTCACGGTCTGAACCTCCAGTCCGGCGGCAGCACCATCATCTGGTACACGATGCCGTGGTCGCTGGAGCTGTACCAGCAGACCAATGCCCGACTCTGGCGACAGGGGCAGCAGTCCGAAACGGTCGTCATCCATCACCTTGTTGCGGCGGGAACGATCGACGAGGACATCATGAAGGTGCTGGAAAACAAGGACAAGACACAGGCGGCGATGATGAAAGCAGTGAAAGCGAGGGTAAAGGAATGAAAGAATACTGGGAGCAGGCGGAACGACTCCGCCGCCGCATTAATCGTAAGATACACGAAATCCACCTGCTACGTCAGCGGGCAGAGGGCATGAACGGCAGCGGCATCAATGATATGCCGAGGACGGTATCGCCCGACCGCAGCAAAATGGAAGGCGCCGTTTTCAAGATCATGGCTCTGGAACAGGATATACAGGAAACGCAGGCAGAATACGATGCGCTGATTGCGGATATGGAAACCCGCATCAATGCTGTGCAGGACGGTGATGCCCGTGACCTTCTGCGTAAAAGATACCTCGAATTCCTGCCGTGGTCGGAGATCATGAAGGAAATGGGATACAGCAAGTCCCACGTGTTCCGCCTGCACAGCGATGCGGTGAAATCGCTGAAAAGTTGGGACACCGTGGGACTTGCAAACACCGGTAATGTGTGATATAATGTATAATAGAAGAATCTGTAAAGAGCCGTTGTGGATTACCGCAGCGGCTTTTGTTATGCCCGAAGGAGGTGTCGGCGATGCCGAGGAAGGCAATGAAACCGTGCAAGCATCCCGGCTGTCCGAGACTGACCGAGGGTGCGTACTGCGACGAACACAAGCCCCTGCACCCTGAGCGTCCGTCAGCCGCCAAGCGTGGCTACGGCAACAAGTGGCAGCGCGTCAGCAAGGCGTACCTGCGGAAGCATCCGCTGTGCGTGAAGTGTCTGGCGAAGGGCAAGTTCGTGACCGCAACGGTTGTTGACCACATCGTTCCGCATCGTGGTGACCACTACCTGATGTGGAGTGATACGAACTGGCAGGCGCTGTGCAAGCCCTGTCACGATAAGAAGACCGGAACTGAGGACAGCAGACCTGAATACAGCTATTGAGAGTTGCTTTAACGATAACTGCCATTGATTCCTATGCGAGATAGGAATGCGCGTTCTTTCATTTCGACTACAAAGAGATGCATCGGCATATCATATTCAAAACTTCCGGTAACAATCTTTATGTAGCTGTAAAAACGACACTGGTTATAAGTTCGCATGAAACAAACATGGACTTTCTTACTTTGCTGAGTCTTCCACTCTCCAAATGTTGAGAGGTAAATATCCTGATCCATAGCATAGACTTTTTGACCGTCTCTCACAAAATCTTGAACAAAGTCATCATACTGGTCGGGATGTATGTACTGATATCTTCCTTCCAGTTCATCAAAGTCAAATAGCCATATTACGCTGTAACCCAAAGAGTTATAGAATTCGTTTCTTGCATGAAAGTCTTCACTGGTAATTCTTGAGTGCTGAAACTCTATTACCTCACGACGTTCAGGAAGAAAAACATCAGCACGAAAGATTCGATCACCTTTTTTGAACACAACTTCTCGCTGGCTTTCCGGGTAGCGTTCCTGCCATGAACGATGCCATTCACTCATTTGGTTTTCTGTTCGCAGGTCGCTTCGCCACTTACAGTCACGCTGTATGCCCCTGTTCTTTTCATCGGGTACATGAGCATAATGGTGTTGACGTTCTGAGCCTTTGTTTTTAGCCATGAGTCGTGTTCCACATTCTTCACAGAGATAGGTTGTGCCTGCATGAGCGTTTTCAATATAAATTCGGTTTCCCGCTAAATCCAAAGCAAACAAAATCATAATAACACCCCCGACAATATGTTATCTTTCTTCAATGATATCACAAGGCTTGAATAAAAGTCAACCCTTAAAGGTATCTTTTGAAAAAGCATAGTGGGGCGGGGCTGGGGGCTGCCCGGTGGGGGTATCGAAATCTCTACGGAGCAGCGATTACAAGACCGGCGCCCCCTCTCACGCACAAAAAGTGCAGTTCAAACACCCGATTAACCCCTCGAATATTTTTACAAGCCGAAATCCGCGTGATTTCGGCATTTTTTATAGGCAGGTGATGATATGGCAAAGGACGGTACAAACCGTGGCGGACGCAGAGTCCGTGCAGGCGACAAGCCGAAGCCCCTCGTCGAGAAAATTGCCGCAGGAGAGGATGCCGACATCATCGAATTCACCCCGACCGCGCTGGAAGGTGCTGACCTTGATGATGCCGCTGACCTTGTCGGTGAGGATATGCCCTCGCCGAGTGAATACCTCTCGGCACGGCAGAAGGACGGCAAGCCCCTCGGCGCTGATGAAATTTACAAGGAAACGTGGATCTGGCTGAAGCATCGCGGATGCGAAAAGCTGGTCAACAAGCGACTGCTCGAAAGCTACTCGCTGGCGTTCGCTCGTTTTATCCAGTGTGAGGACGCGCTCTCGACCTACGGTCTGCTCGGCAAGCACCCGACGACCGGCGGCGTGGTGGCATCGCCCTTCGCATCGCTCAGCCAGTCCTATCAAAAACAGGCAAATCTGCTCTGGTATGAAATTTTCGATATCGTGAAGCAGAACTGCACAACCAAGTTTGACGGCTCTCCGCAGGACGATATGATGGAGCAGCTACTCCGCAGCAGGAAGTGAGGTACACATGAAAACAACGACAGACTTTCAGCTTGTCAGCACCGACAAGCTCATCCCGTATATAAATAACGCCCGCACCCACTCGCCGGAGCAGATAAAAAAGCTGCGCTCCTCGCTGCGTGAGTTCGGTTTTGTCAATCCGGTCATCATCGATCGGGAGTACAATGTCATCGCAGGTCACGGGCGCCTGATGGCGGCGAAGGAGGAAGGCATCACGGAAGTGCCGTGTGTCTATGTTGACCACCTGACCGATGCACAAAAGAAAGCCTACATCCTTGCCGATAACCGCATGGCAATGGACGCAGGCTGGGACGAGGAACTGCTCGCCGTGGAGATGCAGGAACTGCAAGATCTCGGCTACGACCTCGCCATGACTGGATTTGATGAAAAGGAACTGGCTGACCTCTTCTCCGACAATACCGACAGTGAAGCAAAGGACGATGATTTCGACCTGACCGCTGCGCTGGAGAAGGCTTCCTTCGTGGAGCGCGGTGATGTGTGGACGGTCGGCAGGCATCGCCTCATGTGCGGTGATGCGACCAGCCCCGAAGATGTAAATACACTCATGGGCGATACGAAAGCAAATCTCATCCTGACCGATCCGCCCTACGGTGTATCTTTCAAGAGTGCCAGCGGGCTGACCATTCAGAACGACAGCATGAAAAACGAGGAGTTTTATAACTTCCTGCTCTCCGCTTTCAAGTGTATGGCAGACCACCTCGAAAAGGGCGGTGCGGCTTATGTTTTTCACGCAGACACCGAAGGACTGAACTTCCGCAGGGCGTTCATCGACGCAGGATTCCACCTTGCAGGCTGTTGCATCTGGGTGAAGGATAGCCTTGTGCTGGGGCGCTCCGACTACCAGTGGCAGCACGAACCGGTGCTGTACGGCTTCATGCAGAACGGCAAGCACAAGTGGTATTCCGACCGCAAGCAGACAACGATCTGGCACTTCGACAAGCCGAAGCGCAATGCGAACCACCCGACCAGCAAGCCCCTTGATCTGCTCGGTTATCCCATCGGCAACTCCACGCAGGAAAACGGCGTGGTGATCGACACCTTCGGCGGCAGCGGCTCGACGCTTATGGCTTGTGAGCAGATGAACCGTATCTGCTACATGATGGAGCTTGACGAAAAATACGCCTCCGTCATTCTCCGCCGCTATGTTGAGGACACCGGGAATGCCGAAGGCGTGTATGTAATTCGTAACGGTCAGCAGATTCCTTATTCCGATCTGGTCAAAGAGGTCGAGACGAAGGAAGGCTGATGGCGCGATGTGTGTCTGATTTAATATTCAGTATTTTGGTGCTTATTTATCCATTCTAATATTTCTTCTATGCTTGCATCAGGCTTAAACTGTTTTTGATACAATCCACTCCAATAAAGGTCGCCGATGATGAAATCTGCATAATTCTCCATCATATCGATCTTACCGTTATATACATCCCAACGCAAGTCAGTAAACTGTGGTTCGGGGGATTCAAACAGTTCATAGCAATACGGATTGATGGTAAGCTCTGCAATGCTTTTATGGGTAAATTTTTCGATTGACGATAGCATATTTTCAAATGAATCGAATTTAAAAGTAGCACGGAAACTACCCTCTGAGTCACGATCATCATATGTGTGATCATAATCAAGAAACACAGTATTATTTTTTGTAACTCTAAGCAGACAGCAAATGCCTTCATACTTTTTTTCACAGTAAACAACAGGCGGGTAATTTCCTAATTCAATATACCGTATCAATTCTTCTTTCGTCATGATTATCACCCCATAGTACGATGTTATTTACTATGATTATACAGCGCATCCGCCAATATGTCAATATCCGGAAACACTGTAATATGCACAAATCGGCGCAAAACCGTCCCGCACATATTCTCCGTTTTACAGTCTTGCTATCTGTGCGGTTCAGAGTTAATATCTAAACAGTCCACTGGACTGTTTACTACACTCAAACCGCAGCAAGCGGTGAAAAACAGGAGGTCACATCATGAATATCAAGTTCAATATTGAAAAGAACCAGCGCAAGGCACTGGCGCAGAAGATCGGTGAGCTGACCGGCAGCGAGGTGAAGTACCTCGGCGTTCCGAGCTGCGGATACCAGATCGGCGCATACACTCTCGACAAGGAAGCGGTACTGCACGGCGATGCACTCCCGGACGACATCCGGAGTGAATTGCAGAAGGCAGGCTACACCGCAGAGGACGAGCCGGTGGCGCTGACGATTTCGATGCCGAGAGACTTCTTCACGGAGCAGTCGATGAACAATCTGCTCCAGCTCATCGCCAACAAGGAAACGCTCCTGAAGCACGCCTTTGAAACGGAGAGCCTTGCAATCAACGAGTGCGAGGAAACCATCGAGTTCCCGTGGTTCACGGTCGAGAAGGACGGTGACGGCGATGCATACGCCAAATTCATCACCATGCTTTGCGAGTTTGCAAAGAACCTGCAGCGTGTGGTCAATAAGCCGGACACCAGCGACAACGAGAAGTACGCATTCCGCTGCTTCCTCCTGCGCCTCGGCATGATCGGCGCAGACTACAAGGCAGCCCGCAAGGTACTTCTCCGCAACCTGACCGGAAGCTCCGCCTTCCGCCACGCACGTTTGCAAGCAAACTGCGCAGTTTCGCAGAGCGAAACGTGCGGCAAGCCCGAAGGAGGTGCTGACGATGCGGTTTCCGAATGACGCTGAACTGAAAGCCCTGCGGGAGCGTTATCCCGCAGGCACGAGAATACGCCTGATCCGCATGGACGATCCCTACGCTCCCGTACCGCCCGGTACGGTCGGCGAGGTGGCGTTCGTGGACGACGCTGGCAACATTCATATGAAGTGGCAGGGCGGCAGAAGCCTTGCGCTGATCGAAGGCGCAGATGAGTTCGAGGTCATTCCCGACGGCTGATTTTACAGCCTCCGGGGGCGCCGGAAAATGTGAGAACCTATTCCATCGTACCCCATATTACCACACGATTGCAAGTAAGTCAAGGGTGTATACTACACAATCATCAAGGCTGTATTTTCCTCGATATTCTGTGGTTTTAGTGGCTTGATATATCCTCCGTTTAGAGTTAATATGTGACTACCGAAAGGGAAAACACACCAAAAACCAAACAGGAGGATACCACCATGAACGCAAAGACACAGGCACAGCAGGGCAGAATGAAGGATCAGACGATCGGGGTTGAGGTTGAGATGAACAACATCACCCGCAAGGCTGCCGCAAAGCTTGCAGCCGAGTTCTTCGGCACAAACCGCAGCGAGTACACCGCCCACCGCAACGGCTACGAAACCTACAGCGCTTGGGACGCACAGGGCAGAGAGTGGAAGTTCCAGAGAGACTGCAGCATCAGCGGACCGGACAGCGAAAAATGCGAACTGGTCACACCGATCCTGCACTACGAGGACATCGAAAGCCTGCAGGAGCTGATCAGACGCCTTCGCAAGGCGGGCGCAAAGAGCGACTACACCAGAGGCTGCGGAGTTCACATTCACATCGGCGCACAGGGACACACACCGCAGAGCCTGAGAAACCTCGCAAACATCATGGCGAGCCACGAAACCCTGATCGCCGAGGCAATCAAGGTTGACAGCAGCCGCATGAACCGCTACTGCAGAACGGTAAACCCGAATTTCCTGCAGCAGCTCAACAAGAAGAAGCCCACCACGATGGCGCAGCTTGCAGACATCTGGTACGGCGCACAGGGATGCGACTACGGCAGAACCCACCACTACAACGACAGCCGCTACCATATGCTGAACCTCCACGCCACCTTCACAAAGGGCACGATTGAATTCCGCCTTTTCCAGTTTGACAAGCCCGCAGGCGGCAAGCAGAACGGACTTCACGCAGGCAAGCTCAAGAGCTACATTCAGCTTTGCCTCGCGATGAGTCAGATGGCAAAAGACCTGCGGAGCGCAAGCCCGAAGGAACAACAGAAGGAAAACAAAAAGTTCGCGATGCGGACTTGGCTGATGCGGATGGGCTTCATTGGCGACGAGTTCGCCACCGCAAGAGAAACCCTGACGCAGAACCTTACCGGCGACAACGCCTTCCGCTTCGGCAGACCTTGAGGGAAGCCGAATCCCAGCCGCCAACCACGGCGGCTGGGGCGGCAAGCCGCACACAGCGCCCACGGTCTCGGCTGTCGCCTCGGTCGGTGCTTCTGCTTCGCAGAGGTTGCCACTGGCAACCCGCACCCCCGTGTGGGGCGGGACGGGTATCTTCCAAGTAACTGCCCCTTTCGGTAAAAAGCCCTGTACGGGGCGCACACGGCGCAAACAGCGGCAAGGCATATTCTACACAACTGCAAGCCCGGAAATCCACATATCTTTTGTAGATTTATCGGCTTGATATAGTGCCGGAAAAGAGTTAATATGTGCGTACCGGAACGAAAACGGAATCCAAGACAAAAGGAGAAAAGCAATGAAAAGATACTACCTCGCATACGGTTCAAACCTGAATATCCGCCAGATGCGCTACCGCTGCCCCGGCGCAAAGCCCATCGGCATCACGGCGATCCCCGACTACCAGTTGCTTTACAAGGGCAGCAAGACCGGCGCGTACCTGACCATTGAACCGAAGAAAAACGGCATCGTTCCGGTTGCGGTATGGGAGGTCACGGAAGCGGACGAGAAGCGGCTGGACGCCTACGAGGGTTGCCCGACCTTCTACTACAAGCGGGACATCCGCCTGACCGTCAAGCTGCTGAACGGAAAGAACAAGCGGCTGGACGCTTTCATCTACATCATGCACGAGGAACGCAAGCACGGCATTCCTTCGCTGACCTACATCCGCACCTGCGAGGAAGGCTACCGGAATTTCGGATTCGACACCAAGTTCCTCGATGCCGCCTACGAGACCAGCGCAAAGGAGGTGCAGCGATGAAAGACCGCAACAACGAGCCGCACATCTGCCCGAAATGCGGGCAGGCGTACACCGCCCGACCAGCACTTTCCCGCATGGATAACAGCCCGATCTGCCCCGACTGCGGAACGCGTGAGGCACTTGAAAGCATAGGCGTCGGACGCGAGGAACAGGACAAGATTCTCGGCATCATTCACGAGAAGTACGAAGGCGAAGAATAAGGCGCACAGAGCCTGTGTTCCCGACCACGTTGCCCCGTGTGGCGCGGGACGGATATCCTCCAAACGGTATCCCCTTCGGTAACCCGCCCCACACAGCGGTGCGGGTGTCCGATGGACACCTCTGCCGAAGGCAGAAGCACCGACCGAAGCGACAGCTGAGACCGTGTGCGGCTCCCCAGCGATGTACAATTCAGCGGCATTTCCGCCGCGATGTTTGTCACATTTATTTTGCCGATTCTGCTTGCTATTTCTGCGGTTCAGAGTTAATATGTCACTACCGCAAGAGAAGCGGAATAAACACAAAGGAGCATTCACATGAACATTTTAGTTGTTGAACCGGGCAAGCGCCCCTACACAAAAGAGATCAGCGGAGAGCTTGACAGCCTGCAGCAGACGGTCGGCGGATACATTCAGGCGATTTACCCCTTCGACGATCCGGTCGCACTGGTGTGCGAGGAGGAAGCACTCTACCATCCGGAACAGAAGTGGAACCGCCCAATCAAGGGCTACGGCGTCATCAAGGGTACATTCTTCCTTTGCGGTTTGGGCGAGGATGACTTCACAGCCCTGCCGCAGGAGCTGACCGAGAAGTACACGGAGTTCCTCCGGCAGGCATACGATTTCGTGCTGGTCGGCAACATCCTGATGCCGATTCCCCTTGGCGAATAACCGAAAAGCGGCGGGTGTAATATACACAACACCTGCCGCACATTTTCCCCGTATCTTCTGTAGTTTTAGCGGCTTGCTATTATTCGCATTCAGAGTTAATATGTACACAACGGAAGGGCAAAGCCCACCGGAAACTACGAAAAACGGAGGAAAAAACAATGATCAGCTACGGATTGGCAAAGGCAAGAGCGATGGCAGGCAGAGACGACTGGAACGAGCGCGAGGCGGTCAAGAGCGCTACGATCCTTTGGTACGATACCGAGGAGGAAGCCTACGAACTGGAGATTGAGAACGAGGACGGCCTCGACGCAGAGGACTTCAGGGCTTGGATCGAGGAGAACGCCGACCGCCTTGCGAAGGAGGACGCAGCCGCCAACGACACGACCTTCGACGGTGTCGAGGAGATCGACTATGAGACCGAGTGGATCGACGACGATGCCCTTTTCGAGGCGGAGTACGAAGCCGCCTGCGAGTTTGAGTGGGAATGCAGAACCGGCAGATAAGCCGGTCGCCCCACCGGGGCGGCACAGCGCCGCCCTGTGCGCGGGGCAGCGAGTTCCCCGCAAACGGATGCCATGCCAGAACAAGCCACACGGCGCGTTTGTGCGGCTCCTGCGGGCGGGCGTAAAGTACACAAACAAGCGGAAAACACCGCAGCGATCATTGTTATTACTCACACTTGATATATCCGCCGTTTAGAGTTAATATGTGTACAACGGAAGGGCAAAGCCCACCGAAAACTACGAAAAACGGAGGAAAACACTATGTGGCACGAAGGTACAATTGAAGTTCCGAAGGGAGACGGTAAGTACACGGTCGTTCATTACTGGGTGAAAGCCTACGACGAGGGCAGCCAGTACGGGATCGACGGCGGCAGGATCAGCAAGGCGATGCTGAAGATCAAGGGCGAGGTTGTTTACAACTACGACCGGGGGCTGGATGTTCCGCCGCAGAACGAAGCAGCGGAAATGGCGCTGGCGATCCTGATCCACGAATACAACTAAAAACACGAAGGCGGCTACCGGAGGGCAGCCGCCTTTCTCTCTAAAAGAGGTGAGGCACTTGCGAAAGTTGAAAGATTATACACCGACGCAGTTCATGGCGGAGGATTCTCACTATGACAAAGCTGCCGCTGACTACGCAGTCCGGTTCATCGAGTGCCTTGCCCATACCAAAGGCACATGGGCGGGAAAGCCGTTCGAGCTGATCGACTGGCAGGAGCGAATTATCCGCGACTTGTTCGGAATCATCAAGCCAAACGGCTACCGGCAGTTCAACACGGCATACATCGAAATCCCGAAGAAGAACGGCAAGTCCGAGCTTGCCGCTGCGGTCGCACTGCTGCTTACCTGCGGCGACGGTGAGGAACGTGCCGAGGTGTACGGCTGCGCCGCCGACCGACAGCAGGCGGCGATCGTGTTTGATGTCGCCGCCGACATGGTGCGGATGTGTCCTGCGCTGAACAAGCGGGTGAAGATCCTGACCTCGCAGAAGCGCATCGTATACACGCCGACCAATTCTTTCTATCAGGTGCTTTCGGCAGAAGCGTACTCAAAGCATGGTTTCAATATTCACGGAGTTGTGTTCGATGAGCTGCACACGCAGCCAAACCGGAAGCTCTTTGACGTTATGACGAAAGGCTCCGGCGATGCCCGAATGCAGCCGCTGTATTTTCTGATTACAACGGCAGGCACGGACACCAATTCCATCTGCTACGAACAGCACCAGAAGGCGCAGGATATTCTCGAAGGGCGCAAGATAGACAAGACCTTCTACCCCGTGATCTACGGCGCTCCCGACGATGCCGACTGGACTTCTCCGGAGGTCTGGAAGAATTCAAATCCGTCGCTGGGTGAAACCATCGGACTGGACAAGGTAGAAGCTGCCTGCGAATCCGCCAAACAGAATCCCGGCGAAGAAAACGCCTTCCGGCAGCTCCGTCTGAATCAATGGGTAAAACAGACCGTCCGCTGGATGCCGATGCACAAATGGGACGCCTGCAAGGTCGATTTCGACGAATCGCTGCTGGAAGGGCGTGTATGTTATGGCGGTCTCGACCTCTCGTCTACAACGGATATAACCGCATTCGTGCTGGTATTTCCGCCGACCGATGAGGACGACCATTATTATATTCTGCCGTACTTCTGGCTGCCGGAGGAAACGCTTGACCTCCGTGTCCGGCGCGACCATGTGCCGTATGACCTCTGGCAGCAGCAGGGCTTTCTGATGACGACCGATGGAAACGTCGTTCATTACGGCTTCATCGAAAATTTCATCGATGAGCTGGGTACACGGTTCAACATCCGGGAGATTGCCTTCGACCGCTGGGGCGCAGTGCAAATGTCGCAGAACCTTGAGGGGCTGGGCTTCACGCTGGTGCAGTTCGGTCAGGGCTACCGTGATATGTCGCCGCCGACCAAAGAGCTGATGAAGCTGACGCTGGAGCAGAAGATCGCCCACAACGGACACCCGGTGCTTCGCTGGAACATGGACAACATTTTCATCAAGCGTGATCCGGCGGGCAACATCAAGCCGGATAAAGAAAAATCCACCGAAAAAATCGATGGATCTGTTGCAACTATTATGGCTCTCGACCGTGCGATCCGCTGTGGGAACGACACGGGCGACAGCATTTATGACAGCAGGGAGATGCTTGTTCTGTAGAGCTACAAATCAGAATTTACTTTTCTTTTTTCATAATAAGTATCATCAAAAACGCTGCAATGAAATCAATAATACCAGCAATAAGAGAAATATATTTTGGGATCTCAATATCTGTTAGTGCCAAAATCAGCATACATAATCCAACAATCATTATAATAATTCCAGGTACAAGTCTTGCCTTTTTCATAATATCCTCCTATATATTGATTCTTCTAAATTCCGATTTACAGCGGAAACCTCCGCTTTTCCATATTATATCATACACCCATAGAAAAAGTCAACCGAAAGGAGCTGATGCACATGGGCATTTTCAGCGGACTGTTCCGGTCAAGGGATAAGCCGAAGGACAGCTATGACAGCCCGTCCTACAGCTATTTCTTCGGACGGACTCATGCAGGCAAGCGAGTTAACGACCGCACGGCAATGCAGATCATTGCGGTGTACGCCTGCGTGAGAGTGCTGTCGGAGGCGATCGCGCAACTGCCCCTGCACGTCTACCAATACACCGATAACGGAAAAGAGCGAGTGCCGAAGCACCCGCTATATTTTTTGCTGCACGACCAGCCGAATCCCGAAATGACATCGTTCGTTTTCCGTGAAACGCTCATGGCACACCTGCTGATCTACGGCAACGCCTATGCGCAGATCATCCGGAACGGCAGAGGTGATGTCATCGGACTGTATCCGCTGATGCCGGATAAGGTGCGTGTTGACCGCGACGATCGAGGCAGGCTTATCTACCGCTACAGCCGGTATGACGAACACAACCCGAATTTCAAGCAGCAGAGCGAGATCATCCTGCCGATGGAACAGGTGCTGCATATTCCGGGACTGGGCTTTGACGGTCTGGTCGGATACAGCCCTATTGCAATGGCGAAAAATGCACTCGGTCTGGCGGTCGCCTGCGATGAATACGGCGCATCGTTTTTTGCAAACGGAGCATCACCCTCGGCGGTGCTGGAGCATCCGGGCGTGATCAAGAATCCGGAGCGTGTGCGTGAGGCATGGCAGCGGGCATACGGCAGCAGCAATGCGCATAAGACAGCGATCTTGGAGGAGGGCATGAAATACACGCCTATCTCCATTCCCAACAACGAGGCACAGTTCCTTGAAACCAGAAAGTTTCAGATTGAGGAAATTGCCCGCCTGTACCGTGTGCCGCTGCACATGATTGGTGACCTCGACCATGCTACGTTCAGCAATATCGAGCATCTGTCGCTCGAATTCGTAAAATACACCCTTGATCCGTGGCTGGTACGCTGGGAACAAGGACTACAGAAGGCGCTTCTTTCGGATTCCGAAAAGGGGCGCTATTTCATTAAATTCAATGTGGAAGGTCTGCTGCGCGGCGACTACGCAAGCCGTATGCAGGGCTATGCAACTGCAAGACAGAACGGCTGGATGTCCGCAAACGATATCCGCGAGCTGGAGGATATGAACGCGATCCCCGATGAGGACGGCGGCAATCTGTATCTGGTGAACGGCAGCTTTACAAAACTGGCAGATGCAGGCGCATTTGCTGAACAGCCCGCTGCGGCGGAGAAAGGAGAAAATGCCAATGAATAAATTTTGGAACTGGGTGCGTAATGAAGATACAGGCTCTGCGGAGCTGATCTTCAACGGACCCATTTCGGAGAACACATGGTTCGGCGATGAGATCACGCCTGCCATGTTCCGTAACGAGCTGGCGAAGGTCAGCGGCGATCTCACTGTCTGGCTCAATTCTCCGGGCGGAGATGTATTTGCGGCATCGCAGATCTATACGATGCTCCGCAATCATAAGGGCAAGGTCACGGTCAAGATCGACGGCATTGCGGCTTCGGCGGCAAGCGTGGTCGCTATGGCTGGCGATGAAACCCTCATCGCTCCGACCGGTATGCTGATGATCCACAATCCGTCCACGGTCGCTTTCGGCAACAAGGAAGCGATGCAGAAGGCAATCGAACTGCTTGACGAAGTCAAGGAGAGCATCATCAACGCCTACGAGGAGAAGTCCGGTCTGAGCCGCAGCAAGATCGCCCGCATGATGGACGAGGAAACTTGGCTGAATGCGAAAAAGGCGCAGTCCCTCGGACTGGTGGACGGCATCCTGTTCGCAAGCGGACAGTCGAAGCCGGAGGAAGAGCCGGAAGAAGATACACCGGACGAGGATGAGCCGAAGGAGGACACTCTCACGGCGATGTCCTATTCCCGTGCAGCAACCATGCAGAGCCTGATGAAAAAGGTCTCGGCAGAACACAAAGGTACACCCGTAGATCAGCTGATGAGTCGGCTGAATCTTCTGAAATACTGATTGGAGGTATGTATAATGACTATTCAGGAACTTCGTGAAAAGAGAGCGAAGGCGTGGGATACCGCCCGCGACTTCCTTGACAGCAAGCGTCAGGCTGACGGTACGCTTTCCGAGGAGGACAGCAAGACCTATGACGCAATGGAGGCGACCATCGTCAACCTCGGCAAGGAGATCCAGCGCATGGAGCGTCAGGCGGAGATTGAAGCGGATATGGCGAAGGCTACCACTTCTCCCATTCTGACTGCGCCTGCCGCACAGAACACCGAGCCGGAAAAGACCGGAACCGCATCTGCTGCATACAGTGATGCCTTCTGGAACAGCATCCGTAACCGCAACTGGATTGATGTGCGCAACGACCTTCATGTCGGCACGGACACCGAGGGCGGCTACCTTGTGCCGGATGAATTCGAGCGCAAGCTCATCGAGGCACTGGAGGAGGAAAACATCTTCCGCCAGATGGCAACCGTCATCAAGACCAGTTCCGGCGACCGCAAGATTCCTATCGTGACATCGAAGGGCGATGCGGTCTGGATGGATGAGGAGGAGCAGTACACGCTTTCCGATGACACCTTCGGTCAGGCATCGCTCTCCGCATACAAGCTCGGTACGGCGATTAAGATTTCCGAGGAGCTTCTCAACGACAGCGTGTTTGACCTTCCGTCCTACATCGCCCGTGAGTTTGCCCGCCGTATCGGTGCAAAGGAGGAGGAAGCCTTCTTCATCGGCAACGGCACTGGCAAGCCTACCGGCATTTTCAATGCGACCGGCGGCGCACAGGACGGCGCGACTACCGCAGGCGCAAGCATCACCTTCGATGATGTGATGGAGCTTTTCTATTCGCTCCGCAGCCCTTACCGCAAGAAGGCAGTCTGGGTGCTGAACGATTCTACGGTCAAGGCACTCCGCAAGCTGAAGGACGGCAACGGCAACTACATCTGGCAGCCTTCCGTTGCAGCAGGCGTTCCCGATACGATTCTCAACCGTCCCTACAAGACCTCCAGCTATGTGCCGGAGATCGGTGCGGGCAAGAAGTGTATGGCATTCGGCGATTTCAGCTACTACTGGATCGCTGACCGTTCCGGTCGTACCTTCAAGCGCCTGAATGAGCTGTTCGCAATGACCGGTCAGGTCGGCTTCCTTGCAATGGAGCGTCTTGACGGCAAGCTCATTCTCCCCGAAGCAATCAAGACACTCAAGGTCAAGAGTGGCAGCGGTGCATGATCACTCTGGCTGAGACGAAAAACTATCTTCGTGTGGATCATACAGAGGATGACAAGCTCATCCTCTCACTGATCGACACTGCCAAGCGGCTGGTGCAGGACGTCGGCAGAATGGACGAGGCGGCACTTGCGGTCAATGAGGAAACCACCCGGCAGGCTATGCTGTATACTGTTTCTTACCTCTACGAGAACCGCAACGGTGCTGACTACCACAAGCTGACGCTGACACTTCGGTCGCTGTTATTTGCGCAGCGTGAAGGGGTGATCTGATGGAGATCGGAACGCTGAATCAGCGCATCGCCTTTCTGGAACACAGCACGAAGATAGACGGCATCGGCAACCACAAAGCCCGGTGGGAGGAAGCCTTCTCCTGCTGGGCTGCCGTGTCCGTAAAGACATCGACGGAAACAACCGAGGCTGGCGTGACGCAGGAAGTCGTATCGCTGGAATTCACTGTCCGGCAGACACCCGATACCAAGCGCATCAATACCACGACGCACAAACTGCGATTCCGTGGTCTGGTGTATGATATTAACGGTGTGCTGCCGAATTATAAATCACTCGACTATATGAAAATCACGGCGGGTACACGAAAGGCTGGTGAGCAGGATGACTTCGATTGACGATATGGCGGCGGAGATCATGCGCGGTCTGACGGAATATGCAGACCTTGCGGATACAGCTATGAAAGCCGCTGTGAAAAAGACAGCAACCTCCGTCAAGAAGGAAATCTCCGCCAATGCTCCGAAGCGCAGCGGCAAGTACCGCAAGAGCTGGACGACCAAGAAAACAAAGGAGAACAGCCATACACTCGAAATGACCGTTCACTCGAAAGACCGCTACCAGCTTGCGCACCTGCTTGAAAAAGGTCATGCGAAGCGCAACGGCGGACGTGTATCCGGCAAGCCGCATATCGCGCCTGCGGAAGCGCACGGAGAGGAAATGCTCACGCAGCTTATCGAGGAGGCGCTGTCATGACCTATGAAGAAATCAATGAAATGATGCAGGAGATCGGGATGTCGTTCGCCTATCATCATTTTGCCGAGGGCGAGTCTCCGAAACCGCCCTTTGTTATTTTTCTCTCACCCGGCGAGGATACCTTCGGCGCGGATAACCTGATGTATCACAGCTTCAAGCAACTCGATATTGAACTGTATACGGATGAAAAGTCGCCCGATACAGAAAGCCGTGTGGAGGAAGTGCTGACGCAGCACAATATCTATTACACGAAAACTGAAAGCTACATCGAGAGTGAAAAGCTCTACGAGGTGCTTTACGAAATGGAGGTATAACAATGGCACTGCAGAAGAATAAGGTGAAATTCGGTCTGAACAAGGTGCATTGGGCAAAGATCACGGCATGGAGCGATGACGGTGTTCCGACCTTTGCAACGCCTGTGCGCCTGCCCGGTGCAGTTTCCCTGAGCATTGACGCAAACGGCGAAAACGAGAATTTCTACGCTGACAACAGCGTGTATTATGTCATCAACAACAACGCAGGCTACGACGGTGATCTGGAGGTCGCACTCATCACAACCGACTTTGCAACGGCGATTCTCGGCGAACAGCTCGATGCAAAGGGCGTTCTGGTGGAGCGCAACGATGCGGAGACATCGCAGTTCGCACTCATGTTCGAGTTCGACGGCGACAAGAACCACATCCGCCATGTGCTGTACTGCTGCTCTGCGTCCCGTCCTGCGACCGAGGGTGAGACTACCGAGGAAAGCAAGTCTGTCAAGACGGAAAAGCTCTCTCTCAAGGCATCGGCGCTGCCTAATGGTCTGGTGAAGTCCAAGACCTGCGAAAGCACCGACCAGACCACCTACGATAACTGGTACAACGCTGTGTATATGCCGACTGCTGCAACCAACAACAGCACCGGCACACGTTCCACATCGACCAAGTCCGGCAGCACGACTGAATAAGGAGGTACAGCATGGCTATGAAAAAGACGATCACCGTTGACGGTATCGAGGTTCCGTTCAAGGCGAGTGCCGCTGTGCCTCGCCTTTACCGCATCAAGTTCCGCAGGGACATCTACAAGGACTTCGCATCGCTCCAAGCCTCCGTGCAGGAAGGCGACGAGGAAGGTTCTACTCTTGACATCGAGAGCCTTGAGGTGTTCGAGAATATCGCCTACATCATGGCGAAACACGCTGATCCGGAGAACGTCCCGGACAATCCGGACGACTGGCTTGAAGCGTTCAACACCTTCTCCATCTACGAGGTGCTGCCGCAACTCATCGAGCTGTGGGGACTGAACGTGGAGACGCAGGCGGAATCTAAAAAAAACATCGCAAAACTGACCGCCCGATGACAACGCCCCTCTTCCTTCTACGGTGTGTGCAGATCGGGCTGTCCCTCTCGGAGCTTGATCTGCTCACAATCGGAGTCGTGAATGATATGTTCACCGAAAAGGAAAATGACGAATATGACGGCTGGCACGAGGTTGCTGGACAGGCAGACTTTGATGCGTTCTGATTGACTTTTTCTGCCTTCTGTGCTATAATTCTGGTATGGGGGAAGTATGGGGCTTCCTTCGCTAAATCGGAAATTATCGGAGGGCTACTATGACAAATGAACAACGTGCCGAAAAACTGATTAAAGAATTAGGATTTGACTTGAATGCCATTTCTAAATCTTATATAGTGGAATTATTGGAAAAAGAGATTGATAATTTTCAAAATGGCGGTTCGGAATACATCAGATTATTATGTGGATATTTGTTTTGTTTAGGGGATGTATCCGATGTTCCTCTTATCAAAAAAGCAAAGTACAATATCAATATGGATGTTGGTTGTATGATAGATTGGGAATGGATATCAAGCCTTGAGAACGGCGGAATAGAAGATGAATATACTCGTCCGAGAAATGAATTAATAGAAGATTTTATTAGCTACTATAATGGGTTTAGAGCTTAAATTCTGATTTAGCGCATTAACTGAATATACACTGAGCAGTCCTTCGGGGCTGCTTTTTTCATGCCTTCACGGAGGAGGTGAAACCGCATGGCAAACAGAATCAAGGGCATCACGGTCGAGATCGGCGGTGATACTACCA
>JAZNTW010000061.1:0-16047 GCA_045591925.1 Oscillospiraceae bacterium
TACACTACTTTCCGCTGCGCAGTAAAAGAAAATTCAAGGCAGCAGAGGGGAGACCGGAGCGCGACGACGATTCCCCTCTCTCTTGGGTTGTCCCTTTCGTATTCATGTTCCGCGCAGTGCGAGGGGAGAACCCCAAGAGGAAAGGGGAAAACTCGTTGCACTCGCATTCCCCCTTTCCCCCTAATTGCAAAGCCGCGAAATAAACTACTCTCCGCTGCGCAGTAAAAGAAAATTCTACTAAGCAGAGGGGTGAGAGTTAGGAAAGAGAGAGCGCGAGAGGGAAAACCTAAGAGAGAGGGGAGACCGGAGCGCAGCGACGATTCCCCTCTTTCTTGGGTTGTCCCTCTCGCATTCGTACTCCACGCAGGGCGCGGTGCGAGGGGAGAACCCCAAGAGGAAAAGGGGAAACTCGTTGCACTCGCATTCCCCCTTTCCCCTTAAGGTTTTCCCCTCGCGCTCCCCTTTCCTGATTCCCTTTCCCCCTTAATTGCAGAGCCACGAAATAAACTGCTCTCCGCTGTGCAGTAAAAGAAAATTCACCTAAGCAGAGGGGAGAGAGTTAGGAAAGAGAGAGCGCGAGAGGGAAAACCTAATCATAAAGCACAGCATTCTGTCGAGCGTTTTTCACAAAATTAACATCAGAATTATGCACCATGCCACCAGCCGTAGACAAACAAAAAGCCGTAGGTTCGGACGCATCGCGCACACCAAACCCACGGCTCTCCATTGTGCTCCGCAGCACAGGAAATCGGCATATATCAAAATCCGCGGCGCTCCAAAGGACATCTGCCGCAAACTGTCGTATACTATTATAAAAAAAACGGTCGAATGGGTAACAACCCCACCACCCGAATCGCTCCAAATCGGCAGCCGCCGCCCTGCCACCCGGTCAGAAGCGCGCAGAGCAAGCGAAAACCGTTCAGAAGCCGTCCGCGCACGAGTTGGAACGCGGCAGCCACTTGTTTTTTTATTTCTCCGGCAAGTAGCCGGTACGGCGGCGCAGAGCGTCATCAGGAACGCCCTGCCGCCGCTGTGATGATACTTTCCTTCATACAGTGCAAAACTCCTACCGAAAGCGGCAACCTCCTCCGCAAAGCAAGCCTGACCAACCTTGCCATGCAGTTGCCGTTCCCCTAAGCAGCAGCTTTTTCTCTTTGTATTTATTATACCAGATGTCGTAAAAATACGCAATGTTATTTTATGCTCCAAATATGTGCAATTATTCTCTCATTTCTATATTTAATATACTAGGTGTAATATTTATTGTAAATTCCACATTTTGCAATGAACAAAATCATGAATATCTCAACAAAAGATATGCAAATTCTGAATTGACTTCTTGATTTCTTTATGTTATAATGGATAAGTTATGAAAAAAGACTGCTCGAATCCACAAGACGCGGATTCCGGTGCAACGGAGGTATGTTATGCTGTCCACGCGAAAAAAGAAAGCCATCATTCTGCCGGCGGTCTGTATCGCCTGTGCCGCATTTGCGATGGATGCAGCGGCGCGCATCGAGGCAGACCCGCAATTCGGTGATGTGATCGTGATGTATTCCGAGCCGGAGCTGACCGCGGAGCAAGCCGACCCGCTTTGCAGCTTCATCAATGCACGGCGCGGTGAGAACGCAATCGCTGAGCTGACCATCAGTGAGGAGCTGACTGCGCAGGCGCAGCGGCGTGTGGAACAGCTCGCAGACGGCAGCGGCAGAGCAGACGCCAAAACACTCGCCGCAGAATTGGCAAGCGAGACGGTGATTCGCGGCAATGCCGATATCAATACGATGATTTCGTCGATTCTGCTCAGTGAGAAGCAGACGAAGAATCTGTTCTATGGCGGCTATTCGCAAATCGGCTATGCCTGCAACGAGGAACAGACGGTCTGGGTTCTGCTGCTGACATCATAATCGCACAATTTCATGCGCGCAAATGCAATTTCGCATATTTTTTTGTATAAAACGACTTTTTTCTCAAAAAGACTTGACATTTCCGTAGATTTGCGGTATAATAACAAAGTCGCTTGCGGAATTGCAAGATACGGCTGCGTAGCTCAGCTGGCTAGAGCAATCGGTTCATACCCGATCGGTCACTGGTTCAAATCCTGTCGCAGCCATCCTTATGGCCCGTTGGTCAAGCGGCTAAGACGACGCCCTTTCACGGCGTAATCATGGGTTCGATTCCCGTACGGGTCACCACACTACATTCCCACAAATGCCTATATATCGGCGTTTGTGGGTTTTCTTTTTGTCCGGAAATACCGCCAGCCACTTGTCAGCCACTTATTTTGAATTTTCGTTTTTATGTACGCCACAGCAAAATGCTGTGGCTCTTTTCATGTTCCGAAGTTGAGTGCTTCGGTGATTGCATCGCAGTTGCGGATTCTTGCTTCCTGAAACATGTGACTGTATAAGTTCAGCGTAGTCCACTTGCCAAATAGTAACACACTTTCGTATGATTGATAAATAACGTAAATACGCTTAAAACAGGCTTCTCTTGTCCTTCAGTGGTTCATCGAGCAGCTTATAGTAGATGTAGATCTCACGGGGCTGTCCTTCCACATAGGCATCAAGGGTGATATACTCGATGAGCTCCAGGCACATTTCACGGGTAAGCTCCTGCACATCGGTGTACTTTCTCAGTCGCTCTATGAACATAGCCACATCTTCCTCGTCCTGCCTGATCGTGGAGAACTTTTCTTCGAGGTCAGCAACTTCTGCGGACAGCTCTTTCTGTTCTGCCTCATATTTTGCTATCAGTTTCATCGCTACGTCCTCTGACACCTTTCCGAGTACTTTGTCCTCATAGATGTTCTGGATCAGCGTGTCAAGCTCCTGCAAGCGAAATTTGCCCTCTGTGAGCTTCTTGGTGTCAACGGAATACTGCTCCTCGTGGTGCTTAGACTTGCGTGCGAGGAATTCCGCCTTTGTCTTTTCTTCGTCCTCTACAACAAGCTGAGCGAGGCTACGAATATCTTCAAGCACAATAGCATCCATATCCTGCATTTTGATGTAATGGCTGGGACAGTAACGCTTTCCGAACCTCATGTAAGAGGTGCAGTTGTAATTGTGGCGAAGATACTTTCTCGGCTTCTTCTTACTGCCGTTCGTGGTGTTGTTCCACGCAAGGCGGACTTTGTTTCCGCAGTCCTGACAGTAGATCAAACCGCTGAGATTGGCTACATATCCGCTGCTGTTACGCTTGCCCTGCGATACCGACTGCTCCATCTCACGCACCCTGTCCCAAAGCTCCTGAGAAACGATAGGCTCATGCGTATTCTTCACAACGATCATGTCTTCCTCATCATTTTTGATGACTTTATGATTTTTATAGCTGACCGTTCTTGTGCGGAGCTGAACAAGATGTCCGAGATAGGTGTAGTTGTGAAGTATCTGCCTGACAGTTTCAGGACTCCACATATGTCTTGTGCGGCGAGGATTCGGCTTGCCGAGCTTTGCGTAGTAGTAATCCGAGGGAATCGGCACACCGTCCGCATTGAGCTTATCAGCAATATGGTGCGGACTGATGCCGCTTGCCCGCATTTCAAAGATGTTGCGGACGATAGGTGCGGCATCGGGATCGATCACAGGCAGATGATTCGGATCATCGCCTTTTGTGTAACCGAACGGAGCGCAGGTCGTGCGATACTTGCCGGCCTTTGCATTTGCTTCGATAACCGCCTTGATCTTCTTACTCGTAGAAGCGGCGTGCCACTCATTAAATAAGTTGACGATCGGCATCATGTCAAGTGCTGAGGTATCCTTGCTTGCGGTATCCACATTATCATTCAGTGCGATGAAGCGGATATTATAACTCGGAAAAATGTAGTCCACATATCTGCCGACCTCGATATAGTTTCTTCCGAAACGGCTGAGGTCTTTGCAGATGATAAGATTGATCTTTCCCGACTGCGCATCAGACAGCAATCTCTGCACCGCAGGTCTGGCGAAGTCCGTGCCACTCCAGCCGTCATCAACATAGGTATCCACAAGATTCCAACCTTGCTCCTTGACATACTTGGTGAGGATAAGTTTCTGGTTTTCTATTGACAGGGATTCGCCGGCTCTCATATCCTCCTGCGAGAGGCGGACGTAAATTCCTGCATTGTAAATGGTCTGCTTTGCCATTATAACTCCTTTCAAATCAAAGCAGTACCATACCGACATCTTCAGTATAGCGCAAAATGTCGGTATAGTCAATGCTTTGCCGAAAAATTACGCCAGTGTTTCTTTTACGGCTCTTTCAAAGGCGAGCCTGCCGATCACTTCGTCGATATTTTTCTCTCCGACGAAACGGCTGTGAACGATGTACTTCTTCCCGTCGATCTCATATTCCGAGATACGCTCAGGGAAATCCTTGTACTTCTCGTTCAGTTCAAACATCTTTCCTGCCTTCTCTCTATCTACGGCAGTATCATTTTTATTCAAAGCGAATTTTACTCCTTTAGCTTCTCTATCTCTATGCTTTAGAGTCGAGGGTTTCGCTTTCTATCTCTCACCCTCATAAGCTCACGGGTGTAATAATTCACATACATCTGCATCTGACCCAAATCCTGATGTGTCAGGTCGCCGAGCTTCAGGTCGATAAGCACAAAGCATTTCAGAATGTAGTTGTAGAACACAAGGTCAATATAGAAATGGCGTCCGTCAAAGGAAATTTTCTTCTGCCTTGCAACAAAGCTGAAGCCTCTGCCGAGTTCAAGCAGAAATTTTTGCAAGTGGTCAATAATAGCCTGCTCCAAATCCTTTTCATAAAAATGAGGATTTTCGGGGAGGTCGAGGAACTCAAGCACATATGGGTCACGGATAATTTTTTCGTATTCAGGCTTTGGTTCTGTCGTCTGGATTTCAGTAGCAACAGCGTTCTTTTCCTTGCTTGAAAGCAGACGTTCATAGAACATCGTATTTATCTGACGTTCAAGCTGACGGACACTCCAGCCTGATTTCGCACATTCTTCTGTGTACCACTCTCTGCGTTTGTCATCGGAGATACGCATAAGGATACGATAATGCGACCAACTTAATTCGGTACACACTGTGTGCCGAATTGGATATGCCTGATAAAACTGTCTCATATTGCGTAGATTTCGTTCAGTAAAGCCTGTTCCGAATTCAGCAGTCAGCTTTTCGGAAAGATATTTAAGCAAGCCTTTTCCGTATTCAGCACGTTCATTTTCACCGCAAGCAATATAGATCTGCTCGCCGATTTCCCAGTAGGCTTGCACCATTGCTGAATTGACAGCGTTGTATATCCTGCTTTGTGCGGTAATAACACTGTTTCTGATTCTCGAATATGTTTCACTTGTGTTTTCAGCTGAAAGCTCAGCGTTATTTACAACGATATTGTTATCCTCAGACATAGTGCACCTCTTTATTCTCGTTAGGGCTTACTGCATTTTTAATGCAGAATTCATCTTATATATTATATCATGTTTTGAAGAAACATTCAAGTGACAGCAAGCATTTATAAGCTGAATTCAGCAAGTATATCTTATCACTGATTACGGTACAAAATGATTAAGGGAGGCGTTCGTTTATCGCCTCCCTGTTCTGGAAATGTGTTCATACTCAGCCACTTGTTTGCCACTTATTGTGGTTAAAAATGACTTGAAATTACTATAAATCGCTTAAAGTGTGATAGCTCACAAACGGCTATTTTACGTCGTTTTTCGCATTTTATCAGAGGTTGCGAAATTTTGTTCGGTCAATTCGATTCCCGTACGGGTCACCAATCATTAACAAAGACGAACACTCAAGCGTTTCTTGGGTGTTCTCTTTTTTTATGCCCTCGTTTACATCATCGAGGCTCAGAGCGACCTCACCTTCCTTGAAATTGAGAAAAACAACAAGCCTGTCCTCATAAACAAAAACGCTGTTGATGAAAATATCAATTAGACGCTGTTTCTGTTCTTCATCCTTGAAATCTGTCTTTGCAAACTGCATTATCCAGAATTCAATTTGCTCCCTTGAAAGTATCGAACGGCAGATTTGCTCCTGTGCAAGTGCAACCTCAATCGCTTCCTGCTTTTCTTCAAGCTCCGTCAGAGTTTGCTTTGTAGACTTTGTAATAATCCCCGCCTTGATTGCATTCATTACATTAGCGATTTCATTTTTTACAGCTTTAAGTTGCTTTTTCAGTATCGGCACTTCCGAGCTTTCTGTATTCTGCATATGATGTTTGACTCAATTAAATTCGGTGTGGGAATTATGAGCGACAACGGTTTTGATAATACAGATAAGGATATACATTACTGTTATTCGTGGGTATATGATGAAAAGCCCGAGGATGATAAAGCGGCAAAGGATAAATCTGAAGATGTGCTTGAGCTGCTTGTTCAAAATGCGCCTGTAACTCAATTTATCCCGGCATATTCAAATCAGGCTATTCATTTTGCAGGCGATGATATGGGTAATGATACCGTTATGATGCAGTTTTTCCTTTATCTGATGATGGCGGTAATTGCTTTTGTTTTCGCAATCACAACAAGCAATACCATTACCAAAGAGGCAAATGTAATCGGCACACTCCGCGCCTCAGGATACACAAAAGCCGAGCTTATTATTCACTATCTCACGCTGCCGACCATTGTAACGCTTGCGGCGGCTGTTATAGGAAACATTCTCGGATATACCGTGTTCAAGGATTTCGGAACAAATCTGATGTATAATTCCTTCAGCCTGACAACATACATTCCTCGGTGGAATGCAGACGCTTTTATAAAGACTACCCTTATTCCTGTTTGCATTATTATTCTTATAAATTTTGCAATTCTTTGGAATAAGCTGAAACTTTCACCACTGAAATTCATTCGCCGTGACCTTAGCAAAAAAGGAAAGAAAAAGGCAGTGCGCCTTAGTACAAAATTAGGTATTCTTACCCGTTTCAGAATAAGGGTGATTTTGCAGAATATCCCGAACTATATTATGATATTCTTTGGAATATTCCTTGCAGATATTATACTTCTTTTCGGCTGCGGATTAAATCCCCTTCTTGAACACAATCAGAACACTATTGTAGAAAATATGATTGCCGATTATCAGTATGTTCTGAAAATGCCGATAGAAACCGATTGCGAGAATGCGGAGAAATACTGCACAGACAGCCTTAAAACAACAGATGAAAAGTTCATTATTGAAGATGTAACGATTTACGGAATTTCGCCTGACAGCAGGTATATAAGTGCCGATTTAGATGAAGGCTTTTACATTTCTTCCGCCTTTTCCGCAAAGCATAAGCTCACATCAGGCGACAGCACTACCTTGTGCGATACTTACGAAAACAAGAATTATACCTTTGAGATAGACGGTGTTTATGATTATCCTGCGGGACTTGCAGTATTTATGAATATAGACAAGTTCAACGAAATTTTCGGAAACGAGCCAGACTATTACAGCGGATATTTCAGCGATACAGAAATTGAAGGCATCGAAGATTTCGTTGCTGCGAAAATCACCGCAGACGATTATACAAAAACCTCCCGTCAGCTGATGGTAAGCTTTGAAGGAATGTCAGGATTGCTTGCAGGCTTTGGTGTTATTGTATTTATGATGATAATTTATCTGCTTTCAAAAATCATTATCGAGAAGAATGCTCAGTCCATATCTATGACCAAAATTTTGGGATATTCAAACAGCGAAATAAACAGCCTGTATATAGCCTCCACAGCGATTGTGGTTGTGCTTTCAATGCTCGTTACAATTCCGCTTACCGACATTGCAATGACTTATATTTTGCCTGCGGCTATGGCAAGCTATTCGGGATACTTTTTCTACTATATGCCTACCGAAGTGCTTATTGCAACATTTGTTATAGGAGTGATAAGCTACGCCGTTATCGCATTTTTGCAGACGAGAAAGGTTAAGAAAATCCCTCTTGATACGGCACTGAAAAATGTAGAATAAAAATGTGATCAGTGTTTTCAAAACACAAAACAGCGTGATACGGATTAAACTCTGTATCACGCTATTTGTTGCAGGGGATATGTATTTGATTTTTAAATGTTTTTTTGACAAGGGATTATATTTATAGTTTAAAAAAATTAAAAACCTGTACCTTATATAACAAATATCAAGTACAGGTTAATTCACCTCAACCCCACCATATATCCAAATCTACAACCAACAAACAAGAGTTCGTCTATATTCAAGCTTCCGTCACCATTCATTAACAAAGATGAACACTCAAGATTAGCTTGGGTGTTCTCTTTTTTTACCCCCTCGTTTATATCATCGAGACTCAGAGCAACTTCACCCTCCTTGAAATTAAGAAAAACAACAAGCCTGTCCTCATAAACAAAAACGCTGTTGATGAAAATATCAATTAGACGCTGTTTCTGTTCTTCATCCTTGAAATCTGTTTTCGCAAATTGCATTATCCAGAATTCAATCTGCTCTCTTGAAAGTATCGGGCGGCAGATTTGTTCTTGTGCAAGTGCAGCTTCAATCACAGCTTGCTTTTCTTCAAGCTCCGTCAGAGTTTGCTTTGCACTGCAAAACAGATAAACCTTAAGGGGAAAGGGGGAATACGAGTGCAGCGAGTTTCCCCCTTTCCTCTTGGGGTTCTCCCCTCGCCCTGCGTATCTGCGCGGAGCACGAATGCGAAAGGGACAACCCAAGAACGAGGGGAATCGTCGCGCGCTCCGGTCTCCCCTCTCTCTTAGACTTTGCGCGGTGCTGCCTTAAGAGAAGATTTCAATGGAAGAATTGCATAAAAACTTTAATCGGACTGCTCCGGCTGCACAGCCTTGGCAGCTTTCTTTTCCCGTCTGACATCGACCAGCATCCACACGAAAAATACCGTATGAATCAGGAATGTCGGAAGCATCATCACAAGCTGCTGGTAAATACCCAGAGAAAACTCCTCCGGTACACCACTCATAAGAAGTAAGCCGATTGATTTCGCGCCGAAATTATTTGCAGCGTGCATAATTGCGGCAGGATAAACCGAGCCGGTCTTTTTGGTCAGCCACATCAGCGACATACCGAAAAACGTGCAGAACAGGCACATACACAGGATGCCGAGCCACGGATAGCCGTCATATTCCGTGCCGAAATTATGTCCCTCGATGGTCAGCTCGGCGTGCCAAAGTCCCCAGATGATACCGCCGACAAAGACAGTACCCGTCGTACCGAGCAGCGGCTCCATTTTCTGGTTCATATAGCCGCGCCAGCCGAATTCCTCGCCGAAGGTGTTGAATGCCATAACCGGAATGACCGCAAGTGTCAGCAGAATCTCGCTGACAATCTGTGAAGCGTTGAGATTTCCTGCGATATCGGAGAAATTGCCGTCGCCGTAAACCATCGTTGCCACGATTCCCTCGGTCAAGCCCATCACGACCGAAGCCATAATCGCAAAGACATAATATTTGAGATTGCCTTTGAGATTGAGGTGCAGCATACTATCATGCCAACCCTCCTTGGTGATGAGGCGCGTCAAGACATTGGCAATCGCAGGGCCGAAGCCGACAATCCAGAAAAGCACCGGATATTTATTGGTTTCAAACCATTCGTAGTAACCGAAAAGCTCATTGAAGATGATCGCAGGAATCCAGCTGATTGCAAAGGCGAGCACCAGAAAAATAATCAGACGCTTCAGCTCTGTTTTTTTATTTGTCATATGCGGTCACCCCTTTCATGAACAGCTTACAGGAGAGCTTATAGGAGCCGTAATACGCCGCCAGCGAAGCATACGGCAATATCGAAACGGTCAGCATCACGGCGTCATTCGCCTCTCCGTGCAAAACATCCCAGATGAATTGATACAGCTTATCGCTTGCTTCCTCAGACAGCGAATTCATGATCAAGCATAGCACAATCACAAATACCACGAATAAACCCAGCTTGATGAACATACCCTTTTTCGCACCGAACCGAACCATAAACGGAACATCCAGCGCAGTCAATAACAGGAGTAGATAAAACGCAAAGATATACAGCACGGTCAGCGAGAAATATTCCTCGCCGAGCACCTGAAAATAAATCGTATCGAAAATAGTTTCGGCAACGTAGGCAGAGACCGTATACAGTCCGGTCATTGCCAAGCAGAGGACATATTTATTGTAGAGCGTCCGTTTGATGCCGTCCGGACTGCTCGCCACAAAGCAAGCCCACAGCTTCTTGTCATCGCCCTGAAATATGCTGCTGATGATGGAGGTTGCAAGCACAAAGCCGGTGCCGAACGCGAGATGGTGCAGCACACCGATATCTTCATCTAAAAAATCCGCATTCATCAGCATTCTTATGCAGCACAGCCCGATCATAAACAGCGGCGCAAGCGCGGTCAGGATGATATTCAGCCGATTCTGCTTCAGCTCCTTATAGAAAAAGCCCATGGGGTAAATATGGGTATCGGAAATCGTGACCGTTTTTTCCGCTGCTCTGCGGATGGAAACCGTAGAATACGCGTGCTTCGTTCTCCAGACAATCACGAAATAGTCAGCGGCAACCAGAAGCAGAATCAGCGGAATCAGCCAAAGCAGCCATTCTGTATGAATCAGCGCGTACACATCATGACTACTAAGAAAGTAATCAGAAATATCCTTCTTATTCTTAATGAGGATATACCCCAGTCCGCACATCAACGCGATGCTCGCAAGGACACAGTAGGTATGCAGCTTATTGAATTCCGCCAGTGTTCTTGCGCCAAACAGAAAGACATCCTCCAGCAGTACGGTCAAGCACGAAAACGCATACGTCGCGACAAGAACCACAATGATCGCCATAGAAAATTCCACATTCAGTACCGCGCAGAAGATTGCGTCTATAAGAATTACGAACGCATTGAATACAATGGAAACCAGATGCGAACGGCAAAGATGCGCAGCCGCACGTTCCTGCGGTCGAATCGGAAGCGCGAAGGAATAATTCATCCAGTTTGTATTGACATCGCTTTTGATCAGCTCACTGCCCGACAGGCACGCCGACGAACTAATCAATCCGACACAGATGGTAACCGTCAAGAATATGCCTTGGATAACCGGAGTCGTATCCATCCCACTTTCTCCGCTTTCGCTAAGCAGGACATACAGACTAACGAGAAGATCGCACATCAGCAAAAGCTCGATTCCAAACCCTATGAGAATCTGTTTTCTGGTCACACGCAGCTCGCGGTACAGAAGCGAACGGAATTTTGTCATAATGACCACTCCCTTTCGTCCTTGTGAACATAGTAGAGCATGATATCGTCAAGATTTGCCGGATCAATGATTGCGCCGCCGTATTTCTTTGCCGCAGCCTGCCGGTTATTGAGCATGACCTCTGCGCCGTAGCTGTTCATGCGGATGCTCACGATATCCTCGTTTGCGATTTTTGCGACCTCGTCTTTGTCGCATTTCATGATGCCGTGATTTTCGAGGATTTCGTCCTTATAGCCGGTCACAAGCAGCTTGCCCTTGTCGATAAAGGCAACGCTGTCTGCAATTTTTTCGAGGTCGGAGGTGATATGGGAGGACATCAGGATAGAACGCTCGCCGTCCTGCAAATATTCCATGAAAATATGCAGAATTTCGTCACGCACAACAGGATCAAGACCGGTCGTTGCCTCGTCCATAATCAGCAGCTCGGCGTTATGGGAGAGTGCGCAGGCGATTTGCAGCTTCATTTTCATACCCTTGGAAAAATTACCGATTTTCTTATTTGTGGGTAGCTGTAAGCGTTCGAGATAGCCGTTATAATCGGCATTGCTCCACTTGGGATAGATGCCCTCAAAAATCCGCGCCATATCCTTTGCATTGAAAAGATCGTGGAAGGGCAGCTCGTCAAATACCACGGCGATACGGGATTTGACTTCTATTTCATCCTTGAGATAATCGAGTCCGAGCAGTTTGATTTCGCCGGAATCAATACCGATGATATTCAGCATACTGCGGATGGTCGTGGTTTTACCCGCGCCGTTCTGTCCGATAAAGCCCATGATCGAGCCTTTTGGCACATTGAAGCTGACATTGTCCAGTGTAAATCCGCTGTATTTTTTTGTAACGCCTGAAAGCTCGATTGCATTTTCATAAGCAGCCATATTTATTCTCCTTCATTGACAAGATTGAGCAGGTCGTGAAGCTCCTGCAAACTCAGCCCTGCCTTGCGTGCCTTTTCGGACACCTCCAGCAGCAGCGTCTCAATCTGCTTGAACTGTTCTTCACGGAACAGCTCCAGATTCTGCGCCTTGACAAAAGAGCCTTTGCCGGTAAACGATTCAATAAACCCCTGCCGTTCCAGCTCCTCGTAGGCGCGTTTGGTGGTCATAAAGCTGATATGAAGCTCAATGGCAAGATTTCGCATCGAGGGGAGCATTTCCCCCTCTTTGAGCTTGCCCTCCATAATCAGCGATTTCACCTGATTGACAATCTGCAAATAGATCGCCTCACCATTGGCATTGCTGATGTTGATATTCATTCGTGTACACTCCTTGGGTAAAAATACCTACAAGCCTTCCGGACGGCATTGCAAGTACAAATTGTATAACCTCTATGTATACAATTATATCATTGAATACAATTTTTGTCAATAGTTTTTTGAAAAAAAACAGGCGTATGCTTTTTTGCACACGCCTGCTTGCTTTTTATTCTTTATACGGGGGCAAAACTCCGGTGGAGTCACGCCGCGTTTGGGTGGTCATTATCCCAATATACGTTCGTACCGTACCATTTTGTCATACAGCCGTACAGCCCTTGCCGTACCGCCGCCCTGCCTGTCACACAGCCCTATCATAGTCCCCGATGGAACATCCATCAGGCATTTTCATCCTGAACAAGCTGCTTTCTTGCTTCCAGCTCTGCAAGAGCGTCCTTTCTGGAGAGCGAAATCTTGCCGCGGACATCGTCGATCTCCATGACCTTGACAACGATTTCATCACCCAGAGAAACAACATCCTCGGTCTTTTCGACGCGCTGCTTGTCGAGCTTGGAGATATGCACCAAGCCCTCCTTGCCCGGTACGATCTCAACAAACGCACCAAAGGTCTGGATGCCGGTAACCTTGCCCTTATAGATCGCGCCGATCTCCGGACCGTTTGCGATCGTATCGACGATCTGGATCGCTTTCTTAGCATTTGCGAGGTCAATGCCGGAAACAAATACGCTTCCGTCCTCGTTAATATCAATCTTCACGCCGCACTCTGCGGAAATCTTCTGGATGACCTTACCGCCGGAGCCGATGACCTCACGGATCTTGTCAACCGGAACGCGGGTCTGGAGCATCTTGGGTGCATACTCGGAAACTGTCTCACGAGAAGCCGGAATAGCCTTCAGCATGATCTCATCGAGGATGTAAAGACGCGCCTTGCGGGTCTTTTCAAATGCCTCCTTGATGATTGCCGGCGTCAGACCGTCAACCTTGATATCGACCTGAATTGCGGTGATACCGTTGTGCGTACCGCCAACCTTGAAGTCCATATCGCCGAAGAAGTCCTCAAGACCCTGAATATCGACCATGGTCATGAACTCATCGGAATCGGGCTTTGTGATCAGACCGCAGGAGATACCTGCAACCGGTGCCTTGATCGGAACACCTGCGTCCATCAGTGCGAGCGTGGAGCCGCAGATCGAGCCCTGAGAGGTCGAGCCGTTGGAGCTGAGAACCTCGGAAACGAGTCTCATTGCATACGGGAACTCCTCAACGGACGGCAGAACCGGAACGAGCGCCTTTTCTGCGAGCGCACCGTGACCGATTTCGCGGCGTCCCGGACCTCTGCTCGGCTTGGTCTCACCGACAGAGTAGCTCGGAAAGTTGTACTGGTGCATATAGCGCTTGGTTTCCTCGTTTTCATCCAGACCGTCAATGCGCTGTGCATCGGCGATCGGGCCGAGGGTTGCGATGGTCAAAACCTGTGTCTGACCACGTGTGAACATACCGGAGCCGTGAACGCGCGGCAGCATACCGACCTCAGCAGCCAGCGGACGAATCTCGTCGATCTTTCTGCCGTCAACGCGCTTGCCCTGATAGAGCCACTCACGGACGATGGTTTTCTGCATCTTGTAGATGCACTCGTCAATCATCGCGATGCGGGACTCATTTTCCGGATCAAACTTCTCGTGGATCGCATTCTTGATCGGGGAGAGTCTTGCCTCGCGGACATTCTTATCATTGGTATCGAGTGCGAATTCGACGTCCTTGCGTGCAAAATCCATGATCGCATCGAACAGGTCGTGATCGACCTCCATGGACTCAAATGCAAACTTCGGCTTGCCGATTTCCTTCTGGATATCGGAAATGAACGCAACGAGCTTCTTGATCTCCTCATGTGCCTTGAGGATACATTCGAGCATCAGATCATCCGGAACCTCGTTTGCGCCGGCCTCGATCATGACGATCTTTTCAGCGGAAGCGGCAACGGTCAGTTTCAGATCGGAAACAGCTCTCTGTGCCTTGGTCGGCATCATAACGATCTCGCCGTCAACCAGCGCGACCTCAACGCCGCCGATCGGACCATTCCACGGAATATCGGAAATGGAGATCGCAACGGATGTACCGATCATGCCGAGGATCTCAGGCATCGCGTCCTGATCGACAGCCAGAACGGTCATGACGACAGCAACGTCATTGCGCATATCCTTCGGGAACAGCGGACGAATCGGGCGGTCTACGCAACGGGAAGTGAGGATTGCGTGCTCACTGGGCTTGCCCTCGCGCTTCATAAAGCTGCCGGGGATTTTGCCGACGGAGTACAGACGCTCCTCGTAATCAACGGAAAGCGGGAAGAAATCCACGCCCTCACGCGGCTTTTCGCTTGCCGTGACGTTCGCCATGACAACGGTATCGCCGTAGCGAACCCAGCAGGAACCGTTGGAGAGCTCGCAGGTCTTGCCTGTCTCAACGCTCAATTCTCTGCCGCAGAATGTCGTCTTAAAAATCTTGTGATTTTCAAACATTAGAATCAGCCTCCTTGATATATTTGCTGATGCTTTCTGATTCTCCGACATCTTTTAGCATAAAATCAGAAACTGCATGAAGCTGCAATTCATGATTTCATGCTAAACCGACGGAAAACCGCAAAGCACCGAACGTACAACATGATTAGAAAGAAAAAGGGAAGGGAGTGTCCTCCCTCCCCATGTTTGCGCGTATTACTTACGCAGGCCGAGACGCTCGATGGTCGCTCTGTAACGCTCGATGTCCTTCTTCTTGAGGTAACCGAGCAGGTTACGACGACGGCCGACCATTTTCAGCAGACCACGATAGGAGTGGTGGTCGTGCTTATGCTGCTTCAGGTGCGCATTCAGGTCGTTGATACGACGAGTCAGAATTGCGATCTGAACCTCAGGAGAACCGGTATCGCCCTCGTGAGTTGCATTGGCAAGGATCACGTCTGTCTTTTCTTCCTTACGAAGCATGGAATTTCACCTCTTTCTGATGTATCAATCCGGTAAACGCAGGTGTGGGTAGGTGAAATAACCTCCTGTTATGCAGGCATACTCCCAAATCCGCGTAAACGGTCTACTTATTATAACATATTTCACCGTATTTGTCCATGAACAAACTATGAACATTTCGTGAATTGCGAATGAACACAAGGGTTATTTTGGGGAGACAGCGCCAACCTCCATTTTACGTCAAAGAAGTATGAAGTCGTTTTGGGTGGTGTTGCCATATATATACAAACAGGGGCATTGCAAGTGCAGTGTTCCTGTTTTTTGTATTTATATTTGATTTCGCGCTTCGCGCGACGAAGGGGCTGCGCCCCCTCGACCCCCAGATGTGCTGCACTCGCATTCCTCCTTTCCCCTAAAGAAAATTCAACTCAGCAGAGGGGAGACCGGAGCGCGGCGACGATTCCCCTCGTTCTTGGGTTGTCCCTTTCGCATTCGTGCTCCGTGCAGTGCGCAGTGCGCAGGGCGAGGGGAGAACCCCAAAAGGCAAGGGGGAAACTCGCTGCACTCGCATTTCCCCTTTCCAACTAATTGCAAATTCGCAAAACAAACTACTCTCCGCTGCGCAGTAAAAGTAAATTCAACTCAGCAGAGGGGAGAGAGTTAGGAAAGAGAGAGCGCGAGAGGGAAAACCTAAGAGAGAGGGGAGACCGGAGCGCAGCGACGATTCCCCTCTTTCTTGGGTTGTC
>JAZNTW010000062.1:0-9998 GCA_045591925.1 Oscillospiraceae bacterium
AAGAGGAAAGTGGGAGTGCGAGTGCAGCACATCTGGGGGTCGAGGGGGCGCAGCCCCTTCGTCGCGCGAAGCGCGAAATCAAATATAAATACAAAAACAGGGACACTGCACTTGCAATACCCCTGTTTGTATATATGGCGGACTTTTGCGGCGTTGCCTTAAAATAGGAAAACCCTGCAAGAAAATGTCCCCTATCTGACAGATACGATACATATCATGAAAAATTCGTCAATCAACTTGACAAATCCTGTCCCATCAGGTAAAATAAAAATAGGAAAATACCCACCAAAAAGGAGGATTCATCTATGGAGCGAAACAGACCAAGAAGCAGAGAGAAAAACGTTACCGGCGGCGGTTCCGGTGTGCATCGCCGCGGCTCCGGACTCGGTACCGGTCCTGTCGGGTCGCAAAACGGCTACGCCGGCAGAGGCTCTCACCATGGCGGCGGTAAACGTGCGGCGGCTGCCGGCGGCGGCGGTTCAATCGTAATAATCATTATCATTTTCCTGCTGCTCAAAGGCTTCGGCGGCGATAGCGGTACGTCCGAAAACTACAGCGGCATCGTCTCCGAGCAGCTCCCCTACCATTCTTCCGAAGAACAGTCCGACGACTATTTTGCGCCCTCGAATGCCAATGTCGATCAGACCGTTGCGGCAGGCTCGCGTGACAAATATACCACCATCCTCGGCAACAACAAGGACACCGTCACCATCATGGTCTACCTTTGCGGCACCGACCTCGAATCCAAAAGCGGCATGGCTTCTTCCGATTTGCAGGAAATGGCTGCTGCACACTACGGTGATAACGTCAATCTGATCGTCTACACCGGCGGCTGCAAGCAATGGCAGACCTCCGGCATCAGCAACAGCAAAAACCAGATTTATCGCGTCCGTGACGGCAAGCTCGAACGCTTGGAATCCGATATGGGCAACAAGTCGATGACCGACCCCGATACGCTTTCCGAATTCATTCGCTACTGCGCTGATAAATTCCCGGCAAACCGATATATCCTCGATTTCTGGGATCACGGCGGCGGCTCCGTCAGTGGCTTCGGCTACGATGAAAAGCTCCGCAACGGCGGTTCGATGAGCCTTGCCGGTATCAGCAAGGCACTCAAAAACGGCGGCGTGAAATTCGATATCATCGGCTTTGACGCTTGCCTCATGGCAACTGCCGAAAATGCGCTGATGCTCAATGATTATGCCGATTATCTCATCGCCTCCGAGGAAACCGAGCCCGGCATCGGCTGGTACTACACCAACTGGCTCACAAAGCTCGGCAAGAATACCTCGATGTCCTCCCTCGAAATCGGCAAGCATATCTGCGACGATTTTGTTTCTGCCTGCGCGCGCCGCTGCCCCGGTCAGAAAACTACGCTCTCTGTCATCGACCTTGCAGAATTTGCAAATACCGTCCCGAAGCACCTTTCCGCTTTCTCCGATTCCATCAGCGCAAAGCTCGAAGCAAAAGCCTATCAGGAAGTCTCCTCCGCGCGGAACAACACCAGAGAATTTGCGGTTTCTTCCAAGATCGATCAGGTCGATTTGGTTGATCTTGCGATGAACATGAACACCCCTGAGGGCGACAAGCTCGCGGAAACCATTCAAAAGGCGGTCAAGTATAATATCACATCCTCAAATATGACCAATGCTTACGGCGTTTCCATCTTCTTCCCCTATAAGCGTACCTCCTATGTCGATAATGCTTGCAGTACCTATCAGCAAATCAACATGGACCCTGCTTATATCAAGTGTATCCGTCAATTCGCAAGCCTCGAAACCAGTGGTCAGATTGCTGCCGGCGGCTCAAATTCTCCGGTCGGCTCGCTCTTTGGCAATCTGACAGGCGGTTCCTCCGGCAATGCCGATATGATCGGCTCGCTGCTCGGCAGCTTCCTCAGCTCCGCATCCTTTGACGGCAGAAGCATCGACGGTCTGACGCAGGATAACATCGGCTTTATGGATGAAACACCCCTCTCCGACGAAAGCACCGCCGAATACCTCTCGCTGAACTATTTCGATACCAACAACCTCTACTGGAACGAATCCAACGGGCAATACAAGCTGACGCTCAGTGAATCGCAATGGCAGCTTGTCAATTCGCTCGACAAAAATGTGTTCTATGATGACGGTACGGGCTATGTTGATCTCGGTCTGGACAATGTCTTTGATTTCGATGACGATGGCAACCTCATTGCTGACACCGCGCGCGATTGGCTTGCTGTGAACGGTCAGGTTGTTGCATATTATCATACCGATACCATCGAAAACGGCGACAACTACACCATCTCCGGCTATATCCCTGCCCTGCTCAACGGTGCGCGCGTGAAGCTGCTTGTCGCATTCGATCAGGATAATCCGGATGGTTATATCATCGGTGCGGAAACCGATTACCGCAACAATGAAACCGATACCGTTGCAAAAAGTATGACAGAATTGCATGACGGAGACAAGCTCGATTTCGTCTGCGATTATTACAGCTACGAGGGCGATTATCTCGACAGCTATATGCTCGGAGATCAGCTCACCGTCAACGGCACCATGACAATCAGCAATGTCGATGTTGGCGATGGCGCAATCAAAATCATGTATCGCTTCACCGATATCTATAATCAGGAATACTGGACTGAGGCAATCATGCAGTAATATCAAAAAGCAGCATCCTGCCAACCCGACAGGATGCTGTTCTGCTGAAAGGAACGATATGTTACGGATTTATGCAATCATATTGCTTGTGATGAGCGCGATCACGTTTATCATCTATGGTTTGGATAAGCGTGCCGCAAAAATGAATCTCTGGCGCACACCCGAACGCCGGCTGCTCCTATTCGGATTTGCAGGGGGCGCGCTGGGCGGTCTGCTCGGCATGGTCACTTTTCATCATAAGACAAAAAAGTTTTATTTTTGGCTGATCAATCTGCTCGGTCTGACTTGGCAGATTATCGTGCTGTATTTCATCGCCACCTCGCAAACCGCATAACGCAAAAAAATCCGCAGGACTCACATTCGAATCCTGCGGATTATTTGTATTATCTTGCAAGCGGATTCAGCTGATCCATCGTGATGAGATTTGCAATGGCACGCAGAATCTTCACCATATCATTGGAATCCAGATTGCTGTCACCCGTCACATCGGCATTGATTTTGCCCTGTGCCGTGATGCTTGCGCTTGCATCCTCAGCGGCAAAGCGTGCAAGCAGAACCGCGTCCGCAACGTCAACCGACTCGTCCAGATTGGCATCGCCCCAGATCGTTGCCGTCTGCGGCTTATCGGTATCCTTTGTTGTGGAGACTGTGGTTGTGGTGGTCTTGGTTGTGGTGGTCTTGGTTGTGTCGGATGTTGTGGTGGTCGTGGGCTTTGTTGTATCGGTCTGATTCGGCTTTGTCGTAACGGAAGAACCACCTGCCGGCGGATTTGCACTGATGGAACCGGTACCCTTGCTGCCATCCGGCTCAGTGCCGAAAATCAAGGTGCCGTTCTCGTAAACCGGAATGTACTCGGTCTTGGTATTGCCCTCGCCCGGCAAGCCCTTTGCGGAGAAGTCGTTCGACTCATCCCAGCCCTTGCCGTAATCCGGGCAGACCATTGCAAGCAGAATTTCACACTGCTGTACGCCCTCGGAAACCGGAAGCACGGCTCTGCCGTCCGGGAATGTGATCTCTACATAATAGATATCTCCGTCATACTGCTTCGGCTCGGAAACAACTGCCGGCTTCACGCCGGTGCTTGCATACATTTCGGACTGGTTTCGGTCGCAGCGCAGCACGATCTTGGTCGGGTCATAGCCTGCTGCCTTCAGCTCGCTTGCGTCAAAATAATAGCGCATCGAGAGATTGTCTACGCAGCGTGCCGGCCATGCGGTGTGGTTTGTGAGCTTCATGCTGACGGTCGTACCGCCGGAATCATGCGTTGCCTTTGCTTCGACAAAGAACTCGTCGTCACGCTCATCCGGATACGGGAATGCAGGGTCGCCCTTGCCGCCGTATTCGGTTACCATCTTACAAAGCAAAGCGGTAAAGCCTGCGTTATAGTCGGTCGCAACCTCGTTGTTGATGTAGTTGTTGCGGTCGTCAACATAATTTCCGGATTCATCCGGTCCGCCGACCAGTGCGCCATAGAGAACGTGGCGGCTGACATTCGGCAGCTTGAAATCGTTCTTCCAAGAGCCGTGTGCGGTACGATGGTGCGGATTGCGCGGAGAATTTTCTGCGTATCCGACAACATACGGAATCTTGTTCGGGTTATCACCGAGCGTGTAGTTGATCTGCGTCTCATACAGATTCTTGTAGGTTTCGTAGCTTGCATCGTCCTTGAACAGCTCGTCCGCAGCAACGGCGGTGATGAAGCCGACCGTATTTGCATAGCGCAGACAGCCCCAGGAATCGACATAGACCAAGCCGCCTGCCTTATGGCGGGTGGTATCCGACCAATAATCCAGATGCTTCTTGACCTGTGCTTTCCATGTCGCATCGCCGGTGTTGATCGCATAGAGCAGCGAGCCGCCCTGCTGTACGTCGTCCCAGCACTGTGACCATGAATATTTCAGCGTATCGCCCTGTCCAAGCTCATGACCGAGATTCGGGATATAGCTCTCTGCCTGATCAAGATAGGATTTGTCGCCGGTTGCGATGTAGAGCCAGTTTGCACAGTAGAACAGGTCGTCAAAGAACTGTCTCGACTGATAGAAGCCCTTTGCATCGGTATTGTTGTAGCCGTCATCGCTCTTGTCGGCGTCTGCTATTTTCAAATAATTCTTTGCGTGGTCAATATAATCATTCAGAATCGAATCATCAACTCTGCCCTTGAGCGCACACGCACCTGCTGCCAGTGCCGCACCCATCTGCGCGGTCACAGCCGAAGCGTCACGACCCTCCAGATGCTCTCTCGAACCTGTGATATTCTGGTCTGCCATGCCGTATTCCAGCAGCTCCACAGAGCCCCACCACGAATGGTCCTTCTGACCGATACCGACCTGATAAATGACGGAATCGCCAAGGTCGCAGGCTGCCAAGTAGTCCATGACCCATTTCAGGTTGTTGACATAGTTTGTCATTTCGCCGCAAGCCTCGATGCCCTCCGGGTACTGGTACAGACCCCATGCAAGCATCGCTGCCGTATAGGACATCGGAAGATTGAATTTGACATGGTCGCCTGCGTCGTACCAGCCGCCGTCTACGATGTCATCGACTGTTGCATCCGCACGCCACTCCACACGGTTCCATTCCGGCAGATTTCCTGCCTGCTGGCACTCGTAGAAATACAGTGACATCTGCAATGCCCTTGCATAATCATATTTACCCTCCGCTGAGACTGTCGCAGTCGGTACAAGCTGCATAGAGCCGGTCAGCATGACGATGGCAGATAGAAATGCCGCACACCGTTTCAGTTTCATTGATAAATCCCCTCCTCGTAATTTGCGTGGTCATACCACACTATTTTAATTATGCCATAAAACCCATGGATTGTCAAGTGAAATTTTGCGATTTGTGCAACAATCCATTATCGGAAATGTACAAAATGTCATTTACTTTACCATCGCGTCATGCTATAATAATTACTATATATATTATAATCATCAACTTTTATCTGATCTTGGGGGATTCATTATGAAAAAATTGTTTGCGCTATTCTCCGCAGCCGCACTCCTTTGCGCTGCCTTTCAGCCGCTTGCGCCGACTGTCTCCGCTGCCGACGCAGAACTCAAAAAAGCACGTGTTTCCGTGCATGACCCATCCGTTATCAAGGACGAGCAAAGCGGTATGTACTATATCTTCGGCTCACATATCGAGGCTGCAAAGTCCACCAATCTCCAAAGCTGGACTTCCTTTGCAAACGGTTACACGCGCCAGAATAACAAGCTCTTTGGCAACCTCTCCGAAAATCTCAAAAAAGCGTTCGCTTGGGCTGGAGAAGACCTCGGTGACTGCGTGGGTGGCTTTGCTGTCTGGGCACCCGATGTCGTCTGGAATCCCGATTATGTCAATCCCGATGGCTCAAAAGGTGCGTATCTGATGTATTTCTGCACCTCCTCCGACTACCGCACCTCCGTCATCGCTTATGCAGCTGCCAAAACCATCGAGGGACCGTATACCTTTGTCGATACGCTGATTTACTCCGGTTTTACCGATACGACCGTCATGGCGACCAGTCCCTCCAAAAATGTCAACCGCAGATATTCCAATACGAATATTCAGCAGCTCATTGACGCGGGGCAGGTCACGTTCAACAGCCAGTGGTTCAACAATCATTTGTTCAACAACCAGATGTTCCCCAACGCCATCGACCCCACCATCTATACCGACACCGACGGCAGAATGTATATGTGCTACGGCTCATGGTCGGGCGGTATCTTTACCCTCGAACTCGATAAGCAAACCGGAAAATGTATCCACCCGAAATCCGGTCAGACCGCTGACGGCAGAATGGTGGACAGCTACTTCGGTACGAAAATTTCCGGCGGCTACGGCAAATCCGGCGAGGGTCCGTTCATCGAATACAACGCCGAGACCGGCTTCTATTATCTCTGGATCACCTATGGAGGTCTGACCTCGGAGGGCGGCTACAATATGCGCGTCGGCCGTTCCAGATCACCGCTTGGACCGTTCCTCGACCCATCCGGCAAGGACTTGGTGCTGCCGGCAAATCCCGATCTCAATGCGCATGGTCTCAAGGTCATGACCAACTATAAATTCTCCTCGCTGCCGCGTGCGTATATGGCGCCCGGACATAATTCGGTTTTGAAGGATGACGATGGGCAATGGTATCTCGTCAACCACACGCGCTTTGACGATGGCGCGGAATTTCATGAGGTTCGCGTACACGCAATGGCGTTCAACGAGGCAGGCTGGCCGGTCGTTATGCCCTATGAGTACAGCGGTGAAGCATGGTCGGACGCAGGCTTTGAACCGGCTTCGCTCGCCGGCACCTATGAATTCATCAACCACGGCACCGCCACGGACGGCAAAATTACTTCCTCGCAGACAATTACCCTCAACGCGGACGGCACAATTTCTGGTGCCGTATCCGGTTCATGGCGCGAGAAAAACGACAGCGCAGAGGCATCTTTCACCATTCAATCGCCGGTATCCGGTGGCCAGAATGTCACCTATCACGGCTATTTTAATCCGCAATATGATGAATCAGGCAGCGGAAAGCAGGTCATGACCTTTACCGCGGTCGGCAGCAATAATCAGACGATCTGGGGCGTCAGCACCGCCGCATGGAATGGTAAGGAGCGCAATCCGCTCTATCACCATGTCGGCAGCGGTCAGCTTGTGTATGACAAGGCTGCCGCGTCCGACAATCAGGATCGGGTCTATCTCGGTGACACCGACCTGCTCAGCAATATCCCCTACACAATCACCAATGTCAACAGCGGACTCGTGCTCGAATCGCCCCCAGGTGCAATGCAGACCGGCACAGGCATTCAGCAATGGGCAAAGCGCGGCAACAAGTCCGGCGACAGCAATCAGGATTTCCGTCTGACCGATGTTGGTGACGGTTACTGCCGCATTACCTCCATGGTCGATGAAAAATACTGCGTGACCGTTCAGGGTGATTCTGCGGAAAATGGACTCGAAATCGCGTTTAAACCGTACACAGGCGCGGATAACCAGAAATGGAAGCTCGTCAAATCCGGCGGCTACTACGCAATCGTTGCAAAATCTGCCGGTGACGCAGCAGGTCTTGATGTTTACGAATGGTCGGTGAAAAATGGCGGCGCAATCAAGCAATGGGAATTCTGGGGCGGCGAATGTCAGCTCTGGAAAATCACCCCGACCTTTGCCGCTGTACCGGAACGTGCCTATACGCTAAGAAATGTCGATTCTGCGCAGTTTATCGGCGTCAACAACAATTCGCTCGGACAGAGCAGCACCCCAACGGCATGGCTCATCAAGGAAGTTGACGGGCAATATGTCATCTCCGATGCGAACGGCAGCTGCATCACCGCAGATCCCAAGGACAATACAATGACGCTTGCGCCGTATACGGAACAGGATTCGCAGAAATTCTCCATCTGGTGCAACGCAGACGGCAGCTATTCGCTCGTTTCCCAAAGCGATCAGCAGACACTCGGCTTCGGTTTCCTTGCAAGCGGCGCACTCGCACAATGGACATTGAAGGATGATAACGCACAGCGGTTTATCCTCTCTCCTGCCGAAGAACCGAAGCCCATCGAAACCACCACCACGACAACCACCACGACAACTACAACGTCAACCACCACGACTACCACAACCACTGAACCGCAGACATTGCTGCTCGGTGATGTGAACTGTGATAAAACGGTAGATGTTGCGGACGCGGTTTTGCTTGCAAGATTTGTCGCGGAGGACGCTGCTGCTGCGATTTCCGCACAGGGTCTCAGACAGGCGGACTGCGACCAAAGCGGTCAGCCGGAATCTGACGATATTCTTCTGATTCTCAAGCATATTGCGAAAATGATTTCGCTTCATGAGGATTGAAGTTGATTCAAAAGCACGTATCTACGATATTCGCAGTGCACAATCCCTACACGAAAGGAGACTGGCCATGAGCCATGACGTTTATCTGCACGGGCAGATTCTGGGTACGCATTCGTTTTTGCTAAAGGGCGATTTTTTGCAGCCCGATGCGTATTCGGAGCTTTCTGCGAAATATTTTCTCCCAGGCGGCGAAACCGGTACTGCGGCGACCGTTCTTGCATCCCTCGGCGTGACCGTCAAAATGGATGGCACGCATATCGGTACGGAGGTTGCACCGCTGTTGAACCGGTTTTATCGTGATAAATCGGTCGATTTGTCATCGCTGTATTTTGACCCCGATTACGAAGGTTTAATGGATTATGTTGTCATCGCAGGGCTCGTGCGCTCCCCGATGGGTGTGTTTCAATCGCTCTATGAGCCGGGTGCAAAAAGGCGCTGGAATATGCCAAAGGAAGATGATATCGCAATCTGCAAAATCGCGGCAATCGACCCGTTTTTCCTCGAAGCTACGCAGAAAACCGCAGAGCTATGTGTCAAGCATCATAAGCCCTATATTACCATAGATTGTCCGCATGACAGCTACCTGCATCAGCACTGTGCGGTCAATATCGTATCCAAGGAATGCACCTGTTCGGAGCAATATCGCCACAAAAGCACAGAGGAAATCTTTGACCTGCTCACGGCAAGCACCGATGGTCTTGTCATCATCACGCGCGGTGAACAGGAGCTGCTCTACGGCAGAAAGGGTCAGCCGATGAAAATGCAAAAGCCGTTTTCGGTTGCGGTCAAAAGCACCTTGGGCGCAGGCGATACCTTCAAGGCTGGCTGTATCTACGCCGCACTGCACGGCATGACCGATGACGAGATGGTGCGTTTTGCGAGTGCCTGCTCCGCGATTGCAATTTCAAGATTCCCTCTGCCACTCAATCCCCCAACGCTCGACGAGGTTACGGGGCTGCTGAACGAGGCGTCTCCGACGGATTGATAATCGGGCTACCACGCACGCTGCGCAGTGAGTTTGCATAGCAAACTCACCCCAAACCCTCGCTGGGGATATGATTCCCAGACCCCGTTATGAGTAAAAGCAGCCCAAAAATAATATTTTTTGTCAAGGCGATACCGCACAGAGTTGGTGTTGCCATATATACAAACAGGGGCATTGTAAGTGCAGTATCCCTGTTTTTTGCATTTTTATTTGATTTCGCGCTTCGCGCGACGAAGGGGCTGCGCCCCCTCGACCCCCAGATGTGCTGCACTCGCATTCCCTCTTTCCCCTAAAGAAAATTCAAGTCAGCAGAGGGGAGACCGGAGCGCAGCGACGATTCCCCTCTCTCTTGGGTTGTCCCTTTCGCATTCATGCTCCGCGCAGTGCGCAAGGCGAGCGGAGAACTCCAAGAGGCAAGGGCAAACTCGCTGATCTCGCATTCCCACTTTCCCCTAAAGAAAATTCAACTCAGCAGAGGGGAGAGAGTTAGGAAAGAGAGAGCGCGAGAGGGAAAACCTAAGAGAGAGGGGAGACCGGAGCGCAGCGAC